>DATBGH010000019.1:0-24992 GCA_036558085.1 Hyphomicrobiaceae bacterium
GGCGAATTCCCTCGCGCTATGCGCTCGGGAATGTGTCATGCTGAAAACGATGGGTGCGACCTCACCAGCGCATGGAGCGGCCGTGGACAGTGCCGATGTCGTGATTGTGGGTGGTGGAATCGTCGGCAGCGCCGTCGCTTACTTCTTGAGCTGCGATAGCGCATGTGAGGCCCGCCGCATTGTTCTCATAGAGCGCGATCCGAGTTACGCGCAGGCGAGCACGGCGCGCTCCGCCGGTGGGGTGCGTCAGCAATTTTCGACGCCTGAGAATATCGCAATGTCGCAGTTCACGCTTTCGCTGATCCGCACATTGACGACCACATTCAGCCCTGACGCTGAGGTCGGTTTTCGTGAGCAGGGCTATCTCATCCTCGCCGCCCAGGACAGCGTCAAGTTGTTGTCGGAAAACGTTGCACTTCAACAGCTCCACGGCGCGAGCATAGCTCTGCTCGATGCCAACGAGCTGTCGCTCAGGTTCCCGTGGCTCGCGACCGAAGGCGTCCGCGCCGGCGCCTTCGGCATGTCCGGGGAGGGCTGGTTCGATCCCTCGAGCTTGGCATCGCTCCTGCGCAATGCAGCAAGAGCACGGGGCGTCGTGCTGCTTCACGATGAGGTGACGCGCATAGACGCGAGCAACCGCGTCGAGGCGGTGCAGCTCGCTAGTGGGCCAAGGCTGGCGTGCGAGGCACTCGTCGACGCCGCAGGGCCGTGGGCTGGAAAGCTCGCGGCAATGGCCGGCCTCGCCTTGCCGGTCGAGCCACGCAAACGTTTCGTCTACGTCATCGATTGCCGGCAAGCCCCCGAAACTTTGCGCCGAGCACCGCTGACCGTCGACCCTTCCGGCGTTTGGTTCCGGCCCGAGGGGCGGTTCTTCCTGTGCGGCAAGTCCCCGGAAGAAGACGAGGAGCCGCCCGCCGACGACCTCGATCAGATCGACTACGCTTTCTTCGACAGCAACGTATGGCCCCAGCTGGCGGCGCGCGTGCCCGTGTTCGAGAGCGTTAAGGCTGTGAACGCTTGGGCCGGCTACTACGACTTCAACACGCTCGACCAGAACGCCATCATCGGCCCGCACCCCGATCTTACCAACTTCTACTTTGCCTGCGGCTTTTCCGGGCATGGCGCGCAGCAAGGTGCAGCGGCCGGACGCGCGATAGCCGAATTGATCGTGCATGATGCCTTCCGCACAATCGATCTAAGCCGCCTTGGCTACACACGCATCGCCGAGGGGCGCCCGCTGCCGGAGCGCAATGTGATATAGACTGCCATGGCCAAGGTGCTGGCGATCTCCTCGCACGCCGTGCGTGGGCACGTGGGTCTCAACGCCACGGTCCCGGCGCTGCAACGCCGGGGTCACGAGGTGTGGCCCCTGCCGACAGTGCTGGTGGCAAGCCGACCGGGTCTCGGCCGACCCACCAAGCACGAGCTACCGCCGGAGAGCCTGGCCGCGATGCTCGCCGCGCTCGAGGCCGACGGCTGCTGGACAACCCTCGGTGCCGTCCTTGCGGGCTACTTTCCGTCGGCTACGGCGGTTTTTGCCGTCGCCCGAGCGATCGCCCGTATCAAGACCACAAGACCAGGTCTCCCGGTGCTGATCGACCCCGTGATCGGTGACGCCGGCCGCCTCTACGTCTCCCAGCCCACGGCCGAGGCCATCCGTGATGCGCTCCTGCCGATGGCCACCATCGCCACGCCCAATCTGTTTGAGCTTTCCTGGCTGACCGGCAGCGCTCCACAAGATCCGGCAGAGGTGGCGGCCTGCGCGCGCCAACTCGGACCACCCACCGTGGTCGTGACCTCGGCGCGCCAGACGGCCAGCGTCGTTACCACGGTGCTCGTCAGTACGAACAAGCCCATTGAGCGCGAGATGCGCAAGCGCCAAGGCATTCCCAATGGCGCCGGCGATCTCTTTGCAGGACTGTTTCTTGGGCATTGGCTCAATGGGTCGACGAGCGAGGCGGTGCTCGATCAAAGCCTTGCCGATCTCGACCGCGTATTGGCGGCAAGCGCCGGCCGTGATGTGCTGGAGCTGGCGGCGCTCCATCACGGCGAGGACACGTAAGTTTCAAAGGTCGCGGGCGTCTCCACCAGGAACGCACTTGGTCCCGTCCTCGGCGCGCGTGCTAGACGTGCATGCGGGCGCGAGCTAGGTCATTGGCTCTGTCCACGCGCGATCGGGCAGACAATCCAAGGAACCGGGAGACTGATCACGATGACGAAGACCGCACTTCGGCTGCTGGCTGCTGCCGCCTTAACCAGTTTGGGCGTGACGGCCGGCTCCACGCCCAGCAGGCCCAGATGAGTTTCTTCGTCACCAGCGCCGGCAAAGGCAACGGCGCGGATCTCGGCGGACTGGAGGGCGCCGATGCGCATTGTGCGGCGCTCGCCAAGGCGGCCGGGGCAACCGCCACCAATTGGCGGGCCTATCTGAGCACAACCGCACCGGGGGGAGATGCTGGGGTCAACGCACGCGATCGGATCGGTAAGGGTCCGTGGCAAAACGCGAAGGGCGTCGTGGTGGCCAAGAGCGTGGAAGACCTGCACTCGGCTGCCGTCAACATCACCAAAGAAACGGCTCTCACCGAAAAAGGCGAGACCGTTAGCGGCCGGGGCGATGCCGTCAACACGCACGACATTCTGACGGGCTCGGACCCGGAGGGGATGTTCTCGACCGCCGGCGGCGACACGACCTGCGGCAACTGGACGAAGAGTGGCGATGGCTCAGCCATTGTTGGCCATCACGATCGCTCTGGCCTCAAGGACACGAGGCACATGAAGTCCTGGAACTCCTCGCACGGTTCGCGTGGCTGCAGCCAGGAGCAGCTCAAATCAACTGGCGGCGCCGGATTGCTATACTGCTTCGTTGCGAATTGAACGCCGCGTCGCTAAAGCCGACCCGCTGTGGCAGCTGCCGCCGACACTGGCGCCAGTCGCCGGTTTAGCGCATAGACAAACCCTGTCGCCTATTACGGCGAGTAAACAATCATTTCAGTTCTTGAAAGCCGGTGGCGGGATAAATCCGCCAAACTCCCTCTCGATGAGCTCGGCGAAGCGCAGCGGGGTGCGATCCTCCAAGTAGGGGCCGATGATCTGCACGCCAATGGGCAGACCAGTGTCGGAAAGACCGACCGGGATCGCGCTCGCCGGTAAGCCGATGACGGTCGCCACCCCCGGCCAGAAGATCTGGTCAAGGTAGGGATGGAGCTTGCCGTCAATTTCGATCTGGCGCGTTCTCTGGTCGGGGTTGTGGTCGTGGGGAAACGCGGGCGTGGGCATCGGCGGACAGAGAACCACGTCGAATTCGCGAAACAGGGCGCGCCACTGCTGGCGCAGACGAACGCGAACGTTGTCGGCGGCCATCCAGTCGCGATGGCTCAGCACGGCGCCCCGCGTCTGCCATGTCACCGGGCCATTGTCGTCGGCCGGGAGCGCCTTGGCCGCTTCTTGCAGGCGAGCATAAAGCTCAGGTGGCCAGAATGCCGCCAGTCTCGACCACAAGAGCGTCACATAGACCCGCGCTGCCTCCTTGAGATCTGGCAGCAGAGGGCTAGCTCTCGCCACCTGGGCCCCCGCCTTGTCGAGGCGTTCCGCCAGCCGCCGGAGCGCGCCCGTTACCGAGCGCGCCGTTGGTATCAAGGGATGCGTGTCGATGACGAGCACACGGAAGCCCTTGAGGCTGTCATGCCGCGCGGGAGGTAACGCAAGGCGATAAGCGACGGCGTTGACCTCCTCGTCCGGCCCGGCGATGACGTCGAGACCGAGCAACAGATCGACGGCACTCCGCGCCATAGGTCCGATGACGGCGAGATCGTTGTCGAACGGCAACGGCGGCGCGTTGGGGGGTGTCTGGCCTCGCGAGGGCGCCAGGCCGAGGCTTGGCTTGTGCGCGAAAACCCCGCAGTAGTGCGCGGGCACCCGCAACGACCCGCCGATATCGGAGCCCAGCTCGAGCGAGACATAGCCGGCGGCCAATGAGGCCGCTGAGCCGCCTGATGATCCGCCGGGAGTGCGGGCGGTGTCCCAGGGATTGTTCGTGGTGCCGTAGATGTCATTGTAACTTTGCCAATCGGCAAGTGAGAGCGGCACGTTGGTCTTGCCGAGGATGACGGCGCCAGCGGCCTTGAGACGGCTGATGCAGAGCGCATCTTCTTTGGGCCGAAAATCCTTGCCCGCCGGGAAACCCCACGTGGTCGGCAGTCCGGCCACGTTGTAGGATTCTTTGACCGTCATTGGCAGGCCGAGCAACGGCCTGCGCTCCCCTCGCGCCAAGGCCGCATCGGCCGCTTTGGCCGCATCGCGGGCGCGCTCGAAATCGCGGACGACCACAGCATTGATCGCTTTGTCACGTGCCTCGATGCGTTGAACCGATCGTTCGAGTAGCTCGACTGCGGACACCTTCCGCGCTGCAAGCAGCGCGACCAGCTCAGTGCTGGTGCGGTAGTCGAGCTCGCTAGATGCCATGGCTCGGTTCCCCTCCTGTGCGTCTGCCGCCTGCGAATTGATCGTTGATGCTGCAGCGGCGTCCATTGCCGCTAACGCGACCGCGCCTGAGACGAAACTTCGCCCGCCCGTGGTCGGTGCCCCCGTGGTCTCTCCCCATGGTGTCACGGGGGAGGCTTGGTCACCTTGGCGATGACGGCCGTTCCGCACCCCGCGGAGGTTGCTTGCCGGCCGATAACCGGGGCCCAGCATGACATCGGCCGGCGGCGCGGGCAAACCCCGTCTAATTTCCGGGGAGCACCAGCACCTTGGGCTCGCTTGGCAGCGTCGCTTGCGACACCACGATCATCGGCTCCTTTGCAGTCTCGACCAGAAAATCGTCACGGATGCGGGCCAAAAAGCGATCGAGGGTGTAGGGGTTGAAGTAGTGCATGGGCAGGACAAGCCGAGCACGCAAGGCCTTCAGCACCTCGACCATTCCGGCCGTGTCCATCGTATAGCTACCGTCGACCGGTACCATCACCACATCGAGCTGCCCGATCTGTGCAACCTGTTGGTCCGTTAGCGTGTGGTGGAGGTGGCCGAGGTGGCCGATGCACAGTCCCGCGACCTCGAAGATGAAGATGGAATTGCCGTAGGGGATGGATCCACCGTTCCAATCCCTGATGTTGGTGGGGACGTTGCGTACGCGCACGTCCCCGACCGTCATGTCGTACTTGGCAGGCCCGCCCTCGGGGTTCCAGCCGCGCAGCACGTGCTTGATGGCGGGATCGGGGAAGTTGGAGTAGTGGCTGGTGTGCGCGCGGTTCATGGTGGCGATGTCGGGGACCACGGAGGGGCGCACATAGTCATTGTAATCGGTGGCGATCTTGACGGCGCCTGGGCTCTCGATGAGCCACGTCGAGTGCCCCACAAAGGTGAGCCGCACCTCCGTGGCTTTGAGTTCGGCGGGCCGGTAGCTAGCGGGCATAATCTGTCCCGCCGCCTCAGCGACGGCGAGGCATCGGTCGGCCTGTTGCGCGCGTGCCGGTAGTGGGGCATGCGCACCGGCAACCACCAGCAGCATGGCAATCAGCAGGCGAACGCCAGACATCCCAACCCTCCGCAACAGACCGCGACGCCCGATGATAGGCGGCGAAGCCCACGAGCGCCACCTCGCGCAGACCCATTGCGACAGGCAAAAGGCGGATCGGCGGCCCAGCCAATCGCGTGCCGGTCCCTTGCTGGCGATCCATGCACGGCGAGCAGGAAGAGGCCAGTGTCGGCGAACGTGGGTGTCGGCGAACGTGGGTGCGAACGTGGGTGTCGCCGAACGTGCGATCTTCACCGCTTGACAAAGAGCTCGTTTCTGCCGCGAGACCTGAGAACCGCGGCAGCTGCCGCGACGCGCGCCATCCGTCGATTGCTCGCATAGAAAAGCTCGCGAGCAGGAACTCTCCCACGTCGCACGACCGGCGCAAACACTGAGGCGGAAAGCGATACACGGGGTTGGTCAAGGTGACGCTTCCCGAGAGCTCTCGAATGGCTCCCGCGCCGACGAGCGCAAGAGCGGGTTGCGCACCACCGAAATGGAAGCCCTTCGTGAGGAGCTCCGCGCAACTCCGATCTGGAGCGCGCCCACGTGCACCCCCAGTCATGCAGACCATGGCCCACCGTGAGGTCGGTCCATTTGGCGGCCTCGATACATGCGCAGCCCGATCGCTGCGCAAGCCCAAAATAGACAATGGTCGGCAGTGCCACACGGAATGGAGCCCCCACCGCCAGCACCTGCTTGCGCCCGTGGTTTGGCCCTGCAAGTCCTCGCTCGTGACCGCGCGTTGGCCGGTATACAGCGTTCAAGCTCCGCTGCGCTGGCCGCTTGCGCCTAGCGGGAAGCCAGGCGTGGATAAAGTGCTGGGCCTGGTTTTCCGTCATGCCCCGCCGGACATAATTTGCGCTAACACCTTGTGTTCGTTGTGGTCATTCGCGGCAACCCAAACTCTACCGACACCATCCTCTGCTAAGATCGCCACCGCCATGAGGGACCGTTCAACGTTGAGACCGCACATGCGGAATAGAGCTCCGCGCCAAAGTCAGGGCCCACGGTGGGTCATCGCCCTGGGGTATGCGGGGCTGGGGCTTGCCTGCCTCCTGCTCGGCGCCATCGCCTTCCTCGTCGTGGCCGCGCCCGTGGAGCTGGTGCGCGACCGGCTGATCGGAGAGGTCAAGGCCCGTACGGGGCGCGACCTCGTGGTGTCCGGGTCCACGTCGCTCGTCCTCGTGCCACGGCCTGCGATCTCCCTGGCGAACGTGGCGCTCTCCGCGCCCGCGGGCATGGAGGGCGGACCGACGCTCCTCGTGCAAACGCTCGATGCCGAGCTGAGCCTGGCATCGCTGTTGACGGGACAGCCAGGCATCCAGCGGCTCACGCTCTTCCGGCCCAAGATCGAGCTCAAGGTCGACACCCAAGGCCGGCGCAGCTGGGATTTCGCTCGCGCCGCACCTTCCTCGAGCACATTGGCTGCGAGCGGCGAAGAGCGCGGGCACTTCCTGCGCGTTGCAGCTCCAGGTGCGCCGATGACGCAAGCGCCGCCGACCGGCGGCGGCAATCTCGCAAGCATGCTGGAAAAGCTCGGCCCCCTGAACCTCGCTCTGCGCGAGGGCATCCTGCACTACGCCGACGAGCGGTCGGGAACGAGCCACGATCTCACCCAGCTCAATATCGATGTCGTTCTCGATGAGGGTGCCGGTCCCTTGCAGGCCAACGGCAGCTTCATGTGGCGCGGTGAGACCGTCACCGTCGCAGGTGATGTCGCCTCGTTGCGCGCGCTTTTGGACGAGCGCGCCACGCGCTTGTCGCTGAAGCTCTCAGGACAGCCCATCGAGGTGCGCTATGACGGCAAGGTGGACGTCGGCTCGGGGCTCGCGCTCCAGGGCAATCTCGATTTGAAGTCGCCCTCCCTCGAGGCGCTCGGCACCTGGGCCGACAATAAGCCCATGGCGGCGGCTCGGAATGCTGGAGCACTGATGCTCTCCAGCACGCTCACAGGCGAGAGTGGCCGCGTGGCGCTCTCCGGTCTGACGGGAACGTTGGGTGCCGCCTCGCTCAGCGGCGATGTGACGATCGAGGCAAGGCCAGCGCGGCCCTACGTGACCGGAAGTCTAAAACTGTCAGAGCTCGATTTGGGCAGCATCCTCATTCGCCCAGGCTCCAATGCCGATCCAGGACCGGCGTCCTCGGGTCGCCCAGCGCCGCCGGGGTCCCTCCAGAAGGGTTCGCAAGTCCGCGGGTTCACGCAGCGCGCCGGCGGCGGTGCCGATTGGAGCGATGAGGTCATCGACCCGACGCCCCTGACGCTGGCGGACGCCGATCTGACCCTTGCCGCGGACCGGCTCCTCTTCAAGGACGTGACGACGGGCCCAGTACGCCTGTCGCTTGCCCTGGCCGACAGCGTCGCACGGCTCACGCTGCAAGAGATGCTGCTCTATGAGGGGCGTGGGCGGGGCGTGGCAACTCTCGACGGTCGCGGTCAGGTGCCGGCAATCAGTGTTAACATGCTCTTGGAGGGCATCGCCGCGCAGCCGCTGCTCAAGGACGCACTGGGCTTCGAGTGGCTCGAGGGGCGCAGCACGCTCACCGTTGCTCTCGCCGGGCAGGGTGCCTCGGAGCGGCAGATCGTCGCCACCTTGGGCGGCAAGATCGACCTGGCGACCACCGGCGGCACGATCGATGCTATCGACGTTGGGAAGATTCTGCGAGGGCTCGGAGAAGGGCGCTTTAGTGGCCTGCGCGTTGCGCACGGGGAGAAGACGCCTTTCAGTGAGCTCGCCGGCAGCTTCACCATCGCCAACGGCATCGCCGACAACCAGGATCTGCGCCTGGTGAGCCCAAACCTGCGCGTCAGCGGTGCAGGTACCTTCAATCTGCCGGCACGCACCCTCGACTATACCGTGCGCCCGAAGGTGGCCTCACTCAACGCCAGCACCGATCGGGCCGTGATTAACCTCTCCAACGTCGAGATCCCCGTGCACATCGATGGATCGTGGGACAAGCCCAACTTCAGCGTCGCGGGGCAGGAGCAGATTGTCGACACGGTCAAGCAGATCGGCAAGAACCTGAAGTCGCCGGAGGTGCAGGATGCCATCAAGGGCCTGCTTGGCGAAGATGGTCAAAAGGTAAAGCCGCGCGACGTCCTGGAGAAGCTGCTCAAGAAGCAGTGACGTTGCGGCGCGCGTTTTTGCCATGGTCTCTGGCTCAACCGCGAAAATTTGGCGCGCGGGGTCCATTTCCTCTTGCACCAGGGGGCGATTGGCCTCATATGACGCGTCTCCGTTTGCCCTGCGGTTCAATCGATCCGTGGGGCAGCGGGTTATCTGTCTGCTGGTTGGGGAGGGGTCCTATGGCCTACACCGATTCCCTCTTCCAATTGGGGATGGACTTGACCCGTTCAAGCACCGCCCAAAAGGAAGATCATGGTCAATCCGCGCACCTAGCGCACGAGAACAGGAAAGACTACTTCATCGAACGCGATGGGCATCGCTTCGCCGGCACCCATCTCATCATTGACCTGTTCGGCGCCAGGCGGCTTGACGATCTCAAGCACATCAAAGAGACGCTGAAACGCTGCGTGACCGTGGCGGGGGCAACGCTGTTGCACATCCACCTCCACCACTTTACGCCCAACGGTGGCGTTTCCGGTGTGGCCGTGCTGGCGGAAAGCCACATCAGCATTCACAGCTGGCCCGAGGCCGGTTATGCCGCCCTCGACGTTTTCATGTGTGGCCATGCGAACCCGCATGCCACCGTTGACGTGCTGAACAGGGCGTTCCAACCGGAACGGACGGTGGTTAAGGAACACCTGCGGGCGAACTCGATGAACGAGCGCACGTGGGAGATCGCCGCCGCCAAGAAGGCTCCCGTTCGGATGGCCAAGGCGCGACGGGCAGCCTAGCTCCTGCAGACATTGCCAAGCTGACGCGCGAGGTCAATGCGCCGCGCGCCTCGCTTGGCCTTGGCCGTGGCAGGGACCGGCATCGGGAGGCGAATGAGCCATGTCTCGTTGGATTGAGGAGACATTCCATCCGCATTGGCGCGTCCGGCTCGAAGCCTCCAAGGTGCTGCACGAGGTAAAGACCCCGCACCAGCATCTCGTCATCTTCGAGAATGAGACCTGGGGCACGGTGCTGATGCTCGACGGGGTGTGCCAGCTCACGACCTCCGACGAGTTCGTCTATCACGAGATGATGGCGCACGTGCCGTTGATGACGCTGGCTGCACCCGCAGGAGTGCTCGTGGTCGGTGGTGGCGACGGTGGCGTGCTGCGAGAGGTGCTGAAGCACCCGACCGTTGCCAAGGCCACCTTGTGCGAGATCGATCGCGCCGTCATCGACCTTTCGCTGCAGCACTACCCTCAGATTGCCGGCGGCGCCTTCGATGATCCGCGTGCCGACGTCGTCATTGCCGACGGCTTGAAATACGTGGCCGACACACGTGAGAAATTCGATGCCATCATCGTCGATAGCTCAGAGCCGATCGGCCCCAGCGCCTCATTGCATACGCGCGAGTTCTTCACCGACTGCAAACGGGCGCTGAAAAAGGGCGGCGTTCTCGTCACGCAGAATGGGCTGCCGTTCCTCTTTCCCGGGCACCTCTGTGCCACGAGCGAGATCTTTCACTCGCTCTTCAGGGCAACCTCGCCCTACCTGTGCACGCAACCGTGCTATTTCGGGGGGCCGTTCGCGCTCAACTGTGCGAGCGACGATGAGGCCCTGCTCAAGATGCCAGAAGCGATGCTAGCGCGGCGCATGGCCAAGCGCCGCATCGCCACCAAATACTACACCCCGAGCGTGCACCGTGCGGCGTTCGCACTGCCTCACTACGTATCGGCTGCACTTGCACGGCCGGATCAGCAGCGCTCGCCCGGCAAGCGAGCCAGCGCAACAGCGCCCCCAAGGAAAGCCCGCCGGCGCTGACCCTTTCGGCTCTTTGGCTCCCCGAGGCCGCACCCAAATGTCCGGCCCAAGAGCACGTCCCAGCGCGCCGAAGAGCGCGTTCAAGGGCACGTTCGGGGGCGCGCAGGTTCCGGCGTCTCGCACGCACGATCAACCCCGCGCTTTCAATCGCGCTGGATCATTGCTGGAGCATGCCTGCGTGGAGTGCGTTGGCCTCTGCGATTGCCGCAAGCTCAGCCGCGGCTCAGCCCCTTTTGTGCCAATGCCGACAGATACTCTGCCCAGCGCTTGTCGCGCTCCCGGTCGAGCGTGGCAAGGTAGGACCAGCTGAAAAGCCCGGTGTCGTGGCCGTCGTCGAAGACGATGCGCACGGCGTAATTGCCGACGGGCTTTAGGTCCTTGATCTTGACGTTGCGCTTCTGAGCGACCGTTACACGCTGCTCCGGTGAATGGCCCTGCACCTCGGCCGAAGGGCTCATGACGCGCAGCATCTCGGCGGAGAGCTGGAAGGGCTCGACGCCCGTGAAGGCCACCGCGAGTGCGCCCCGATCAGGCGCAATGTCGAGCTTGGGCGGTCCGAGCCGCTCATTCCCTTGCAGCTCGCTCCAGGCCTTGGACGCGATGTCGCGGAAGATCTGCGCCTGCACGCTGTCGGGGCTCGAGGCCACGATCGGCCGACCCTCGTCGGACGTGGTCCGGATGTCCATGTGCAGCGGCACGGCGCCGAGGAAGGGGACACCAAGCTTCAAGGCCTCCGCCTCAGCGCCGCCGTGGCCGAAAATATCCGAGCGCTCTCCGCACCTGGGACACACGAAATAGCTCATGTTTTCGACGATGCCGAGCACAGGCACATCGACCTTGCGGAACATGTTGAGACCCTTGCGGGCGTCGATCAACGCCAGGTCCTGTGGCGTCGAGACGATGATGGCACCCGACAGCGGCACTTGCTGCGCCATGGTGAGCTGCACGTCGCCGGTGCCGGGCGGCATGTCGATGACGAGGACGTCGAGATTGCCCCACTCCACGTCTCGCAGCATCTGCGTCAGCGCCGAGACAACCATGGGGCCGCGCCAGATGATCGGCGTGCCCTCATCGACCATGAAGCCCATCGACATGGCCTTGAGACCATGCCCCTGCATTGGCCGCAGCACATTGCCCTTGGCCAGCTGCGGGCGCCCGCTGAGGCCAAGCAAGCGCGGTTGCGAGGGTCCGTAGATGTCGGCGTCGAGGATGCCGGCATCCAGTCCAATGGCCTTGAGGCCCAGCGCCAGGTTGACCGCCGTGGTCGACTTGCCGACGCCGCCCTTCCCGGAAGCCACGGCGATCATGTGTTTGATGCCGGCGACCTCTATGACATGTCGCCCCGCACCGGCGGGAGCCGGGGGCGCCTGTGCCGCGGCCCTGGCGCGCGCCTCCCTAACCCTGGGGCTTTCCCTCGGGCCTTCCCTGGGGCTTTCCCTGGGGCCTTCCGCCCGGGGTCCGCCGCGCGGTTGGGACGTCGAGCCCTGAGGCTTCTCGGCCGTGAGCACGGCCGCCACGCCCGTTATGCCCTCCATGTCGCGTACCAGCTTCTCGGCAGCTTGGCGCATAGGCTCAAGCTCGCGCGCGCGCTCCGCCGCTACTGTGATCGAGAAGGAGACGCGGCCGTCCTTGAGCAGGATCTCCGATACCAGCCCTAGGTCGACGATGTTGCCCTCCAAGTCGGGGCCTTTGACCCGACGCAAGCGCTCAAGGATCTGATCTGACGTGGGGGAGGGGCTCATCGCACTTTCCATGTAGCATCAGGCGGCCAGTTGGCAATGGTTTGGACCAAAGCCGGCCAATCCTACCCGACAGTGGCCTACCCGACAGTGGCCTACCCGACATTGGCCTACCCGACATTGGCCTGTGGCCGACACCGGCCACACAGCCAGGCCTACGGCCGACGTGTGGCTATGGCCGAGATGGGGCGCACACGCGCCACCGGTCGGCGATCGTGAGGCGAGCAGCTCAGCTTGCCGGTCCTATCCGAAAAGCACAGAGCTTATTGCCATCAAGATCGCGGAAGTAGGCGCCGTAGAATGCCTGCGGCCCCTCTGGCCCACGCACCCCAGGCGCCCCCTCGTCCGTGCCGCCGAGCGCCAGTGCCTTGGCGTGGAGAGCGTCAACTTGGCGCCGCTCCTTGAGCACCAGCGCGACCATGTTACCGTTGCCTGGCACCGCAGCCTTCCCGTTATGGGGCTTGGTGATGCAGATCGACGGCTGGCCGCGACCCGCGCCATACATCGTGAGGCCATTCTCCAGGCGCATGACTTCCCGGCCGCCAATCTCTGCAAGCAGTGCCGAATAAAATGCACGCGCACGCTCAAGGTCGTTGGAACCGAGCGTGATATAGCCGATCATGCTGCTCTCTCCTGCATTGACGTTGCGCGCCAAGCCACCAGGGCCCTGGCTGATCGCCGATCGATCCTTGGCCGATCTCTTGCCGCTCTCTGCCCTGGCCGATCCTTGGCCGATTACAGCAACTTCTTGCGCTGCTGGATCATCATGTAGTTGTCGTAGGTGTTGTCGGCCAGCTGCTGCCACAAATACTGGTCGGCGCGGAATGCCCTCACCGAGTCCCAGAGCTTCTTGAAGTCCTCGTTCTTGGCGCTGATCTCGGCATAGACCTCGTTGGCGGCCTTGAAGCAGGCGTCCATGATGGATTCCGAGAAGGGGCGCAGCTGCGTGCCGCTCGCCAGGATCTTCTTCAACGCGGCCGGGTTCAGCGCGTCGTAGCGGCCGACCGTAAAGTTATGGGCTTGGGCGGCCGCCGCCTTGAGGATCGCTTGGTAGTTCTTGGGCAAGGCCTCCCATTGACCCTTGTTGACTTGCACGTGGATCATGGCCCCGCCCTCCCACCATCCCGGGTAGTAGTAGAACTTGGCCACCTTGAACAATCCAAGCTTCTCGTCGTCGTGCGGCCCGACCCATTCGGCGGCGTCGACGGTGCCCTTCTCCAACGCCTGATAGATGTCGTTGCCGGCAATTTGCTGCGGCGCCACGCCAAGCTTGGAGATGACCGCGGCGGCAAATCCGCCGATGCGCATCTTGATGCCCTTCATGTCGTCGATGGTGTTGATCTCCTTGCGGAACCAGCCGCCCATCTGCGCCATGGTGTTGCCCGCCAGCAGGCCGTAGATGTTGTACTTGGCGTAAAAGGCGTTCATCAGGCCTTCGCCGCCGCCCTCCAACCACCAGGCGTTCTGCATGCGCCCGTTGAGACCGAACGGCACGGCGCAGCCGAAGGCAAACGTCGGATCCTTGGCGAACATGTAGTAGGGGGCCGTATGACAGGCCTCGACCGTGCCGTTCGCGACCGCCTCGGTCACCTCTAGGGGGGGTATGCGATCATTGCTCGGCACACGAATATGGAACCTGCCGTCGGTTGCCTCCGATACGTACTTGCAGAACTGCTCAGCGCCCCCGTACAGCGTGTCGAGCATCTTGGGCCAGCTTACGGGCATGCGCCACTGGATCTCGGGCGACGACTGGGCGACAGCTGGGGCAGCAACTGCCGGCGCGCTGGCCCCGATGCTTGCAGCCCCTGCGGCCTTCAACAACCTGCGACGGTCAATGGTTGCCATGACTGCCGACCTCCTCGACGGCTTTGGCGCGAAATGGCTTAAGGAATGCTGGGGCCGAGGGCAGCGCGAGGAGCCGGCACATGCCCTACGACACGCTCCCTAACGCCATAGCCGTTCACGACGCCTCGCGGGTTCCGCTGAGCGCGCGCGTCCATTTAGCGCTACTTTAGGTCTCGCGGGAGTTTGTCTCAACGAGAGATTTGGCGGCAAGATGTCCGCCGCAAGCCTTGGCTCGGACCTGGTACTTGCGCCCGTGCACCTGCGCCTTTACATGCCCCGTCAAGGCAGCATGCTCGCCCATCGGAGTCGTCCCCTCTTGCCCAAGCCGCGGCCCCGGCGCCTTAAGGAATTCACCGTCCGGCCGGACCCGGACGATGCGCGCCTCTCCGTCACCGTGCCCGGCGTGGACCAGGACGGACGGCCGGTCGCGACGGCCGTCGTCACCGAGCGGCCGCTCACGCTCTTCCTCAACAGCCGCGAGATCGTGACCATGATGACGATCGGCGACCGTCCCGAGCTGTTGGGCGTGGGCTACCTCCTCAATCAGAACATGCTGAAGCCCGATGATGAGATTACGGGCGTCGACTATGCGGAGGACATCGCCACCGTGGTGGTGCGCACGCGCCGCCAGACCGATTTTGAGGACAAGCTGCGCAAGAAGACGCAGACCTCGGGGTGTGCGCAGGGGACCGTCTTTGGCGACTTGATGGAGGAGTTCGACAAGGTTGCGCTCAACCCCCTCGCCCGCGTGCGCACGTCCTGGCTCTACCAGCTGACCAAGAAGATCAACACCGCGCCAAGCCTCTATCTCAAGGCGGGCGCCATCCACGGCTGCGTCCTTGCCGAAGAGGACCGGCCCTTGATCTACATGGAGGACGTGGGCCGTCACAATGCCGTCGACAAGATCGCCGGCTATATGTTCCTCAACGGCATCACGCCCGACGACAAGATCTTCTACACCACGGGTCGGCTGACCTCCGAGATGGTGATCAAGACCGTGAAGATGCGCATCCCCGTGCTGATCTCCCGGTCAGGTTTCACGGGCTGGGGCGTGGAGCTCGCGCGCAAGGCCGGGCTGACGCTCATCGGACGCGCGCGCGGACGGCGCTTTGTGGCGCTCTCGGGCGCCGAGCGCATCGTCTTCGACGCCGACCCCGCGCACGTCGCCGAAGAGGATCGCAAGCATGCGCGCAAGGGCAGCCATGCAGACGCGCTGGAATGATGGATCGCCGGCGATGCCGGGGCTATGCTCGGTCGAATGCATGCGGATCGCCACGCACAACCATGACGGCGCCGATGGCTCATTCGTTCGCTGATGCCGGCCCCAATCCTTTGCCGCTGATGGCGTCCGCAATCGCCTCGATCCAGATCGAGCCGCGAGCGGTCGAGGTGTTGAGATGAAAAGACGACTTCATGTGACGGGCGTGATCCTCGCCGGCGGGCGGTCGCGCCGCATGGGCGGCGGCGACAAGGGCCTGCTTGAGCTTGCCGGACGACCCATGCTCGCCCACGTTGTCTGCCGAATGCGGCCGCAGGTCGCAGCCTTGATCATCAATGCCAACGGCAATCCCGGCCGCTTTGCGCCCCTCGATCTGCCGGTGGTGCCCGATACCATCGGCGGCTTTGTCGGCCCGCTCGCCGGCGTATTGGCGGGGATGCGCTGGTCGGCCGCCAATGCCCCCACGGCCCGCTGGATTGCCACCGCGGCCGGTGATGCACCGCTGTTGCCTGCCGACTTGGTGGAGAAAATGATCCGCGCGGTCGAGGGTCGCCCAGGCGCCATCGCGCTGGCGCAGTCGCACGGGGAGCTCCACCCGGTCATCGGCCTGTGGCCGGTGGCGCTCGCCGACGATCTGGAGGAGCAGCTTCGCGCAGGTGTGCGCAAGGTGCTCGCTTGGACCGATCGGCACGGCACCATGCCCGTGCCGTTCCCACCCATGCGCGTGTGCGGCCTCGACATCGATCCCTTCTTCAACGCCAATACCCCGCTCGAACTCGACCAATTGCGCACCATGTTAGCCAAGACCGCGACCTCGAAAAAATGAAGCGGGCCGCCGGCCAAACGCCTGTCATCGGCATCGCCGGCTGGAAGAAATCTGGCAAGACCACGCTGGTTGAGCGGCTCGTTGGCGAGTTTACCCGCCGTGGCCTCAAGGTGGCCACTGTCAAGCACGCCCATCACGATTTCCAGATCGACCAGGGCGAGACGGACAGCGCCCGACATCGCCGCGCCGGTGCGTCACAGGTAGCGGTGGTCTCGGCCAAACGCTGGGCCGTGATCGCCGAGCTCGAAGCGGCGCCCGAGCCGGAGCTGGGAGAGGTGCTCACCTGGCTTGCGCCCTGCGACCTTGTGATCGTGGAGGGATATAAAGCGGCGCGCATCCCCAAAGTCGAGACCCGGCGGCGCGAGGCGCTTGGCCATAAATCGCTTGCTCAAGCCGACGCCAACATCATCGCCATCGCGGCCGACCACGCCGCCGAGGGCGCCGGCCGTCCGGTGTTTGCGCTCGACGACACCGGTGCGATCGCCGACTTCATCGCCCGTTCCCTCGGGCTTGTCGCCAAGGGTCTCCCCGCGCCGGCCGGGAGGCCCGCGAACTCGTGAAACCATGCTGGCACGCCTGATCTGGTTTGCAGCAATCGCCACGCTTGCGTTGGCAAGCGCCGTCCCGGCTCAATCGCCGGGACCGCAATTGGCGCCCACATTGAGCACAAAATCGATCCCCGCGGATAAGCCCCCGGTGCCGCCCGGCCGGGATCCCGGCGGCATCGCCATCGCTCTCATCGGCACCGGTATCGACTATACGCTCCCATACATAGCGCCTCGCTTGGCACGGGACGGCGAGGGCGAGCTCATCGGCTGGGATCTTCACGACCGGGACCGAAGGCCGTTCGATCAAAGCAAGGGCACGACGCTGCCACAGTGGGGCGGCGATGGCACGCAGCTGGCCAGTCTCATCATCGGCGCGCCGACCGCGCGGCTCGTGCCGGTGCGCGTTGATCCCAGCGATCCCGTCGCGCTGGCGAACGCCCTGGCGTTCGTGGCACAGACGCCGGCACGGGTTGCCGTCGTGGCCATGGGCAGCTCCTCGCGCCCACACTGGGAGCCGTTCCGGCAGGCGGCGCAGCGCTTCAAGGACGTGCTCGTGTTGGTCCCGGCCGGGCCCACCGAGCCGATCTACCCGGCAGCGCTCGGTCTCGACAACGTGCTCGCCGTCGCAGCAGGGACCACGCGTGCCGAGGCGGCGGGTTTTGGCGGCGTCACCTCCCAAGTGTCGGGCGCAGGCCTAGCCGTCGCGGCGGCCGCAAGCGCGGCGGCAGAGCTGCGGACGCGGGAGCCCGCACTCGATGCGGCTGCGCTCAAGCGCCGGCTGGGCGAGGCGGGCTTCGGCGCAACGTGGCGCCCAGAGCAGGAACAGAGCGGGCCCAGAGCAGCCCCACAGCAGCCCCAGAAAAGCCCCCAGAACAGCCCCCAGAGCGGGCCAAGGGATGACCGCTGACACGCCTGGGGGGCATGCTAGCCTGGGGCATGATAGTGTGTAGAAAGAGTGTTCCGCGCGGACACGAAGGCAGCGATGGCTCGCCACGACTTTAATGCGCAACGCCTGTTTTTGCAGGCGGACCTGGCCGAGGGCACCACGGTGGCGTTGAGCGCCGGTCAGGCGAACTATGTCAACAACGTTCTTCGCCTGAAAGAAGGCGACACGATCCTTGTGTTCAACGGGCGCGATGGGGAGTGGCGGGCTGGCATTGCCGATGCCGGCAAGCGCGGCGCCAGCGTTCGCCTCGGCGCCCAGGTGCGTGGTCAGGAGGAGGGGCCCGACATCGATTACCTGTTCGCGCCTTTGAAGCGGGCGCGGCTTGACTACATGGTGCAGAAAGCCACCGAGATGGGCGTCGGCCGGCTGCAGCCCGTGCTCACGCGCCGCACCACGCCCGAGCGCGTGAACCTCGAGCGCATGCGCGCCAACGTCATCGAGGCCGCCGAGCAATGCGGCATCCTGCGCATCCCCGAGGTGATCGCGCCGTGCAAGCTTGCGGCCCTGGTCGCCGACTGGGACTGCGGACGGACCCTCATTTTCTGCGACGAGCAGAGCGAGGAGCGTTGCCCATTCACTACGCTGGCCCGTGTGCCTCCCGGTCCCCTCGCGTTGCTGGTTGGACCCGAGGGCGGGTTTGACGAGAGCGAGCGTGCGTTGCTCACATCCAAGCCATTCGTCACGAGCATTGCATTGGGGCCTCGCATGCTGCGCGCCGATACGGCCGCGGTCGCCGCTCTCGCGCTCGTGAACGGCGTGCTCGGCGACTGGCGCTAGGCCCAACGAAGCTCACGGCTTGTGCGGACCGGGGCTTATCAATTAACAAGGGAGCGTCGCCGCGAGCCCAACGGCAAACTCCCGCCCAGCGAGAACGGTTTAGCTCAATGTCCACCCGCCAGGACGGCGCACCTGCCCCAACCGTGCGCTCGCGCGACGAGCTCATCGCCTGGATCGCCGCGGGCTGCAAGCCCGCCAGCGCCTGGCGGATCGGCACCGAGCACGAGAAGTTCCTGTTCACCACCGACACGCTGCGGCCGGTGCCCTACGAGGGTGAGCGCGGCGTGCGCGCGCTGATGGAGGGGCTCATCTTACACTTCGGCTGGGAGCCCATTCTGGAGAACGGCAACATCATCGCGCTCAAGCGGCCGGACGGAGAGAAGGGCGGCACCGTATCGCTCGAGCCCGGCGGTCAGTTCGAGCTCTCGGGCGCTCCGGTGCGCACCATCCACGAGACCGGCGCTGAAACACGCGAGCACTTGGAGCAGGTGCTGGCGGTCGGTGGGCCCTTGCGCATCGGCTTTCTCGGTGTCGGCTTCTCGCCCAACTGGACGCTTGCCGAAACGCCGCGCATGCCCAAGCAGCGCTACCAGGTCATGACGCGCTATATGCCGATGGTCGGCAAGCATGGCCTCGACATGATGTATCGCACCTGCACGATCCAGGTGAACCTCGACTTCGCGGACGAGGCCGACATGGTCAAGAAGTTCCGCGTGTCGCTGGCGCTTCAGCCGGTGGTGACGGCGATTTTCGCCTGTTCGCCGTTCGCCGAAGGCAAGCCAAACGGCTTCCTGTCATTTCGCAGCGAGGTGTGGCGCGACACCGACAAGGCACGCACCGGCATGCTGCCGTTCGTTTTCGAACCCGGCATGAGTTTTGAACGCTATGTCGACTATGCGCTCGCCGTGCCCATGTACTTTGTCTACCGCGACGGGCGCTACATCGATGCCGCCGGGGCCTCATTTGGCGATTTCCTGGCGGGCCGACTGTCGCAGCTGCCCGGCGAATTTCCCACGCAGGACGATTGGTCAGACCACCTCACCACCCTGTTTCCCGAGGTGCGCATGAAGCGCTTTCTGGAAATGCGTGGGGCCGATGGTGGGCGCTGGCGCCGCATCTGCGCCCTGCCGGCGCTGTGGACCGGCCTGCTCTATGACCCTGCCGCGCTCGACGCCGCCTGGGACCTCGTCAAGGACTGGAGCGCGGACGAACGTCAGGGGTTGCGCGATCAGGTGCCGCGCAGCGCGCTGCGCACGCCCTTCCGCCGCACAACGGTGCTCGAGCTCGCACGCCAGACCCTTGCGATCGCCCAGTCCGGGCTCGGACGACGCGCCTTGGTCAACGCCAAGGGTGAGGATGAGCGCATTTTTCTTGAGCCGGTGGCCACCATCCTGCGCGATGGACTGACGCCGGCCGACGAGATCCTGCTGCGCTACGAGCGCGATTGGGGTCGGCGCACGGATCCGCTGTTTTCCGATTACGCCTTCTAAAGAAGGGCTCGCTGCGCCCTCGGGCGCAGCCAGCGCGCCACAGGAAAAAGAGAATTCCTGCCATTGCTCGCGCGATCGCTTGCCGCCCCCGTCGGCACCGGCGCAGTATGCCCGATGGGACCTGAGAGCCTGAGCGGGGCATCACGTGTTCTTTCTCTCCCCATCGGCACGGCGGGCAATGCGGGGCCTTGCGCTCCTGCTGGGATGGCTGGCTTGCCTGCCAAGATTGATCGAGCCGGCGGCAGCACACGACGACGGCCACACCTATCGTGTCGTCGCTGTCGCGCGGGGCGATGTCCTCAACCTTCGCTCCGGGCCGTCGCCCGCCTATCCGGTGGTCGGGGCAATCCCGCCGGGCGGGCGCGGGGTGCGCCTCGTTGGCCATTGCCAGCCCTGGTGCCCGGTCAGCTACAACGGGGCCTCAGGCTGGGTTAATCCCGCCTATCTGGCGCCGGAGCCCGCATCGTCAGAACAACTGGAGCCTGAGCGTGCCCGCGGGCTGGTGGCGCAGCCCACCAAGCGCAAGCACGACCGCCTGCCGACCTACTGGCAGGTGACGGGCGTGGCCGACGGGGAGAGCCTCAAGGTGCGCGAGGCACCCTCAGCCACCGCGTCGGTCGTGCACGCCTTCGAGCCGCAGAGCGGATGCATCAAGCTCGCCGGCGGCTGCCAGAAGCCCTGGTGCCAAGTGGCGTTCCCGGGTCTCAACGGCGATCGCCTCGGCTGGGTGAATGCCAACAACCTCACGCCTTCACGCAGCGCCTGCCGCAATTGATCGGCCGGGGTCATTGGCCTACGTCATTGGCCTACGTCACTGGCCTACGTCCATCGGTGCGCATCAGTGGCCCCCAGTCACCGGTCCCCAGTCTCCGGTCGCCAGTCACCGGTCCCCTGTCTGTCATCGGTGCGGTCGCCAGGGCCTGCAGCACTTGCGGCACCGCCTCCGGCAGGTCCTCGGCGATGAGACCGAGGCCCACGCGGTTGGCGCACTCGCCATGCAGCCAAACCGCCGCGCAGGCGGCCTTGAACGCCGGCATGCGGTTCGCCAACAGCCCGGTGATTAGGCCGGCAAGGACGTCGCCCGAGCCTGCGGTCGCGAGCCAGGGCGGGGCATTGTCGTTGATGGCTGCCTGACCGTCGGGAGCGGCGACAACGGTATCCGGCCCTTTGAGGACGACCACGGCGCCGCTCCTTTGAGCCGCCTGCCGTGCGCGTTCGAGCTTGGATCCCGGCAGGTCCCCGAACAGGCGCTTGAACTCGCCCTCGTGCGGAGTGAGCACCACCGCCGCTGCGCGCGCTTTGATGGCGCTGAAGAGCGCCTCCGGGGATGGCCGCGGCTCCGCCCCGCGAACCACAAAGCCAAAGGTGGAGGGGCGCTTTGCTTCCTGGCCTTCGCCTGCGGCAAAGGAGGTCAGCGCATCGGCATCGAGCACGGTCGCGGCCGACGATGCGAGCACCGTCGCGACGGTGGCGGAGGTGCTCGCCCCGACACCGGCACCGGGACCGATCAGCACCGCATTATGGCGCTCATCGGCGAGAAACTCGCTGAGCGCGGCGTCGGCGCCGATGGCCTTCACCATGACAGCCGTCAGCTGGGTGGCATTGACGGCGGTTGCCGTCGGCGGGCCGACGACGGTGACGAGGCCGGCACCGACGCGGAGCGCTCCGCGCGCGCCCATGCGGGCGGCGCCCGTGCTCTCCGCCGGGCCGGACACCACCACCGCATGACCGCGCCCGTACTTGTGGCCGTCGATCCGCGGCCAGGGATAGGCCTCGCGCCACCGGTCCGGACGGTTGAGCCAGGTATTGGGCCCGATCTCAGCCAGCACGGTCTCGGGGATGCCGATCTCGGCAAGACGCAGCTGGCCACACAGCACGCGTCCTGGCAGCAGCACGTGGCCGGGCTTGCGGCGAAAGAACGTCACCGTGCACGTCGCCTCGACGACCGCACCCAAAGCCGCGCCCGTGGTGCCGTCGAGGCCGCTTGGGACGTCGACGGCCACGACCGGCTTACCGGCCCTATTGACGGCGGCCACCACGTCGGCGGCGATGCCCGCGAGCGGGCGCGACAGCCCGGCGCCAAACAGGGCGTCGACGACGAGCCCGGCATTGGCCAGCATGGCCGTCTCGAGGGGCGCGACCGGATCGCCCCAGCGCTGCGCCATGATCGCCGCATCACCCGCGAGCGCGTCACGGTGCCCGAGGAGCCCAACGCGCACCTGATAGCCCCGCTCGCGCAGGAGCCGCGCGGCAACGAAGCCATCGCCGCCGTTGTTGCCAGGTCCGCACAGGACGGCAATGGCGGTCCCGGGAGGTGCCATGTCGCCGGCAGCCTGCGCCACGGCGCAACCCGCGTTCTCCATCAACCTGAGGCCGGGTATGCCCTGCGCCATCGCTAGGGCATCGGCACGGCCCATCTCCTGCGCGCTCAGCAGCTCGTCGCCCAAGGCTCCTCCTTCGCCCCGAGCGCATCATGCGCCACCATCCCGCCTTCGCCAACTTCACGGCGCGCCTTTGAGCCATGCCTCGATGCGGTCACCGGACTGCCTATTCATTGTGCAAAAGTCAAATACGCGAGCAAATTCGCGGCTTGCTCTCGATGCTTGTTGCCTTGTAGATACGCACCTGGCGTCAGTTGTTCCAGGCTTTGCTGCCGTTCGGGCCTTGGCATGCGGCGTGCTTAGCGGCGGGCTTAATTGCTGGCAATGGCTGGCGTCTGGGATTGGCGAGCCCCTCGTCAGCGGTCGGAAGGTGAAGGCGCGCATGAAGAAGATCGAGGCCATCATCAAGCCCTTCAAGCTCGACGAGGTGAAGGAGGCGCTGCAAGAGATCGGCCTCCAGGGCATTACCGTGATCGAAGCCAAGGGGTTCGGTCGCCAGAAGGGTCACACCGAGCTTTACCGCGGCGCCGAATACGTCGTTGATTTCCTGCCCAAAGTGAAGCTCGAGGTCGTGCTCGGCGAGGAGATGCTCCCCAAGGCGCTCGAGGCCATTCAAAAAGCCGCCAAGACCGGCCGCATCGGCGATGGCAAGATCTTCGTATCGACGGTGGAAGAGGCGATCCGCATCCGCACCGGTGAGACCGGAAGCGATGCCATTTGAGCCAATGCAAGAGGGCGAGGCGTAAAGGTCAGCCGCAAACGAAGTTGCAAGTAAGGACAGGGGAAGAGCAATGGCAGAGAGACCGAAGTCCGTTGGCGAAGTGCTCAAGATGATGAAGGACAAGGAAGTAAAGTTCCTGGACCTGCGCTTTACGGACACCAAGGGGAAGATGCAGCACGTCACAGCGGACGGCTCGTGCGTGAACGAGGCGATGTTCGCCGATGGTTATGCCTTCGATGGCTCCTCGATCGCTGGCTGGAAGGGGATCGAGGCGTCCGACATGACGCTGATGCCCGACCCGGCCAGCGCGCATATCGACCCGTTCTTTGCCCAGACCACCATGGCGGTGTTTTGCGACGTGCTCGAGCCGTCCACCGGCGAGATGTATGAACGCGATCCGCGCTCGATTGCCAAGCGCGCCGAGGCCTATCTCAAGCAGACGGGCATCGGCGACTCCGTGGTGTTCGGTCCGGAGGCCGAATTCTTCATCTTCGACGACGTGCGCTATACCGTCGATCCCTACAACACCGGTTTCCGGCTGGACAGCGCCGAGCTGCCCTCCAATTCCGGCACCGACTACGAGATGGGCAACCTCGCCCACCGTCCCCGTACCAAGGGCGGCTACTTCCCCGTGCCTCCCGTCGACAGCGCCCAGGACATTCGCTCCGAGATGCTCTCGGTGATGGCCGAAATGGGTGTGACGGTAGAAAAGCACCACCACGAAGTGGCCTCCGCGCAGCACGAGCTCGGCATCAAGTTCGGTCCGATGGTGCAGCTGGCCGACAACATGCAGATCTACAAGTACGTGATCCACAACGTCGCCCAGGCCTATGGCAAGACCGCGTGCTTCATGCCCAAGCCGGTGTTCGGCGACAACGGCTCGGGCATGCACTGTCACCAGTCGATCTGGAAGGGCGCAACCCCGGTGTTCGCCGGCAATAAGTACGCGGACCTTTCGGATACCTGCCTCTATTACATCGGTGGCATCCTCAAGCACGCCAAGACCATCAATGCCTTCACCAACCCGACGACCAACTCCTATAAGCGCCTGGTGCCGGGCTATGAGGCCCCGGTATTGCTGGCCTACTCGGTGCGCAACCGCTCCGCGTCGTGCCGCATTCCGGTCGTGACTTCTCCCAAGGCCAAGCGTGTCGAAGTGCGCTTTCCCGATCCCGCGGCCAACCCCTATCTGGGATTTGCCGCCATGCTGATGGCCGGCCTCGATGGCATCCAGAACAAGATCAATCCGGGTGAGGCGGTGGACAAGAACCTCTACGATCTGCCGCCGGAAGAGCTCTCCAAAATTCCCACCGTTTGCGGCAGCTTGCGCGAAGCTCTCGACCAGCTCGACAGGAACCGCGATTTCCTGAAGAAGGGTGGCGTGTTCACGGACGATATGATCGACGCCTACCTGGAGCTGAAGATGGCCGAGGTGGAGCGCTTCGAGATGACGCCGCACCCCGTCGAATTTGACATGTATTACTCGGTCTAGTTTGGCCGCGAGCGCCGATGCTGAAACGAGGGCGGCCGCATGGGCCGCCCTTGTTGCCGCGCACCTGCGCCGCTGGGAAAGCCCTGGAACGCCCGGCCGCCAAGCCTCGCACGGGCTGGCGCACGACGCCTTCGCGACACGCCCGGCAGCGAGCCGGCACAGCAACAACCGAGGCGCTTAAGCCCGCAAATCTTTAGGAGGACACCGCTGCGGCTTGGCGCGCTCGGCGGGCAACGGCGGTGGGTTGGGAGCAGCGCGGGCCTCTGCAATCAGGCGAGTGCACGCAGCCTCGATGCGCCCCTCGATCAGGGCGCGCGCGTCCTTGCGCGGCAGACCAGGCGGTAGAGGATCTTGCACCTCGATCACGATGGTGCCCGGGTAGCGCACGATGCTGCGCCGAGGCCAGAATAGGCCAGAGTTGAGTGCCAGCGGGACGCAGGTGAGGCCGAGCCCCTCGTAGAGCGCTATGAACCCCGGCTTGTAATCGGGAGGCGCGCCCGGCGGCCGGCGCGTGCCTTCCGGGAAGATCACGATCTCGCGCGCGTGGCTCGCACGCTCTCGGGCATCGCGGATGAGGCTTTTGAGGGCGCTCGGGCCTTTGTCGCGCTTGACGAAG
>DATBGH010000020.1:0-157926 GCA_036558085.1 Hyphomicrobiaceae bacterium
GCGTCCACCCATTCCGAGGGATGGCGTCCACCAGCCTTGCCGGGGCTGTGGACAGCGCAATGAAACGCGGCTGAAGCAGATTGCCCGCAGCGGATGAGCATTTGCACGGTTCGGTACGAAATCACCGCCGTGAAGAAACTCTGCAAATTGACGCTGCTTCATCGGAGGGGCGCGACGCGAGTTTGCGGCATCACGGAAAAACATCGGCCCGGTGCAAACCCGGACATGCGACGTGAAGATTTCCGCTAGGGCCCGGGTGTGCCTCCGAGATTGCCCGCGATTGAAAATCCACCGTCCACAGTCAGTGTATGTCCGGTCACAAAACTCGAGTCCGTTTCGTTCAACAGAAAGATTGCAGCACGAGCGACCTCGTTCGGCGATCCGTACCGGCGCTGTGGCACGCTGGCCAACCAGGCGGCGCGTACCTCCGCGGTATGCATATCCACAACCATCGGTGTCTCGATTGGGCCCGGGGCGATAGCGTTCACTCGGACACCGAACGGCGCCAGCTCGACCGCCATGACTTTGGTCAAGGTGACGATGCCACCTTTGGATGCGCCGTAGGCAGCGCGTCCGCCGATCCCTCTTAAACCGGAAACCGATGCAATATTGACAATCGATCCTCCACCACGTGATCGCATGAGACGGGCAATCTCACGCGACACGACGAAGGTGCCAATTAGGTTGACACTCAAAATCTCGCGGAACAGATCCACGCTTGTTTCAAGTGCGGGTACGCCCCTGCCGATGCCTGCTGAATTGACAACTCCGCCAATTGGGCCGTACTCAGCATCGCAGCGAGCGATCGTAGCAACGACGGCCGCCTCGTCAGCCACATCGAGTTGTTCGAAGACGACCTTGCTTGCGGCCGGTCGTAGCGTCTCTCGCAGCAGGTTGAGGCTGTCTCCGTCACGGTCAGCCACGATCGCTTTCCAACCCTGTGAAAGCACCGCTTCAACGGTCGCGCGCCCGATGCCCGAGGCGCCTCCCGTTACAAGTATTGTTGGCTCATGCGACTTTGCCGAACCTTTCATACCTGCCGCCCTAGGTGGGTTCGCGATGGCGCGATTCTCGTGTGTGTCTGATGCGTCGCGGTGCAGGCCTGGCCAGCCAATGGGCCACCAAGATGTGCAGGTTTGCAGCTGTGACGTCTAGGCCGCTCGGATTGCTTCTTTTCGTCCGGCATCAAACCAACCGAGGATCAGCCCCAATACGCGCCGCGGCCAATTGCGCGTGCCGACGGCAAGCCCTCGTTACCTTGTACTTCGATGGCGCCCCGGTGACCTTAGTCACGCCAGGTTCAGCAGGATCAGACACCAGGATCCAGCTATGCTTGAGCGGGCGCTTGTGGATGCGCTCTCTTCCGCGCTGAACGACCGACTTCTTTGGCTTCTTTGCCATCTACGCCCCCACACCCGCACTGCACCACCGTACGCCAAGTCAGCTCAGGCGTCATCGATTTTTCCGCGGTGGGCGCCGCTCGGCACTCATGGATCCGCGCCACGCCCCGGCCGCAGCAATCTGGGCCGCCGCTCGATCGTCGAAGGAAGAACGAAACGGGCACGGGTTCGTGCCTTTTGCCTTTCGAGACGAGGATTTCCTCAAATCCAGCAAGGGGAAGAGACGTGAGCCACTCAGAAAAATTGTAAGCTCCACATCGACGAACGGACAGAAGTCTTCCCCTCACTTCGGCGCGACCGAAGCTGACGGCAAAGTTGTCTTTGTTGGCTTCTTGGGTTTCGCCTTCGGCGACGACGCTGCGAGGACGTCAGGATAGTTCTTCGGGCATTGAGCGTAGATGTACTTGTTAGCTTCCTTGATCATCTGGCTGTGGAAGAGGCCAGTACTATCTATAAGGGTTGCTCCCGCCGACAACAGGCCAGTTATGGAGGATGTACCCTCCATACCCTGGAGATTGATCCAGATCTTTTCCACGCGTCCGTTCTTGAACTCAATCTTCGGTGCGAGCGTCGCTTTGATGGTCTTCATTTGGCCGCTCTGATCCACGACGCACTCGGCGGTGTGCGCGGGGATCCAGAGCTTATACGCCTTGGCGGTAAGAGCCGTGACCAACAATGCGCGAGCGATATGGACGTGCACCGAGCAGCGCGCATCTCCGAACCCCCAGGTCAGTCCGGGGCTGTCTGCACCCTTGATGGTCGACCGCGCCCAAGTTTTGGTCACGTCGCATTTGAGGTCGTCGCCCGTTACGTCCTTCTTCAGCAGAATCGTGCATAGCCGGCGATCACAATCTTCCAGTGCCTTTGCTTCTCCGGGCACTGGCTCAAGGGCGCTTGAGGGTGTGACCGAGAGCAGGCTCACGAGCACACAAATGCACAACCAGCCCACGCAGCCCTTTACCTGTCCGTGATCGGTTTCAAGCATCTCAACGCACCCCCCGTCCATCACTTCCATCGTCGACTTTGGCCGCCATGTGGCTAGAGCATGAGCCGCACAATAATAACTGGGCCGGCGGGATGAAAGTGGTTGTGGTGCGGCGGCTATGGAAAGGCCACAAGGTGGGTGTTTCCGAGCAGACAATGCGCACGCGGTGCCGAGGGTCGATGATGGCGGCCAGATTTGTTTGAGCCGAAGAAACTCGAAGATCGCGACACCGCGATGATCAAGCCGATCCGGCTCAAGCAGGCGTGCCACGCTCCAGGACAAACGTGCAGCTCCGCCGGCCATTATCTCATTGATGCGCTTCGCGGCAGTATTGAGGCCGCTGGGTTCGCGACCAAGCCGGCACGACGAGGCGGGCCGAGGCGTCCGGCTGCCGAACGAATGTACCGGCAAAATGCCCGCTGTGGCGTCTTCCTGCGACCTGACGGGCGCTAAAGGAGGCGTTCGGCTCTCCATCAACGCATAGATCGATCCATGCGCGCTCGTGCCTTGCCGTGGCGCCACACCCCGGCCGGACATCACGCCGGGGTCAGTTCTCACGCAGGCTCCGGACTAGCCCTCAGTCTCCGCGGCACCACGGCCTTGCTCCTGCTCGTGCAGCGCTTTGCAAGGAAGGGCAAGAAACAACAAGTTGAGCGCGCGAAGAGCCGAATGGGCGAGCGCACTAATGGCGCGCTCGGATGCTCTCTTTGGTGTCGACCTCCGTCGTCTCGGCGAGATGCTGAGCGATGCTCTCGCCCCTGCGCAAAACCTTTTCGGATTGCTCGCGGTAGTGTTGAAAGGCGGTTTGCAGATACTGCGAATAGACCTGATGCATGTCTGCGAGTGAATGACAATTCATGAGGTGGCGCGTCACTGCAACGTCCTCACGAAGCCGTCGCTGAACAAAGTCGGCCCAATCTCTTTGGGCTGTTGCGAATCCCTCCACAAGCGTTCCGCTCAAGTCCGTGAAGATCGTCATCATCGGATTCATGAACGGTGCAGGTATACCGAATGACAACGCATTCGCCATCTGAGTACGGTCATCCTTCGCCTGTGCCATGGTCTCCTCTACTTTGGTTGCTTTGCTGCCTCCTAGAAGGGCTAACCGAGTGGCTCTGCGACGGTTCCATTCCAACCCTCGCGCCGGGCAACCCCGGTTGACGGGCCTTGCGACGTCGGCACCGCCCACGTTTTGTGGTCAGCGGCGGGTTGCGCGAGGTGATGATCATGCCGGTTGCGCCTTGGCGTCGTCAGAGCGAATCATGTCGATGGCGAGGCGCAAAGCCTGCACAGCTGCCGATTGAGACGACGGAGTGCGAGCCGACCCCTACGGCAGCTGAAGCGCTGGGAGGACCGTTGCCCCCGCG
Source organism: Hyphomicrobiaceae bacterium (assembly GCA_036558085.1). Classification (GTDB taxonomy): domain Bacteria; phylum Pseudomonadota; class Alphaproteobacteria; order Rhizobiales; family Hyphomicrobiaceae; genus AWTP1-13. The sequence goes on from DATBGH010000020.1 coordinate 3,753, forward strand.
TTACTCGGCTACCCCGTAATTGCTTTGTTCGGCGGTGCGGAGCGAGATGACGGCACCTCAGCCCTGCTTGGGCGTACGCTTGGGTGGTGTGTTGGGCGGAAGAATGACCCAGGGGTGACGGGACTCTTCCCAGACCGAGATCTCAGCGGCGGGAAAATCCGGCTCGGCAAAGGCGCCGATGGCGACGGCGACATAGCCGGGAAAGCCTTGGCCCTCCCAATAGACCGTGGAGCCGCAGGTCGGGCAGAAGTGGAAGGTGAGCGCGTTGCCACTCTCGGCCGTGCGCGTCCACGCAGTGGACTTGCCGGCGATGGTGATTTGATCGCGGCGAAATCGCGCTTGATTGCTGATCACGGCACCAGTGCGCCGCTGGCACTCCAGGCAATGGCACATGGAGATGCGCGTGGGCTCACCCTCGACAGTGAGAGTGAGCTGACGGCAGCTGCAGGCGGCCTGGCGCATGCGATGGGATAGCTCCGGTCTGTCGATGGGGCGCACTATAGCGCAAAGTGGCGCGTCCTGCCTATCGACCATTGGCTCAATGCTTGGCGGCACCGAGTGTGTCTAAGCTCCCGTAGTGCGCGCCCACGAGGACGCAACGTAACCCGCGAGTTGACATCCTTGGGGCGGCGCACCCATCGGCGCATTCTTCCGATGCTGACGTCGCACAGGGCCCCGCAGCTCGGAAATCACCAAAGCCGGGGGTCCGTACGTGATGGCGGGTACGGACAACAAAAATCATGTATCATCGCCTGCGGTTGCTTAGAGGCAAGAATGAAATCCAAGGCTGCCGTCACGCCCTGCGGGTCCGGCTACGGTATCAACGCTAGGCTCTAGGCATGGAGATGTATTCCGGAGGATGCCGTGAAATTCGGACTGAGCACCGTGACACGGGGTGTCTTCACCACGCCAGAGACGTATTCTGCGGTGGCTAAGGCTGCCGAACGCGCAGGCTTTGACTTCTTGTCCGTTAGCGATCACTTGGTCGTTCCGGCAAACTTCAAATCGCGCTATCCCTACCATGCGGGAGGTGTGTTCGCTGCAGCGGAGCATGGACACTGCTTCGACCAGCTGGCAACCGTTGCCTTCCTTGCTGGTTGCACCGAGCGTTTGCGGCTCCTCACATCGGTGACAGTGCTACCGCATCGGCCAGCCATGCTCACCGCCAAGATGCTTGCCACCATTGACGTGCTCGCCAAGGGTCGACTGATCGTTGGCGCGGGCGCCGGCTGGATGAGAGAGGAGTTCGAACTTCTGGATGTGCCATTCGAGGATCGCGGCCGGCTCACCGACGAGTACCTGGAGGCATTCAAGGAACTGTGGACCAAGGACAAGCCCAACTACACCGGCAAGTACGTGAAGTTCTCCGACTTACTCTTCTACCCCAAGCCGGCACAGAAGCCGCATCCTCCACTTTGGATCGGAGGCGAGAGCCGGTCGGCGTTGCGCCGCACCATCAAGTTCGCCGATGCGTGGTATCCCGGCAGCGACAGTCAGACCAAGCCTCTCGACACGCCTGACCGTCTCGCTGTCGCTATCGAAGACGTCAAGGGCGCCTGTGCCGCGGCGGGGCGTGATCCAACCACCCTCGGGGTTGCGCTGCTTGTGCAGGGCTTCTTCGAATGGGGTGACTACAGGACGTCGGACGGCTCCGCGCGCCGCTTGTTCACCGGCAGTTCCGACGACATGGCCGCCGATGCCGCCGCCTTGGCATCTCGGGGGGTGGGTCATGTCGCTCTGCGCCTCGGCGGCAACTCGGCTCAAGAATGCATTGCCCGCATTGATAGGTTCGGCACCGAGGTGATTGCCAAGATGACGAGCTGAGATCTACTCAAACCCCAATTGTCATCCCCGAAGGCTGCTCCATCGAAGGAGTGGCGGCAGAGGTGTTATGGCGAACCGCCGGTCTCACCTCATCGTTGTTCCAGCCATAGTTTCGAAGTATGCCTAACGTTCCTTTCGGGGAGTGTCAGCGGAGGTCCGGATGGCTGCTCACCTGGTCCAGCTCGGCGCAATCGACTTGTCGGACAACACCACGTTCGCCGAGGGCTTTCCCCACGACCACTTCACGTGGGCGCGCGAGCATGCACCCGTGTATTGGCATGAGCCGACGGCGGTGACGCCTGATGGGGAAGGTTTCTGGGTGATGAGCCGGCACGAGGATGCCATGGCCATCATGCTGGATCCCGCCACGTTTTCCTCCGACAAGGGTGGCGGACGCACGGCCGGCGGCACGGGATTGCACGACGAGTACCAGGCCGGCAAATTCCTGAATTGGTCCGATGACCCGCGCCATAAGCGGCTGCGTAGCCTGGTCAACAAGGGATTCACCAACCGCGCCATTCATGACCTGGAGGCTGAGCTGCGCCGGCGCACGGTGGCCCTGATTGACGCCCTTCCCCACAATGAGCCGTTCGACTTCATCGCTGGCTTCGCCCGTGATTTGCCCTTGCAGGCGATCTGTCTGTTGCTCGGCGTGCCGCAGGAGGACCGTGCCCAGCTAGCCGAGTGGGTCGATGCTGGCCTCGCCGCGCCGACCCCTGAGATCATTGCCAGGGAGTATGCGCACCGACTGCGCGATTATGGCGCCAGACTGATCGCCAACAAGCGCAGGAACCTGACCGAAGATATCTTGTCGACGATCATCACGGCCCATCTTGACCCTGACGAAACTGACGTCGCGGGTGGACCGCTCACCGACGATGAGCTGCTCAACTTCTTCATGCTGCTGTTTTCCGCCGGCGCCGAAACAACGCGTAGCGCCATTGCCGGAGGATTGTACGCCCTGATGCAACATCCAGAGCAGGCTGGGCGGCTGCGCGGTGCAGACATCGGCCAGATGCGTGTTGCTTTAGACGAGATCCTGCGCTGGACCACGCCCTCCATCCATAAGCGTCGCACGGCGACGCGCGACGTGCGTTACAAGGGTCATCCAATCAAGGCAGGCGACAAGGTCACCTACTGGGAGATGTCGGCCAACCGTGATGCAGCCGTGTTCGATGATCCATTCAAATTTGACATTGCGCGCTCTCCCAATCGCCATGTGGCCTTCGGCTTCGGTGCCCACGTCTGCCTCGGCGCCAGCCTCGCCCGCATGGAGATGCGGCTGGCCTTCTCCGAGCTTCTGGCCCGGATCGAAACCTTTACGTCCGAGGGACCGATCGAGTGGGTGCCGAACAATCGGTTGCTGGGGATTCGACACATGCCGCTGAGTATCCGCTTTCGCTCCGGACATCACACGGCGGCTGGCAGGTGATCTTCTATCATCGGGCAGCGTGCGTGATCGCGCGGTGCAATCGAAGCTGGCGAGCAACCGCCGCTAACGGGTCGTGCAAACCGCTCGGCTGGTGCGAGGAGATCACGATTTGGCGCGAGCGCACGCGGCCGGTGGCGCGGGCAAATCATGCGAGAAGCGCGGATGGCTGTGCAATTTGCAACTGCTGGACGCGAGTTGCTAGATTTTCCACGGTGACAGAAAGACCCTGCTCTAGGCAATCGCGCCAGCGCGCGCACCCCAGGAGGAGCACCAATGGACGTCACACGGTCGGCGCGTCGCGACGAGGGTACCGGCTACGATATCCGGCCGCCAAACTACAAATCCGAGCTGGTCGAGGTTGGTCGCGGCAAGCCAATGGGAGAGTTGCTGCGTCGTTACTGGCATCCGATCGGGCTTGCCTCGGATGCGAATGGTACGCCCCGCAAAGTGAGGGTGCTTGGCGAAGACCTCATCCTGTTTCGTGACGGCGCGGGACGCCCAGGCCTGGTCCATGCGCGTTGCTGCCATCGAGGTACCACGCTTTATTACGGCAAGGTGCAGGCGCGCGGCATCCGCTGCTGCTATCATGGCTGGTTGTTCGACACGCAGGGCCACTGCCTCGAACAGCCCTGTGAGCCGCAAGGCGGTTTGTTTCGGGACAAGGTTCGGCAACCCTGGTATCCGGTCGAAGAGCGTTACGGTCTGATTTTCGCCTTTATGGGTCCACCGGAGCGCAAGCCGGTGCTGCCGCGCTATCAATGTCTCGACGTCATGGACGATGGCGAGTTCGTGGAAACAGACGACAGCTCGCTGGGCGGCGGCGGACCGCAAATCATTCCCTGCAATTGGCTGCAGCACTACGAGAATGTGGTCGATCCGTTCCATGTGCCGGTGTTGCACGCCTCGTTCAGCGGTGCACAGTTCACCATGGCTATGGCAGCAATGCCGCAGGTGACCTTCGAGAGGTCACCGCGCGGCGTCACCGTGCACTCGATGCGCAAGGTGGACGGCAAGACGTTCCACCGGGTGACCGAGGCGGTAATCCCCACCTTGCGCGTGGTGCCGAACCCGCGCGTTGCGCAATTCACGCGCGTGGAATCGATCGGCTGGGTCCTACCGATCGATGATACTTCCTTCCGCATTTATGTAGCTGGCCGGTCCAGGCAACCGGGTGACCTCGGCCGCATGCGCTCGAAGTTCGAAGGCAAGTTCTGGTGGGACATGAGTGAGGCGGAGCACCAGCTCCATCCGGGCGATTACGAAGCTCAGGTTGGCCAGGGGCCGATCACAATTCACTCCGAGGAGCATTTCGCCCAGAGCGACCGCGGCATCGTCATGATCCGCCGCATGCTGCAGGACCAGATTGATACCATCGAGGCTGGGCGTGACCCAATTGGAGTGAGCTTCGATCCGAATGCGGAACCGGTGGTCTTTGAGGCCGGCAACTATAGTCGGGAGCACGAGGGGGAGTGAAAGGATTGCCTATCGGCAGCCACCCGCATCAAATCCTATGGGGGCTTTCGTCAGCCAACGCGTAGTCGCGGCAATGTTTGCTGCCAGCCCGGCGCGGGAACCATGTCGCGTGGGCGCAAGTTTCTTTCTCAAAATCGGATCGGGAATTGGCCGAGCTATGAGAGCCGAGAAAGAGACATGGACAGCATCATTTACCTTGTGGGCCTTGTCGTCGTGGTGATGTTCATATTGAGCCTCCTCGGATTGCACTGATCGCCGAAGGCAGCATCCATGGCCACAGATCGCATCCAGCCGTGATGGCGTTAGCGAGAAGACGCGGGCGGAAATGTCCCACCTAGTCGCGAGCTCCGTCACTTCGGGCTCGATCACCCCTGAAAATTTCGCTCGGCTCGCCCAGCTGGCGAGCCGGCGGACCGGTGTCGCCCAGCAGGAGGCCAAGCGGCGGGTCGACGATGCCGTGAAGGCCGCGCGGGCCGCCGCGGATAAGGCTCGCCATGCCGCGATCCCTGGCCGGTTTTGTCGCGGCCGCGGGACTGATCACCTCGCTCGGCGCCGGTGGTGGGCGGCGATGCGTGGAGGTGAACACCGCGATACGTCGGGCTTGGCGCGCTTCAGCTTCGGCGACCGCCGCCGGCGCAGGCCGGTGAGCTAGGGAGAGCACTCATGATCCGCGACGTAGTTCTTTGGCTGGCGGGCGTGCCGATATCGGTGATTATCCTGCTGCATCTGTTCGGGCTGCTTCATTAGAGGGGGCGGCCTGCCGCGTCCTAACCTGCTCTCACCCTGCCCGGGGCATCGCTCTTGGTGGCGGGCGATGTTTGCACGAACCTCGCTATCGCCGCGCTTGCCGGGGTAATTTGAACCCGGTCGTCGAGGTGAGCGCAGACGGAGCTGATGAGCAAGCCCACCCCTCCGGCTGCCCGACCGAGGGTCCTTGCTATCCGACCAGATGGAACCGCTGGCCGTGCTCAAGGTTAAGGAGAGAAGGCATTTTGCTCGTGTTGGGTAGACGCCATGCTCGGTGAGAGGACGGTCGAGCGGATCGCCACCGGCGTAGCCGGACTAGACAACATTCTTGGTGGTGGCCTGGATGCTGATCGGCTCTATTTAATCGAGGGTATGCCTGGCACGGGCAAAACCACGCTCGCGTTTCAGTTCTTACTTGAAGGGATGAGACACGGCGAAAGAGTTCTTTACGTGACCCTCTCGGAGAGCGAGGCTGAGCTGCGCCTGGTTGCCGCGCGCCATGGCTGGTCGATGGCGGGCGTGCAGATCTTTCAGCTCGTGCCCCCAGAGGTCCACGGACCAGACCGGGAGGTGACCTTGTTCCATCCCGCCGAGATGGAACTCGGCGAGACGACCAAAATGATCTTTGAGCAGCTGACTAAAGCTGATCCGGCTCGTGTGGTATTCGACAGCCTCTCGGAGCTACGGCTCCTCGCGCAAGATTCTTTGCGCTACCGCCGGCAAATCCTCGCTCTCAAGCATTTCTTTATGGGGCGAAAGTGCACGGTCCTACTCCTGGACGATCTCTCCGCCCAAACAGGCGACCTCCAGCTCCACTCGATTGCCCACGGCGTAATCCTGCTCGAACAGCTAGCTCTCGATTATGGCGCCGAGCGACGCCGGCTGCGCGTGGTCAAGATGCGAGGCATTGGCTTCCGTGGCGGGTACCACGATTTCACTATCAAGCAGGGAGGACTCTCAATCTTTCCTCGACTCATCGCCGCCGAGCACCACAGAGTGTTCCGAGGCGAAGCCGTCAGGAGCGGCTCGAAAGAGCTCGACGCCCTGCTTGGTGGTGGATTACACCGCGGCACCAGCACATTGCTGATTGGTGGCGCCGGCGTTGGGAAGTCGACCGTAGCTCTCTCATATGCCGTGACGGCCGCCGAGCGCGGTGAACGTGCCATGTTGTTCATCTTTGACGAAGGTGTCGGTACGATATTGAGGAGGACCGAGGGCCTAAACATCCCACTCAAGGCGCACGTCGATGCCGGTCGCATTGTGATTCAACAGATCGACCCGGCGGAGATGTCGCCGGGTGAGTTCGCCGCGGTGGTGCGCGATGGCGTCGAGAGGCAAGAGGCAACCGTCGTGGTCATCGATAGCCTCAACGGCTATCTCAATGCGATGCCAAATGAGAAATTTCTCATGCTTCAGATGCACGAGCTGCTGAGTTACTTGGATCAGCTCGGCTTGGTCACGATCCTAGTTCTCGCCCAGCATGGATTAACGGGTCCGATGCAGACGCCATTGGATGTCAGCTATTTGAGCGACACAGTGATCATGCTTCGTTATTTCGAGGCCGAGGGCCTCGTGCGGCGCGCGGTCTCGGTGGTGAAGAAGCGGAGCGGTTACCATGAGTCGGCCATCCGCGAGTTTCAACTTGCAAAAGGCGGACTCGTCGTTGGGCCACCGCTGACACAGTTCCGCGGCATCTTCACGGGTACACCGAACTACGTCGGTGAATCAAAGCCACTGATGGCCGAGCTCGGCGATGCCACCAGCTCCTGAGTTTCGGGTTCTGGTCCTTGCACCCACGGGGCGCGACGGTGCGGTAGCGGCCCAACACCTCGGCTCAGCCAATCTTGCAATTGTGATCTGCCGTGACGTTGCTGATCTGCTTGGTAAACTCGACGATGGCGCGGGCGTGGCGGTCATTGCGGAGGAGGCACTCAGGTCGCACCTGGGCGAACTTTCTGCATGGGTGGCAGAGCAGCCGACGTGGTCGGATTTTCCCTTCATCGTCCTCACGAGCGGCCATCTGTACGCAAGGGCCGATGCACAGCGCATTCAGCTTTTGGAATCTCTTGGCAACGTTTCTCTCCTCGAGCGGCCGCTCTCGATTGTCTCATTGTCGAGTACGGTGAGGGCGGGACTGCGCGCGCGGCGCAGACAGTACCAGACGCGCGCTATGCTCGATGACCTGAAATCAACCGAAGAACGATTGCGGCTGTTCATTGAGCATGCACCCGCCGCCCTCGTGATGCTCGACCGCGAAATGCGCTATCTGGCCGTGAGTCGGAGGTGGATGAATGACTTTCAACTGCAGGACAGTATAATCGGGAAGTATCATTACGATGTGTTTCCCGAGATACCCGCCGACTGGCGCGAAGGCCACGACCGCTGCCTCGCAGGTGCAACGGAAAGTTCTCCAGCTGGCGAATTGGTAAGGGTCAATGGTGTTAGGTATTGGCTCAGGCGCGAAGTCCGGCCGTGGCGCGACAATCAGGGCCGCATTGGCGGCTTGGTGATTGGCTGGGAAGACATCACGGCCGGCAAACAAGCTGAAGAGCGCCAGCAGATCCTGATGCGGGAGGTCCTGCACCGTACCAAGAACCTGTTGGCAGTCATTCAGTCAATTGCTGCCGGCACGTTCCGACACAAAGATGACCCTGCCCACACGGCCTTTCAGTCCCGATTGCATGCCTTGGCCAACGCCCATGGGCTCCTCACTGACGCAGCCGGGCAGGGCGCGACACTTGAGGATATCGTGAGGGGTCAATTGGCGAGTTTCGCCGGGACGATAAGCATCGACGGGCCAGCCGTCATGCTCAAACCCAGCGCCGCCCAATCGTTCGCGTTGCTCACCCATGAGCTTGCTACCAATGCTTCGAAGTACGGCGCCTTGGCAACGCCAGTGGGGAGCGTGGCGGTGTACTGGCGGATCGTGCGGAACGGATCGCCTCCCAAACTTCAATTCGGGTGGCGCGAGCGCGGCGGACCTCCAGTGGTCAAACCCAGCCACACGGGGTTTGGATCGGTCCTCTTGACGCACGCGATCGTCGGGCTGGAAAGCTCGCCCATCATCGATTTTCAGCCGGAGGGGCTGGTTTATGAGACAGTGACGGAGCTGACGACGATCCAACCGAGCTCAGGTCCAGGTCGGTGACGCCCCTAATGCTCTTGGCGTGGCCGACGCAGAGCACCCTTGAGTAGCACTTCGCCGCTCAGAGGTGCGCGCCTGCCACTGGAAGGTCATTGTGGCGCCACAGCTCCCGATCTGGAACCGGTCCTTATGAGGCGGAATGACCCTCAATCCGGCCGCCCGCGCGAGCCTTTGCGTTCGGAACCGTACAATCCGATTGAGCGTTGCCCTACCGAGCAACGCACGAGGAATTGCTATGGACACGCGGACAATTGTGCGCGAGCTGGATGAGGTGATGGCGAGAACACGGTCGGCGACAGATCGCGAACTTGAATTGATCCGTGCACTTCCTGCGTGCACGCTACGCCGTCGGAAGGAGCGCCTTGTCTCGAAGATGCGCTCGCAGTTGCAACGGCTCCGGTCGCTTCGAACGTCTGTCGTGAATAGCAGACGAGCGCGACGCTTAAGTTAGCCAACACGGCAACCGCGCGCGTCTTCCGCGGCATGCCCGGAGAGGCCTAGCCGGCATCGCGTGAGCGTGTCGCCAATTCCCACCACGCCATCCCCTGAAGCTTTGCACGGTTTCGATTGGCGAACCATAGCGGTGCGCCGGAAACGCCACCTGCGAAGGGCGATGGGTTCCAGGGCCAGCCCCGAGAAGGGTGTGAGAGCGATGGTGCGATCCTCTCATGGCAAATAACGTCGTGGATCTGAGCTCAAAGTCCGGGCAGGACAGAACAGCAAACCGCGCCTTTCGGAAGGTAGCGATCGCACGGCCTACCGCGATAGGGGCCTCACAGGCAACCGTCTGCCTTCAGGGGTAGCGCCAGCGAACGCGAGAGGCGTTCTCATAGGGCTGTCGCGCCACACCTCCACCGCGCCGCGACCGGGGCTAATGTGTGCGTTCCGGGTGCCAAGGGTACCTCTGCTCGCCCGCGCGCACTGGTCACGCTAGCTTCAAAATGTGGATATTGCTGCGCTAGGCGCTGTTTGCCGGAAGCGATCGGGGTTACCGCTCAGCGATGGTGCGGGCGACAGCCTGGCCATCACCGATGTCAGCGCGCGGGAAAGACTGCTCATGAACGCAATACGCATTTGCAGAAGCCGGCTCGGCACAAAGGTCAAGACCGGTTCTAACGATCGCAACCACAGCGAACGCCCGTGCCATCGCAAGGTCCCTTAGGGGCGTTGAGGCGCGCCCAGAATGGCGGTCAGCATGTCGCAGCTCTGTTACCCGAGGGCTCCGTGTCCGCAACCTTCTCCGCGTTCTCATCCAGAGATTTTCGGGCAGCGGCCGCGAACATGGGCCAGAATGAGCTACATAACAGTCAACAATCCGAACCTTGCCAAAGGCTAATTGCAGAATGAGCGAAGCGGTTAAGGGTGCGAATATCCGGGCCAGTGGCGTCTTTGCCCCGCTGCAGCACGCGGTGTTTCGGCGCATCTGGACGGCCAGTTTGTTGTCCAATCTCGGACTGCTGATCATGGGCGTCGGCGCCGCATGGTCGATGACGCAAATGACGTCGTCTCCCGACAAGGTCGCGCTGGTGCAGACCGCCTTGATGTTGCCGGTAGCACTTCTGTCAACCATCGCGGGGGCGGTGGCCGATATGTTTGATCGGCGGAAGGTCGGCCTTGCAGCGCTCACAATTGCGATCGTCGGATCCATTTGCCTGACGTTGGTGGCATGGTTCGGCGCTATGACACCGAGCCTCCTGCTCATCTTCTGCTTCACGGTCGGCAGCGGCATGGCGCTATTTGGACCGGCATGGCAGGCGTCGGTCAGTGAACAAGTGCCGCCTCAATCCCTTCCCTCGGCCGTGGCGCTCAACGGCATCAGCTACAACATTGCCCGCAGCTTTGGACCGGCGATTGGTGGCATCATCGTTGCGGCGGCGGGCAGCGTAACGGCCTTCGCCACGAACGCTGCATTCTATCTTCCCCTCCTCATCGCGCTCTATGTCTGGCGCCGCGTGAACAAGCCGGGGCGGCTGCCACCCGAACGGCTTGCTCGGGCTGTCATTTCGGGCGTGCGCTACATCGCCAATTCACCACCCATCCGAATCGTGCTCGGGCGCACGCTAGTCACAGGCATTGCCGGCGGATCGGTAGCGGCGCTGCTGCCGCTAATCGCCCGTGATCTCCTAGGCGGGGGCGCTCAGACCTACGGAATGATGTTGGGCGCCTTCGGCTTAGGTGCAGTTATTGGAGCCCTCAACCTTGCACAGCTGCGTACGCATTTCAGCGGAGAGGCCGCGGTTAGGCTTTGCGCCATCGTGATGGGCATCGGCGTAGGAATCCTGGCGGTGAGCCCGTGGTCGGCCCTAACCGGATGCGCTCTCCTCTTCGTGGGTGCCTGTTGGACCTCGTCCGTTACCCTGTTCAATATCGGAGTGCAGCTGTCGGCGCCGCGATGGGTCGCGGGGCGCGCGTTGGCTGCCTTCCAGGCGTCAATTGCTGGCGGCATCGCCGTCGGCAGCTGGGCGTGGGGTTATATGGCAAACCACATCGGCGTGGAGAACACGCTGCTGATTTCCGGCGCGGTGTTGGTTGGGTCCCCTGCGCTGGCCCGTTGGATGCGGATGCCACGGGTCGGGGCGCGCAACGAGGAGGCGATGGAGGTGATCGCAGATCCGGAGGTGCGGCTCTCCCTAAGCGCTCGCAGCGGTCCCATCGTCGTCGAAATCGAATACCGGGTCGATCCAAACAAGGCGAGACTGTTCTACGCCACCATGCAACGGGTGCAATTGAGCCGTCAGCGCAATGGTGCTTATGGATGGACGCTCGCCCGCGACATCGCCAATCCCGAACTATGGACCGAAAGGTACCATTGCCCGACGTGGCATGACTATCTTCGTCAGAGAATTCGCGCGACGGAATCGGAACGCATCCTGCAACGGCGCGCCCTGAAATTTCACCTTGGCCCCGACCCTGTCCGTATTCGTCGCATGCTGGAGCGGCCCATCGGATCTGTGCGATGGAAGAACCGAACGCCCGACCGATCAGGAATCGAGATCGAGCCGCTGGCGAGCCTTGCAAGCGGGCCCTGAGACCTTTGAAGGTTTTGGCACTGGGTCGCCTGGACATGTCCAATCACACTGGCGACCCCGGTTCAGGGCCGGCAGTTGACGCGCCGCAGCGGATTGAAGAAGAGGATCGACGTCAATCACATCATGCTGAAGGGACCGCGTTGTGGCTCCCCTTCAGGTGTGCCGCGCGCTACAGTATAGAAGTCACGTGCGGGAATCGAGGTGGCGGATGACCGACGGCGCCAATCTAGACGAGTTGAAGGCCGCAGCTCAGCGCTATTCCGGCCGTCACCGGAGACTCGACAAGCTGGTTTGGCCGAATGGCGCGCGCATCGCGGTAAACTTCACGGCCGACTTCGACGCCATGCTCTTGCGGCGCCTCAACAACGAGCCGGCGATGCAGTTGGCAAAGGGCGAGTTCGGGGGACGCGTGGGCATTTGGCGGTTGATCGAGCTGTTCGATCAGCACCACATCAAGGCGACGATCTTCACAGTGGGTCGCATTTGCGAGCTCTATCCACAGGCCCTAAAGGCCGCGGTCATGAGCGGCCATGAGCTTGCCGACCATATGTGGGAGCATCGCGTACCCAAGGAGCCGGAACTGGAGCTCGATCATCTGCGCAAGACGGCGGCGGCGCTGGAAAAGATCAGTGGCCGCCGTCCGGTCGGCTCGCGGAGCCACCACACGCCGACCCTGTTGCGGAGCGAAGGCTACCTTTACAATTCCCACGGCTCGCCAAGTCACCTGCCCTATTACGTCATGGACGACAATGGCGCACCTTGCATCCTCGAGCTGCCGTTCCATTATGCAATCGACGATGCGATGTACTTCAGCTTCGCCTGGTACGCGAGCCCCAACGCAGCGCAACGCCTCTCGGATACCGACCGCGTCTTTGACCTGTGGTGGGCGGCCTTTGTGCAGCAGTATCAGCAAGGCGGATATCTTAACATCTGCCTGCACCCATTTGTGTCCGGGCGCGCCCTGCGCGTGGCCATGCTCGATCGCCTGATTGCGCGCATGAAGACGCTGCCGGGCGTGTGGTTCGCGACCTGTGAGCAGGTGGCGCGCCACTGTCTCGAGCAACACCCACCCAAACGGCTTAGCTAATCTTGAGCAGCGGGGTTGTTGGCCATGCCCTGGAAGGACCGCTACACTATTTCGGACGAAAAGAGCCTGGCCGACGGCGATATCCGTTGGCCTGACGGCAGGCGTTGCGCGATCCACATCGTGGTTGACTTGAGCGTCGCGAGCGGACCGGAAGGCATTCTGACGCGCGATATTGAAAGCCCGGCCGCCGAGTTTGGGGCGCATGAAGGGCTAGATCTCGTTTTGGCGGCATTGGAAAAGAACAAGTTTAAGGCGACTTTCGCGGTCCCTGCCGTGACCGCGCAGATATATCCGGCCAAGATCAATGCATTGATCCAACGTGGGCACGAGGTCGCTGCCCATGGTCTGCGCCATGAGGACGTAAGCCAGCTTCGGCGCGAAGAGGAAAGAGCCAGGATCGACCGCGCTACACAAATCATCACCGAGGTCACCGGATGCAAGCCGGTTGGTTGGTTCTCGTTGCCTCGGCAGACGGATCCGTTCGCAGGCGGTACCATCAGCTCCAACACCATGGATCTGCTGATCGAAGCCGGCTACGTTTACCTGGGTAACGGGTTGGCCGACGACATTCCTCACTACTGGGTTTCGGATTTTGCCAGCCGCCGCGCGATTCTCTCGCTCCCGTACTACTACCATTTCGACGATCAATTCTTCTGCATGTTTCCTGTGGCGGGGACGGGGTTGGAGAATTCGGACATGCTGTTGCGCAATTGGCGCGCCGAGCTCGACGCTCAATATCGACGCAATCGCTTCTTCACGATGACGCTGCACCCGCAACACATCGGTTGGTGCAATCGTATGGCGGTGCTCGACGAATTCCTAAACTACATGATGAGACTACCGGATCTGTGGAACCCCACGGGAGCGGAGTGTGCTCGTTATTGGCTCGACACCTATCCAGCCGCGACCCATCTCAAGCTCGAGGCGAGCATTTGGAGGGACTATCCGGGCAGTTTGAGCTGAGTGATCCCGCCAATGCCGGCGTCAACTGCTCCGGCCGGTCGTAAATCCTGCTTGGCCGCAAACCTCTGGGACCCGCAGCGGTGTAGGTAGTGTTTATCGCCCCTGCTTTACCCAAAGCAGCGCTCGCTCGAGCCGATCGTTACCCCAGAACAGCTCGCCATCAGCGGTGACAAAGCTTGGCGCGCCAAAGATACCAAGCCGTTGTGCTGCCTCGGTCTGTCTGCGCAGCTCGGACTTGATGGCATCTGATTGCGCAGCCGCGAGCACAGGTGCTGGGTCCACCTTCAATGCTGCCAGCACGCTGGCGAGGGTTGCGGGTTCATCGATGCGTCGGCCCTCGGCGAATTGCGAGCGATAGAGGGCCTCGCAGAAGTCCTCGCCCCAGCCGTGGCCCAAGCCGACCAGCGCTACGCGGGCACCGAGCAGGCTGTTCTGCGGGAACGGCTCCGGTCGCCGGAATGGGATCGACAAATCCGCGCAAACCCGCTGCAAGTCGCGCCACATGTTGCGCCCCTTCACCTCATAGAGGTTGAACGGCGAAGTCTGCCAGCCTTGCGTTTTGAATATTGGTCCAAGGAGAAACGGCCGAAAGCGGATCGACACACCCGCTGACTGCGCGAGGGAACGGATTCGCAGGGCCGCCGGATAGGAATAAGTCGACGCGAAATCGAACCAGAAATCGAGCACCGGATCGGACATCGAGGAAATGCTAGAGCATGTTTCGGAATTGAGCCAGTCGTCTTACGCATGCAAGAGCCGCTTCCGGTTGGCTGGCCAGCCTTTGCCGGTCGGGAGTTGAAGCCGTTCTCGGGACCGGCCCATCGTCAGGCGGACGGTCTGGATCGTGCACGCTGCTGCGAACCATTGGGCGCCTCGCCAAGTCACGACATGATCAGGGCCTCACCGCCGGGCTCTCCATCAGCATGCCGCGGGCCCGCCACATCAGAAACGTTTCTAAGGCCACGTACTCCGGCGCTCCATAGGGATAGCTCTCGGCTCGCATGCCGATGAGGCAGTTGCGCAAGCGCCGTTGTAGCGAACCCAGCGTCTGCCATTCGAGCCGATAGAGCGGATAGCCGGTCGGATGGCCTTGCGGGATTGGGACACCGGCGAGCTTTTGGCCCCAGTTGTCATTGTGGCAATGCACGCAGGCGAGATTAAGCTGACCTTGGCGCCGCTCGAAGATGTCCCGTCCCGCGGAAATGAAGGGCGTGAGCCTGGCGTCACTGCTCTCGATGGGCATGCCGCGCGACTGGCGTGCGACATAGACGCTGAGCGCGAGGAGCTCGTTGCTCTCGAAGGCAAGCGCGGGCGCGCGTTGATGCTCGGTGCGGCAGATGTTTATGCGTTCTTCTATATCGACCGGCGCGCCGCGCTTGGGGTCGAAAGCCGGGTAACGTGCTGCCACGCCCTTCATGGTACTGGACGCCTCACCATGGCAGTCGGCGCAGGAGCGCCCTGCCGGCCCAGTCCGCGTGCGCCAGGCTAGCTCACCATCGAGCACCCACAGCATGCCGGGATTGGCCGTATCTTCGTCCTGCATCGCCTTAGTATCAGCGCTCATCTGCTCATAGGTAGATCGGCGCTTGTCGACGGGAATGTCGCCGGTGAGACCTGGAATTGTGGTGGTGAAAAGTGCGACGACGACCATTACCACGAGGCGCACGAACGTGCGCTCGTGCCCGGGCGCGAGGCTGGACCCATGCCGCGCCGCCATGGTTCATTCCACGACGATCTTGGCTTGCTCTGTCGCCGCGAAGCCGTTGTCGCCGGTCCAATTGAACTCGAATGTGCCACTCTCAGTGGCCACGGTCGAGAAAGTGATGAACGGATTGGCGGCGATTGCGGGATAAAGCCGCGCGCTGAATATCTCCTCGCCATTATATGTCGCAACGAAATGCGTGACGATATCTCGTGGGATTGGCACACCCGTCTCGGTGTGGCGGAAGCCGGTTTCCATGTGATGTGAGATCAGCGTCTTGATGGCGATGATCTCGCCACGCTTGGCTTTCGCCGGAACATTGATGAGGGCGCTGGCCATCAGATCAAATTCTCCAAGCAGGCGCCGAGGGTAATGATAACGCTGACGCTGTCCGACCAGAATGAGCCATCGGACATTTCGGCGATTGCCACGACCGTCTGGGTATCCGTGAGGCGAATCCGGGTGGCGATGTTGGCGTGGCCGGCGCGCGGGCTGAGCCTAGCACTGATCACGTTTGGCTGCGGGTTCTTCTCGTTGAAGACGTGGATGGCTTTGACGTAAGCCTCGGGCGTCATCGGGCTATCGACCGAAACTGTGCAAGGGACGGTATTGCCGTTTTCCACCAGAGGTGGGATCTCGATCTTGACCCGGCCGACATTGAGCCTGGCAGCGCCGACCACGTTGTCGATCGCCGCGCGCATATCGGCGGGTGTAGCCTCGGCGCGACGCAAGCAAAGGATTGGCAGGGCCGCCCCTGCCGCGATTGCCCCCCGCAGTGTGTCCCGGCGCGTCGGCACCCGCTGCCGGTTGCGGCGTGGCTGGTCCAGTCTGCTGCCGGCCATAATCCGACTACTCCCGCAGGGTTTCTAGAAACGCCACCACATCCTCGATCTGTTCGGCCGTCAAGATCGGCTTGCCGCGAAATAGGGGTGCGACATGCGCAAGTCCATCGGTCCGATAGTACGGCGGCATGATGGTGCCGGGATTGAGTCGGCTCGCATCGACAATCCGCAGGCGCAGCTGGCCCTTTGTCGAACGCAAGCCGGCGCCCTTGAGATCCGGCGCCAGCGTTCCCTGCAGCTTTTCCTCCGGGAAGGGCCCGGAATGGCACAGGAGACAGAGGCCCACCTGCCGATTGGTTATGATGGCGCGGCCGCGCACGGGATCGCCATCTTCCCCTGAAAGCGAAGTGGGAATAGCGTCGCCGACGATCGTGAAAGCTCTAAGGGTGTCCTGGGCCAGCACCGCGCCCGGCCAATGCACAAGCAGGGCGAAGAAGCCAAGGGTGCAGCCTACTTGTATGTAACCGGTCAACCGAAGACCTCGCCGGTGATGGTGTTGAACCATCCTTCGGCGAACAGCGCCTCCTGCGCGCGTACGGAGCGTGGCGCATCGACCGGGCTCACCCCTCCTGCTCCTTGAACATCCGTCAGCACTCCATTGATCGGAACGTACACGCCGGCAACGGTGATGCCGTAGTTGGGTCCGACGATGCTGTAGCACGTGTTGATAAGCTTGGGTTGGCTGGGCGGCTCTCCGGCCAGCAGCTTGACGATGGCGGCGGCACATACCTTTGCTTGGGCATTGGCGGCAAATGCCGACTTGGGCATGCCCCCGGCGATGATGGCGTCCCCCAGCACGTGAATGTTCGGCACGCGTTTGGACTCGAAGGTTACGGGATCGACGGGGCACCAGCCGGTGTTATCGGCAACGCCGGCAACCTCGGCGATGCGGGCGGCCTTTTGCGGAGGGATCACGTTGGCCACTGCCGCCTTGTGCTTGGCGAAGTCGGTGGTAAGCGTCATCTCGGAGGGATCGACCGAGGTGACCTTGCCGCCCTGCGACAGCGGCACCCATTCGAGGTGGTCGGGGTAGAGCTCTTTCCACGCGTTTTGGAACAGCCGTTGCTTGGAAAAAGTATCCTTAGCGTCGAGTAGAATGAGCTTCGAGCGCGGCTTGCTGGTCTTCAGATAATTGGCAATCAAGCTCGCCCGCTCATAAGGGCCTGGCGGGCAACGGAAGGGATTAGCCGGTGCCGACATTACAACGCTGCCGCCGTCCTCCATGGCTTCGAGCTGACGGCGCAACAGCAGGGTCTGCTCACCGGCCTTCCAAGCATGCGGCATCTTCTCGGCGGCGGCTTGCGTGTATCCTGGCAAGCCGCCCCAATCGAGGTCAATGCCAGGCGCAACCACCAGCCGGTCATAGGCGAGCGCAGAGCCACTTCCGAGGCCGATGCTCCGCCTTTGAGGATCGACCTGGGTGGCAGTTGCGAAAGTCACCTCGATGCCATCGGCAGCAACGTTGTCGTAGCCGAATTGCTGCTGATTGAGATTGCGCAAGCCGCCGATCACCAAATTGCTGAAGGGACAGGCAGTGAAGGTGCGGTCTTGCGTGAGGAGCGTAACGGCGATCCGCGGATCGGCCTTCTTCAGTGCGCGTGCTGCGGTGGCCCCCGCAAAACCACCGCCGACGACCGCGACCCGTGGAGTGGCTTGCGCGAGCGCTGGGGCCGCGACCAGGGCGGAAAGCGCCGTCGCGGACGCGGACGCGAGGAATTCGCGCCGGGTCGAACCGTTTGCCCTCATGGCGCAGGGATGTTCACTTCTGTTGTGCGTACCAATTGGCGATGTCCTGGATTTCGGCATCGGTGAAACCCTTGGCAATGCGACCCATGACAGTTGCGGGCTTCTGTCCGGACTTGAAGGCCTGCATCTGTGCGATGATGTCTGAGGCCGGCCTGCCGACGAGCGGCGGCACGGCGGTGTCGGCGCGGCGGGTCGCGTGACAGCCCGAGCAAGAGGAAGCGCCAGGTGGCGGCTCGGGTGCTGCCGCAAGCGCCGAGAAGGGCACCGTCAGCATCGCGATCATGCAAAGCCAAGCGCGCGAGGCACGCATTGCATCACCCGGAAATGAAGAATGGCGAAGGGCGGTTCAGAAGAACCGTCCTTCACGCCATCATGCCGTCATGGCGATCTTGTGGTTCTTTAATGGGAACGATCGGATGCGCTTGCCCGTCGCCTTGAAGTAGGCGTTGAGCACCGCCGGCGCTGCGACACAAATGGTCGGCTCGCCGACGCCGCCCCACGGCTCACTGCCACCGGAGGGCATGATGATGGACTCAACCTGCGGCATTTCCGCGATGCGCATCGAGTCATACGTGTCGAAGTTCGTCTGCTCGATGGCTCCATTCTTGACCGTGCATTCTTGATAGAACAGGGCGGAGAGGCCGTAGACGAACGACCCGGCCACCTGGCGATCGATTTGGGCCGGGTTGACGGCAAAGGTTGGATCGGTCGCCGCGACCAGCCGATGGATCTTGATTTTGTTGCCACCCCGTTCGACGGAGATTTCCGCTGCCGCCGCCACGTAGGCGTTGAAGGCTTTGAGGTGGGCAAGACCGCGATAAACACCCGATGGTGCGGGTGTGCTCCAGCCGATGCGTTCGGCCACAGCGTTGAGTGCCGCCAGGTTGCGCGGATGCTTGCCCAAGAGCTTGCGGCGGAACTCCAGCTCGTCTTGACCGGCGGCCTGTGCGAGTTCATCCATGAAGCACTCGATGAAGATGCAGTTCTGGTTGATGTTAACGCCACGCCAGAACCCCGGCAGGATATGCGGGTTGCGCATTGAGTGATCGATCAACAGGTTATCGATCGTATAGCTGAAGGCGTGCTCCTGCCCCTGACGCATCAGCCCCTGGAAGGTGAGCGGATCCATGCCCTGTTGCAGGTTTTGCGGGAAGACCGACGCGAGGATGGATTGACCGGAGAGGCGGATGTGCAGGGCGGTCAGATTGTTGTCCTTATCAAAGCCGCCTACGAGCTTGGCCTGCATCACCGGATGGTATCGGCCATGCGTCATGTCCTCCTCACGCGTCCAGAGGAGCTTGATCGGCGTGCCAGGCATCTCCTTGGCTATCAGCACTGCCTGGGTGACATAGTCGTGGAAGGCCCCACGCCTGCCAAACCCGCCGCCAAGGTTGATTTTGTAAACGTCACACTTGTCAGCGGATAGGCCGGATGCGGCCACGGTAGCAGCGAACGCCGCTTCCCCGTTCTGGGTGGGCACCCACACCTCACACTTGTCGGGAGTGTAGAGTGCCGTCGCGTTCATGGGCTCCATGGTCGCGTGGTTTTGATAAGGGTAGGCATAGACCGCCTCTACCTTCTTGGCGGCGCCGGCGAGCGCGGCTTTTGCATCGCCGTTCGCATTTCCGACAAAGGCCTCGGGGGCATCCAGGCCTTCCTTGAGCCAGGCGGCGATCGTCTCGCTAGAAACCTTGTCCTTGTCGCCGACGTCCCACTCAATCGCAACGGCATCTACAGCCGTCTTGGCTTGCCACCAGGTCTGCGCAACTACGGCCACAGCGGAATCGCCGACCTTGACCACCTTCTTGACGCCCTTCATGCCAGACGCCTTGGCGGCATCGAAATTCTTGATCTTTCCGCCCTGCACAGGGCAGTCACGGATCGCCGCATTGAGCATGCCGGGAAGTTTGAGATCGGCGCCGTAGACCTGCTTGCCCGTGACCTTGTCGGCGGTATCAAGCCGCTTCAATGGCTTGCCGGCGATCTTCCACTCTTTGGGATCCTTAAGAGGCACGTCGCTGGGCGGGGCAAGCTTAGCTGCAGCCTCAGCCACTTTGCCGTAGGTCGTCTTCCGTCCCGAGGGCGTATGCGTGATGGTGCTATTGGCGGCGGTGCATTCCGACACCGGCACCTTCCATTCGTTGGCGGCCGCTTGGATGAGCATCATGCGCGCGGCAGCTCCGCCCTTGCGCACGTACTCATGTGAGGAGCGAATGCCGCGGCTGCCACCGGTCGAGAAATCGCCCCACACACGCTTGCGCCGCACGCTTTCACCGGGCGTCGGGTACTCGGTCGTGACCTTCGACCAATCGGCCTCCAGCTCTTCGGCGACCAGCTGGGCCAGCCCGGTCACTGTGCCCTGGCCCATCTCAGACCGCACAACTCTGACAACGATGCTGTCGTCTGGCTTGATGACCACCCAGGCGTTGATTTCGGGCGCGGCCGCCTGCGCTTGAGCTCCCGTGCGGCCTAACGGAATGTCGAGCCCGAGCGCGAGACCGCCGGCAGCGGCAGTTCCAATCACAAACGAGCGGCGATTGATTTGTGCACTGTGTGACATGGCGGCTCTCCATTCACGCGTTGGCCGCGGCGTGGATCGCAGCGCGCACCTGCTGGAAGGTGCCACAGCGACAGATATTGGTGATCGTGCTATTGATGTCTGCGTCCGTCGGCTTGGGTTTGTCCTTGAGCAACGCCGCCACCGCCATGATCATTCCTGCCTGGCAATAGCCACACTGTGGCACGTCGTGCTCGATCCAGGCCTTTTGCACCTTGTGCAAGGCGCTGCCTTCGGCAAGCCCCTCGATCGTCGTGATGTTCTTGCCCTCCGCGGCGCCGACGGGAAGCGAGCAGGAGCGCACCGCCTCACCTTCAACATGAACTGTGCAGGCGCCGCACTGGGCGATGCCGCAACCATACTTGGTGCCGGTCAGCCCAATTTGTTCTCGAATGACCCACAGCAGCGGAGTGTCCGAGTCCACGTCGATCGTGTGGGATTGCCCGTTGATGACCAGCCGAGCCATTCGCTGCCTCCTACCGGTAATGATGGGGTGCCGATTGTGTCTGGGAAGCTCTATCGCTCGCCAGCATAGACTGAATGTCGGCGCACTATAACGAGCAAGCGCGCAATATCCATGACCGATCACGCCAACGTGAGCAAAGCCCCTGATGTGCTGGGCGCGTGCTCCTGCGTGACCAAAGCGACCATGTTGCTGCGCAACGTGCACCGCTGCCCAGATCCATTTCGGTTCGCGGCCGGTCAGCAACTGCGCACGGGCGTCGCGTGGCTCTGTGGACTGACGAATTTGTGGGGGCATGCCTGCGCTGGCGTCTTAGCTGCGCCGGTGTCGCTCCCGCGCCACACTCGCTTGCAAGATCCAGCCGGAAGCAAACTTGGGCTTCGGGCGCCTTGCATTTGCTTTGGGGCTCTCCTTGCGCATCGATACCTGGACGCGGTGCCAAACCGCTCAAGAGGCGAACAAAGGGAGCGATGAAACGCTTTCGGATGGCGGGCGCACCTGCAGCAAAACGGCGAGGCCGGCAACGAGCCTGGGTGCGCAAGACCCTGCGTGAAGCCGTCGCTTGCCGGCCGTCGCTCGGGCGCGGCATGGAGGTGGCACCACGCGCCGGGTGGGCCCGCACCGCGATGCTTCCTTGTTTGTGATCGGGCGCAAAGCGCGCTTGCGTGAGCCGTCGCCAAGACACACCGCTCCGTTCGGCGCGGACCGAAAGCGGCCCCGTCTTCGGGGGAAGACGGGGCCGTCAGACGGGCACACTGCATAGTCCGGTCCTCGAGGAGAAGTACCGGACCTTATTGTCAGAGCCCTGCAGGGCTCTGTGGGTCAACTTATAGTATGATTCGACAGGTGCTGGTTGCCTAGGCACATCAACAAGTCTGACCGGTGATGCAGGAGCGCACGCCGGCCAGCCCGAGCCCGCAGCTCTCGACGGCAATGGATGGGCATCGGTATGGGCGATTGCAAAGGCAGAACGTGACGCTTGGCGAGGCTCGCGGCGCAAGCCTGGCTCAGTAGCAGGGAGGCCGGTCCTTGGTCTGCGAAAGCATCGTCGTCATCAGCGAAATCCCCGTCATGTTCGTCGCCGGCGATCGGACATGGCCGATCGCCGAGCAGGCACCCGTCGCCTTTGCCATGCTGGAAGGCAAGCTGACAACGCTCAGGGGACGTCGTTTCTACGGCGTCGTCGTGGATGGGCAATATCGCGCCTGCGTGGCTATCAGGCCCGAAGATCATACCGACGCCTTGCCGCATCCGACGTGGATCATCCCCGGTGGAAAATTCGCGCGCCGGAAACTCCTCCACTGGGAACAGCACCGTCATCTGATAGGTCATACCATGCTGGAAATGCGCGAGCGGGCAGATCTTGACGCCTCGCGCTACTCGATCGAATACTATCGCAGTCAGCGCGAACTGCTACTCATGGCGCCCGTGCTTTGATCGAGCACTAAATCCCGCGCACTAAATCGACCACTAAATCGACGCGCGTACCGCTTTCGCAAGGTTCGGCGCAAAGCAATATATTATTCAGACCATGACCGGTCACACTCAATAGTCACGCCGCCTCGACGCAAAGGACGGCCACACTTTTCGTGCTTCAAGCTTCGTCCTGCAGTGGGCGCCTTGAGCGGTCGCAAGGGGGGATCCATGGGGGTGCGTGGCAGCGGATCCGATACGCGAATTTCTCGTTTGGACATAATTGCGACGGCTTGCCGGTGCCTTTTGTGCAATTCTGCGGTGGCCAACAACCCACAAAAAGCGGAGCGATCCAGCAAGATGGCGCCTTTCCAACGAGCTCAAGCATAATGATGATCTTTTGCGAAAAACGTAGAACATGACCCGAACATCTCAGTATTGAAGGACATTGCAATGCTTTTTAAACCGATGCATTTAATATTCGCGAGCGGGTTCAACACTTCATGAAGGCAGCACTCATGGCACGCACGAAAAACCTCGAGAATATGTCTGCAGCTGAACTCACGGCAATGCAGGCGCGCATCGAGCGGATCAAGGCCGAGAAGAAGACTACCGAGCGGGCGGCGGTGCGCGAGAAAATCCTCGGTCTCGCCAAACAGCATGGTTTCGATATTCGTGACCTCTTTGGCCGCAGCGCGGGCAAGCGAGGGAAGGTCGCCGTTAAGTATCGCGATAACGCGGGAAATACCTGGACCGGCCGAGGCCGGATGCCGCGTTGGCTCGTGGCAGCCACCAGGGGCGGCAAGGCGAAGAAGGAAGACTTTCTGGTTGCCTAGTTCAAAGCGGTAATGGTCTATCAACCATCGGGCAGTGGGGCTCCAGCGACCGAACATCGCCGGCACTCCGGTCGGAAGAAGAAGGGCTCCGGCGTGGCTACACCAGGGCCCCTTCGTTTTGCCCGGGCGAGAAAAACCACGCAGAGGAGAAGAGACGCCTCGCAGCGTGGCTGGCGCCCATCGCCCCTGCCACCACGGCGCCCCTTCCTGGATTGTAGATGCCACAAAGATGAGCAAAAAAACTCACGGCTGGGCGCCCGCTATCAGCATACGGCGTACTTTCACGTGCAATCGGAGGCATTACTTCTGGTGGAGAGGATCAGGCCGGGGCCGCAGCTACGGCACAAGAGGTGGCTCTCGCTTATGTGGTGGCTGCGCCTGCCGAGGCGGGAAGGCGCTCGATTGCGCTTGCGCGGACCAGCGGCTAACTGTGCCGGGTCGGGCCAGGGTCGGGCCAGGCTCGGGCCAGGGTCGGGCCAGGGTCGGGCCAGGGTCGAGGCCAGGGGGCGGGCCATATCCGGCCAAGCCAGGCCACGTTGGGTCAAGCCGCGGGGCCGCAACGCTACTGAAGATCTGCAACCGCTCGCCCGCGATCCAAAGCCGCGGGGCAATCATGCGGGGGCGGCCGGCGCATGTGCGCTCATCGCACCTCAATCTCGCTCCGGATAGAGGGATCGCAGGCCGTCGCGCGATGCCTCACACAGGCCCCGCTCCGTGATCAACCTCGTGATAAGCCGCGCTGGGGTGACGTCGAAGGCGTCATTGCGGGCCGGGCTGCCGGGGGCCGAGATCTCCACAGCGACCACCTGCCCATCCCGTGTGCGGCCACTCATGATCAGCACCTCCTCGGCATTGCGCTCCTCGATGGGGATCTCCCGCCCCGAGCTCAGCGACCAATCGATGGTCGAGTGCGGCAGCGCCACATAGAAGGGTACGCCGTTGTCCTTGGCCGCCAGCGCCTTCAGATAGGTTCCGATCTTGTTGGCGGCGTCACCGTTGGCGGTCACGCGGTCGGCGCCCACCAACACCAGGTCAACCAATCCCTGCTGCATCAGGTGGCCGCCCGCATTGTCGACGACAATGGTATGTGGCACGCCGTGGGCGCCGAGTTCGAAGGCGGTGAGCGAGGCACCCTGATTGCGCGGTCGCGTCTCGTCCACCCATACGTGTAGCGCCGTGCCGCCGTCGTGCGCCTCATAGATGGGCGAGAGCGCCGTGCCGCGGTCGACGCAAGCGAGCCAACCGGCGTTGCAGTGCGTGAGTACATTGACGCGCTCGCCCGGCGCCTTGCGTGTCACGATGGTGCGGATCAGCTCGGCGCCATGCACGCCGATTTCGCGATTGGTCTCCACGTCGGCGTCGCAAAGGGCCTGAGCGCGCGCGTAGGCGGCGGCAACGCGTTTCTCGCGCGGCAGGTTGCGGACCACGGCGCGCATCTCCTCCAACGCCCAGCGCAGGTTCACGGCCGTCGGGCGCTGCCGGGCGAGATGATCGATGGCCTGATCGAGCGCCGCATCGGAGGCATCCCGGCGCAGAGCGAGACACACGCCATAGGCCGCGGTGGCGCCAATCAGCGGGGCACCGCGAACCTGCATGGTTTTGATCGCCCGGGCCGCATCCTCCATCGTCGCAAGGTTGGCGATGGCCAAGGTGTGCGGCAACCTCGTTTGGTCAATGATCTCCACCGACCAGCCGTCCAGGGCCAGCCAGATTGTGCGATAGGCTTTGCCGTCGATGTTCAAGTCGCTAATCCATGGGTTCGATTGGGGGGCCGAGTGGAATGTGGAGCGTCTCGTCCAGGCCGCAAGCGGCACAGGATAGTGCATACCATTCCGCGTGAGGGCGCGCTGAGCGGTCGAGGATGGCAAGGCCGGCCCGTCCGCACACAGGGCACGCCACCGACTTTCCTGGACCGGTTTGCCACGCCGCAATGGCGCGGATCGCCTTACCAAGTCTGTCGCCGTCGAGCGCCACGACCATCAATGCCCCTCGAAGGCCATCAGCACTTGGCTAGCAACGCCCAAGCCGTCGAGCCTGTTGCGGCCGCCAAGGTCCGGTAGATCGACGATGAACGTTGCGCCGACCACCTCGCCCCCCGATCGTCGCACCAGCTTGACGGCTGCTTCCGCCGTGCCGCCCGTGGCGATCAGGTCATCGACGATCAGCACCCGCTCGCCGCTCCGGACGGCATCCTCGTGCATTTCGATGATGTCGACGCCGTACTCCAGCGTGTATTCCTGGCCGATGGTCCTCCAGGGCAATTTGCCCTTCTTCCTAATCGGCACGAACCCGCACCCCAACCGGTCGGCGATGGCCCCGCCCAGGATGAAACCCCGTGCCTCGATGCCAGCCACGGCTTCCACGCCGGCGTTCGTGTAAGGTGCCGCCATCTGCACAACTGCCGCCTTGAACCCCGCCGCATTGGCAAAGAGCGTCGTGACGTCGCGGAACAGAATGCCCTTTTTGGGATAGTCGGGAATGGTGCGGATCAGGTGCTTGAGATCTTGCATGGCCGCTCTCGAGCTTTTGGCGAACGCCTATCGTAGCAAGCGCGGTGCCGCCCGTCATTCGCGCGTCCTTGCGCGACTAATGAGCAAGGACCCACGCGCATATAGAGAGTTTGCCGGCTTCGGCAATGGCAATCTAGTACGTTGCAAGGATCAATCTCCGCCCCCCGCGGCAGCGTGCGCAGAGGCAGCCCGCGCACACGAGCGGCATGCGATGAGCGCGAGCAAGAACGTGCGCGCGGCCCCAGCTAGAC
Organism: Hyphomicrobiaceae bacterium; assembly: GCA_036558085.1. Taxonomy (GTDB): domain Bacteria; phylum Pseudomonadota; class Alphaproteobacteria; order Rhizobiales; family Hyphomicrobiaceae; genus AWTP1-13. The sequence goes on from DATBGH010000020.1 coordinate 29,773, forward strand.
ATGCGGGGGTTGCAGATCCTGCGAGGATGGAGAGTTGCAGCATTCGCGTGGGTGAGCTTTGCCGACCGCTGCTCACGCCAGTCCTCGCATCACCCTCCCCGCTACGTCACGCCAGCTTGCAGCCGGTGCCCGGATCGGCGAGGTTCTCGGCCGCGATGCCGATGACCTTGTTCTGCCCGCCTTCGGCCCGGCGTAGGTAGATATTTTGCGTCACGTTTTGCGCTGGCGACATGGAGATGGGTCCGCGCGGGGAATCGATCTTGGCCGCCCGCAGCGCCTTATAAAGATTGGCTTCGTCCTCGACGTCGCCGTTGACGGCTTCCAGGCCCACGGCGAGCAGCTGGCCCGCATCGTAACCCTGCACGGCGTAGACATCGGCCTCGCGCCCGGCCTTGTCCTTGAAGGCCTGGCGGAAGCCGATGTTTCTTACATTGTCGAGACCGTCGCCATAGTGCAGTGCCGTCTCGATGCCTTGCGCCGCCGTACCCTGCGCTTCGAGCGTGCCCTCGGTCAGAAAGCCCGAGCCACACAGCGCTACCTTGAGACCGGCTGCTGCGTACTCCTTGACGAACTGCACCGCGCCACCGCCGGCAAAGAACGCGCCCACCACGTCGACGCCGAGCCCAGGGATCTGCGCCAACAGCGGTTGGAAGTTGGTCTGCGGGAAGGGCAAGGTCAGGTTGGGTAGCATTTGGCCGCCGCCCTTCTCGAAGGCCTCGGAGAAGCCCGCTCCGCTTTCAGCTCCCGCCGCATAATCCCACGTCACCCAGACGGCCTTCTTGTAGCCCTTTTGGGCGGCAGCGATGCCCATGCCGTAAGCCGGCTGCCAATTGGTGAAGGAGCTCCGGAATACGTTCTTGACGCACAGCTCGCGGGTGACGGCAACGTTTCCGGCATTGGGTACGATGGTGAGCGTGCCGCTCTCGGAGACCACCTTATGGATTCCCATTTGCACGCCCGAATGAACCGTGCCGATGAGGACATCGACCCCGTCACGCTTGACCAGCCGATCAGCGTTTTGCGGCGCGATTTCCGGCTTGGATTCATCGTCGAGCTTGATGATCTGCAGCTCGCGCCCACCAAGCTTGCCGCCTTTTTCCGCAATCAACACCTCAATGGCGAAGGTGATGTTCTCGCCGAGCTTGGCGAACGTACCCGAATAGGGGAGCATCAGTCCCACCTTCAACGGCTTGGCCTGGGCGATAGCCCAGCCGGTCGGCACGCTCGCAGCGGCGGTGAGCGCGGCGCCTTGCGTGATAACAGCGCGCCGCGAAAGGCCCTGCTTGGTTGCAGTGGTCATCTCGTTCTCCCTGGAATTGCTGGGGCGTCGATATAGCCGATCGATTTTGCCTAGGATACGTCGAAACGCTGCTCGATGCGGCCGATCCCGTCGGGATGGTCGCGACGCACTTCGCTATAGCGCACAAAGCCCTCCAGCACGCGGCGCCAGAAGGCGATAGCACCGCCGTTGTTGGCGAGTTCATGCAGCTTCCAGGGGCCAGGCCATCGTGCCAACAGGGCGCGTGCGAAGGCCAGACCCGCGCCACGCCGGCGCCAGCGCTTGAGCATGAAAAATTCGGCAACCTCGCGGCATCCGTCACGGTCATCGAGCCGCACCAGGGCAAAGCCGGCGATCTCGCCGCCGAGCTTGACCCACCATGCCGTGCGCCGCGCGTCGCCTTGCCAATAGGCATCGAAGGCGCTGTAAGCAAACACGCCCTTGTTCGGCCGCGCGCCGGTGAACTGCGACATATCGTAGATGTAGAACTGCAGATAGCGCCACAGCACCTCCCGCTCGTCGTGGGAAACGGGCTCGATCTCAATTTGCAGCGTCATCTTGGGCCGTGGCGGCATGGGGCTCGGCCAGGTTAGCGCATTTTCCTGCGCCAGGGCCACGTGAGGTGGGCTTCCGGGCGGGCTCGACGGCTGGATATGGGCAAAGAGCCCGGCTATGACGGGGGCTGACGGCGCCTTTGCCGCCCAATTGGCCGGCGGCACAGAACCGGGGACACGGACTTGCCCATTCGCTCCAGCGATCCCGTCCGCTGTGCCGAGGCGATCGTCGACCGCGTCGGGCGCGACATCGTCCTCGCCATCCCGATCGGCGTGGGCAAGCCCGTCGCTCTCGTCAACGCGCTCTACCGGCTGGTTGAGGCCGACCGCCGGCTGCGCCTGCGCATCTTCACCGGCCTCAGCTTGGTGCGCCCAGCTTATCGCACCCCCCTCGAGCAGCGCTTCGTTGCGCCCCTGCTCGACCGTCTCTTCGGCAGCTATCCCGATCTCGCCTACGCGACGGCGCTGCGTCGGCGAGACTTGCCGCCCAACATCGAGGTCACCGAGTTCTTCCTCCAGGCCGGCGCCTGGCTCGCCAATCCCGGCGTGCAGCGCAGCTATACGGGCCTCAACTATTCGCACGTGGCGAGCCACCTGGCACGCATCGGCACCAACGCCTTCGGCCAGCTGGTGGCGCCCCATCCGCAAGGCCAGCGCCGCATCAGCCTCAGTTCCAACACCGACGTCACGCTCGACATGCTGCCCTATATCGAAGAGCGCCGCGCCGCCGGCCGCTCCCCGGTGGTCGCCGTCGAGATCAACGCCAACCTCCCCTACATGCCGGGCGCTGCCGAAATTGACGTCAATGCGTGCGACGTAGTCCTCGAGACCGAGCGGCCGCATTACCAACTGTTTGCGCCACCGAAAGAGCCGGTGTCGCTCGCCGACTACGCGATGGCGCTCTATGCGGCGACCCTCATTAAGGATGCAGGAACCCTGCAGATCGGCATCGGCTCGTTCTCGGACGCGCTCGCTCACGCCCTTATCCTCCGCCACACCCGCAACAGCGAGTTCCGGGACCTCATCGCCAAACTTGGTCGACCCCTGCCGGCCGATGCCGAACTGACACCCTTCTCGGTCGGTCTCTACGGCTGCACGGAGATGCTGGTCGATGGCTTTTTGGCCCTGATGCGATCCGGCATCCTGCGGCGTGCTGCCACGGCCGCTGGCCGCGCGGTCGTCGTGCATGCTGGCTTCTTCCTCGGCAACCAGGCCTTCTATCGCGAGCTCAAGGAGATGCCGCGCGAAGCGCTGGAGCAGATCGAGATGACAGCCATCTCGTTTACCAACACCCTCGACGGCGATGCCCCCAGCAAGCGCGCACAGCGCACGCACGCACGCTTCGTCAACACTGCCATGGTGGTTACTCTGCTGGGCGCCGTCTCGTCGGACCAGCTGGAGGACGGCCGCGTCGTCAGTGGCGCCGGCGGCCAACACGACCTTGTCGCCATGGCCCATTCGCTGGAGGGCGCCCGCTCCATCATCGGTGTGCGTGCAACCCGCCGGTCCAACCACCGCACCGTCTCCAACATCGCTTGGCGCTATGCCAATGCGACCGTGCCCCGCCAACTCCGCGATATCGTCGTCTCCGAATACGGAATTGCCGATCTGCGCGGCAAGTCGGACCGCAATGTTGTCGTCGCCATGCTCGCGATCGCCGACGCCAGCTTCCAGCCGGAGCTGCTTGCCGCCGCCCGTGGCGCCGGCAAGGTCGAGGCCTCCTTCCGCCTGCCCCGTTTCGGCGCCAATCGCGCCGAGGCAATCAACGCCGCGCTCGCTCCAGCGCGACGCGCGGGGCTCTTGCCCGAGTTTCCGTTGGGCTCCGAAATGAGCGAAGTCGAGCAAGCGCTCGCCGCACCGCTCACGTTTCTGAAGTCGGCTGGCTACGGCGATCTGGCGCGAACTTTCTGGGCGGGGTTGGCGCCGGCAGCGGTCTCGCCGCCGGAACAGAGCGCGCTTGAGCGAGTGGCGCTGGCAACGCCCGTCACGGTGCGCGATCGGCTCCTGCGGGCCCTTTTGCTTGGAGCGTTGCGGCGGGGCTAGCGTTGGGCGAGAGTGGCCGCGTCCCCTTAGCGGTTTGCAAACGAGCGGGCCGAGGCGGCGGGCAAGATCATTTGGCGCTTCGTGGGATTGGCGATGTCGGCAATCGAATTTCCCACGCGAGGGCATTGACAGCCCCGACGCTTTGCCGCGCATCTTGCCCGATGAATTACCGGCACTCCTATCACGCAGGAAACTTCGCCGATGTGCTAAAGCACGTCGTCCTTGCGCTTGCGCTTCGCTACTTAAAGCGCAAGGAGGCGCCCTTGCGCGTGATCGACACGCACGCCGGCGCCGGGCGCTACGCATTAACCTCACTGCAGTCCGCCAAGACCGGCGAATGGCAGGGTGGCATCGCCCGCCTCCTTGGGCCGGACGCTAAACCCCTGCCGCACCACGCCCTGCGCCACCTTGAGCCCTATCTTGCAGCCGTGCGCGCAGAAAATGCGAGCGGTTCGCTCGCTGTCTACCCAGGCAGCCCAGCCATCGCTCTGGCCTTGTTGCGCGCGCACGACGCGCTGATCGCCAACGAGCTCCACCCCGAAGAGCGATTGCGCCTTGAGCACGCCATCGGGGCCGACCGCAGGGTCAAGGTGATGGGGCTCGACGCCTGGGTCGCCCTCAAGGCCCTGCTGCCCCCCAAGGAACGGCGCGGGATCGTGCTCATCGACCCGCCGTTCGAGGAAGCGGACGAGCTCGACCGCATGGTGGGAGGTCTCGCCCAAGCCCTTGAGCGTTTCGCCACGGGCGTTTACATCGCCTGGTACCCGATCAAGGATCCAAGCCCGGTCGCTCGCTTTCACGCCGCTGTTGGCGCGCTGGCGACAACAGCCAAACCCCTGCGCATCGAGCTGCTGCTGCGACGTCCGATCGAGCGCGACCGCCTCAACGGTTGCGGGCTCGTCGTCATCAATCCGTCCTACCAGCTGGAGGAGGAGCTTGCTGCGGTTCTCCCTGAGCTCACGCAACGATTTGCGGCGGCTGAAGGCGGCGCCAGCTATCGGCTCGATCGCATCGATGCCTCTAGCGCGGCGGCACCAACCCAGCGGCGCAGGCGCGTGAAACCACCAAAATGCAGGCGCTAATTTGCCTTGCGCAGGTCCCGGCAATCATCGATACTCCGCGGCAGTTCGGGCGGCCTATCGGACCCGGCGGAGACTGCTGAGACTGGCCTGAGATGATTAGCGCAGACGCGTCAGTGTTCTCTTGCGCCTCACCTTCCCCGACATCGGACGAGACTGCCTAACGCCACCCGCGCCGGCTTGCGAGCTGTCGCGATCCGTCATTATTTACCGGGGACATGGAGACCTCGCATGCGGCAAACCGGAACTGTAAAGTTCTTCAATCAGACGAAAGGGTTCGGCTTCATCACGCCGGACCAGGGAGGTAAGGACGTCTTCGTTCATATCACTGCCGTCGAGCGCTCAAACATCGGCACTCTCGACGAGGGAATGCGCGTTTCCTTCGAGACCGAACCGGACAAGCGCGGTAAGGGGCCCAAGGCCGTAAACCTACAACCGGCGAGCTGAAGCGGCGCCACGCGAGGCCCGGCTTCGGGTTCCGTCACCCGCGAGCCACGGAACCCCAACAATCCACGGTTTTCCCCGCCAAAGTGCGGGATCGACCAGTGTGCAACGACAGCGATCTCGGGCAATGTCCCTGGCTCGCTGTCTTTTAGTTTTTGGAGGGAGCGGAAAGCTATGCGCAACTGCAAGTATCTAATCCTACCAGCCTTGATCTTCGCCGGCGCCCTGACCGTGGCGGGGACCGTCGGTGAAGCGGCGTGCATCAGCAAGGGCGGTCGGGGAACGGGTGCCTCGCGCGATTCGGCGATGTTCCAGGCCTGGGAAGCCGTGCTGCAGGCTACGTCGTGGGGGTCGTGGGCCCAGTTCATGGCCTCCGGCGCCAAGGTGGGCTCTGCGCCCGGCTATCGGGTGAGCAATCTGCGCAGCAATTGCAGACCCGGTGGCATGATGGGCACCGAGTGCGTGATCACGGCCCACCTGTGCAATTGAGGTCAAACGAGCCAAATGCGGGCGCCAGAGTTTGGCGTCGCGCCCGAGCGTTGGCGCGTGCCGATGGCGGCGGGAGCGTCTAGACCTGTGAGGCGTTCGCGCCCGAACGTGAGGTGGGCGGCAATCGAGCCCTGGGCCACGAGAGCCGCTACGCACAACGACCCATCCCTGTCGAGCCCCTTGCGCCAAGGCGCGGTTCGCACCGTCGCGGGGTTAGACATGCCGTCCCGCTGATCGGGGAGGCTGCGGGCAACCACACGCCCGTCAGGGAGCATTGCCGCCGCAAGGCCCTGGGCGAGGGGCCACGCTTACCCGCCCAAATCTGGCCGCCCAAATCTGGCGTGCATGCACCGGTCGACTGGCAAGCCGCCTGCAGGCTGGGCCACTATCCCCACTTCGCTGGCACCACTTCGCTGGACGTGGCACGATCGCAGCAGCCATCCCTCAGAGGACACGCCCTGGGATCGGCGTCCCCATGCCGAGGGAGGAGAGGATGGACTTTGATCTTTTGCTGAAGCGCTTCGCGGCGGCGGTCGTGGCAGGTGATGGCGAGGCACTGGTGGAGCTCTTCACGCCGGACGGCACGTACGATGATTACTTTTTTGGGCCCAGCACCGGCCCCGAAGCCATCAAGAAGATGCTCGCGCATTTCGCCGACGGCGGGCGCGACTTCCGCTGGGAGTTCTTCGCCCCCGCGCTCAGCGGTCCGATCGGCTACGCCAGTTATCGCTTCAGCTTCCAATCCAAGCGACCCGAGGCCCGCGGTGCACGCGTGAGCTTGGAGGGCATCGGTCGCTTTGATCTCGAGGGCGGACGCATCAAGCGCTATTCGGAGGTGTTCGATCGCGGCATGGCGTTGGCCCAACAGGAGTTCGAGCCGGAGCGGCTGCGCAAGATCGCGCTGAAATATGCCGCCGCGCTCAAGGCGCGCCCGGAGTGGGCGGGACACGCAAGGTGAGGCGCCCCCAGGGCGGCCCAGGGCAGCTCAGGGCGGCCCGGGGCGAGAGGTGTGCGGCGAACTGGCGACCGGGCCTGGCGCCAGTGTCAAGAGCCCAACCCTCGATCGCCGATGACCGGTGGCGGCTGGTTCATAATCAAGCTATCGATTGGGCGGGCGAAGGCCCGGCCGGCGCGGCATGGAACGTCAGGGAGAGAGCCATGAAGACGGCGATGCGCCTTCTCATTTTCCTGTCGGTTTTGGTTGCAATTGCCCGACCCGCCACGGCTGGCCTTGATGCCAAACAGGTCTTCGAACAGCAGAGCCGCCAATCGGGTGGCGGCATGTAGGTATCGCGCGCGTGGGTCAACCCTCACGCGACACCCTTGGGGCCCATGCGGGATCGGCACCGCGAGAACAGGGGGAAAGATGAGCAACCGCATGGTTCGGCTCGCGCGTCGGCCGCGAGGCATGGTAACGCGGGCCGACTTCACGATCGAGGACGGCCCCGTGCCCGAGCCCGGTCCGGGCGAGTTTCGCGTCAGGGTTGCGTGCATTTCGCTCGATCCGGCGATGCGGGGCTGGATGAACGATGCCAGATCCTATGTCGCGCCGGTGAAGCTCGGCGAGGTTATGCGCGCCGGCGCCGCCGGCATGGTCGAAAAATCCAACCATCCAGCCTTCGCCGTCGGCGATGCCGTTCAGGGCCTGTTCGGTGTCCAGACATACGCCATCTCCACCGGGGAACGGGTCAGCAAAGTCGATCTGCGGCAAGCTCCGCTCGAGCGGTGGATCGGCGGGCTCGGCATGCCGGGTTGGACCGCTTATTTCGGCCTCCTCGACGTCGGGCAGCCGAAGGCGGGCGAGACGGTGGTCGTGTCGGCGGCCTCCGGCGCGGTCGGCTCGGTGGTAGGCCAGATCGCCAAGATCAAGGGTTGTCGTGCCGTCGGCATCGCTGGGGGCGCCGAGAAGTGCCGCTATGTGACGCAAGAGTTGGGCTTTGATGCTTGCGTCGACTACAAGGCCGGCAATCTTGCCCGCGAGCTCAAGGCGGCATGCCCCAACGGCATCGATGTCAATTTCGAGAACGTCGGCGGCGAAATCCTGGATACCGTGCTGTCACAGATGAACGTGTTCGGACGCATCGCGCTCTGCGGCCTCATCTCCGGCTACAATGCCACCGAGGTGCCGCCAGGCCCCAAGAACATTCGCGCCGTGCTCACGCAGCGCCTCAAGATGCAAGGTCTCATCGTCTTCGATTGGGCCGACCGTGTGCCGGAAGCCATCGCTCAGCTGGGTCAATGGCACAAGGAGGGCAGGCTCAACATTCGCGAGGATGTGCGCGAGGGCGGCATCGATGCCTTCCCCGAGGTGCTGAACCTGCTCTACACCGGCGGCAATTTCGGCAAGCTGGTGCTGAAGGTCTAAATGCTAAAGCCGGGCCTGAAGCTCTACTTCGTTCGCCACGGGGAAACCGATTGGAATCGGGCGCAGCGCTATCAGGGTCAGACAGATATCCCCCTCAACGCCACCGGCCGCAGCCAGGCCATCCGCAACGGGCGTACGCTCGCCAACGTGCTCGCCGGTGAGGCAGACGCCATCGACTACGTGGCAAGCCCGCTGCTGCGCGCACGTGAGACAATGGAACTCATGCGCCGCCAGCTCGGCCTGCCGGCGCACGGCTATCGGACCGATGACCGTCTGCGCGAGATCCATTTTGGATACTGGGAGGGCGAGCTCTGGCACGAGCTCGCCGCCACCGATCCCGCGGGCTACGCTGCGCGCGAGGCCGACCGATGGGGTTGGCGGCCGACCGGAGGCGAGAGCTACCGTGATTTGTCCGAGCGCGTGGCCCATTGGCTGCGCGAGGTCGATCGCGATGCGGTCGTTATTGCACACGGGGGCGTCATGCGCGTGCTGCGCGGCCTGAGCCTGGCGCTTGAGCCCGTCGAGATATTCCGGCTCGACGTGCCGCAAGACAAGGTCCTTGTGATCGAGGCCGGCCGCACGCGCTGGCTGTAGCTGTCTGCGGTGCTGTTGCCCGTCGAGGCCTCAGCCGTCCTTCTTGCTCTTTTTCGTCGACTTCTTCGTATGTTTGCCGGGCACGCATTTGCCCTGGCTGGCGTCCCAAATCTCGCTGCCGATCTCGCAACCCATCTTGCTCTTCGCCGCCCGGGCGGGCACGGCGAACGCTGCGGCCACCAGAGCCACGGCGCTAATGGTGATGAAGGTCCAACGCATGACGTCCTTCTCCCTCGCTCTCCCCCGAGCCGCGCCACACTTTCATAGGCGCAAACGGCCTTGCTGGCCACCCGTTTCCGTTGCCGCGGATCGTCCGTGACCGACGCGCCACACGCGTGAGCCCGCCATCGCTGAAGCATCACCGTGGCGAAAATTCGGCTGGTGCCGCCCCGCTCCCGCCACCTAGATAAGGCGGTCGGGGCGCGTCCGAAGCCTTCGGTCATGTGTGTGGGGGGCGCGCAGGGGAGGAGACGTTGCATGAGAACCGAGCCACGCCGGACACGGTGGACGGACATGCCGCTGGTGCTATGGCTGCTCGTGGCGCCGCTCAACGTCGCCGGCGCGCAAGCCATCGCCGACCAGCTGGCTTCCTGCAAGAATGAAGGCGCCGCCGCGCCCGCGCGCATCGAGGCTTGCTCGCGCGTGATCGCTCAGGCCAAGGACGATGACGATCTGCGCACCGAGGCACTCCTGCAACGCGGTGTGCTCTATGAGTTCGGCGGCGACAAGGACGCCGCGATCGCAGACTACAGCGAGGTGATCAAACTCGACCCGGCGAGCGCGGTTGCCTACTTCAACCGCGGCAATGTGCACGACCAGATGGGTGAGCGTGACCGCGCCATTGCCGACTACACCGAAGCGATCAGGCTCGATCCATCCGACCCCGACGTCTTCAACAACCGGGGCCAGGCCTATGATGCAAAGGGCGAGAGCGATCTGGCCATTGCCGACTATACGCAATCGATCCAGCTCAGCCGTGAAAACCCGCGCGCCTTCTTCAATCGAGGCCTAGCCTATGCCAACCGCGGCCAATACGACCTCGCCGTCGCCGACTTCGACGAGGCCATCAGGCTCGACCCGCGCGATGCGGAGGCCTACGTGAGCCGTGGCGCGGTGCACGAGGAGTTGGGCAACGACGCCGCGGCGCGATCGGACTATCGCAAGGCCCTGGAGATCAGCCCGGATCACGATGAGGCCAAGGACGCGTTGGCCCGGCTCGGCGATTGAGAAAATGGGCCACAAAAAATGCGCGGCCGAAGCGATGGCAAGCCATGGCTCCGGCCGCTTATGATTGGATAAGGGTTATGCGTCAGTAGAGCGCTTGCGTTCTACTTCTTGTTGCGTGCATCCATGCACTTGCGCGATTTCTTGCTGAAGTACATGTAGGCGCCACACCGGCCGGCCTTGCTGCCAGCTTTCTTGCCTCTCTTGTGCTTGCCCCGCTTTTTGCCCTTCCTTGCGCTCTTCTTTTTGAGCTTGACCGAGTGGATCAGACTGTCGATCCCTGGCTGCGAGCCCGGCCCAAACGTTGCAGCTTGCAGCTCGGCCCATGGCGAGAACGCAATCGCGATCGCCACGGCCAAGGCGGCCAGTAGGGTCTTCCTGATGTGCATTTCCGATTACCTCCCATTATCGGTCCCGGCGTCCTGTGCGATGCCGCAGATGCACGTCAGCAGGCGAAATAACGATAGCCCCCCTGGCCGTGCGCGACACGCCGAGCGACACTAAAAGCTGCGACATGAAGGGGCAATGACTGCGGCACTGTTCGGTCTCACCAGTGGCAGAAAGGACACGAAGCCGCCTGCAGCACAGCTGCAGGATTGCATCGGGACCGTGACGGTCATCTCGCACATGCGTTATGTTGGGATCACCGCGCGGAAGTTGCCTCGCTTCACGCGGCTCGGCTAAGAGTGGCTGCAACGCCTGAAGAGGCCATTGCACACCCGCGCAAAATCGGCGGCAGCGGCATGTCGCACAACAGCATCGGCCACCTGTTTCGCCTGACGACCTGGGGTGAGAGCCACGGGCCCGCCATCGGCTGCGTGATCGACGGCTGCCCGCCCGGGATCCCGCTCGTTGCCGAGGACATCCAGGGCTTCCTCGATAAGCGCCGGCCCGGTCGTTCGCGCTTCACCACGCAACGGCGCGAGCCCGACGCGGTGCGCATCCAATCGGGCGTGTTCGACGACGACGCCGGCCGGCAGGTGACCACGGGGACACCCATTGCGCTCATCATCGACAACGTCGACCAGCGCGCGCGCGACTATGCCGACATCAAGGACAAGTTCCGGCCCGGGCATGCCGACTTCACCTATTGGGAAAAGTACGGCATCCGCGACTATCGGGGTGGCGGTCGCTCCAGTGCGCGGGAGACCGCCATGCGCGTTGCTGCCGGGGCCGTGGCCCGCAAAGTGATCGCCGCTGTCAGCATTCGCGGTGCGCTTGTCCGCATCGGTCGCCACCCGATTGACCGTTCGCGTTGGAGCTGGTCGGAGGTCGACAACAACCCGTTCTTTGCACCCGACCCAGCTATCATCGACACCTGGACGCACTACCTCGACGAGGTGCGCAAGTCCGGTTCCTCAGTGGGCGCCGTCATCGAGGTGGTGGCCGAGGGTGTGCCGCCGGGATGGGGCGCCCCGATCTACGCCAGGCTCGATCAGGATCTGGCCGGCGCCATGATGAGCATCAACGCCGTCAAGGGCGTCGAGATCGGGGCCGGTATGGCGGCAGCCGAGCTCACCGGCGAAGACAACGCCGACGAGATCCGCATGGGCAACGACGGCCGTCCGCACTTTCTCTCCAACTCCGCAGGCGGCATTCTGGGCGGCATCTCCACGGGTCAGCCGATCGTCGTGCGCTTTGCCGTCAAGCCGACTTCATCGATTCTAACGCCCCGTCGCACCATCGACCGGTTCGGCAACGAGACGCAGATCGCGACCAGAGGGCGGCACGATCCCTGCGTCGGGATCCGTGCCGTTCCCGTGGGCGAGGCCATGATGGCACTCGTCCTGGCCGACCACTTTCTGCGCCATCGCGCGCAGACGGGATGAGCCGCGTGACGGTCAGGGCAGGTTTATCGCGGCGCCTGTCCGCGGTTGCGCCCTACAGCTACCGCACCGATCCCGCCGTACCTGCCTTCGCCGACGACAAGGCGCTCATCGTGTTCGACGGCGTATGCGTGCTGTGCTCAGGCTTGGCTCGCTTCGTCTTGAAGCAGGATCGCGATTTTGTCTTTCGGCTGACGACCGCGCAATCGCCAGTCGGCCAGGCGCTCTTTCGCCACTACGGTCTCGACACCGAAGCCCTCGCAACCAATCTCGTGCTCATCGATGGCAAGGCCTATGGCAAGCTCGATACGGTCGCGGCAGTCGGCAGGCGCCTCGGCGGAGGATGGCGGCTTTTCTCGATGCTGCGCTTCATCCCCCGCCCAATCGGTGATTGGCTCTATGACGCTATCGCCCGCAACCGCTATCGCCTCTTCGGTCGTTACCCCCGCTGCATGGTGCCCGAACCGCAGTGGCGCCAACGGTTCATCTGACAAGGACCCGGCGACGCACCGGTGGCCGCCAGGGCCGGCCTCAAGCCTTGACCGGCTGGCTCTCGCCAGCGGCCCGATCGTAGGCGGCAACGACCGCCCCCGCGCGCGCGGCGATGTCGATGAGCTTGGCGCCGGGCGAATAAAGATAGCTGCCGATGCCAAAGCCGATGCATCCGGCCGAGACGAATTCAAGGAACGTGTCGGGATGGGCGCCGCCCACGGCGTAGAGCGGGATCGCGGGAGGGAGCACGGCCTTGATGGCCTTGATGCCCTTGGCTCCCAGGACCTCGGCTGGAAACACCTTGAGCGCGTGGGCGCCGGCCCTGATCGCGCGAAACGCCTCGGTGGGCGAGAAGATGCCGGGATAGGATTGGAGCCCGCAAGCCACCGTCCGGGCGATCACGGCTTCGTTGCAGTCGGGCGAGACGATGAAACGGCCACCCGCCTGTGCGACGGCATCCACCTCCTCGGGCGCCAGGACGGTGCCCGCACCGATCGAAGCCTTGCCTGCCAGCGCCTTGACGGCAACACCAATGGAGCTCAGCGGCCGCGGCGAGTTGAGCGGTATCTCGATGAGGGTGATGCCGGCGTCGGCGAGCACTTGGCAGACATCGGCTGCCTCGGCCGCAGTGATCCCCCGCAAAATCGCGATGAGATGACGATGCTTGGCGTGCATGGGGTTGCCTCCGGCGCCAGTCAATCGCCAGCCTGCTGCCGTGCGGCCATCAATCCGGCAAGGCTCGCCGCATGACCATCGACGATGCGCGCCGGCTTGCCGATCTTCGCCATGGCCGCACCGTAAAGCGCACCGAGACCGGCGCTGCCGACGATGGCGACATCGCCCCTGCCGATCCACTCGCTTTGCGCGCCGATCTCGGCGCCAATGAGGAGGCCCGACAGGTAACCCGCGCACCAATCGGGCGTGCGCGCCGACAGCAGGGCACCCGCCCGGACCTTGAACAGCAGGGCCGGCAACCTGTGTGGTGCCTCGACACCCTCGCAGAGACCGCTTTGGAAGCCGTCGGCATGGGCGGGTCCTTGACCTGATCCGCTGCAGGCGTGTCGCAGCACCGAATGGGCGCGCAACACGTCGAATAGTTCGCCCGTCATGACCGTCGCGAACCGCTCCACGCGAGGGCCGCAGAGCTCAACCCATTTGCAATGGGTTCCGGGCATGCAGACGATGCCGCTGAAATGGGGAACGAGGGCGGTGAGCCCGAGCAGTTGGGTCTCCTCGCCGCGCATCACATCCTCGGCCCCGCCCCGTTGGCACACGCCGGGCAGGATGCGCGCACGCAGGCGTGCGCCGGGCACCGAGGCAGTCACGGCGGCTGCCGCAAGGGTCGTCAGATCGGCCGGTGCGTCGAGGTAGGGCGCCTCCCTCCAGCCATGCCGGGCACCGGCCATGCCGCAGATGAGGGCATCGATCGGTTTGCCGTCGGGGGCGATGTCGGGCGCAAGGATGTCGGCGAGGGTTCGGGGGTAGGCATCGGGGGCGAGCGTTCCCATGCCCTGGGCGGAGGCGCGAGAAAAGAGCACCTGCCCGCCGATGCCGATCCCCCAAACGCGCAGGTTGGACGTTCCCCAATCGACGGCAACCCATGCGCTTTCGGCTGTCACCTGGCCCTCATCCTCCCTCATCTCTTGCGAGCATAGGTCACGGCGGCGCGCTCGCTGATCTTGCCGTCGGCCACATCGAGCCCAACGAGAGCGGGCTCGCGCCGTGAGGGCTCGCCGTAACCGCCTCCACCTGCGGTCTCCAGCACCACCCGGTCGCCCGCGCGCAAGGTGGTCACAAGCTTGGAGGGCACCGTCTCTTGGCGACCATCGGCGCGGTTGATGATGGTGCGGGCCGTGGCGCCATCCTGCCCCCCGGCGCGTCCCTTTGGCGCGATGAAGTGGCGCTCGCCGCGATGTGTGAAGCGCACCTCGCCGTGCAGCATTTCGTATTCCCGCACGATGCCGAGGCCGCCGCGCCGGAGCCCCGCACCACCAGAATCACGGCGCAACGCCACGCGATGCACGCGGATCGGCGCATCGAGCTCGAGCGCCTCCGCCGGGAGGTTCATGCAATTGGTGGCATCCGTCTCGATGCCGTCGACGCCATCCTTGTTTGCGCTGGCACCGGAGCCGCCGGCGACCAGCTCGCCCGTGACGAAGCGCGTGCCGTCGCATCGTTCGCCGCCGAAGGCCAGCACAAGCAGCTCGCCGCCGCTGTCGGCGGGCACGCGCTCCGGTACGGCCTGGGCCAACGCGGCGAGGATGGTGCCGGTGATGCGCTTGATGGTGGCCGTGCGCGAGTTGACGGGTGCCGGCTCCCTTGGATTGACGATGGAGCCCTCGGGCAGCTTGAGCGAGATCGGCCGGAAGCAGCCACCATTGGTCGGGATGGTGGGATCGGTGATGGCGCGCACAACGTAGCACGCGGCGGCCAGGCTCCCGGAGGGCACCACATTCAAGGGGCCCTGCACCTGCGGGCTCGAACCGGTGAAGTCGACCAGCATGGTTCCATCCGCAATCGTCACTGCCACCGCGATGGGGATGCGCCGGTCGAGGTCGATGCCGTCGTTGTCGAGGAAATCGACGGCGCGGTAGGTGCCGCCCGGGAGCGCGCGCAGCGCCTCGCGCGTCATCGCCTCAGAGCGTTCCAAGAGCTCAGCGAAGATGGCCGTCAGCTGATCGCGCCCATAGCTCTCCGCCAGGGCGGCCAGACGCCGTTCGCCGACCGTGGCAGCCGCCACCTGCGCCATCAAATCGCCCTCGAAGGTCTCGGGGATGCGCACGTTGCGGCGCAGGATCTTGATCAGCGTGTCATTGAACCGATCGCCCTCGCGCAGCTTGAGTGGCGGCAGGCGGATGCCTTCCTGAAACACTTCGCTGGCGTTGGTGGGCACCGAACCCGGTGCCATTCCGCCGACATCTTGATGGTGTGTCATGGTGGCGGCGAAGGCCAGCGGCCGGCCGCGCACGAACACCGGCATGATGACGGCGATGTCGGGTAGATGCGTACCCCCGAGATAGGGATCGTTCATGCAATAGATGTCGCCCTCGCACATGCTTGCGAGCGGGAATTCGCTGAGAATGCGCGCGATGCAGGGGATGAGCGTGGCGAGGTGAATGGGGATCGCCACCGCCTGCGCCAGCGTCTCGCCTGCGAGCGTGAAGAGGCTGGCAGAGGCGTCGAGGCCCTCCTTCACAATGGGAGAGAAGGAGCTCTTGAGCAGCGTGAGTTCCATCTCGTTGGCGATGCCGTCGAGTTTGTTGCGGACCACCTCCACGGTGATCGGGTCGAGCGATGAACCGGACCGAGCCGCCTGCGAACCCGAACGCGTCACGTGCACCCCCTTGCGTCGTCTCTTGTCGCCAACAGCAGGTTGCCCAGGGCGTCGACCCGGCACTGCCAGCCGGGCGTCACGAGCGTGGTGGTATCTTGCTGCTCGATGATGGCCGGACCGGCAAACGTGTCACCAACCCGCAACGCGGCGCGGTCGTAGACGCCGGCCTCGACGACGCCGCGACGATCTGGCAGCAGGATGGACGCACGGCGCACGCATGCCGGCCCGCCGGAGGGCACCCAGGCATCGTGCTGGCGCTCGCTCCGCGCCACGCTGTGCACGGTGCGCAGGTTGACCAGGCGGATCGGCGCCTTGGGGGCGTAGCCATAGGTGCGGTCGTGCGCCGCGTAGAAGGCACCCGTCAGCGCGGCGAGCGGATCAGGCGCAGTGGGTGCAAACGGCACCTCCAGGTGATAGGCCTGTCCGGCGTAGCAAATGTCGGCGCCATAGCGCCTTGCGACATCGATCTCAGCCACGCCTTCCTGGGCCATCAGGGCACTGCAGCGCGCGTCGAGCTTCTCGAGCGTGGCTCCAACTTCAGCCAAATCGAGGCCATCGACCGGGCGGGGTAGCGCGGTAGAAACTTCGTGCTCGATTGGCGCCGATAGCAATCCGATGGCCGATAATACCCCGGGCAGACGCGGCACGAGGACGCGCCCGATCCCCAGCTCTTCGGCCAAGGCGCAGGCATGCAGCGCGCCTGCCCCGCCCAGCGGCAGCAGGGTAAACCGGCGCGGATCGTGGCCCTGGCGGATCGACACGAAGCGGATGCCTTCTGCGATCTGGGCGTTGACGATGCGGTGGATGCCGAGTGCCGCTTCATCGACGCTGAGATTGAGCGGCCGTGCGATCATGCGCGCGATGGCCTCGCGGCCGGCCTCGGGATCGAGTGCGAGGCGGCCGCCCGCGAATTGTTTGGGGTCCAAATAGCCAAGCACGACGGAGGCGTCGGTCACCGTCGGCTCGCTCCCGCCGAGCCCATAGCAGGCGGGACCCGGTTCGGAACCTGCGGAGTGCGGACCCACTCGCAGCCCCTTGGCCGCATCGAGCCACGCGATGGAGCCGCCCCCGGCGCCGATGGAATTGACGTCCACCATGCTGGTGCGCACGGGATAGCCGTCGATCAGCCCGTCCGAGCGCAGCGCCGGCGTGCCGTTTTCGATGAGGGCGATGTCGCACGACGTGCCGCCGATGTCGACCGTGATCAGATTGCGGCTGCCGGCCGCCTCCCCCACCATCCCTGCCCCAATCACGCCGGCGGCAGGCCCCGACAAGAACAAGCGCACGGGGCGCAGGCGCGCCGTTGCCGAACCAGAAATGCCGCCGCGCGATTGCATGATCTGCAGCGGTGCTGGCACCTCTGCGGTGGCCAATCCAGCGCCGAGATTGGCCAGATAGCGGTCGACCACCGGCTTTACATAGGCATCGAAGGCGGTGACCACCGTGCGCTCGTACTCGCGGAAGGCGGGATCGACCTCACAGGAGAGCGACACGAACAGGTCCGGGTGGCGCCCGGCGATGATCGCGCGGGCGCGCTGCTCGTGCGCATCGTTGAGGAAGGAAAAGAGGAACACCACGGCAATGGCCTGCGCGCCGGCCGCAACCAAGGCATCCGCGGCAGCGGCAACGGCGGCCGCATCGAGCGCTTGCAGCACTTGACCGGTTGGACCTATCCGTTCCGGCACTTCGCGGCGGAAACGGCCAGGCGCCAGGAACGCCGGCGTCTCCGGATCGAGTGCCAAGTCGTACATCTGGTGGCGCATCTGGCGCCCGATCTCGAGCACGTCGGCGAAGCCTTGGGTGGCGATCAGGCCGACACGGGCACCCTTGCGCTCCAGGACGGCGTTGGTGGCCACCGTGGTGCCGTGCACGAAGCGGGTGATTTGCCGCGGCGCCAGCCCCCAATCCGAGGCCATGCGCCGCAGCGCCTCGAGCACGGCAACGCTTGGATCCTTGCGCGTGCTCGGCAGCTTCATGATGCGCGTTGGCGCGCCGGGAGAGGACACCACCACGTCGGTAAACGTGCCGCCGATATCGACGCCCACCGAAATCTCACCGCGGCTTGTCATCGCCCTGCCCGCATCGCCTGGACGCGGCCGGTTGGCCCCGTGTGCCGCAGCCGGCGAACGGGGCCTCGGGTTTTCCCGGCCGCGAGCTGCCTTACCTCAGTTTGCATCGCTGAGCCCTGCCTCCAAGCCGGCAATTGTGAGACGTGTGCACGGCTTGAGGCAAGTCGGTCTAGGCGGTGCGCGCAAAATCGACCCGCGGTTGAGCGATTAGGCCAGGATGCGGGCGTGGCCACACCAATGCGGCGGCGCAAATGACGCCATGCAAATCACGCTTGTCGCTCCAGGGAAAAAGGCGCCACAATGCCCGCCCATAAAACCCTAGGGGCGCTAAACCTGGGGCGCCCCATCGACCGAACGGAGATTTCCATGCGCAAGCGTCAGCGCGGCACGACTTTTGCAGTTTCCCGTCGCGAGCTGATCGCGCAGGGGGGCGCGGCCGCCGCGGCGGTTGCGCTCGCAGAGGTGCTTCCGGCGCGGGCCGCCGGCACACGGTTCGTCTTCGCCAACGAAAGCGACTACGACACCGTTGATCCGCATGCCGCCTTCGACGTGGGGCGCGTGGCCGTGCGCCTCAACCTCTACGACGGTCTGCTGCGATGGCAGAAGAACCCCGCCGTGCTAGAGCCTTGGGCGGCCGAGAGTTACGTCATCTCCCCCGATGGGCTCAGCTATACCTTCAAGCTGCGCAAGGGCATCAAATTCCACGACGGTAGCGAGGTCAAAGCGCCGGACGTCGTCTACTCGCTCGATCGTATCTTGGCATTGGGCAAGGGTGCCTCGTCGCTCTTCAAGACCATGGTCGATCCCGGTGCGGCCAAGGCAGCGGACGACTACACCGTCGAATTCCGTCTGAGAAAGCCATCGGCAATCTTTCTTTCGGTGGTGCCCGAGATCCACATCGTCAATGCAGCGCTGGTGCGCAAGAACGAGGTTGGCGGTGACTGGGGCCAGGCCTGGCTGTCAAAGAACGATGCGGGCTCCGGTGCCTATAAGCTCACCCAATTCGATCCCGCGCTCGGTTTTGTAGCCCAGCGCTTTCCCGACCACTTCAAGGGCTGGGGCAGCAAGTGGCTCGACGAAATTGAGTTCCGCGGCGTCAAGGACACCAACACGCGCGTGCTTGGTCTGCTGCGCGACGACTTTCAGGGTATCGGCGGGTATCTGCAGACCGATCAGCTCAACCGCATCAAGAGCAACGGCACGGCGCAGGTTCTGGAAGCCGAATCCATGCGCGTGATGATGGCCCAATTCAACATGACGCGCGCGCCCATCAGCGACGTGCACGTGCGCAAGGCCATCAGCTACGCGTTCGACTACGACGGCTTCAACAAGGACATTCTCGGCGGACTGGTCGAGCGCAACCCGACGCCGCTTCCCAACACCATCTGGGGTGTGCCCAAAGATGTAAAGGGCTACTCCTTCGACCTCGACAAGGCCAAGGCCGAGCTCGCCAAAGCGCAAGCCAAGATCGATAAGCCGATCGAGTTGGCCTTTCTCACGGGCTTCCAGCAGTCGGAACAGGCCGCCCAGCTCCTGCAGAACGGCCTCACCAAGGCCGGCGTGCCGTCCAAGGTGGTGGGCTATCCGTGGCCGACGATCGTCGACAAATTCAAGGATCCCAATACGACGCCCGATGTGTCGATCTATTGGATCTCCACCTACTATGCCGATCCACACAACTGGGTGGGGGAGATGTTCTCATCCTCGACCGCCGGCACCTTCAAGAACGCCGCCCACTACAAAAACCCGAAGGTGGATGCCCTGCTCGATAAGGCCCTGAGCCTCACCGACCAGTCCGAGCGCGCCAAGCTCTACGAGGAGGCAACCCGCATTGTCGTCGACGAAGCGGCAGGCCTGTGGATCTACAATACCAAATGGTACGGCCCCTACTCCAACAAGCTCAAGGGCATCGTCTTCTGTCCGATCGGCTCGGCGCAAGAGATGCGCACCGCCTACTACGAGGGCTGAGCATCATGGGCATGCGACGGCTGGAGGGGTTGGGCCTTGTTTGAGCGAGCCGATCAACCCTCGGCCCGTCAATGCCGCTCTCGCCGGCCCTGGGGGGAAGGGCCGGCTTTCCGGGAAAGCTCGCGCCCGTGTTGGCAGCGGCTCCCGTCTCGGCGACACGCGCTGGGATGACAACGATGCGCCAACGGACTAACTCGTTTCGCCTCCGATCCAGGCCCTGACGCGATGCGGATTGGCGCGCTCATTGTCGTTCGCATCGCCTGGCTAGCGCCAACGCTTGCAGGCCTCGTCGCCGTCGTCTTCGTCATCTCGCGCGTCATCCCCGCCGATCCCGTCGCGCTGCTGGCCGGCGAAACCGCCTCCCGCGCGCAGATCGAACTGCTGCGCCAGAAGCTCGGGCTCGACCGACCGCTGCCGCAACAGCTGTTGGACTACTATGGTCAGCTCGCGCGCGGCGACCTCGGCACCAGCCTGTTTACCACGCGTCCGGTGTGGGACGACCTCTCCGCGCGCCTCCCGGCCACGATTGAACTCACCGTCGCCGCCATGATCCTGGCGGTCGCACTCGGCATCCCGCTCGGGGTCGCCGCCGCGCTCTATCGCAACCGCGCCGCTGACCACGCGCTGCGGGTCGTCTCGGTGGCGGGCCTGGCATTGGCGAGCTTCTGGCTCGCCTTGATGCTGCAGCTGTTCTTTGCGATGGAACTGCGCTGGCTGCCGCTGCAGGCGCGCATCACCGGCTTTCCTCCACCGCCTATCACCGGCTTTTACGTCATCGATGCAGTGCTCGAGGGCAATTTCAAGCGCCTTGGCAATGTGTTCGCCCACCTGATCCTGCCGGGCGTGACGCTCGCCGTCCCGGCGCTCGCCACGGTCGTGCGCTTCACGCGCGCCGGTGTGCTCGAGACGCTGCAGCGGCCCTTCGTCGCCTACCAACGGGCCATGGGTATCCCGGCGAGCCTCATCGTGTGGAAGTACGTGCTGCGCAACTCGCTCCTCTCCACCGTGACGCAGATCGGCCTGCTATTTGGCATCCTTCTCGCCGGCGCTGTCGTAATCGAGACGGTATTCCAATGGCCTGGCATCGGTGCTTATGCGTTTGAAGCCATCTTGCATTCCGACTATGCGGCAGTCATGGGCTTCACCGTCTATGCCGGCGTCGTATTCGGCATCGTCAATCTCATTGTCGACGTTCTGCACGCCATCCTAGATCCACGCGATGCCGCCACATGAGAGCCATGCGCGACATCACCCGCAAGTTGCTCGGCGACCCGTCAGCCGCGCTCGGGCTCCTCATTATCGTTGTGCTGGTGGCGGTGGCGGTCCTTGCCCCGCTCATCGCCACGCATCCGGAGGCGGTATGGGACATGAACCCTCGGCACCGACTGCTGCCGCCGTCCGAAACCTATCTCTTCGGCACCGACCGCATGGGCGCCGATATCTTCAGCCGCATTCTGTTCGGCGCCCGCATCACGCTCACGATCGCCATCGTCGCGGTGGGAGCGGCCCTGGTGATCGGTGTCCCCATCGGCCTCGTCTCAGGTTGGTACGGCAACTGGCTGGGTGAGGCGTTGATGCGCGTATCGGATGTCTTCCTTGCCGTGCCGCAGATCGTGCTCGCCATCGCCATCTCGCAGACGTTGGGCCCCTCGATCGAAAACGTCATTTTGGCACTTTCGGTGACCTATTGGCCGTGGTTCACCCGTCTCGTGCACGCCGAGGTGCGCGCGCTCAGGCACGAGACCTTCATTGAGGCGGCTATCGCACTTGGCGTGCCGACATGGCGCATCGTGCTGTTGCACGTGCTGCCCAATGTCGTCTCCCCCATCATCGTGCGCACCTCCATCGGGATGGGTTTTACGATCCTTACGGCGAGCGCGCTTGGCTTTCTCGGGCTCGGCGCCCCGCCGCCGGCGCCGGAGTGGGGTCGCATGATCTCCGAATCCCGCGAGTTCCTTCCCGAGGCCTGGTGGTCCGCGCTGGCGCCCGGCCTTGCCATCTTCCTGGTCGTGATGGGCTTCAATCTTCTGGGCGATGGCCTGCGCGACGTGCTCGACCCTCGGATCCGACGTGGCAACCCCGGGCGATAAGCTCCTAGAGGTGGAGCACCTCTTCGTCAGTTTCGCCACCGAGGTTGGTGCCGCCAAGGTGCTCGACGGCGTCAATCTGACGATAGGGGTGGGCGAGATTGTGGGTCTCGTCGGAGAGTCGGGCTGCGGCAAAACCACGCTCGCCAATGCCATCCTTGGCATCCTCGCCGGCAACGCACGCGCCCAAGCCGGCAGCATTCGGTTCGCTGGCGAGGATCTGCTCGCCATGCCACAGCGGCGTATGGCCGACCAAGTGCGCGGCCGGCGCATCACGTTCATCCCGCAGGACCCCTTCGGCTCCTTCAATCCGCTGTTCACCGTGGGTGCGCAAAGCCGCGAGCTGATGAAGTGGAAGTCACCGCTGCGCGCGCCGAGCCAGGGCCGAGGCATCGCCGGCTTCTTTGCCCGCTATCCGCGCATGCGCCGCCGCGCCGATGCCGAGGCCATCGGCCAGATGTTGCGCTCCGTGCAAATGCCCGACCCCGCCGCCGTGGCAGGCAAGCTGCCACACGAGTTCTCCGGGGGGCAGCGGCAGAGGCTGATGATCGCATTCGCCCTCTTGCCGCAGCCGCAGCTCGTCATCGCCGACGAACCCACCACCGCGCTCGACGTCACCATCCAGGCGCAGATCCTCAAGCTCCTGAAGCAGCTGGCCAAGAGCCGGGGCGTTTCCGTGCTGTTCACCACGCACGATCTCGGCACCGCCTACGAGATCTGCGATCGCATCACCGTCATGTACGCCGGCCAGGAGGTGGAGACGGCGCCGGTCGACGACTTCTTTGGCCGGCCGCACCATCCCTATACCGTGCGCCTGCTCGAAAGTCTGCCGCGGCCCGGGCGCGAGTTGCGCGAGATCGGCGGCGAGATCCCGCGCCTCATCGATCCGCCCGGCGGATGTCGCTTCCACCCCCGTTGCGCGCGCGCCAGCGAGATCTGCCGCAGGGAGCGGCCGCCGGTGACCTCGCTCGGCGGCGGACACCAGGTGCGCTGCTATCACCCGATCGACGCGGCGCCCCCATGAGCCAACCGCCACTGCTCGAGGTCGAGGGGCTCAGCCGCCACTTTCCCGTGCGCAACACGTTCGGCTGGAAGATCGGCGCACTGCGTGCCCTCGATGGCGTCTCCCTCGAGGTGCGGCCGGGCGAGACGCTGGGCATCGTCGGCGAATCGGGATGTGGCAAGTCCACCCTTGGCAAAACGCTGGCCGGCATCCATGCCGCGTCCGGCGGCAGGATCCGGTTTGAGGGCGCCGACATCACCGCGCGCTCCGCCGTGCAGCGCCGCAACGTGGCCCCCAAGCTGCAGTATTGTTACCAGGACCCGGGCAATTCGCTTGATCCGCGCTGGACGGTGCGCCGCTCGCTTGCCGAGCCGCTCATCGTCCACTCGGCGCTAACTCAGCGCGAGCGCGACGCGCGCATCGCCAAGATCCTAGAGCAGGTCGGGTTGCCCCTGACCCATCTCGACCTCTACCCCCACGAATTGTCGGGTGGTCAGCAGCGGCGCGTCGGCCTGGCCCGCATTCTCACGCTCCACCCGCGCCTTGTGGTGCTCGATGAGCCCACCTCCGGCCTCGACGTCTCCGTGCAGGCCTCGGTGCTGAAGCTGCTGCGCGAGCTGCAGGGGGCCTTCACGCTCACCTACCTCTTCATCTCGCACGATCTTTCCGTCGTGCGCACCATGTGCAACCGGGTGGCGGTCATGTATGCGGGCCGGATCGTCGAGGAGGCGCCGACGGAGACGGTCTTCACGGCGGCCAAGCACCCCTACACCCAATCCCTATTGGCGGCGATCCCCGACATCGGCGGCAGGCGAATCACGGACACGTTCGCCCTGGTAGGGGAGCCGCCGGACCCGGTGCGGCCGCCGAGCGGCTGCCGGTTCCGGACGCGATGCCCGCGTGCTGCGGCGGTTTGCGCCGCCACCGACCCGCCGCTCCTGCGGATCGCTCCCGGACAAGCCGCCGCGTGTCTCTTCGCCTGAGGCTGGCGCGTCCTGCCCCGTGGCCCGTTTCCTGCGGAACAGCCCCCGGCTGGCTGCCCTGGTATCGAATCGGACAATCTGGCACCACGAGAGTCGACGCTATGCGCATCCCACCCCCGCTCCTGCCATCGGCCTGCGGCACCACCGTTGCAGGCAGACCGTGGGCAAGCGCAAGTTCGCCACCGGCCAAAGTGGCCGCTTGCGCGCGATCGCAGTGCGGCAAAACCGACGGGGACATCGGCGAGGACACCGGCTTGGACAGATGCAAGCTTGCTGCCAAGCCGCGCGCGCTTGAGGGTTGCAGCCGCTGTGCAGGTGGTCGCGGTGCACGTCGTCTGCATGCGCGTCGACCCCACGCACGTTGGTCCTTGCACGTCGCAACGGGGAGCGATCCGGTGGCGCCATCGGCTCCGATCGCCGGCTCGATTGCTGGCGCGACGTTGGTATCTCCGCGCCCGGCCAGCCCGGCACGGATCGCCACGCAGTTTGAGCCGTCACAATCCACTTGCGTCGGGGCTTGGCCGCCTCGCCGTTCGGTATCGGCGTCCCGACATCTTTGCTAAGGTCATTGGCCAACACGTCGAGCGGGAATGTGTCATGGACAGTCGTTTGACCCTACCGGTCAATACCGTTCTCGACGACAGCTATCGCATCGTGCGCGTGGTGGGTTCGGGCGGCTTCGGCATCACCTACGAGGCCGAAGACATCAAGCTGCGCATGCGCATCGCGCTCAAGGAGTACTACCCCCTCGAGTTCGGCGATCGCGACTCCACCATGAGCGTCAAACCGAAGTCCGATCGCCATAAGCAGACGTTTCAATGGGGGCGTTCGAACTTCCTGCAGGAGGCGCGCACGCTCGCCCGCTTCGAGCACCCAAGCATCGTGCGCGTCACTCGCGTGTTCGAGGCCAATTCCACCGCTTACATGGTGATGCGCTTCGAGCAAGGACACAGTCTGGAAGATTGGCTGGCAGGGCTCGGTCGCTCGCCCACGCAGGAGGAGCTCGATCGCATCGTGGCTCCGATCCTGGACGCGCTGCAGATGTTGCATGCGGAGAATTTTCTGCATCGCGATATCGCGCCCGACAACATCGTTGTGCGCGCCGACGGCACGCCGGTGCTGCTCGACTTTGGCGCCGCTCGGCGCGCCGTGGCGGAGATGAGCCGCACGCTCACCGGGATCGTCAAGGCGGGCTACTCGCCGCACGAGCAGTACTCCGTCGACGGCCGCCTGCAGGGACCGTGGTCGGACATCTACGCGCTGGGGGGGACGCTCTACCGCGCGGTCACCGGCAAGACGCCGGAGGAAGCGGCGCTGCGGGTGGATGAGGACCACATGCCCGCCGCCGCGAAGGCGGCCAGGGGCCACTTTCGGCCGGAGTTTCTCTCCGCCATCGATGCCTGCCTGAAGGTGCGCCACTCGGAGCGGCCACGGTCGGTGGCGCAGTTGCGCCCCATGCTGCTCGCGCCAAGGTCGCAGCCCAAACGCGAGCCCGAACCGCTCGCGAAGGCGCGCAAGCCGACAAGCTTGCCGCAAGAGCGCAAGGTCTCCGGGCTTGCGCCCCGTCCGCAGCCCTCGCGTCGTCGGTGGCCGGCCATCGCCGCCGGTCTGCTTGCTCTGCTGGGAGGCGCCTACGGGGGCATCGAGTATATGCGCTGGCAGCCCGCAGCTCCCGGTGGGTTGAGCGTCAATCCCGTGGATTTGAGCCGCGCCGCGCGCCAGCAAGCCGATCTCGATGCGGAGCGGCGGCGGCAAGACGAGGCTGAGGCGGTCGCCAAGCGCCAAGCCGAAATCGAGGCAGAACGCCGCCGTCAGGATGAAGCGGCCGCCGCCGCACAGCGTCAAGCCGATCTCGATGCCGAGCGGCGCCGACAGGATGAGGCTGCCGCGCAGCGCCAGGCCGAACTTGAGGCTGAGCAGCAGCGCAAGGCCGACGAGGAGCGCGTCGCTGCCGCCGAAGCGGCACGTCAGAAGGAAGACGAGCGCGCACGCCTCGCCTCCGCCACGCTCAATGCGGAGGAGCGCGCCGGGTTCGTGCGCCAGGTGCAGCAGCTGTTGAAGCAGGGTGGCTGCTACGATGGCGCCATGAACGGTCGCGTTGCCGACCCGACGCAAGATGCGCTCGATGAGTTCGTCAGCAAGGCCGCGAAGCGGGGCCAGGTCAAGCCGGCGCGCCTCGAACTCGCCAAGGCAACCGCGGGCGATTTCGAGACCTGGCTGCGCGATGCCGGTCAGGTCAAGGGCGAAGTCTGCGTTCCGGCCCCGCCGCCAAAGCCGAAAGTTGCAAGGCCCACGCGAGAGCGCGAGGAGCCTGTGCACCGGCGACGCGCCGAGCGCCCGGCTGCCGAACCGAGGGAACGCGAGCCGTCGAGCTCGGGACCGAAACTTTGCTGGGGTCCGCGCAACGAATATTCGGCTGCGGCCTGCCGCTAAGCCTTCAGCGGCGCGCCGCCCTGCCCATGGTGACACGTGCCGACGGCAACGTCGGTGCGGTCCGCCCCGCCCTGCACGGCTCTCGACCCTCCACGCCAGTAATGCCAGTATTTGGGCCAACTCTTTCAGCCCACCCAACCGGAGGCACCACGATGACCCCGAAGACCTGCCGCCGTGTCGTTCTCGCGCGCCGACCGCCGGGCGAGCCGGCCGAGACGGATTTCCGCATCGAGGAAATCCCGGTGCCCGAGCCCGGCCCCAATGAGGTGCTGGTGCGCGTCATCTATCTGTCGCTTGATCCCTACATGCGCGGGCGCATGCGTGACGTCGCCTCCTACGCGGCGCCCGTCGGTGTCGGCGCGGTCATGACGGGCGGCACGGTCGGCGAGGTCGTCAAGTCGAATCATCCGCGGTTCAAGGCCGGCGACATCGTCGAGGATCGGCTCGGCTGGCAGGAATACGCCCTTGGCGGGGCCACACTGCGCAAGATCGATGCCGCGCTCGCACCCATCTCGACCGCCAATGGCGTGCTCGGGATGCCCGGGATGACGGCCTACTTCGGCCTGTTCGAGGTGGGTCAACCAAAGGCGGGCGAGACGGTGGTCGTATCCGCGGCGTCAGGGGCGGTGGGACAGATCGTTGGCCAGCTCGCCAAGCTCGCGGGCTGCCGTGCGGTGGGGATCGCCGGCGGCTCCAAGAAGTGCGCCTTCGTCAAGGACACGCTCGGTGTTGACGAATGCATCGACTACAAGGCGGCCAAAGACCTGCCCGCGGCCGTGAAGGACGCCTGCCCCAACGGCGTCGACGTCTACTTCGACAACGTTGGTGGCGCGGTGAGCGACGCCGTCTTCCTCAACCTCAACTTCTTTGCCCGGGTGGCGTTGTGCGGATCAATATCGCAATACAACGCGGCGGGACCCGAATTGGGGCCGAGGCTCCTTGGTCTGTTCGTGGGCCGGCGCGTGAGCATGCGCGGCTTCATCGTCTCGGATTTCGCTGGCAAGACCGCGCCGGTCATGCGCCAAATGGGCGAGTGGGTGCGTTCGGGGCGCCTCAAGTACAGGGAGGATATCGTCGAGGGCCTCGCGCAAGCCCCGCGCGCTTTCATCGGCCTGCTGCGCGGAGAGAACTTCGGCAAGTTGCAAGTGAAGCTGGGCCCCGAACCCAACGAGCGATGAGCGTGCCCCGTCGCTCAAGGTCGTGGCGGCCCCGCACCATCCCGAGGGGGTGCAGCCGTTGCCGGCCGCCGGCGATGTTTTCCGGGTTTTCGAGCGGGGCTCGGAGCTGGCGGGCGCTCAGCTCATTTGCCGGCGCCGCCGCGGCGGGCGACTTCTGCCTTGGAGACCTCTCCGGCGCCGATGAGCGCGTTCAGGCAGCTTTGCGAGAGCCTGGGGCCGTTGGCGCGCATGCACTTGCGCGCGCCAGGGCCATCGGGATCGTGCTGGCTGCAGTAGGCCATGAAGTCGCTGGCGCATGCCGTCTGCACGCGCGAGCTGACGGCGCTGGCGGCGGTCGTGCCAAGGACCAGTGCCGAGAACGCGAGGGTGACCTTGGCAGCCGTGGCGGTGATCCGGGGCATGACACCCTCCTGTTGAGACGCGTTGCCTGCTCCTGTTGAGACGCGTTGCCTGGCACTCTTCAGCAGCGGCTGGGAGCGCGCAGTTTCGGCGGGAACAGCATGCTCCCAACCCCATGGCGTGCAAATCACGGACAATGGAGGAGCGTTAACGGCTCGTTACGCTGCCGTCGCGGCGAGCCCGAGCAGACGGTCGGCGTTGGCATGGGCAAGCTTGGCCAGATCGGCGGGCGCCAACGCCAACTTCTCAAGGAAGGCGCGGCCGCGCTCGTTGGCGGCATAGGGATAGTCCACCGAATACATGATCCGATCGATGCCGAAGGTCAGCAGGGCGGCCAGGAACGGCGGCTCGGAAAAGATGCCGCTGGTCGTGATCCAAACTTGATCGACGATCGCGCGGCTTATCGGGCGCGAGAGGTGCGGGACATAGGCCTCAAACACCTGATCGCAGCGCGCCAGCATCATCGGCAGACCCTCGCCCATATGGCCGATGATCAGCTTCAGTTTGCGATGCCGGTCGAGCGCGCCGGAAAGAACGAGGCGCAGCACGTGGATCGCCGTCTCGGAGTGCCAGCCCCAGCCGGCCGCCTCCAGCACCGCCCCGGAGTTGGACGGAAGACCGCCATAATAGGCGTTGCGCACGGCCGCTGGTGCCAGATGCGGATGAATGTAGATCGGCACGTTAAGGGCTTCGGCTGCGGCGAGGATCGGGCCAAAGCGCGGATGATCGAGAAAATCGTCTTGGGTGGTGCCGTTGATGAGAGCCCCGAGAAAACCCAGCTCCCGCACCGCGCGGGTCAGTTCCACAGCGGCTGCTTCCGGCGCGCGCATCGGCAGATGCGCGAAGCCTGCAAAGCGGTCGGGATGGCGGGCGATCGCCTCCGCCAACGCGTCATTGGTTTTGCACGCCAGCGTCACGCCGTCGGCGCCGTCAACGAGGTCGGCACCTGGGCCCGACGCGGAAAGCACCTGAACGGTGATGCCGGTCTCGTCCATGGAGGCCAGCCGCTTCTCGCCGATCTCGGGCAGCAGATCCAAGGGGTTTGCACGACCGGGCAGGACAGTTCTCGACCCAAAGCCGCGCTGCGCGATGACCTCGCGATTTATGTAGCGGGCGACGAGCGAGGGGACGGTGAAGTGCTCCTCCAGAGTGACGGTTCGCATGGGCATCTCCTCCTCGAACCAACGGCAACTGTGGCATCGGCGCCCCCACCTGAGCAAGCCATCTTTCGGCGGCTTTGACTGGTCTTGGGGGTTGCGGGATGCCGATCGCGGCGCCCTATTCATCGCCGGCGCGAAATCGACTAGCTTGCGGTGATGAAGAGACCGCTGAAACTTGGGATCGCCGGCCTGGGCACGGTGGGGACAGGCCTGTTGCAGCTGTTGGCCGACCATGGAGCGCGCCTTGCCGGCACGGTCGGCCGCACGATCGAGGTGGTCGCGGTTTGTGCGCGCTCGCGCTCCAAACCGCGTGCCGTCGCGACCGACGCCATCGCCTGGTTTGATGATGCGGCGCGGCTTGCCGCGGACCCCTCAATCGACGTGTTCGTCGAGCTGATCGGCGGCGAAGGGGGGGCTGCCAAGACGGCCGTGGAGGCCGCGCTCAATGCCGGCAAGCCCGTCGTCACCGCCAACAAGGCGCTCCTTGCCAAACATGGCGCCGACCTGGCGCGGCTTGCCGAAGCGCATGGCGTTTCTCTGCAATTCGAGGCCGCGGTGGCGGGCGGCATCCCCGTCATCAAGACGCTGCGCGAGGCGCTCGCCGGCAATCAGCTCCGCCGCGTCTACGGCATCCTCAATGGTACTTGCAACTACATCCTGACGCAGATGCAGGAGGAGCATCGCGCCTTCGCCGACGTGCTGGCCGAGGCACAGCAGAAGGGCTACGCCGAGGCCGACCCCACGTTCGACATCGATGGCTTCGATACCGCACACAAGCTGGCGCTGTTGACGAGCCTCGCCTTCGGCACGCGCGTTGCCTTCGATCAGATCGACATTGAGGGTATCCGCAGCATCACGCAGGCCGACATTGAGGCCGCCGACGACCTCGGCTACCGCATCAAGCTGCTCGGGGTCGCACTGATGACGGACAGCGGCATCGAGCAGCGCGTGCATCCGGCCATGGTGCCGAAGCATTCTGCCATCGCCGAGGTGTCGGGAGTTACCAACTGCGTCGCCATCGATGGAGACTATTGCGGCAACCTGCTGCTGGCGGGCGCTGGAGCGGGTGCCAAGGCGACCGCATCGGCGGTTGCGAGCGACATTCTCGACATCGCTCGCGGCGACACCCCGCCGCCATTCGGTGTCCCCGCCGAGCAGCTGAGATCTTATCGACGCGCCAAACTTGGCCAGCATCAGGGGGCCTATTACGTGCGCCTGTCGGTGTTCGACAGGCCCGGTGCGATGGCCAGCATCGCCGGCCGCATGGGCGAGCGCGGGGTGTCGCTTGAGAGCATCGTGCAAAAGCGCCCACCCGGCGCACAGATCGGCATTGCCGCACGCGGCCGACCCGGCGCGCCGGCGCCGGTCGTCCTTATCACCCACGAAACCACCGAGGCGGCGATCCGCGGCGCCCTGTCGTCGATCGGTAAAGATGGCCATGTATCAGAGCGCCCCCAGATGATACGAATCGAGCCGCTGTAAGACGGCCACTGCGTTCGGGAAGAGCCAAGGAGAGGGTGTGCGATGTCCGACAACATTCAGGGCCATGACGTGGCCGGCGGGCTCGATCGCGTTCTGGTGCTGGAGGTTGCGCGCGTGACCGAGGCCGCTGCCATCGCCGCCGCCCGCTTCCGCGGCCGCGGCGACGAGAAGGCAGCCGACAAGGCCGCCGTCGATGCCATGCGCAAGGAGCTCGCCAAGGTTCACGTCAAAGGCCGCGTGGTGATCGGTGAAGGGGAGATGGACGAAAGCCCGATGCTCTACATTGGCGAGGAGCTCGGCGTGGGCGACGGTCCACAGGTGGATATTGCCGTCGATCCACTGGAGGGCACGACCATCTGCGCCAAGGCGATGCCCAACGCGCTGGCGGTGCTTGCCATCGCCGAGCGGGGTGGGCTGCTCAACGCCCCCGACATGTACATGGACAAGATCGCCATCGGGCCTGGCTACCCCGAGGGAATTCTGGATCTCGACGCGCCGCCAAGCGACACCCTCCATGCCATGGCAAAGGCAAAGGGTGTGCCGATCTCCGACGTCACCGCCTGCATCCTCGATCGGCCGCGCCATGCCGAGTTGATCGCCGCGGTGCGCAAGGCCGGTGCCGGGGTGCAGCTGATCCCCGACGGGGACATCGCCGGGGTGATCTGGACCACCGATCCCAAGGAGACCGGCATCGACATCTACTTCGGCATCGGCGGTGCGCCCGAAGGCGTTCTTGCGGCGGCGGCGCTCAGGTGTATCGGCGGGCAGATGCAAGGACGACTGCACCCCATGAAGAAGGAGGAAGAGGTGCGCGCCGCCGCCATGGGCGTCACCGACATCAAGCGCAAGTACAACATGCACGAGATGGCCTCCGGCGACGTGATCTTCTCCGCCACCGGTGTCACCGACGGCTCGCTGCTCGATGGCGTGCACTTTCGTGGCGACTTTGCCGAGACCGAGACGGTGGTGCTGCGCTCCAAGACCGGCACGGTGCGCCGCATCAAGACGAGCTTCCGCATGATCGGCACCAAGGCAATGCCGTAGCCGCCTCTGCATCCAGCGCGCCCGCGGATGCCAGGGTCGCAGCCAGGGCTCCCCGTGCGGCACGTTTCCGACAAATTCCGCGCGCGTCATGATCGGCCTAAGAGACGCGTTCTCAAGGGAGGCCATCCATGCCACATCACAATCCCGACCACGATGCCCTGCAGCATGCCGAGACCACGCCGCTCACGCGGCGCTTTGCCCTGCGCTCGCTCGCCGGAGCCGGTGCACTGATCCTCGGCGCCGAGGCCGCCACGGCCCAGGCACCGGCCCAGGCACCGGCCGGTCCGGCCGCGCCGGCGAGCACCGTCACCACCCCGCCGCGCGACTTTGGCCCCAACGGGGCGCCCACGACCTATTTCTGGGACCCGGACGTCATCGCGGTCGATCCAAGCTTCAACGGCTTGGCACAGCCCAATACGCCGATCCAGCGCCTGTGGACCGGCGCGCTTTGGTCGGAGGGGCCAGCCTGGAATGCCCAAGGTCGCTACCTCGTTTGGAGCGACATTCCCAACAATCGCCAGCTGCGCTGGCTTCAGGACGACGGGCACGTCAGCGTGTTCCGCCTGCCGTCCAACAACAGCAACGGCAATACCTTCGACTTCCAGGGGCGCCAGCTCAGTTGCGAGCATCTGACCCGGCGGGTCGTGCGCTACGAGCTCGACGGCTCGATCACGATCATCGCCGACAGCTACAACGGCAAGCGCCTCAACTCGCCCAACGACGTGGTTCCCCATCCCGATGGCAGCTACTGGTTTACCGATCCGCCCTACGGTGGCCAGCTCTACGAGGGGACCCCGGACGATGCCGGCGGGCCGAGCAATGCCGCCGGCCGGCTCAACAGCCGCGTGGGCCAGCCGGCCGAGGTCGGCAAGGCCAAGCGCGAGCTGCCCACCAACTGCTATCGCGTAGACCCCAGCGGGCGCATCGACTTGGTGGTCACCGAGGAGCAGGTACCCGATCCCAACGGCCTGTGCTTCTCGCCCGACTACAAGAAGCTCTATGTGGTGAGCACCGGCAAGGGCCCCGGCGATGCCGGGCCTGGGGGCAAAGGCGAGGTGTATGTGTTCGACGTTGGTGCCGACAACAAGCTCTCCAACCGGAAGCTGTTCAGCGACTTCATGGTCGATGGGGTCAAGTGCGGCCCGGATGGCATTCGCACCGACGTCAACGGCAACCTGTGGAGTTCGAGCAATGCGGGCCGGGCGGTCGGCTACAGCGGGGTCACCGTGTGGACACCCGAAGGCAAATTGATCGGCCGCATCCGCCTGCCCGAGGTGTGCGGCAATATTTGCTTTGGAGGTCCCAAGCGCAACCGGCTGTTCATGGCCGGGAGCCAGTCGCTCTATGCCGTCTACCTCAGCACCCAAGGGGCGGCACCGGGTTAGGCCAACGACCGCGCCGCAGCCGCGGCGCAAGGACAAGGGGCGCCCGTCGCGGCGGCCAAGGAGAAGGACCGCCGGCGCACACGAGGCGTCGGCGGCGGCGATCAGCTGAGTTGGCGAGCGCTTCTGGCCAAGTGCCTCGAACCAAGTGCCTCGGGCCAAGTGCCTCGGGCCAAGTGCCTCGGGCCAAGCGCATCGGCCCAAAACGTCGGCGTGCCTCGTGATGGGTCCCGGGCGGCCCGACCTTGGGCTCCCATCGGTGTCAACCATGATCAGGGCAGGGTGCCGGCCGCTGCACGGCGCGATTGCCCTCCCGCGCACCCCGGTGTCATAACGCGCTTGCCTCTTTGATCCTTGCGGGCCAAGGGCGGGGCCAAGGCAGGGCCAAGGGCGGTGGACGGAGATGTTCAGCAAGATCCTGATCGCCAACCGCGGCGAGATCGCAGTGCGAATTATCCGTACCGCGCGCAGGCTCGGCGTGCGGACCGTGGCGGTCGTCTCGGTGCCCGATCGGAGGGCGCCGTTCGCCAAACTGGCGGATGAGGCGATCGAAATTGGCCCCGGTCCGGCCGCCGAGAGCTACCTGTGCGGTGACAAAATCATCGCCGCAGCGCGCGCAACGGGCGCCCAGGCCATCCATCCAGGTTACGGGTTCCTTGCCGAGAACGCCCAATTCGCGGAAGCCGTCGGGCGTGCTGGCATCAAGTTCATTGGCCCCTCGCCCGATGCCATGCGCCGCATGGGTGGCAAGGCCGAAGCCAAGGCCATCGCCGCCACGGCCGGGGTGCCCGTGGTGCCGGGCTACGCGGGCGAGAGCCAGGAGGCTCGCACGCTCGCCCGCGAGGCCAAGCGCGTGGGCTACCCTGTCATGATCAAGGCGGTGGCCGGCGGCGGCGGACGCGGCATGCGCCGCGTCGAGCGCGACGCTGATTTCGCTGCCGCACTGGAAAGCGCGCAGCGCGAGGCCAAGGCAGCCTTCGGCGACGACCGCATCCTGCTCGAGAAGGTGATTGCTCGCGCTCGCCACGTCGAGGTGCAAGTGTTTGGTGATGCTCACGCCAACGTCGTGCATCTCTTCGAGCGCGACTGCTCGCTGCAGCGACGCAATCAGAAGGTCATCGAGGAGGCGCCCGCGCCGGGCATGTCGGCGCAGTTGCGCGCGAAGATCACCGCGGCCGCCGTGGCCTGCGCCAAGGCAGTCGGCTATGAAGGCGCGGGCACAGTCGAGTTCCTGATCGAGGGCGCGGACAACCTCGGGCCCGAGGTGCCCTGGTACTTCATCGAGATGAACACCCGCCTGCAGGTGGAGCATCCGGTGACGGAGAGCATCACCGGGCTCGACCTCGTCGAATGGCAGCTGCGCATCGCGGCCGGTGAGCGCCTGCCGCTCACGCAGGCGCACATCGCAATGTCGGGACACGCCATCGAGGCACGGCTCAACGCCGAGGACCCCGTCAGCGATTTCCTGCCCTCCACGGGTCCCATTGTTTGCCTGCGTCTGCCGCAAGGCGAGGGCCTGCGCAACGATGCCGGCGTGGAGGAGGGTTCGCTGATCTCGCCGTTCTATGATTCCATGATCGCCAAGCTGATCGCGCATGGGCCGGACCGCGCCGCGGCCATCGCCCGATTGGCCTGCGGGCTTGAACACACCCTTGTCGCCGGTCCCAAGACCAATGCTGCCTTTCTGCACGCGCTCGTCACGCACAAGGCCTTCGGTCGCGGCGAAGTCGATACCGGCCTCATCGGCCGGGAGCTCGCCCGGCTCGCTCCGGCCCACTTCGATGCGCGGGCGATCGGCATCGGGGTTGCACGCATGCTGAAGGGCGAGGCCAAGGCCCGCTCCAACGCCCATGCCCTCGCCGGCGATGCGGCCTCGCCCTGGAGCGCGCAGGACGGCTTCCAGCTCGGCGGAGCGCGCCATGAGCACCGCACGGTGCTCGTTGATGGCGTCGCCACCAAGGTCGAGATTAGCTGGACGGCCGACGGCCCCGCCGTCAGTGTGCTCGACGAGCCCCAACCTACCGCGGCGGAGCCACCGCCCACAGTCACGGTTGTGGGCGACGGTTCCCCTGTCTACGTCCTCTCCAGGATGCGTCAGGCGGTGCTCGCTTGGCCGAGCTACACCGTCGCTGCCGGGGACCAGGCGGGCGACGGCAGCGCCGTGCGTGCGCCCATCATCGGCCGCCTCGCCAAGGTGTTTGTGCGGCAAGGCGACACCGTTGCCAAGGGCGACCGCGTCGCCGTGGTCGAGGCCATGAAGATGGAGCACGTGCTGCACGCGCCCCGCGCCGGTCGGATCGCTAAGCTGGCAGCGCGCGAAGGGGACCAGCTTGCCGAGGGCGGCCTCATCGCTGTCCTGGCCGAGGACTAATCTGAAGTTACCCAACCGCGGTTGCGCCGCGGTTGCCCGGCGCGTGTCCCAACGGCGCGCCGCACCGATTCCCCGATACTGCGTGGGCCAAGGCCCGCGCGCCTCGCGCCCCTCCACCTCGCCGGTGGGCGCCTCCACCGCCAGTTGATCGGGAGCTAGAAGCCCAACTTTCTCTAGGTTGCGAGCCGTTTGGCTTCAGCGCGGTAGGGGCTCGCAGGATAGGCACCCAGGATCTTGAGCTCGTTGGAGAAGAACGACAGCTCTTCCAGGGCGCGCGCCACGGGCGCATCGTCCGGATGCCCCTCGATATCGGCGTAGAACATGGTGGCGACGAAGCGGCCGTCGAGCTGATAGCTCTCGAGCTTGGTCATGTTCACGCCGTTGGTGGCAAAGCCACCCATGGCCTTGTAGAGGGCAGCCGGCACGTTGCGAACCCGGAAAAGAAAGGTGGTGATCACCGCGCCATTGCCGGCCACGGTATTCTCCGGCGCGGCCGAGAGCACCACGAAGCGCGTCGTGTTGTGCTTCTCGTCCTCGATGTCGCGCATCAAGATCTTGAGCCCATAGATCTCGGCCGCCAGCGTAGTGGCGATGGCGGCAAGCTCAGGATTGTCGGCCTCCGCGACGATGCGCGCTGAGCCTGCCGTGTCAGCCTCGGGGATCGGCTTGAGGCCCAGCTTGCGCAGCGTGTTGCGGCATTGTCCGAGCGCCTGGGTGTGCGACAGCGCGCGCTTGACCGTCAGCAGCGAGGCCCCGGGCAGCGCCATGAGCTGGTGGCGCACGCGCAGGAAATGCTCACCGACGATATGTAGGCCTGCCTCGGGCAAGAGGTGGTGGATGTCTGCAACGCGACCCGCCACCGAGTTCTCGATCGGGATCATGGCGTAGCGCGCCTCCCCGCCCTTGACGGCGGCGAGCGCGTCTTCGAACGTGGCGCACGCCATGGGCTCCAGATCCGGATAGACCTCGCGCGCTGCGAGGTGGGAGTTGGCGCCAGGTTCACCCTGGTAGGAGACGCGCAGCGCTGCCTTGCGCTCCAGCGCAGCGGCGCGCTTGGGCTTGGGAGAAGCGATGGAGGCTTTCGGCTTTCGATCCGCCATGGGATGGGGTGCAGGAGCGATGTCGTCGGGACCAGAAAAAGTCAATCGCGCCCCTTGTCAGCATTGGTGTCAGCATCGGTGCCAGCATCAGGTGCCAGCATCAGCTGCCGGCATCGGATTGGCCGGCAATGAGACGGCGGGCGCGCTCGAGATCGGCCGGAGTATTGACTTCGACCGGCATGGTGTCAACGAGCGTCACATCGATGCGCATGCCCTCCTCAACGGCGCGCAATTGCTCAAGCTGCTCACGCCTCTCCAGCGTCGAGGGTCGCAGGGATACGAACCTCTCCAATGCCGAACGACGGTAGGCGTACATTCCGAAGTGGTGATAGAGCGGGCCTTCACCCCAAGGTGCGGTGGCGCGCGTGAAGTAGAGCGCCCGCAGTCTGCCCGGCACCCCCGTGGGGGTACCGATCAGCTTCACCGAGTTGGAGTTGGTGCGCTCATGAGCGTCCCTGATCTCGGCGGCGATGGTCGCGATCTCTACAGCCTTGTCCTCCAGCGGGGCGAGGCAGGCTGAGACGATCTGCGGGTCCATGGCCGGCAGGTCGCCCTGCAGGTTGAGCACGATCGCAAAGTCGCCTTCCGGGTCTACCTTGGCGACCGCCTCGAACACGCGGTCCGAACCCGAGGCGTGATCCGACCGCGTCATGACGGCCTCGCCCCCCACCTTGCGCACGGCCTCGAGGATGGCCGCGGTATCGGTGGCGACCAGCACCCGGCCCCGCTCGGCGGCCATGGCGCGCCGCCACACGTGCACAATCATCGGTTCGCCGGCGATGTCGACCAGCGGCTTTCCCGGCAGTCGCAAGGACTGCATGCGGGCGGGGATGACGATGAGCGTGGGCTGCATGGGTCCGACGGGCGCGGGTGACAATTGGTCTCGGGGTCTAGCTCCTAGAACGGAGGCGGCCGCGGTTGCAAGGCGGAAGCGAAAACCTATAGTTGCCGCCGATCGGCGACCCGGGCTCTGCACCGGGTCGATGTTTCACGGGGGGAACCACCGTCCCATGGAAGCTTTCGAGGTCAACAAGACGGTCGGGGCCGTGCTCGCGGCCCTGCTGGTGATCTTCGGCAGCCGGACGATGCTTGATATCGTCTCCAGGGAACACAAGCCAGAAAAGCTTGGTTGGGCCATTCCCGTCAAGGAAGTCGCTGCCCCGACCAAGGAACCCGCCGCGCCGTTCGATGCGGCACAGGTCATCTCGCTCCTGGCGAAAGCGAGCGCGGACAACGGGCACGACACCTTCAAGAAGTGCATGCAATGCCACACCTCCGACAAGGGCGGGCGCACGCTCACGGGCCCCAATCTCTATGGCATCGTCGGCCGAACGCGCGCGAGCATGGCGGGCTTTCCCTACTCGGAGGGCATGAAGACCCATCCCGGCAATTGGACCTTCGAGGAGCTCGCCAAGTATCTGCACGATCCCAAGGCCGACATCCCCGGCAACAAGATGGCCTTCGCCGGCGTCAAGGATAACGCCGAGCTGGCCGACCTGTTGGCTTTCTTGCGCACGCTCTCCGACAACCCCGCACCGCTGCCCCAGTGACAAAGCGGGTTGCGAATTAACATCGTTCATTTTAGCATCCTTAGGTCGGCGTCTGAAGACCGGCCAAAGGCAAACCGCAGGTGAGGGGAATGGGATACCAAAGAGGGGAGTGAACAAGGATTAACTTGGCGCTTGCGCCGCGGGCCGGCATAGTCATGCCGCTCAGTTCGCCGGGCCCGTCACGCGGCCGCACAAGCTCGGAGCGTAAAGACCTGATGGCCCGCAGTTGCAGGTTCCCAGCCGCCCTCGTGTGCGCGTTTGTGTTCGGGGGGTCGGGCGCATTGGCCACGGAGAACCTAACCCAGCACCATGCCCTGTCCCTGATGGCCGAGCCCCATTACGGGCCCGATTTTACGCACTTCGACTGGGTCAATCCGTCTGCCCCCAAGGGCGGCCGGGTGCGCCAGTGGACGCTTGGAAGCTTTGATTCGCTCAACCCGTTTCCGGTCAAAGGCAGCCCGGCGAGCGGACTGCGGCTCATCTACGACACCCTCATGATGCAGAGCCCGGACGAGCCTACAACATCCTACGGGCTGGTCGCGGAGTGGGTGGCCTACCCCGCCGATTTCTCCTCCGCCACCTTTCAGCTGCGGTCGGGTGCGCACTTCAACGACGGCCACCCCATCACCCCCGAGGACGTGATCTTCTCGCTTGAGACGCTCAAGAAGATTTCGCCCAACTATTCGTTCTACTACCGGGACGTGGCGCGGGCCGAAAAGACCGGCGACCGTCAGGTTACCTTCATTTTCGATGTCAAAGGCAATCGCGAGCTTCCCCTCATCATCGGCGATCTGATGGTGCTTCCCAAGCACTTCTACGCGGTTGCCGGAGCAAATGGGGAACCGCGCGACCTGTCCAAGTCGACGCTCGAAATTCCGCTGGGCTCCGGCCCCTATCGCATCAAGGACATGGACCCCGGGCGCAGCATCACCTACGAGCGCGTCAAGGACTGGTGGGCCAAGGACTTGCCGGTCGCCGTCGGACAGTGGAATTTCGACGAAATCAACTACACCTACTTCCGCGACCGGGTGCCGGCCTTCGAAGCCTTCAAGTCGGGCCAGCTCGACTACTGGTACGAGAGCAGCGCCAAGAATTGGGCCACCGCCTACGACTTCGATGCGGTGACGCGCGGTCTGGTCAAGCGGCACAAGGTGCCCACCAAGACCGTCAGCGAGATGCAGACGTTCGCCTTCAACATTCGCCGGCCGCAATTCCAGGATCCGCGTGTGCGCCGCGCCTTCAATTATGCGTTCGACTTCGAATGGGCCAACAAGAACCTGTTCTACGATCAATACCAGCGTCTGGAGAGCTATTTCGACAACTCGGAGCTGAAGGCGCCGCCCAGACCCGAGGGCCGGGAACTTGAGCTGCTGCAAGAGCTGAAGAACGAGGTGCCGCCTGAGGTATTCACCACGGTTTGGCGCAATCCCGTCAACGCCACACCCGAGGACGCGCGCCGACATCTGAGCCAAGCCGCCAAGATGTTCGCAGAAGCTGGATGGGTCCCCAAGAACGGCGTGCTCACCAATGCACAGGGCGCGGAGCTGACCGCGGAGTTCCTGCTCGTCCAACCGGACTTCGAGCGCATCGTGCTGCCCTTCAAGTCGGCTTTGGAAAAGCTCGGTGTTAAGGCCAGCGTTCGCATTGTGGACACCTCCCAGTATCAGCGCCGCCACGACACCTTCGATTTTGACATCATCGTCGCCACGTTTCCCCAATCGGAATCGCCAGGCAACGAGCAGCGCGAGTTTTGGGGGTCATCGGCCGCCGACAAGGAAGGCAGCCGAAACGTGATCGGCATCAAAAATCCAGCGATCGACAAGTTGATCGACAAGATCATCCTTGCGCATGATCGCCAGGAGCTCGTTGCCGCCACGCACGCGCTCGATCGCGTGCTGCTGTGGAACCACTACGT
This sequence comes from Hyphomicrobiaceae bacterium, assembly GCA_036558085.1. Taxonomy (GTDB): domain Bacteria; phylum Pseudomonadota; class Alphaproteobacteria; order Rhizobiales; family Hyphomicrobiaceae; genus AWTP1-13. The sequence goes on from DATBGH010000020.1 coordinate 69,620, forward strand.
CGTGCCGCAGTGGCATTTTCCCTACGATCGTTTGGCGATGTGGGACATGTATCGCCGGCCGGACAAGCTGCCGTCGCGCAGCAGCTCGTTCCTGCGGGTCTGGTGGCACGATGATGCAGCCGCCAAGCGGCTCGGTGAGGCGCGCGGCTAAGCTGGCCGCCCAGGGACCCTAGCGGGTCGAAAAGGGCCGTAGAGGGCCGTAGACTGGCCCTGAAGGCCGTTGAGCCCGCGAGATTGCAATCATGCGGGCGACCGTGAGAGCGAGTTTCATGGACCATCCAAAGTCGGCCGCCTTGCTGGCCATCGTGCTCATCCTGACAGCGCCAGCGGCGACCATGGGCGTCACCGCCGAGGGTCCCAAGCACGGCCTGTCGGCCTTCGGTGAGCTCAAATACCCCCCGGATTTCAAGGCGTTCGAGTGGGTCAACCCGGACGCGCCGAAGGGCGGCCGCCTTGCCACCATCGGCGTCGCCGCGCGGGGCACCTTCGATAGTTTCAACGCCTTCATCCTCAAGGGGGATGCGGCGCAGGGCCTTGAGTACATGTTCGACACCTTGATGACGCGCGCCTACGATGAACCCGACGCCGTCTACGGTCTGGTAGCGGCCTCGGCCGAGGTCCCACCCGACCGCAGTTCAGCGACCTTCCACTTGCGGCCGCAGGCCAAGTTTGCCGACGGCTCCCCCCTCACCGCCGAGGATGTTGCCTTCACCTTCGGCATCCTGAAGGAGAAAGGCCATCCCATCTACCACGTCCAGCTCAGGGACGTGACGCGGGCCGAGGTCCTCGATCCCCATACCGTGCGCTACACCTTCACCGGCACCGAGACGCGCGATTTGCCGTTGGTCGTGGCGACGTTGCCAATCCTGTCCAAGGCCTACTACGCCACGCGCGAATTCGACGAGACCACCCTTGAGCCGCCGCTGGGCTCCGGTCCCTATCGGATCGGCGACTATAAGCAGGGCACGTTCGTAAGCTTCCGGCGCCGAGACGATTATTGGGCCAAGGACCTCCCGGTCAATCGCGGCCGCTTCAACTTTGACGAGCTGCGCTTTGAGTACTACCGCGACCGCACCGCGGCGCTGGAAAGCTTCAAGGCCGGCACCTTCGATCTGCGGGAGGAATTCACCGCCCGCGATTGGGCCACCGCCTATGACATTGCCGCGGTCAAAGAGGGGCGCATGCTGCTCCTCACGCTCCCCGACGAGAGCCCATCCGGTGCCCAGGGGTTCTTCCTCAACATGCGCCGCCCCAAGCTTTCCGACGTGCGCGTGCGCCAGGCGCTGGACTACGCCTTTGACTTCGAATGGACCAACAAGAACATCTTTTACGGGCTCTACACGCGCACCGAGAGCTTCTTTGAGAATTCCGATCTCAAAGCCACGGGAGAGCCAAGCGCTGCCGAACTGGCGCTGCTTGAGCCCTTCCGTGGACAGCTGCCGGCAGAGGTGTTCGGGCCGGCCTACAAGGCGCCCGTCTCGGACGGCTCCGGCCAGGACCGGCGGCTGCTGCGCGAGGCAGGACGGCTGCTGAGCGAGGCGGGCTGGCAGGTCAAGGACGGCAAGCGCGTCAATGCCAACGGCGACACGCTCGAGCTCGAGTTCCTCGTCACCGACCCGGCCTACGAGCGGATCTTATCAGCTTACGTGAAGAATTTGCAGGCCATCGGCGTTCAGACGAGCGTGCGTCGCATCGATCCGGCGCAGTACGAGCGCCGCCTCAAAACGTTCGACTTCGACGTGGTGATGACGCGTTATACGATGCGCCTGACGCCGGGCGTCGAGATCAGGTCCTTCTGGGGCAGCGAGGCCGCCAGGACCGAGGGCAGCTATAACCTCGCCGGCATCGCCAACCCCGTCGTCGATGCCTTGATCGGCAAGGTGACCGAGGCCAACAGCCGAGAAGAACTGAAAACCGCCACCAGCGCTCTCGACCGCGTGCTACGAGCCGGTCATTATTGGGTGCCACACTGGTATCGGCCATACCACTATATCGCAACCTGGGACAAGTTCGGGCGGCCGGCCGTGAAACCGCGTTACGAGAGGGGAATTATCCATACCTGGTGGTTCGACGCCGAGCGGGCGGCAAAGCTCAAGGGCAACTGACGTGCAGCGGACAAGCGCCCAGCCATGAGCAGCTATCTTCTGAAGCGGGTTTTGCTGATCATCCCGACGCTGCTCGGGATCATGTTGATCAGCTTCGCCATCGTGCAGTTCGCCCCCGGCGGACCGGTGGAGCGGGTGATCGCGCAGATCTCGGGCACCGACGTGTCGGCCACCGCGCGCATCGGCGGTGCCCAGGGTGACGGGCTGTCCTCCTCGACCTCGTCCCAGACGAGCGGCCAGGGCGAGGTGAGCTCCAAGTATCGGGGTGCGCAGGGGCTCGATCCGGCATTCATCAAACAGCTCGAGAAGCAGTTCGGCTTCGACAAGCCGGCGCACGAGCGCTTCTTGTTGATGATGAAGAACTACCTCCTGTTCAACTTCGGCAAGAGCTACTTCCGCGATGTGAGCGTCCTGCAGCTCATCAAGGAGAAGCTGCCCGTCTCCGTTTCGCTCGGCATCTGGATGACGCTCATCACCTATCTCATCTCCATTCCGTTGGGCATCCGCAAGGCGGTGCACGACGGCGAGCGGTTCGATACATGGACGTCCGGCCTATTGGTGATCGGCTATGCCATCCCAGGCTTCCTGGTGGCCGTGTTCTTGTTGGTGATGTTCGCTGGCGGTTCGTTCTTCCAGTGGTTTCCCTCGCGCGGCCTCACCTCGGAGGGTTGGAGCCAGATGTCCTTGCTCGGCAAGGTCTTGGACTACTTCTGGCATCTCACCTTGCCGCTCATTGCCATGTCGCTTGGCGCCTTCACCACCATGACGTTCCTGACGCGCAACTCCTTTCTGGACGAGATCCGCAAGCAGTACGTGCTGACGGCGCAGGCAAAGGGGCTGGCTCAGCGGCAAGTCCTCTACGGCCACGTCTTCCGCAATGCCATGCTGTTGATCATCGCCGGCTTCCCCGGCGCTTTCATCCACGCGTTCTTCTCAGGTTCGCTGCTGATCGAGACGATCTTCTCCCTCGATGGCCTTGGGCTCCTGAGCTTCGAGAGCGTGATCAATCGCGACTATCCCGTCGTGTTTGCCACGCTCTACATTTTTGCGCTGCTCGGCCTCGTCGTTAACCTGATCTCTGATTTCATCTATACACTGGTCGATCCGCGCATCGACTTCGAGACGCGGGAGGTCTGAGGCCCTTGGATACCCGCATCGAGGATAAACCTGTCATCCGAGTGGGCGATCCCGTCGAGCCCGACGAGGCGCAGCCCACCAAGGAGATCGGCCGGTCGGCACCCCCCAACCGCAGGTACTTTAGTGGCTTCTCGCTCTCGCCGCTCAACCGGCGGCGTTGGCGCAACTTCAAGGCCAACCGGCGCGGTTATTGGAGCTTGTGGATTTTCCTGACGCTCTTTCTCCTCAGCCTCTTTGCCGAATTCATTGCCAACGACAAGCCGATCGTCGCCTACTACAAGGGCGAGCTGCTGTTCCCGGCGCTGGTCGACTATCCAGAATCGAAGTTTGGGGGATTTTTGGCGGTCACCGACTACAAGGATTCGGTGATCCTGGAGGAAATGCAGAAGAACGGCTGGGCGATCTGGCCGCCCATCAGCTACTCCTACCAATCCATCAACAAGGACTATCCGCGCATCAAGAACGCAAGCGGTCAATGCTTGGGCTTCCCCGGGCCGCCGCCGTGGTCCACCGGCGCTAAGTTCTGCGACGTGGCCCCCGACCACATGGCCCGCTACATGGCGATCGGCAACCGCAATTGGCTGGGCACCGATGACCAGGGTCGCGACGTCCTGGCGCGGCTGATCTATGGTTTCCGCGTTTCGGTTCTGTTCGGCCTGCTGCTCACCGTTCTGTCCTCGATCATCGGCGTGACGGCCGGTGCCGCGCAGGGTTATTTCGGCGGCCGCGTCGACCTCATCTTCCAGCGCTTCCTTGAGATCTGGTCTTCGATCCCGTCTTTGTTCGTGCTCATCATCATTTCCTCGGTGCTGGTACCTGGCTTTTGGACCCTGCTCGGCGTGCTCTTGCTATTCCATTGGGTCTACCTCGTGGGCGTGGTGCGCGCCGAATTCCTGCGCGGGCGCAACTTCGAATACATCATGGCCGCGCGCGCGCTCGGCCTGTCCGACGTCAAGATCATGTTCAAGCATCTGTTGCCCAATGCCATGGTGGCAACCCTTACCTTCCTGCCGTTCAAGCTCTCGGGCTCGATCACGGCGTTGACCGCGCTCGACTTCTTGGGTCTGGGTTTGCCGCCGGGGTCTGCATCGCTGGGCGAGCTGCTGGCGCAGGGCAAGGCCAATCTGCAGGCACCGTGGCTGGGGCTCACCGCCTTCATCTCTATCGCCGGCCTGCTGAGCCTCTTGATCTTCATCGGCGAGGGCGTGCGCGACGCGCTCGACCCGCGCAAGACCTACAAGTGAGCGCGCGCATGGACGCCATGGCCCCCCTGGTTGACGTTCGCGACCTTTCGGTGCGCTTCGCCGCCGGCCCGACGTCCATCGACGCCGTCAGCCATGTCTCCTTCAGCGTGGCCAAGGGCGAGATCGTCGCCCTGGTGGGCGAGTCGGGTTCTGGTAAGACGGTCTCGGCGCTGTCGATCATGCGGCTTCTCAACTATCCCTCGGCATCGCATCCCTCCGGCTCGATCGTGTTTGGCGGCAAGGACCTCCTCCGGGCTCCCGGCAATATCATGCGCGACATCCGCGGCGAGAAGATCTCGATCGTGTTTCAGGAGCCGATGACCTCGCTCAACCCGCTGCACTCGATCCTGAAGCAGGTCGGCGAGGTCATGAAGCTGCACCACCGGCTCGACGACGCCAAAGTACGCGCGCGCGTCATCGAGCTCCTGCGTAAGGTGGGTCTCGACAATCCCGAGCGGCGCCTCAACGCCTATCCGCACCAGCTCTCCGGCGGACAACGCCAGCGGGTGATGATCGCCATGGCGCTTGCCAACGAACCCGACCTCTTGATCGCCGATGAGCCGACCACCGCGCTCGACGTCACCATTCAGGCGCAGATCCTCGAGCTGCTGAAGGGCCTGCAGCGCGAGCTCGGGATGGCGATGTTGCTGATCACCCACGATTTGGGCGTCGTCCGCCGCATGGCCGACCGCGTCTATGTGATGAGCAAGGGCGCGATCGTGGAGCAGGGCCGCACCGCCGACGTGTTTGAACGTCCGCAGCATGCCTACACCCGACATCTCATGTCGGCGGAGCCCAAGGGCAAACCACCGCAGCCCTCGCCCGGCGCGCCGGTCGTGCTGGAGGCCAAGGATTTGCGCGTGTGGTTTCCCATCAAGCGTGGGTTCCTGCGCCGCACCGTGGACTACGTGAAGGCCGTCGATGGATTGTCTTTGAAGTTGTGCGCGGGCGAGACCGTTGGCGTCGTTGGCGAATCGGGCTCCGGCAAGACCACGCTGGGCTTGGCGCTCCTGCGCCTTGTCTCCTCGCAAGGGCAGATCGCCTACGTCGGCAAGCGCATCGACGGACTGGACTCGCGCCAGATGCGGCCATTGCGACGGGATATGCAGGTCGTCTTTCAGGACCCCTACGGTTCGTTGTCGCCGCGCCTCTCCGTGGGTCAGATCATCGAAGAAGGGCTCATCATCCAAAATCCCGGCATGAGCTACCACGAGCGCCGCATGCGGGTGATGGCCGCCTTGAAGGAGGTGGGGCTTGATCCCCATGCGCTCGACCGCTACGCCCACGAATTCTCAGGCGGACAGCGCCAGCGCATCGCGATTGCCCGCGCGATGGTGCTGGAGCCCAAGTTCGTGTTGCTCGATGAGCCCACCAGCGCCCTCGATATGTCGGTGCAGGCGCAAATCGTCGACCTGTTGCGCGATCTGCAAAAACGCCACGGCCTCGCCTACCTCTTCATCAGCCATGACCTCAAGGTGGTGCGGGCGCTGTCCAACTACGTGGTCGTGCTGAAGGCCGGCAAAGTGGTCGAGGAAGGCCCCTCCGAGGAGATCTTCCGCCATCCCAAGGCGCCCTACACCAAGGCCCTGCTCGCCGCTTCGTTCGATCTCACCGTCGTCCACCGCGGCGTCCAGGCCATGTGAGGGGTTGCCCTCGACACCCCCCGCGAGCGTCTTTGCAAGATGGTCACTCCGCCGGCTGCGGCGCCGCCCGAGGCGCCGCACCGCCCGGCGTTGCCAGCTTGCCGCCGATCAGGCGGCGGATCACGACGTAGAACACGGGTGTGAAGATGAGACCAAACAACGTCACACCGATCATGCCCCAGAACACGGCGGTGCCGAGCGCAATGCGCATCTCCGCGCCGGCGCCCACGGCAAGATAGAGCGGGATCACGCCGAGCGAGAAGGCGAGCGAGGTCATCAAGATCGGGCGCAGCCGCAGTTGGCAGGCCTCGACCGCGGCCGATACGCGATCCAGGCCCTGCTCCTCGAGCTGGCGCGCGAATTCCACGATCAGGATCGCGTTCTTGGCGGCCAACCCGATCAGAACGACGAAGCCGATCTGGGTCAGAATGTTGATGTCGCGCCCGTGTAGCCATACGCCGAAGGCGGCCGAGAATAGGCACATCGGCACGATCAGCATGATGGCCAGCGGCAACGACCAGCTTTCATACTGGGCCGAGAGCGCCAGGAACACGAACACCACGCTCAGCACGAAGATGTAGTAGCCGGTACGGCCGACCTTGGCCTCCTGGTAGGAAAGGTCGGTCCATTCGAAGGTGACGCCCGGGGGCAGCTTGTCGCGGGAGAGCTCGCGCACGATCTCCAGCGCCTGCCCAGAGCTCACGCCCGGCTGCGCCACCCCGTTGACCTCCGCCGAAGGGAACAGGTTGTAGCGGGGGACGCGCTCGGGGCCCACGATCTCCTTGAAGGTGACAAGACTGCCCAGTGGCACCATTGCCCCGTCGGTGGAGCGCACACGGATCTTGGCCACGCTCTCGGCATCGAGCCGATAGTCGCCATCGGCCTGTGCTGTCACGTGGTACGTGCGGCCGAACATGTTGAAGTCATTGACGTAGGCCGAGCCCATAAACACGCGCATGGCCTCAAAGATGCTGGTCACCGGCACTTTCAGCATTTGCGCCTTGTCGCGGTCGACGTCGACGTAGACCTGCGGGGTGGCGGCCTGGAAGGTGGTAAACACGTTGGCCAGGCCGGGCGTGCGGTTGGCCTCGGCGACGAATTCCTGCGTGATGCGCGCGAACTCGGTGGGATCCATGCCCAGGGTGTCCTGCAGGCGCATCGAGAACCCCGCCGCAGCGCCCATGCCGCGCACGGGGGGCGGGATGAACACGAAGGTTTGCGCCTCCTCGATCTGCGCCAGCTTGCGCCGCACCTCCTGGGCGATGCGGTCGACGGTTTGCCCGAGCTTGTGGCGTAGCTCGAAATCGTCGAGCACGAGGAACATCAGCCCGGCATTGGTGGCAAATGTGAAGGTCGCGGCATTGCGGCCGGTGAAGCCGTTGGAATATTTGACCCCCGGCGTCGACAGCACGAGATCGGTGGCCGTCCGCAGGACCGCGTCGGTGCGCGCCAGCGAGGCACCCGGCGGCAGCTGCAACGAGATGATCAAGATCGCGCGGTCGAGGGTGGGGATGAAGCCGGTCGGCAGACGAAAGACGAACCAGCCGGCAAACGCCATCAGCGCGACGTAGCACACCAGCACGGGCAGCCACGCCCGCGCCAGCCGTCGCACCAGCCCGGCATAGCCGCGCGCCAGCGCGTCGAAACCGACATCAAAGGCGCCGAAGAAGGCGTGCACCGGCCGCAGCAGCGCGGAAGGTCGGCGGTGGCCAAGGTTATGGGCGCGAAAGAGCAGCGCACATAGCGCCGGGCTCAGGGTCAGCGAAAGCAGCAGCGAGATGGCGGTGGCCGTCGCGATCGTGATCGCGAATTGGCGATAGAACATGCCGGTGATGCCGCCGATGAATGCGGTCGGCACGAATACCGCCATCAGCACGAGTGCGATGGCAATGAGTGCGGTGCCCACCTCGTCCATGGACACGCGTGCGGCCTCGAGCGGCGACAGTCCATCCTTCAGTTTGCGCTCGACGTTCTCAACCACGACGATGGCATCGTCGACGACGATGCCGACCGCCAGCACCAGGCCGAACAGGGTCAGCATGTTGAGCGAGAAGCCGAAGCCCTGCATCACCGCGAAGGTACCGATCAGCGACACGGGAATGGCCACCACCGGGATCAGGGTCGCGCGCCAGGTCTTGAGAAAGAGCAGCACCACCAGCACGACCAGGACGGTCGCTTCCATGATGGTGCCGTAAAGCTTCTTGATCGACACCTCGACGAACTCGGTAGGATTGTAGGTGATTTGGTACTCGAGCCCGCTGGGGAAGCTCTTTGCCATCTCGGCCATTGCATCTTTGATGCCCTGGGTAGCGAGCACGGCGTTGGAGCCGGGCTGCTGGTCGACAATGACGATGATCGCCGGGTTCTTGTCGGCATAGCCCTGCGCCGAGTAGCTGAGCGCGCCGAGCTCAACGCGGCCGATATCCTTGAGGCGCACGACGCGTCCGTCGCTGCCCATCTTGACAATGATGTCCTCGAATTCGTCGGCGTTGCGGAGGCGTCCTTTCATCTGCAACGACACCTGGAACGCGTTCTTGAAGTCGGTCGGCGGCTCGCCCAGTGCGCCGCCCGCCACCTGCACGTTTTGCGCGCGCAGGGCATCGAGCACCTGCTCGGCCGTCAGCCCGCGCAGCGCGATCCGCTCCGGGTCGAGCCACACCCGCATCGAGTACTCGCGCACCCCATAGAGCGACACATCGGCAACGCCGTAGAGCCGCATCAGCTTGTCGCGTACGTTGAGCAAGCCGTAGTTGGAGATGTAGGTCTCGTCGTAGGTCCTGTCCGGGGAAAGCAGATGGATGGCAAGCAGCAGGTCCGGTGATCGCTTGCGCACGGTGAGGCCGTTGCGGCGCACCTCGTCGGGCAGCCTTCGCTCCGCCGCACTCACGCGGTTCTGCACGAGGACCTGCGCTTTATCGATGTCGGTGCCGACGTCGAATGTAACGGTCAGCGACAGATTGCCGTCGCTGGTGGACTGCGAGGCCATGTAGATCATGCCCTCGACGCCGTTGATCTCCTGCTCAATGGGGGCGGCGACCGTGTCGGCCACGGTCTGCGCGCTGGCGCCGGGAAAGCTCGTGTAGACAGTGACGGTCGGCGGGGTGATCTCCGGCAACTGGGTAACGCCGAGGCTGAAGTAGCCGATGCCGCCGATGATGGTGATGACGAGCGACACCACCGCCGCGAAGATCGGGCGCTCGATGAAGAAGCGGCTGATCCTCATGGGTGTCTTGGTCCCGGGCGGAGGGCCATGGCGCCGCCGCGCATCATTCCTGAGCCTTCACGATCGGGCTGTTGGCCGGCGTTCCCGACAGCAACAGCTGCTCGCGCTGAGGGGTCACCTTGCCGCCGGGGCGGGCGCGCTGCAGGCCGCGCACGATCACCCAATCGGCAGCAGCGATGCCCTCGCGCACGACACGCATGCCCTCAAATAGGGGTCCAAGCTTGATGTTGCGGCGCGTCACGCCGCCGTCCTCGCCGACCACGTAGACGAACTTGTTGGTCTGATCGGTGCCGATTGCCGCGTCGGGGAGCAGCACCGCGGGATAAGGGGCCGTACCGGTGACGCGCACGCGGGCAAAGAGGCCGGGCGAAAAGAGGCCGGCTGCATTGGCGATCACCGCCCGCGCCCGCAGCGTCGCGGTGCCCTGGTCGAGACGGTTATCGAGAAAGTCCAGGCGACCCTTGTGCGGAAAGCCGCGCTCGTCGGGCAGCCCGATCTCGACGGGAGCCCCGGGCTCGGCAGCGCCCGCGGCCACGCCGCGCTCGGCCAGGCGCCTGTATTTGATGAAGTTGTTCTCGCTGACATCGAAGTAGATGTAGATCGGATCTTCGCTGACGATGGTCGTGAGCAGGGTGGCGCCGCTGACCGACCCGGCGCTGATCCAGTTGCCCGCGGTGATCAGCGTGCGGCTGATGCGGCCGGTGATGGGCGAGTCGATGCGCGTGAACGACAAGTCGAGCTCGGCCGACCTCACCTTGGCCTCCGCCACCTTCACGGCCGCCTGAGCGTCCCGCACGATCGACATGCGGTCATCGAAGGTCTTGTCCGAAATGATTTTGCGTTCCACCAGGGGTCTACCGCGGACGATGTCGAGATTGGCGTTCTCCACCTTGGTGTTGGCGGCAAAGAGCTCCGCCTGCGCCTGCTCGAGCGCCCGCTCGAACGGGCGCCGGTCGATCACGAACAGGAGCTCGCCCTGTTTGACGCGCTGTCCATCCTTGAAGAGCACCTCGGTGAGGTGACCGGATACGCGGGCGCGGACTTCGACTGTTTCGACGGCGTCGAAGCGGCCGGTGTACTCGTCCCACTCGACGATCTCATGCTCAACCGGCTGGCTCACGGCCACGATCGGCGGCGCCGCCTTCTGCTGGCGCGCCTGGGTCGAGTTTCCTTGATCGCAGCCCGAGCCCAGCGCCAGGAGCGCAAACGCGGCAAGCAGCGTCCCGACGCGGCAGCGGTCACACGGGCTGGTGGGCATGCATGGGGCTCATCGGTGGCGACACCAACAGCAATACACAGTCACGTCCCCGCGCGAAAGGTGTGGCGAGGTTGGGGCGTTCCATGGGGCGCAGAGGCGGGGCCGGCCCTGGACAGCGATCAGGGCTTAGTCCTCCCAATCGGACGCTCGCCGCTGTGCGGCGCGGCTCACGCGAGCCCTCTCGCCCCGCCCGGCGCGCGCCGAGGCCATCTCGGGCAACGCGCCACGCCGCGCGAGGCTCGGCTGGCGCTGCCTTGAGCCCCCGTGCACCACCACCTTCGTTGCGGCGAAGCCGTGCTTGTGGACGAGTTTGAAGAGTGTGGCGGCATTGCCGGGGGCAAGGCGGACACAGCCGTGCGAAGCCGGTTGCCCGAGCAGCCCCACGGCGCTGGTGCCGTGAAAGGCCGTGCCGCGATGAAAAAAGACCGCGTTCGGCATGGGAGCATATTCGTACTGGCGCGAGTACCACATCTTTGCGGCCCACTGCGGCTGGAACGTGCCGGTGGGCGTGGCAAACCCGCGCCGGCCCGACGAAATCGCCCAGCTGTATTTGGTCTTGCCGTTCTCGACGATCGTGAGGCGCTGGCCGCCCAGATCGGCGTTGAGAACGAGCGTGATCGGCGGTGGGGGTGGAGGGGGCGGGGCCAACTCGATGGTGGGCGGCGGGGCGGCGACCACGTCGCTGCCGACCCCGGTCGTGGCCCCGGTCGTGGCCCCGGTCGTGGCCCCGGTCGTGGTCCGCAGCACCGGCGCTGCGGTTTGCGCCGCTGCGCTTCCAGCGGGCGCCGCGGCCGGCGCTGGCGGTGCTGCCGGCTGTTGGGGCACCTCCTGCGCGCCAAGCGGGCGGGTCAACCCGACGGCAACTGCCACGGCAAGCCCCAGCATTCTCATGACGGCTTTCCTCGATGACGCAACCTGCGGACCGGGCTGGAGATTATCTATAGGCCGGGCGCCACTGTCGAATGCATAATGCGTGCGGGAAGGATGCCTAAATCGCCTGACCCTTGACACAGCGAAAAGCGACACCGCGAGCTTGATACGTGAAGCCCAAACATATGAAGTGCCGGCACATGAAGTGCTGGCACGTGCAGTGCTGGCACGTGCAGTGCTGGCACGTGCAGTCCTGGCACGTGCAGCGTGGCCGCGTCGAGCCTTCCCGATGAGGGATCCTTAATGGCCCGGTTGCGCCGAGGGGCCGAGCTCGGAGAGGCCGATTTTGGTCAGGCCGATGCTGTGGCCCGAGGCCAAGGCCGACTAGGGGCCGAGGCGACAAGGCAACCCCGGCCGAGCCCCATCATCTCCCCACGGCCAAAGGCGAGCAGGTCCTCAGAACCCAAACAGCAGCTCAAACAGCGATCGCGGCCGGCGGCCGCGTTGCTCGGCCGTGCGTGGTTGGGCCTGGGGCGGGGGCTCCTTGGGCTTGGCCTGCCGCAGCTGGAACTCATCGGTGACACCGTCGGCCGAGGCGACGATCAGCTTGCCATCGTCCCATGTCCACTGCGCCAGCTTCTCGCCCTGCCGCTGCACCTCCACCGACACCACCGAGCCTGACTGCAGGTCGATGACGGCGGCCTGCTCCACCTCCTCGGGACCTTTGGGTCCATCGACGACGCCGGCGTGGAAGCGCAGGACACCGATGCCTTGGAACGGGGGCTTTTTCACATCCCACTCCAGGATGCGCGGCTGGCCGCGTCCCACCATCTCCAGCGTGACGCGCAGGCGTGGGAACTCCTCGTTGGTGGCGATGTACTGCTGGCCGCTCCGGAACACGCGCCATTGGTCGAAACCGGCGTCGGCCACCTCAGAATCGTTCGGGCGTTCGCTGACGCCGAGCCGCTGCAGCGCCTGGCTGGCGCCCTTCAGGCGCGGGTCGAGCGTGAGTGCCTTGCGCAGGTCCGCAACGGCCAGCTCGGCCCGCCCCTGCGCCTCGTTGATCTCGCCACGCGCCCAATAGGCTTCCGCGCTCTTGTCGTCGAGCTTCAGGGCCCGCTCGACATCCTTGATCGCCAGCTCTGCCTGCTGTTGCTGGCGATAGGTCCAGGCGCGATAGGCGTAAGCCTTGGGCGAGCGCGGCTCAAGTTCAATGGCGCGGCCGAAGTCGTTGAGGGCCTCCTCGTAGGCTTCGGCCTTGGCATAGGCGAGGCCGCGCGCGGCATAGAACGCCGCCACGTTGGGGGCAAGCTCGATGGCTTTGGCCAGGTCCTTGATGGCGGAGGCGGCGTTGTCGGCCTCCATGTAGGCGGCGCCACGCAAGGCATAGATGTCGGCATTGCGTGGCTCGAAGGCGACGGCACGACTGAAGTCCTCGATCGCCTCCTCGTAGCGCTCGATCGCCATTTTGGCTTCGGCGCGGCTGCGATAGGCCGCGGAGAAGCGCGCATCGAGCCCGACGGCGCGCGTGAAATCGCGGATGGCCCCCTGCGGTCGCTGTGCGGCGAGATGGGCGCGACCCCGCCCGCTGAGCGCCGCGGCGCTGTTGGGGGTGAGCTCGATAGCCTTGGTGTAGTCGGCGATCGCCCGATCGACCTGGCCGAGTTTCATGAATGCCCCGGCGCGGTTGCTGTAGGCGGCGGCATATCCCGGCGCCAGCAACAGCGCGCGGTCGAAGTCTTTCATCGCTTCGCGGGTGGCGCCGAGACCCAACAGCACATTGCCGCGGTTATTGTAGACGGCGGCGTATTCCGGATAGAGCTGGATCGCCTTGTTGAAGTCCTCGATCGCCTCCTTTTGCTGCTGGCGGCGCGAATAGGCCACACCACGGTCGTTGAGAATGGTGGCGCGCCGATCGTTGGGCAGCGACTTGTCCTCAAGCACCTCGGAGTAGATGGTGACGGCCTGGTCGACATTGCCGCGCACCAGCGCCGCGGCCGCCTCACGCACCCGCAGCATGCTCGCGTCGCTCTGCTGCGCCAACGCCGTCGGCGCCCCGCTCGCGCAGAGCCCAATCGCGCAGAGCCCAATCGCGCAAAGCCCTCTCGCGCAGAGCATGAGGCCAATCGTGAGCCGCCGCACCATGCCCGAATTCCCCGATCGAATTTCCTGATCGAACTCCTCGGTGCCTTCTTGCGCCGAGCCTGCGCCCAAGCCACCCCTTTATAGCCCAAATCGGGCAAGATCGGAACGTCGCGTCGCGGGCTGGCCGTCACCGTTGCGTTGCCGCCGCACGGCTCCCGGTTGCGTGGAGCCCGGCTCCCCGACTGTCGGCTTCTTGAGCCTCCTCTTGGGACTCGGTCTCTTGGTATTCGGCCTCTTGGGACTCGGCCTCTTGGTATTCGGCCTCTGGGTATTCGGCCTCTGGGCACGCTGCGTCTTGAAGCTTGACCGTGTCAACAACGCTGAAGAGGTCGGCGGGATCCGCACCCGCTGCCGGTCCCAGATCGCCGATGCCGACGCCGAGCAGCCGGAAGTGCCGGCCGTCGGCCTCCCGGTCGATGAGCGTGGCCACGCTCGCAAAGATCTGCCCGGCACGCTGGGTGGGATGCGACAGACGGCGGCTGCGCGTGAGAACGCGGAAATCGGACGTCTTGAGTTTCAGGACGACGCTCAACCCAGCGACGCCCTTGCGTGCGAGCTCCTTTGCGACCCGCTCACACAATCCGAGCGCCACGTTGCGCAGCCGCGCCGACGAGGCGGTATCCTGCCCGAAGGTGGTTTCGGCGGAGATGCTCTTGACCGGGCGAAACGGCGTCACGCAGCGATCATCATTGCCGTGGGCAAAAAGTGCGAGACGGCTGCCGAATTTCCCGAACGTTCCCACCAGCTCCTGTTCCGTCAGGGCCTGCAAGTCGGCAATGGTGTTGAGCCCGCTCGCCTCCATGCGCCGCGCCGTGACGGCGCCGACGCCGTGGATCTTGCGCACCGACATCGGTGCCAGCAGCGCCTTGGCCTCGGCGCGGCCGACGACGGAAAAGCCACGTGGCTTGGCGAATTCGGAGGCAAGCTTGGCCAGGAATTTGTTGCACGACAGACCAATCGAGACCGTGATGCGCTCCTCTTCTTCGATGCGTTTGGCAATTCGCGCCAGGATCGCGGCCGGCAAGGCCGCCTCCAAGCGATGCTCGTCCGTGAGATCGAGATAGGCCTCATCCAGTGAGAGCGGTTCGACCCTGGTGGTTGCGGCGGCGAAGATCGCCCTGATGATCTCGCTCACGCGCTTGTATTTGGCCATGTCAGGTTGAATGACGTGACCCCGCGGGCACAGTTCCAGGGCTTGGAACATCGGCATCGCCGAGCGCACGCCGAAGGTGCGCGCAACGTAGCAGGCGGTGACCACCACGCCGCGTCCGCCGGAATGGCCGACGATCAGCGGCGCACCCTCAAGGTCGGGGCGGTCGCGCTTTTCCACCGCGGCGTAGAAGGCGTCGCAGTCGATATGGGCGATGCCGAGGCTGGCAATTTCTGCGTGGGCAAGGAGCCGCCTGCCGCCGCACCGATCGCAGATCTCGGCTGGACCATCAAAGACTTGGCAGCAATCCCTGCACAGGATGTGCGTCATGGATCAGACCGGCCCTCGTTCCACAATTCCCGGCAGCGTGCGCCGGAAATGCCACCCCCTTGCGTCTCCAACGCCGCATACTATGTGAGTCGTAGGCGTCCCGCGGGGCGTTCGCCCTGCATTCCAGCACTCCAAATAAGTGGGCCGGCGCTCAATCTTCTAAAGGCGGCTTTCGAAACGGCTACGCCAGGGCTTGGCTCTCGGACTGTGCAGGCCAGCACGCGCTGCGGTGCGTGGGCGCCTCGCCCTAGGCGGCGACCGGGATGGGGATGACAGTTCCATGAACGAAATGCGCAACAGGAACTACCGACCGCACCGATCACGTCCCGGTGGCGACCGCAATGGGCGTGGTGCGGCCAAATATCGCCCCCATCAGGCACCGCTGGAGCGCCGGCTGCACCAGAATGGCGCCGCCAATGCCCAGCGCAACTACGAGCGATATATGGCCCTTGCGCGCGAGGCAGCCCTGAGCGGCGATAAAGTTGAGATGGAAAATTTCTACCAGCACGCCGAGCACTACTTCCGGGTCATGCGTGAGCGCACGACCTGATCGGGCTCGCTCAAAACAGCACCAAAATCCCCGCACAGACGCCGCCAAGGAGCGCAAGCCAAAGCCGGCGGCGCTGCAGCTTGACCCACGTGACGACCCGAGCTGGCAGGGTGGACCAATTGATGCTGGCAAGCCAGGCCAACGCCAGGCCCATGAGGAGGCCCAGCGCCCAGCCGCTGTAGGCAACGGGGGTGCTGGCCAAGGTCTTGCCCGCTCCGTTCGGCGCAGCGTCGCCGCCGAACAGCAAATAGATGCCAAGACCGGCCGCCATCACGGCGATGAGCCCGAACAGGCGATGCATTGGCCACCTCCGCGCCCTGCACCGACAAAAGCGGCTGGCGCTATCGATCGTTTTGCTGTCAGCCTAACACTGGAGCGCCAACGCGCGGTTAATGGAGATCCCCTCCACGCCTGAGGCGTCCAGCGCCAGGCCGGGGCGGGAGCGCGAAGGCCTCTGGCACGTGTTCGGCAGTTGTGATTTGACGGGGCGGCGGGGTTGGATGCAGTGTTGTAGATAGTCCAGGAAAGGAGGTCTAAGAAAATGTCTCCTCCGGGCAGTCTACAAGCCGTCCTGATGCAGGCGAGGGCCTAAGGCGCGCGCCAGGCGCAGGGCGGCAGCTCTCAAAACAATTCGAGACCTAGGGCGGATCTTGCCGTTGTAGCCGCGGTCACGGAGTGCAGTGCTCGAGAAGCCGGCTCCAGCCAAAGCGCAAGGACGAGATCACGCAAAGACCTGATCAGGGATCAGGAGGGCGAGCAAACGGAGATTGAGCCGCGGCAGAGCCAAGATGCTGAACGGCGCTTGTGCTCAACTGTCCTCCGGCAGCTCCGGCGTTGAAGCGTAGAGCCCACCGAACCTTGCCGCCTTCTCTAATGAGGGGAGCGGCCCACGGAGCCCGACGGATGAGACCTTCCGTCGGGCTTTGCAATGTCTCTGCCCCCGCTTGGGTCTTACACTTACACTCCGAGATGGCGATGCATTAATTGCGGGTCCGCCGCAAGCCTAGCCGGAGTGTCTTCAAACACCACCTCGCCTTTGACCAGAATGACGATGCGGTCGGCGATGGCCGTCACGGCAGCCACGGTCTTGTCGACCACCAGCGTGGCCGTGCCGGTCGACCGGATGAGCGCCACCGTCTTCCAGATCTCGTCACGGATGATGGGCGCCAACCCTTCCGTGGCCTCATCCAGAATGACGAGACGCGGGTTGGAAAGCAGCGCGCGGGCGATGGCGAGCATTTGCTGTTCTCCGCCCGAGAGCTGGTCGCCGCGATGACCGCGGCGGTCCGCCAAGCGCGGAAAGATCTCAAGCACCCGCGTCAGCGACCAGCCCGACGCAGCATCCATCCGCGCCGGCCGAGCCGCAATGGCCAGGTTCTCGGCCACGCTCAGGCTTGCGAAGATGCCGCGCCCTTCCGGCACGTAAGCGATCCCGCGCCGCGCGATGGCGAAGGTCGGCAGCCCCGTAATGTCCTTCCCGTCGAGGAGCACCGCGCCGGCTCGCGGCCGCACCAGCCCGACCAGCGTGCGGATCAGGGTGGTCTTGCCCATGCCATTGCGGCCCATCAGTCCGATGGCCTCGCCCGGGGCAATGCGCAGCGAGACGCCGCGCAGCACGTGGCTCTGGCCGTAATAGGTGTCGAGCCCACGGCCTTCGAGCAAAGCAGGGGTTGGCGCGGCTGGCGGCGTCACACGTGACCCCCGAGGTAGGCGTCCTGGACGGCTGTGTCGGCGCGGATGGCATCGGGCCTGCCTTCGGCCAGCACCGCGCCTTCGGCCATCACCGTCATCCAATCGGCCACGCGAAACACGAAGTCCATGTCGTGCTCGATGAGCAGCAGGGCGTGCTGGCGTGCGAGATCCTGCAAGAGCGCCGTCATGGGCTCGGATTCCTCTGGGCCCATGCCGGCCAACGGCTCGTCGAGCAGCAGAACCTTGGGGTTGCTCGCCAGCGCCATGGCGATCTCCAGTTGACGCTGCTCACCGTGCGAAAGGGTGCCGGCGCTGCGCCCCGCCACCCCCGTCAAACCCATGCGCGCGAGAGCCTCCTCGGCCCGCGCGATGAGCTCGCCCGCGCGCGCAGCATCGCTGAGCAGGCGCCGGCGCGATCGGCTCACCGCCTGCACTGCGAGCCGCACGTTCTCAAGCACCGTCAACGTGGCGAAGATGTTGATGCGCTGGAACGATCGGCCGATACCGAGGGTCGTCATGCGCCAGGGGGGCTCGCCCGCCACATCGCGCCCCAACAGCGCGATCCGGCCGGCGGTCGGCTTGATCTCGCCGGATAGCATGTTGACGAGCGTGGTCTTGCCGGCACCGTTCGGGCCGATGACCGCGTGCAGCTCGCCCTGGCGCAGCGAGATGGAGACGTCGCGCACGGCGACCAGCCCGCCGAAGGTGCGGGTGAGCCCCTCGGTTGCAAGCACTGGCGGGGTCGCAGGGCGGGGTTCAGCCATGGGCTCTGACCTCGCCGCCCGGCGGGCGCCACCGGCGCATGAGAGGGATCGCGCTCAAGCCGCCTCGCAGAGCGATCGCCACCGCGCGGCCGGGCCAATTCCCCGCCAGCGGCCTCTCGTGAGCGAGACCTCGCGCGACGTCGCCCGGGCCCGTGTCGGGGAATGCGCCGTTGGCGCGGCCCAACAGGCCCAATTGGATAGTCCCTCTCCCTCCCCCGCGCGGGATCAACATCGAGCGGCTCCTCCTTATGTGGTGCTTGCTAGCACACTGCGCAGGCGGCCTCACCATCGCACCGGGTCGGCGCTGGTTGGATCGGGGCCACGGGAAGTTGCGAGCGGCTGGCGCGCGCGCTATCAGAGGTCGCGGACAGCCAACAGGACGAGCACGCCATGCCCAACACCGCGCCACAAACGCTTTACGACAAGATCTTCGAGGATCACGTGGTCTCGCGGCTTCCGGACGGCACGGCCATTCTCTACATCGACCGTCATCTCGTGCACGAGGTCACCAGTCCGCAGGCCTTTGAAGGCCTCAAGCTGGCCGGCCGCAAGGTGCGTGCGCCGGGCAAGACGCTGGCCGTGGTTGATCACAACATCGCCACCACGGCGGAGCGCCGTGATGGCATCAAGGACGAGGAGAGCCGCATTCAGGTCGAGACCCTGGCCCGCAACGCCAAGGAATTCGGCATTGAATACTATGACGAGCGCGATCTGCGGCAGGGCATCGTGCACGTGATCGGACCCGAGCAGGGCTTCACGCTGCCGGGAACGACCATCGTCTGCGGCGACAGCCACACCTCCACCCACGGTGCCTTTGGTGCACTGGCGCACGGCATTGGCACCTCTGAGGTGGAGCACGTGCTCGCCACGCAGACGCTGACCCAGAAGAAGGCCAAGAACATGCGCGTCACGGTCGATGGCAAGCTGCCCGACGGTGTGACGGCGAAGGATATTATCCTCTCCATCATCGGCGAGATTGGCACTGCCGGCGGCACCGGCCACGTCCTTGAATATGCCGGCGAGGCTATCCGCGCGCTGTCGATGGAGGGCCGCATGACCGTGTGCAACATGTCGATCGAGGCGGGAGCGCGGGCGGGCATGGTGGCAGCCGACGAGAAGACCTTCGCCTATCTCAAGGGACGACCGAAAGCGCCCAAAGGTGCCGCCTGGGATCAAGCCATGAGGTACTGGGAAACGCTGCGGTCGGACGAGGGTGCCCACTTCGACAGCACGGTCAGCCTTGATGCGGCCCGACTGCCGCCGACGGTCACCTGGGGCACGAGCCCACAGGACGTGGCCTCGATCGAGGGGGCCGTGCCCGATCCCGCCGAGGTCTCGGATGTTGGGCGGCGCAGCAAGATGGAGCGCGCGCTCGAGTACATGGGGCTCACCCCCGGCACACGGATTGTCGACATCGCGCTCGACGTGGTGTTCATCGGCTCCTGCACCAACGGACGCATCGAGGATCTGCGCAACGCGGCCCAGGTGATCAAGGGGCGCCGGGTGTCGCCGCGACTAGCCTATGCCATGATCGTCCCCGGGTCGGGTCTGGTGAAGCAACAGGCCGAGGCAGAGGGGCTCGACAAGGTGTTTGTGGCGGCCGGATTTGAGTGGCGTGAGGCGGGTTGCTCCATGTGTCTTGGCATGAACCCCGACCAGCTCAAGCCTGGCCAGCGATGTGCCTCCACCTCAAACCGCAATTTCGAGGGCCGACAAGGCTATCGTGGGCGCACGCACCTCGTCTCACCGCAGATGGCAGCCGCTGCGGCCATCGCCGGCCATTTCGTCGACGTGCGCACGTTTGCCTAAAGACAGGCGCAGCCGCGCGAGCGCAGCGGCCTTGAGGCTCTGCGCGGTTTGCCGGGGGCGCGGGATTGGCCAGTTGGGGTTGGACGCCCCGGGATTGGCAAGTCGGGGCAGGCAAGTCGGGGCTGGCAAGTTGGGGTCGGCCGGCTTGCGTCTTTCGCGAAGTTGGGCCCTCTCGTGGGCGGCATTCAGGCCCACAACCCACAGGCTCCATAACCCAGGCCCTATGACCCAGGCCCTATAACCCAGGCCCTATAACCCAGGCCCCACAACCCCAGACCCTGAGCGCACGACCCCGGCGGGACTGGGACCCCCCAGGGGTCCTTCGCCCTCAAGCGGCGGCTCTCGCGTCCTTGGCCTTGCGGAAGCGCATCATGGTGAAGAGCCCCCAGGGGCGTAAGCCCCGCTTTTCCAGCAGCGACAGATCCTCGCACACGAGCACCCGCTCGATGTCGAACACCGGGCGCCAGCCCAGCATGTCGGCAAACGGGGCCATCCGGCGCTCGACCCAGCCGCGCATGCCCTCCCAGCCGGGCTTGCCTTGTTCGGCGCTGAAATGGTTGACGATGAGCACCTCGCCGTCGGGGCGGCACACCCGCGCCAGCTCGCGCATGACTTTTTCCGGTTCGGGCACCACTGTCATCACGTACATGGCAACCACGGTGTCGAACGATGAAGCCGGAAATTTCAAGTCGCTGGCATCCATCTCATAAAGGCCGGCGACGTGAGGGAGGCGCTCGGTGGCCACCCGCTCGCGCGCCTTTTCCAGCATTTCCGGCGAGAGATCGATGCCGACGATTTCGAGATGCCGCGCATAGGTAGGCAGCGACAACCCCGTCCCCACACCCACCTCGAGCACGCGGCCCCTGCGCTGGTTGATGATCTCCACCGAATGCTTGCGCCCCTCGGCTGCGACACGTCCGAAGGTGTGATCGTAAACGGGAGCCCAGCGGCGGTAGGCGCTCTTGATGGCGTCCTCGTCCATGCGCGCGCCGGCGTCGGCGGTGTCCTTCAATCGCTTGAAGAACTTGGGGCCACCCGGCTCTTCGGAACGCAGCGTCGGCCTCATTTTTCCCTCACCCTCCCTCAATGACTTCACTGCCGGCGTGCGGCAGGGATCTCGACGTTTCATCCCCAGGTGCTGCCGTCGCGTCAGCGCGCTCGGACCGGCTCAAGGCCCGCTCGATCCATCCGCCGCCCAGCACACGCGCCCTGTCGGTGGCATCCGCGTAGAACACGCAAGCCTGACCCGCGGCAACGCCATATTCGCCGTCGTGCAACAGCACTCTCACCGCATTGTTGGTCCCGTTGCTGGCCCCGCTGCTCGCCACCTCAGTGGGCCCGTCAGCCGATGGAAAAAGGGTCGCCGGTTGCGGCGGTGACGTGGAGCGTACGCGGACGGCAACGGTCGTTCCCCCCCTGGATATCGGCTCGTCTGCAAGCCAATTAACGTTCCTAAGGGTGATCCAGTGCGCATGCAAGCTTTCGCGCGGTCCCACCACGACCTGCCGCTTGGCGGCATCGAGGCGCACGACGAAGAGGGGGCGAGGGCCGGGGATGCCGAGCCCGCGGCGCTGACCGATGGTGTAGTTGATGATGCCGGCGTGCCGGCCAAGCACCCGCCCGTCGACATGCACGATGTCGCCAGCTTCCGCGGCGCCGGGCTTGAGCCGTTCGATCACGCTCGTATAGCGCCCCTGTGGCACGAAGCAGATGTCCTGGCTGTCGGACTTGTCGGCCACCGGTAGCCTGAAGCTGTGCGCCAGGTCGCGTACCTCGGCCTTGCTGTAGCCACCAAGGGGAAAGCTCAACCACTCAAGCTGGGCGCGCGTGGTTGCGAACAAGAAGTAGCTTTGGTCGCGCTCCCTGTCGCAAGCACGGTAGAGCTCAGGGCCCATGGGCCCCGGTCGCAGTTCGATGTAGTGGCCGGTGGCGAGGGTATCGGCCTCGAGCTCGCGCGCGGTCGCTAGCAGTTCGTGGAACTTGATTTGCTGGTTGCAGACCACGCACGGGATTGGCGTCCGCCCCGCCGCATAGCTGTCCACAAAAGACTGCATGACGGTCGCCCGGAAGCGCTGCTCATAATCGAGCACATAGTGGGCGATACCAAGCCGGTCGGCGACGCGGCGCGCATCGTAGATGTCTTGGCCCGCACAGCAGGTGCCGCGCCGTCCGACTGCCTCACCATGATCATAGAGCTGGAGGGTGACGCCGATGACGTCGCACCCTTGTTGCTGCAGCAACGCGGCGACGACTGAGGAGTCCACGCCCCCTGACATCGCCACCACCACGCGCCGCGAGCGCCGGTGGCCCGCACGCCTGGGTGAGCCCGCGTCACAGATCGGCCTATCGGACATCGCTACGCGGGAAGAGGCCATGGACATGGGTTGGGGGACAGCAGATTAACCAAGATAGCAGCACTCTGCCCTTCCCCGTTGGCGGCGGCAATATGGCGGCGAGTGGCGGCGCAATCAAGGCGGAAAGTAGGGGTTGCGCGCCGGCACCGGGCCATCCGAGGGGAGCTCGCGCATTCGCCAACGGCTGTGCCGGGTCGGCACAGTTCCGGACGCTGGTGCCCACGCTAGAGCTTCAGTGGTGAAGGGACGGTCAGAATTAACCAAGAATCTGCCGAAATTAACCAATGTGGCAGCAAATAACGACGCAGCGGTTGTTGCAGTATTTACCGCGTCACTTAGGTCGCTTTTAATTGCGATCGTCTAGTGTCCTGAGCAGGTCAGAACAAGAGTTGCGAGTATCATGACCGAACAACAGTACAGGGCGCGGGTGCGCTACGTCATCGGGCCGGATGGCAGTCCGCTGACGGTGGCCGATCTTCCGCCCAAGGATACCAAGCGCTGGGTCATACGCCGCAAGGCGGAGGTGGTGGCGGCTGTGCGCGGCGGCCTTCTCAGCCTCGAGGAGGCTTGCGAACGCTACACGTTGACCGTGGATGAGTTCCTGTCGTGGCAACGCTCGATCGACCGCTATGGTCTGCCGGGCCTGCGCGCCACGCGCATCCAAGACTACCGCGACTGAGAGACCTTGGTTACTGCGCCGGACCCCATCCGGCGAGTGACCGTTAATCCGTGGGCGTTCTTCTTCGCTGGGCACGACGCGCCGAGCCACTCAACCGATGTATTCGCTGCTGGCGGCCACATGGGTAATGGGGCGCGCCAGCGTCGCGCCCGCGCGTGCGGGATGGGCAGCGCTCGCGAGCCCGCCGCATCTCACTCAAATTGTTCGAAGCGCGCCCTTGATCAACCTTTAAGCGACACTTGCGCGGTGATTGGCAGCCGCCGGTCCGCAGGCTCAAGGGCTGGGCGCGAGCATGGGCAGCTCGGCGGCGCCAGGCAGAGCCCGTCAGCCGATGACGTGACTGCTGGTGTCGGTCTTGCGCAGGTGCCGGTCGGCGTCGCGGCTCTCGATGGGCTCGAGCTTTCTCAGCTCCACCACCGCGTTCTCGTGTTCATGCCGCGCGGCCTCGAGCTTCGATCTCAGATCGGCGACGGAGGTGAGCAGGTTGGCGCGCCGCAAGGCCGCCGCCTTGGCGAAGGTCGAGTAGGCGAAGTGGGCCGAATCTCTGACGCCCGTGCGCTCCTCCTCGGCCGTGATTTGCCGTGCAAGATCGCTGGCCATGTGCTCGAAGTCGAGGATCATCGTCTCGATCGATGCAACTTTGCGAGCCTTCTCGCTCGCCTCGAATCGTCTCAGTCGCAGTGCAGTGTCACGTGGCTTCATTGTTCGATACCCCCAACCTGTTCGAACCGGTGATGTCTTTGCTGATGCGTCCCAAAAAGCAGCCAGACAGTGGCCGACCACCAATTAAGCAAGCGACATGCCAGACAATTCCTCCGACCACGGCTCTGCATCCAACGAGCCGCAGACCCGACTGCCGGTGCCGAGGTCTTCACCGGCACGTCACTTGGCTATGCCAACTTTATATAAAGCGATTAAGTTGCGGTAAAGCAACGCGTAAAAGCGTTCGTGCCGGACGAGCGGCATGGCAACGAAATTCTCTCTCACCCCCCTAGGGGGCGCACCGCAAATCAGCTACACAAAAACCAGCACGCGGCATATCGGTGCTTGTCGAAGTCGCTGGTCAGGGGTGCTCGGGATTGGGGTGGAGCAGGCAGCGGACGCACCATCCTGACCAGGCATCCGGTGGGCATCTTGGATCAGGGCATCTTGGGTCAGGACATCTTGGGTCAGTGTTTCCTGGGATCATGCATGTGAGGCCAGGGCAATCCCGGGTCAAGGCGTTCCGGGTTCGAGCCGGCGAGTGTTGGTGAGCGACGGGTTTGATGGGCAAACAATGGGTCGGATCGACTGGATCCGATCGACAATGGGTCGGATGGGCACGCCCTCAATCGGCAGGGCGGAGCGGTTGGGTGAAGTCGTCGCGTGAGCTGCAGGGGTGAGCAGTCTCATGGTTGGTCTGAGGTTCGGTTTGGGCGAGAGCTGGTGTCTGGGTGGTTGTTCAGAAACGCGCGTGTTTGTAAGGCAAAATTAGGTTTTGTTAACCTCTGACGACTAACTTGCTAACAATGGCTTAGCGGTTGGACCGTCGGAGCCTCCTCAAACATCGGGCAGCGGGCTCCGCACTGGGGTCTGGAAGAGAGGAACACAATGCGAGTCCTTTTGATCGAGGACGACAGCGCTACGGCGCAGAGCATCGAGCTCATGCTGCAGTCCGAGGGCTTCAACGTTTACACAACCGATCTGGGGGAGGAGGGCGTAGATCTCGGCAAGCTCTACGACTACGACATCATCCTTCTCGACCTCAATCTGCCGGACATGAGCGGGTATGAGGTTCTCAAGACGCTGCGTGTCAGCAAGGTACAAACACCCATCCT
Source organism: Hyphomicrobiaceae bacterium (assembly GCA_036558085.1). Taxonomy (GTDB): domain Bacteria; phylum Pseudomonadota; class Alphaproteobacteria; order Rhizobiales; family Hyphomicrobiaceae; genus AWTP1-13. The sequence continues at coordinate 94,390 of DATBGH010000020.1, forward strand.
TATCCTTTCCGGCTTGGCGGGTATCGAGGACAAGGTGCGCGGCCTCGGCTTCGGCGCCGACGACTACATGACCAAGCCCTTCCATAAGGACGAACTCGTAGCCCGCATCCATGCCATCGTCCGGCGCTCAAAGGGGCACGCACAATCGGTGATCGAGACCGGCGAGCTCAAAGTAAACCTCGACACCAAGACGGTGGAGGTGAACGGTCAACGCGTGCACCTCACGAGCAAAGAATACCAGATGCTGGAGTTGCTCTCCCTGCGCAAGGGCACGACGCTCACCAAGGAGATGTTCCTCAATCATCTTTATGGCGGCATGGACGAGCCCGAGCTCAAAATCATCGATGTTTTCATCTGTAAGCTGAGAAAGAAGCTGCAGGCGGCCACCGGCGGCCAGCACTATATCGAGACCGTCTGGGGCCGCGGCTACGTACTGCGCGATCCCGCTGATGCGCACGTGGCGGCCTGAGCGGCGCCTCGCCTTGCGCCGATCGCTGGGCTGCCGGGCGATTTGCTGGCCCTGCGGGCTTTCTGCCGGCGGTCTGACCTAACCTCTTGGCCTAGCGGCTTTGGCTTGCGCTGAGGGCCGCGGCATGGTGCTCTCAACAAGGGGATGACCGCAGGGGCGCCTTTGCCGATGAAACGTCACATCAATTCGCCCGTCGCCGGGCAGCTCTTGAGCCGACTGGTCGCGGCCGGCGACCGGATCGAGGCCGACACCGAGATTGCCATCGTTGAGTCCATGAAGATGCATATACCCGTGAGCGCCGAACAGTCGGGCCGCGTCGGCAGATGGCTGGTCGAGGAGAAAAGCCTCATTGCCGAGGGCCAGGCGCTCGTCGAGCTCGAGGCGTGAGCTGACAGCCATGGTCTCGCGAGACAAGCTCAAGCAACTGCCGGGCGCAGCCGCCGTGCTGTTGGCGCCAGAGGCGAAGCGCAAGTCGATCCCGATTTGGTTCGCTCGCAACGATCGATGGACGGGCGAGGCACCGCTCGGCGATGCGCAGCGCGCCTGGCTCAACGCCGTGGGGTTCAAGGGAGCCGCACGCAAGCATGTGCTGCTACCCGGGCCTGACGGCGCGCTGGCCGGTGCCGTGCTCGGGCTCGGCGAGGCGGACGCCGGCGATCCCATGAACAAGCCCGAGCTCGCCCTCGGTCTGTTGGCAAGCGTTTTGCCGCCGGCCTGTTACCATCTGGCCGATCCCGTTGCCGAGCCTGAACTCGCGGCTGTCGCCTGGGGCCTCGGAGCCTACCGCTTCCGGCGTTACAAGTCGGCGGCGAGCGATCAGCTCGCGCAACTCAAGGTGCCGCGCGGGGTCGATCATGCGCGCCTCCTGGCACTGGTGGATGCGGTCTGGATCGGGCGCGATCTCATCAACACCCCGGCGAACGATTTGGGGCCGCAGGAGCTTGAGGATGCCGCACGGCAGCTCGCGAGCGTTTGGGGTGCCGAGGTCGCAAGCGTCGTCGGCGACGATCTTTTGGCGCACAACTTTCCCCTGATACATGCGGTGGGTCGGGCGAGCGCGCGCGCCCCGCGGCTCATTGACCTCGTCTGGGGCCGCTCCAGCAGCCGCCAGATCACGCTCGTCGGCAAGGGCATCGTGTTCGACACTGGCGGTCTCGACATCAAGCCGGCGAGCGGCATGTTGCTGATGAAGAAGGACATGGGCGGCGCCGCCAGCGCCCTCGCCCTTGCGCAGATGGTGATGGCGGCCAGGCTCAACGTGCGCCTGCGCGTGCTGATCCCAGCGGCAGAAAACAGCATTGCCGGCAACGCATTTCGGCCCGGCGACGTGCTGATGTCCCGCGCCGGCAAGACCGTCGAGATCGGCAACACGGACGCCGAAGGACGGCTCGTGCTGGCGGACGCTCTGGCGCTTGCCGACGAAGCACGACCCGATGCGCTCGTCAGCTTTGCGACCTTGACCGGGGCCGCGCGCGTGGCGTTGGGGCCGGACCTCCCGCCCCTCTACTGCGACCACGACGCCTTTGCCCAGGCCATCGTTGCCGGCGGCAATCGCATCGGCGATCCGGTGTGGCGCATGCCGTTCTGGCGTGCCTACGATGCCAATCTGGACAGCGCCGTCGCCGATATCAACAACGTCAGCGAGCAGCCGTTTGCGGGCTCCGTTACCGCGGCCCTGTTCCTGCGCCGCTTCGTCAGACAAGCCCAGCGCTATGCCCACCTCGACATCTACGGCTGGCGACAATCGGCTAAAGCGCTGGGCCCGAAAGGTGGAGAACCACAGGGCGCACGCGCTCTGTTCGAGGCGTTGCAGACAGAGCCGCTGAGCTGAGGGCGACCCCGCGCACTTTCGCGTGCTGCGCCCTTTGGGGGGCTTGCTGCCCCGCTACAAGGACGAGGAAGACAGATCGATGGCACGCGCTCAGGTCTTGGCAGATAGGGTCGACACGGCCCTTACGACCGCCCCGATGCACGGGCAAACCACCTTTTTGTTCTCGCAGCTTGCGACCGACCTTGAGCATCTCAGCGCCGATATCGCCTTCCTCGGCATTCCCTTCGGTTCGGCCTATTCGGTTGCCGAAATCTCCAACGACCAGAGCACCATGCCCGCCGCCATGCGGCAGGCCTCGGACCGCATGGTGCGCAGCCTTGAGCGCTACGACTTCGATCTCGGCGGGCCGCTCTACGCGGGAAAGCCGATCCGGGCCGTGGATTGCGGGGACGTGCGCGCCGAGGTCCACGATCTCAAGGCGCAGGTGATGCGCGCCGAGCAGGCGGTGCGCAAAATTCTCGGCTCCGGGGCACTGCCCATCGTGCTCGGCGGCGACCATGCCATATCGATTCCCGTCCTGCGCGCCTTCGAGGGGCGCGGGCCAATCACGCTCATCCAGATCGACCAACATCTCGACTGGCGCGATGAGGTCAACGGGATCAAGGACGGCCTGTCGAGCCCGATGCGTCGCGCCTCGGAACTGGAGCACATCGACCAGATCATTCAGATCGGCCTCAGCGCCACGGGCAGCGCGCGCCAGGAGGAGGTGGAAGCGGCCAGGGCCTGGGGTGCCCACCTGATCCCGGCGCACGAGCTGCATGAGGTTGGGATGGACGCCGTCCTGCGTCTCATTCCCGACGGCGGCCGGTACTACCTCACGGTTGACATGGACGGCATGGATTGCGCGATCGCGCCCGCCGTCGCAGCGCCGATGCCTGGCGGCGTGAGCTTCGTGCAGGCTCGTCGCCTGGTGCATGGGCTGGTGGCAAAGGGCCGCGTGGTCGGCATGGACGTCGTCGAGATCACGCCGCGCACGGACATCAACCGGATCACGTGCATCACCGCGGGCCGCCTGATCATCAATTTGATCGGCGCGGCGGTACGCGCCGGTTATTTCGATTAAGTCTCGGCCGCGAGGATCGCGCGAGCAAGCGGTGGCGATGCCTGGCACTTCACGTCGTTGCTCGCGGCTCGCGCAGGCCCGAGCGAGCCTGCGCAAGTTGGCTCTAATCCTCGCGATGGCAGGCCGCGCTGTGCCCCGGGCTCCCCTGGCGGACGGGCGGTTCCAGCCGGTCGCAGATTTCGCCGAGCCGACGGTGGCAGCGACCCGCAAACACGCAGCCCTTGCCATCCGCGCTGCGCCGCGGCTCCAATGGAAGCGAGATGCGCGCACCAGCAGCAGCCTCCAAGGTGGGCACGGCCGAGAGCAGCGCCTGCGTGTAGGGATGCAGCGGCTGGCGCGTCACCTCGTTGGCGGGACCTTGTTCGACGATGCGACCTCGATACATGACAGCGATGCGGTCGGCCAGATGCGCAACCACCGAGATGTCGTGCGAGATGAAGAGATAGGCGACGTTGAGATCGTCCCTCAGATCGGCCAACAGGTTGACGATGGCGGCCTGCACCGACACGTCGAGGGCCGAAACCGGCTCGTCGCAGACGATGAAGGCTGGATTGGTGGCGAGCGCGCGAGCGATGCCGACGCGCTGCTTCTCGCCGCCGCTCAGCTGGTGGGGATAGCGCGCGGCATAGTGCGCGGGAAGGCGGACGAGATCGAGCAGCGCCTGTACACGCAATGGCACTTCGCCCGACGGCAGGATCGCAAACCGAATAAGGGGCCGGCCGACGATCTTGCCCACGGTCTTGCGCGGGTTGAGTGAGGAATCGACGTTCTGGAAGACGATTTGCGCCGTGCGCCGCATCGGCCCCAGCGCGCTCTGCGGTTGGCGCGTCACGTCCTCGCCGGCGACGCGGACGCTGCCGCGATCGGGATCCTGCAGGCGCAGGATCAGCCGGCCCAGCGTCGACTTGCCCGAGCCCGATTCGCCGACGAGCCCCACCACCTCGCCTGCCGCGATCGTCAAAGTGACGCCGTCGACGGCACGGATGCGCGTTGGTCGATAGCGCGGCCGCCAACCCTCAAGCGCAAACGCCGAGAGGCCATGCGACAGCGTGAAGGTCTTGGCAAGGTCGCTCGCCGCCATCACGGGCGCGCCCGATCGCGCCGTTGCGGAGCGCCCCGGCCGGCGCGCTGGCTCGGCGCCGGAGGGCCATCTTTCGCTGCAAAGCTCGCCGGCACGGTGGCAGCGCAGCAATCGGCGCTCAACGGTTCTGAGTGGCTGAGCCACGGCGCAGGCCTCGACTGCATAGGGGCAGCGCGGTTGGAAGCGGCAACCGTCGAAGGGCTCGCGCAGATCGGGCAAGCGACCGGGGATCGAGGCAAGGCGCTCGCGCTTGGCGCCAAGGCGCGGGACGGCGGCGACGAGGCCCTTGGCGTAGGGATGGAGCGGGCGGGCAAGAACCTCGGCGGTGGGTCCTTGCTCAACCACCTCTCCGGCATAGAGCACCGCGATTTCGTTTGCTATCCGACGCACGACGCCAAGGTTGTGGCTGATGAAGAGCATGGCGAGGCCGCGTCGTGTCTGCAGCTCCTCCAGGAGATCCAGGATTTGCGCTTCGATGGTGATGTCGAGCGCGGTCGTCGGTTCGTCGAGGATGAGCAGGTGTGGCTCGGTGGCCAGCGCGCCGGCGATGAGCGCACGCTGCCGCATGCCGCCCGACAGCTCGTGCGGGTAGGCATCGGCCACGGCACCAGCGTCGGCGATGCCGACCTCGCGCAACAAATCGATGGCGCGTGCGAGCGCTGCCGCGCGCGTCAATCCGTGGTGGGCGACAAGGCCCTCGCCGATTTGCGCACCGACGCGCAGGGATGGATTGAGAACCGAGAAAGGGTCCTGGAACACCAACGCCATACCCGCGCCGCGCAGCTTGCGCCGGCTCTCGCGGTCGAGCGTGAGGACGTCGCGACCGCGAAATAACACGTGGCCCGCCGCGACCTGCGCCGCGTCCGGCAGCAGGCCCATGATGGCCAGCGCCAAGGTGCTCTTGCCCGAGCCAGATTCGCCGACCACGGCCAGCGTCCGCTGCTGCGCCACCGCAAGGGAGACATCGCAGAGCGCCGTCACGTCGCCGTCGGGCGTGCGGTAGCTGACGGTGAGCCCTTCGACATTGAGCGTCATGGCATCGGGCCTTGCCCGGGCCGGCGCACGAGCCGCGGATCGAGCCGCTCGCGCAACCCGTCGCCGAACAGGTTGATGCCGATGACGAGCAGGCACATGGCGAGGCCCGGCGCCAAGGCGATCCATGGCGCGCGGTCGATGAATTCGCGCGCCTCGGCGATCATCAGTCCCCAGTCGGAGCTCGGCGGCTGGGCGCCGAGACCCAAGAAACTGAGCGCCGAGCCGAGCAGGATGGCATAGGTGACCCGCAGGCTCGCTTCAACGATGAGCGGCGGCCAGGCGTTGGGCAGGATCTCGTGAAACAGGATATAGCTAGCGCTCTCGGCGCGGGCGCGCGCGGCTTGCACGAAATCCTCGCCGGCGAGCCCGAGCGTCACGCTGCGCGCCACGCGGGCGATGAGCGGGATATAGACGAAGCCCACCGCGAGTGCCGTCTTCCACGGGGCCGGCGGCGTCAGCGCCAGCACGAGCAGGCCCAACATGATGGCCGGGATGGCCATCAGCACGTCGGCCGCACGCATGAGAAGTTCGTCCACCCAGCCGCGGCAGTAGCCAGCCGCCAATCCCAGCGGCACGCCCAAGGCGACCGCGAAGACAGTGGCACCCACGCCCATTGCCAGCGAAAGGCGGGCGCCCATCAAGAGGCGGCTCAGCACATCGCGACCGTAGTCGTCGGTGCCGAGCCAATAGACGGCGTTGGGCGGCTGAAACCGCGTTCGGATCGACACGGTGTCCCACGGGTGGGGCGCAATCCAAGGGGCGAGCGTCGCCAACACGGCGATGGCGCCGACAATGACAAGGCCCGCTTTGAGCTGCAGTGGCCACCGGCGCCGCTCGCTCGCTACCCGTGCGTCAGGCGACGTTGCGGCCATAGCGGATTCTCGGATTGAGCCACGCGTAGAGCAGATCTGCCGCCAGATTGGCGAGGGCGTAGACGGCGGCAACCACGAGGATGGCGGCTTGCAGGGTGGGAAGATCGCGCGACTGCACGGAGAAAACCAGGAGCCGCCCGAGGCCTGGATAGGCAAAGACGGTTTCGATCACAACGATGCCTCCCATCAGCCGACCGATGTCGAGTGCCAGCACCGTAATGCTTGGAAGCAGTGCGTTGCGCAGGCCATGGCGCAACACGACCGTGCGTTCCGGCAATCCCTTGGCCCGAGCGGCGACGACATAGGGGCTGCGCAGCACCTCGATCATGCTCGAGCGGGTGAGGCGCGATACGTGCGCCAGATGGGCGAACACCAGCGTCATGGTGGGCGCGATGAGGTGCTGGACCCAGATCCAGCCCCCCGCCGACAGCGGCTCGTAGCCCGAGGCTGGCAACCAGCCAAGCGTCGCGCAGAACACCAGAATGACGACGATGGCCCAGAAAAATTCTGGCACGGCGATGCCGAGGTAGGTGCCGACGGATACCGCGTGGTCGAGCGGGCCGTTGTGGCTGAGCGCGGCAATGACACCGAGGCCCAATCCGATGAACGCGATGAGCACGAACGAGGCGAGCGCCAACGTCAGCGAACGGGTAAAGGCCTCGGCAATCAGCGGGTAAACCGGACGGTCCATCAACAGCGAGCGGCCAAAGTCGCCGGCGAGCAGGCGCGAGGCCCATCGCCAATACTGCAGCCACAGCGGATCAGCGAGCCCCAGTTTCAGCTCCAGCGCCTTCACCTGCTCGGGGGCCGCGAACGGTCCGAGGATCAGGTGCGCCACGCTGCCCGGCAGGATCGCCGTGATGGCGAATACCAGCATCGAGACGGCCATTAGGACCACAACGACCAGGACCAGCCGCTGGATCACGTATTGCAGCATGACCCGCCACTCATGACCCGCCACTCATGACCCGCTACTCACTGTCCCTCGCGCTAGCCAATTCCACGCCCGTTGGCGTGGCCAATTTTGCCGCCCGATGCGCAGGCGCAATCGAGGCTATGCACGTCGGCCCGAACTCGAGCGGGCGGCAAAGCGATTGCGCCTCAGCGCTTGAGGCTCACCTCTTTCAGTTCCAGCCACTGCATCGGCGTGGTGTGAAAGCCCTCCACTTCTTTGCGCACGCCGTTGGCATGCAGGGCCGCGTAGGCGATGATGCCCGGCACCGTTTCGTCCACCACCTTCTGGAACTCGAAGAAAATCGCCTTGCGTTTGGACTCGTCATTGGTCTTGCGCGCCAGGTCGAGCAACTCGTCGACGCGCGGGTTGGTGTAGAGCCACAGCTGGCGGTTCCAGCTGCCGCTCGAGTGGTAGAAGGGGTAGAGCGCGGTGTCGATGGTCGGTCGAGCGAAGTAGCCGTCAACATACATCTGCGCCTTGCCCGCGATGTTGGCGGCATAAGAAGCGAAGGGTACGCGCTCGATGTTGATGCGGATGCCGGCGGCCTTGGCCATATCGCGCACGGCGACGCCAAGGCGCACGCGCTGCTCGCGCTCTTGTGGCACCTGCATGGTCACCTCGAACCCGTCAGGCAGACCGGCCGCAGCGAGCAGCTTCTTGGCCTTGACGATGTCCGGCTTCTTGAAGCCCAGCTCCGTGTTGAAATAGGGATGGCTCGGCGGAATGGGGCTGTGCGTCGGTGCGCCTTGCCCGAACAGCACGAGTTCCACCAGTGCCTCCTTGTCGATGGTGGCGGCCAAGGCCTGGCGTACGCGCACGTCGTTGAAGGGAGCCCGCTCGTTGTTGAGGATGACGCCATCCCACGTGGCCGTCGAGGTGCCGTCGGCGCGCACGCTTGGATGGTTCTTGAATTTGTCGACCGTCTCGTAGGGCAGGTTCCAGAGGACGTCGATGGCTCCCGATTCGATGGCTGCGATGCGGGCCGCAGCTTCCGGGATGATGCGCAGCGTGACGCCGTCAAGCTTGGGCAGCCCCGGCTCGAAGTAGTCGGGGTTCCTCTCTAGCTCCAGGCGGTCGCCCGGCGACCAGGACTTGAAGCGGAATGGCCCGGTGCCCACCGGCTTCATCGAAGCATTGGCCATCTCGTCCTTGGCCAAGATGCGCAGCTGCCGTTCGCCGAAGATGTCCGGGAAACCGGCATAGGGAATAGACAGCGTGAAACGCACGGTGAGCGGGTCGATGGCCTCGACCTTCTCGACCATGGCAATGTTGGCGCGCACCCGTGAGCCGGTGGCGGGATCGAGGATGCGGAGCATGGTGGCGACCACGTCGTCGGCGGAGAACGGCTTGCCGTTGTGAAACTTGACACCCTCGCGCAGTTTGAAGGTCCACACCTTGAGATCGTCGGAGGCAGACCAGCTCACGGCGAGATCGGGTTTGGTGGTGAGATCCGGGTCGATGCGGGTGAGACCGTTGAAGACGAGGTGCACGAAGATGTACTCATCGCCGATGGTGGTCTTGGCGGGATCGAGCGTGTTGAGCGAGGTGCCGACTGCCACACGCAGCGTTCCCTGTGCCAGGGCAGGCGCAGCAAGGCCGCCGGCCAGCGCCGCGGCAATGAGCATTCGGCGCATCATCTTCTTCCTTCTTGCGGCAAACGCGCAAATGTTAGCTTTGGCTCGCCCGCGAAGCGAGCTTGAATATTGGGCTGGAAGCGGCCGCCGCGCCACGGTGCACCCGCACGCGCAATAATCCGCGCCTGGCTGGCGCGATCGATGGCCGGCATCGAGGCGCGCGCGCGCCCCGAGCGAGGCATCAGGGCGACAGAAATGAGGCTGCGGCCAAAGCGTGGGTGCGCACGACGTGGAGGTACTCTTCGATGGCAACCCATTCGTCGGGTTTGGCCATGTTGTTGGGCGCACAGCCGTAGACGTATCCTGGCACGCCGCGGGCGCGCCAATGCTTCATGTCGGTGGCCCCCAGGCTGACGCTCGCCACCGGCTCGGGTCGGCCGAGGCTCCTCACCGTCGCCTGCAGGATCTCAAGCATGGGGTGGTTGGGGCTGCTGACCGTGGGCTCGGCCGAATGCGTCCAAACCGGCCGCACGACCACCTCGGGGTAGCGCGCCACGATCGCCTCGATCTCGCGCATCAGGCCGGCGTGCGTCGTGCACACGGGCAAGCGGATGTCGACCTCCAGCCGGCAGTGGCCGGGCAGCATGTTGATCTTGATGCCGCCCGCAATGACCCCGGCCGAAACCGTGAAACGGTTGAGGATGCGGCCGCCGCCCCTCCCGAGCGCGCGCTCGATGGCGGGCACCGAGGCGGCGATCGCCTGCTTGATGTCCTGCGGCTGTGCGACGGGCAGCTCCTCGAGCCTATAGAGGTCCTGGATCAGGTCGCTGGCGATCTTGATGGCGTTCTTGGAGGCATGGGTGTAGGCCCCGTGTGCCCCGGGCGTGTCGATGGCGAAGATCAGCCGCAGCGTGCCCTTCTCGCCGAACCGCACCATGCCCGGCGTCGATGGCTCGCCATTGAGCACGCAGTCGCCGCGAAACTCGTCGGGAAAGGTGTCGATCAGCCACTTGGCACCCCAGGTGCCGCCCGTCTCCTCGTCGGAGACACAGGTGAGCGTCAGCCGCCCGGCGAGATCCACGCGCAGCCGGTACAAGTAGATGTAGGTCCACACGGAGGCGGCCGTGCCGCATTTCATGTCGACCACGCCGCGCCCGTGTACCTTGCCGTCCTCGATCGCCCCGCTCCAGGGGTCGCGCGACCACTCTTCGGTTGGGCCCGGCGGGAAGACGTCGATATGGCCGTTGAGGACGAGGTGCGGTCCGGGCCCCAGCGCGGTGAAGGTGCCGACCACGTTGGGCCATTCGGGCTTTGCCGTTCGGTAGGCAACGGGCACCCCTTCGGCGGCGAGCGCATCGTGCAGGAAGGCTGCGGCCGCGCGCGTATCGCCGGGTGGATTGGGGCTCGGCACGCGCACGAAACCGGAAAGAAAGCCGATGAGCTTCTCGCGATCCGCATCGATCCATCGCAGGATCGTCTCGCGCGCGCGGGACATCGCCGCTGGCTCCCCGTGAAGCACCTGGACAGGGAGAGCTTCGCAGGAAACACTCAACGGAGCCATGCGACGCGGAGGACCATCCCATGACCTACTCGCTTGCCGGACGCTGCGCGCGTACCGGCATGCTCGGCAGCATCGTCACCACATCCTCCATCGCCGTCGGCAATCGCTGCCAATTTGCGCGCGCCGGGGTCGGTGCGGTGCTGACCCAGCATCGGACGGATCCTCGCCTCGGCCCGCTCGGGCTTTCGTTCCTCGAGCTCGGCCTCAGCGCCCCCGAGGCGATCAACGCGCTGGTGTCGTCCACGCCTCATCATGGTTGGCGTCAGCTGGCCGTGATCGATGCCAATGGGCAGTCGGCGCACTATTCGGGACACAACATTCACTCGATTCATGCCGGTGCCTTGGGTAGCAACTGTGTGGCGATCGCCAACGTGGTGCGCTCCGCGCAGGTGCCAGCAGCCATGGTGCACGCCTTCGAGGCTGAACCCCATCAGCCGTTGGCTGAGCGCCTTTGCGCCGCGCTGCGGGCGGGGAGGGATGCGGGCGGCGAGTTCAAGCAGGTGACCTCGGCCGGGCTCCTGGTCGTGCACGAGCACGCCTTTCCCTACGTCGACCTGCGCGTCGACGATCACCCCGACCCCATCGCCGAGATTACCCGGCTGTGGACGCTCTACGCACCGGTCGCCGACAACTACCTAAAGCGCGTGCTCGAGCCGGACAGCCCGCAGGCCAATGCCCTCTCGGTGGGCTATCTGACAGCCGAGGAGGCAAGGGCGGTACTGGCCAAGGAGCAGGCCGAACGCTGACGGCGCGCTCATCTTGCCAAGGAAAATCCATCACCAAAGGAAATCGGGCCAAGGCAGCGCAAAAGGGCCGCTCGCTCTTGCGGGAGACGCGGGGGCAAGGACGTGGGGCTGCGGCCATGGCCACCGTCCCCGCGCGCAAGCCTCCCACAACGGCCGCGCTGAGCCGCCAAATCACCCCTGTGGGTGCGCGCCCTCTCGAGGCCGACGCATTAATCGCGCATCACCCCATTGGCAGGCTGTGCGGGGCGATATCATCGCCGTGGCGGCCGCGGTAGTCCTGCTTGGTGCAATCGCGCAGCATGCGCGCTTGCGCCTCAGCCAGCGTGGCAGCGGCGGTCGCCACGTCGAGGCCGACCGCCTTGCCGTCCGCATAGGCCACGGCGCCATCGACGAGTACGGTGCGCACCGCCCGGTCGGCGGCGTGGTAGATGAGCGAGCGGAGGGGATCGCGCACCGGCTGCATCAGCGGATGGGTCAGGTCGACGAGGGCCAGGTCCGCCTTGGCGCCCACGGCGATGCGGCCCAAGTCGTCGCGACCGAGCGCGCGGGCGCCGGCAACCGTGGCGGCGTGAAGCAGCGCGCCCGGCTCGGCCGCGCGGATGTCGCGGCTCGTAATCCTGGCGGCGAGGATGGCGGTGCGCATCTCCTCGATCAGATTGTGCGGAGCCACGTCGGTGCCGAGCGCCACATTGACGCCGGCGGCGCGATAGCGGCCGAAGTCGGAGAGGGCGGCGCCGTAACGGGCGAAGGGTGAAGGGCAATGCGCCACGGTCATGCCCGTCTCGGCAAGGATGGCAAGATCGCGCTTGGTGTGCCAGCCGACCTGCGGATGGTCGTCGAGGAAGATGCAGTGGCCCATGGTGGTGCGCGGACTGAGGATGCCGAGGTTGGCCGCCCACTGGACCGGTGTGATGCCGTGGCGGCGGATCATTTCGCGCACCTCCACGACCGTTTGCGCCACGTGGCTCATGAAGGGCCGGTTGGTCGCTTCGGCGTAGGCAAACGATTCGCGAAAGAGCTCCTCCGTCACGGTGTCGATCTGTAGCGGATAAACGACGCCCTTGAGCCGGCCGGTGGGCGATGCTTCGAGCTCATCGAGGATCTTCTTGGCACGCTCGAAGCCCTCGCGGCCGGCGCCTTCGTTCCAGGTCCAGGTGACCACCGCTGGCGACGACATGCCCCAATGCCCCGGTGCAAACCCTGCAGCCGCGTAGATCCGCAGTCCACACGCGCGCATCACATCGGTCCAGCCCGCGAATGGGACGGAGAGGTCGGCCACCGTGGTAACGCCGCAGGAGAGCATCTCCGCGTAAGCCATCACCGTCGCTGCCTTGCGCCCCTCGGCATCGAGCCGGAACGCCTGCGAGCGTTCGTGCAGGCCGGTCATAGACTGCTCGGGTACGCCGTGGTCCTCGCGGATGCCGCGCAACGACGGCTCGGTGGAGGGATGGGAATGAATATCGACGAGGCCCGGCATGAGCAGGCAGCCGCGCGCTTCGAGCACCGCATCATCGGGCAGGGCCTTGAGCGTGCCGCCGCGCGCGATCTCGGCAATTTGCCCATCGGCGAGGCGCACATCGACGTCGGTGCGGTAGACGTGGCCGCGGCTCGCATCCCAGACGATCGCCCATGAGGCGTTGCGCACGAGGGAGGGGCGCTTTGGGCTTTTTTCGGTCACCTCGATCCTCCTCACGCGAGCTCAAGACGCCTGAGCCTGGCGCGTGCATTGGCCAGGCGTCAAGCGGTGCAAGCGGGCGAATGCGACGGGCGAATTGCCCAACCAACGGGTGAGCCCGAGAGGCGAACCCGACCGCCGCACCGGAGGGGATTGGAGGCTCACTTCGTCCCGAAGAGCCGGTCGCCGGCGTCGCCAAGTCCCGGCACGATGTAGCCGTGCTCGTTGAGGCGCTCATCGAGGGCGGCCGTAAAGACGCGAACGTCGGGGTGCGCGCGCGCCAGCTCGGCCACCCCTTCGGGTGCCGCCAGCAGGCACACGAGGCGGATGTCGCGGGCGCCGCGTGCCTTGAGCCGGCCGACCGCGGCCACGGCGGAATGGCCCGTCGCCAGCATTGGGTCGACCAGGATCGTCAATCGGTCGGCGATGTCGCTCGGCACCTTGCAGTAGTACTCGATCGCCTCCAGCGTGTCGGGATCGCGATAAAGCCCGATGTGGCCGACGCGGGCCGCGGGAGCAAGGTCAAGCAGCCCGTCGAGGAGCCCATTGCCGGCCCGCAGGATCGGGACGAAGACCAGCTTCTTGCCCTTCAGGAACGGTGCTCGCGTGGGTCCGACCGGGGTTTCGATGTCGCGCAGCTCGGTGGGCAGATCGCGCAACACCTCATAGCCCAGCAGCATCGAGATCTCGCGCAGCAAGGTGCGGAATTGCAGCGACGGCGTCGCCTTGCTGCGCGCCAGGGAAAGCTTGTGGGCGATGAGCGGATGATCGATGACGACGAGCTGGCTCAATCAGTCGTCCTCCATGATGTCCTCGTTCCACAGCTGCGGCTGCTCGCGGATGAAGCGCGCCATCAGGGCGATGCAATCGGCATCGTCCGCGATCAGCACCTCAACGCCGCGCTCGCGCAGCAGGCCGGGGTTGCCGGGAAAGTTCTGCGCCTCTCCCACCACCACGCGTGGAATGCCGAATTGGATGATGGTGCCGGTGCACATCATGCAAGGTGAGAGCGAGGTATAGAGCGTCATCCGGCGGTAGGAGCGTTGGCGTCCGGCCTTGCGAAGGCAGTCCATTTCACCGTGGGCGATCGGATCTCCCTGCTGAACGCGCTGGTTACGCCCCCGCGCGATCAGGCGTTCTCCTTCCGCCAGCACGCTGCCGATGGGACAGCCACCTTCGTTGAAGCCCGCCAGCGCCTCCTCGTAGGCAAGGCGCAAGAAGTTGGCATCGACGGCGGTGAGATCGGGCATGGCGTGTTCGACTTGCGAAGTTGCCTGGGTAAACTGTGGCCTGGGTAAACCGTGGCCTGAGTAAACGTGGCCTGGGTAAACTTTAGCCAAAGGCCGCGATGCCGTCATCGCCGGCATCGCTCCTGCCCCGGCGATACCCGGCAGAGCCCGGAGGGCCTGGCGGCTCAATAGCGATAATGGTCCGACTTGAAGGGGCCGCTCTCGGACACGCCGATGTAGGCGGCCTGTTCGGGCCGCAGTTGCGTCAACTTGGCGCCGATCTTGCCGAGGTGCAGCCGGGCGACCTTCTCATCGAGGCGTTTGGGCAGCGTATAGACCTTCTTGTCGTATTTGCCCTGCTGGGTGAAGAGCTCGATCTGCGCCAGCGTCTGGTTGGTGAAGGAGGCCGACATCACGAAGCTCGGGTGGCCCATGGCATTGCCCAAGTTCACGAGCCGCCCCTCCGACAGCAGGATGATGCGCTTCCCGTCCGGGAAGGAGATCTCGTCTACCTGCGGCTTGATGTTGTTCCACTTGAAATTGCGCAAGCTCGCGACCTGGATCTCATTGTCGAAGTGGCCGATGTTGGCGACGATGGCGCGGTCCTTCATCGCCCGCATGTGGTCGAGCGTGATGACGTCCTTGTTGCCGGTTGCGGTGACAAAGATGTCGGCGCGCGGCGCGGCGTCCTCCATGGTGGTCACCTCATAGCCCTCCATGGCCGCCTGTAGCGCGCAGATCGGGTCGATCTCCGCTACCAGCACGCGGCAGCCGGCTTGGCGCAGCGAGGCCGCCGAACCCTTGCCCACATCGCCGTAACCCGCGACCATGGCCACCTTGCCGGCCATCATCACATCGGTACCGCGGCGGATGCCGTCGACCAGCGACTCGCGACAGCCGTAGAGGTTGTCGAACTTGGACTTGGTCACGCTGTCGTTGACATTGATGGCGGGCCACAACAGCGTGCCCTTCTTTTGCATCTCATAGAGCCGGTGGACGCCCGTGGTGGTCTCCTCCGAAACGCCCTTGATGGCTCGGCCCAATTCTCCAAACCAACCCTTTGGCTTCTCCTTCAGCGTCTTCTTGAGCAGCGCAAAGAGGATCTCCTCCTCCTCCGAGCCAGCCTTATCGAGGAATTTGGCATCGCCGCCTTCGGCGCGCACGCCAAGATGGACAAAGAGCGTCGCATCGCCGCCGTCGTCGAGGATCATGTTGGGCATGCCGCCGTCGCCCCACTCGAAGAGGCGGCGCGTGTAGTCCCAGTAGTCCTTGAGGGTCTCGCCCTTGATGGCGAACACGGGGGTGCCCCCGGCGGCGATGGCAGCGGCGGCATGATCCTGGGTGGAGTAGATGTTGCACGAGACCCAGCGCACGTCGGCGCCCAAGGCCTTGAGCGTCTCGATCAGCACGGCGGTCTGGATCGTCATGTGCAGGGAGCCGGCGATGCGCGCGCCCTTGAGGGGTTGCGACCTGCCGAACTCTTCCCGGGTCGCCATCAGCCCCGGCATTTCGGTCTCGGCGATGGAGATTTCCTTGCGGCCAAAGTCGGCCAAGGCGATGTCCTTCACCACGTAGTCGCTATGACGCGTCATTGCCACGGATCTCCCGGCGGGGTTGAGGGGCCCTTGAGCGCGAGCCAAGCCATGGGGCCGGTGGGGCCTTGGCCATCGCGCGGGCGGCAAGGCCCGGCGCGCCCTCTATAACCGGTCGTCGCCCCCGGTGCAATAAAGATATAAAGAACTCCTTATATCCTTCGGCTTCGCCGGCCGGGCTGGCGCTAGGGCGCTAATTCTCCTCGCCAAAGCCTGATTCCACCAGCGCCACCAGCGCCTCGATCGCCTCCGGCCCCTCCGGACCTTCGGCCTCGAGCGCGATGACCGAGCCGGGGCCAGCGGCGAGCATCATCAGTCCCATGATCGAGGTGCCGCCCACGGTTTGGCCATCGCGCATCACGCGCACGGTGGCATCGAAGCTTTCGGCGCATTTGACGAACTTGGCAGAGGCGCGCGCATGCAGCCCCTTGCGGTTGCGGATGGTCACCTCGGCGCTCGGCTTGTTGCTTTTCAACACGATTGACCAAATCCAGGCCCTCAGGGCTCTCCGGAGAGCACCTGGCTTGCCACGCTGATGTACTTGCGACCAGCCTCTTTGGCCGCATTCACGGCCGCCGCCAGCTTCGCCTCGCCGCGCACGCTGGCGAGCTTGATCAGCATCGGCAAGTTGATGCCCGCCAGCACCTCAGCGCCGGTCTCCGCCATGACCGATATCGCAAGATTAGAGGGTGTGCCGCCGAACATGTCCGTGAGCACGATGACGCCGCCGCCGCCGTCGACGCGTCGTACGGCCTCGATGAGCTCGGTGCGTCGCGCTTCCACGTCATCTTCCGGCCCGATGGACAGGGATTCGAGCTGCTCTTGCGGCCCGACGACGTGCTCGAGGGCAGCACGGAACTCTGCGGCCAACCCTCCATGGGCGACAATGACGACGCCGATCATCGTGTGATGCGCATCCTTTGCGGGGCGGCCGGAGTTGGCCCCGAGGCGGCGCATGATGATTGAGGCGCCCCTGGCGAGGCAAGCGGAAAGAGGCTCTTGGCGTGGCGGATCAGCTCTGCCGGGTGCGCGCCAGTGCGAGTGCAAGCTTAATGGCGGCGGAACCTTCCCAAGGGAGAAGCGCCATCGATGGCACCGCCACGCCTAGCAGCCGGGTGGTCCTGTCGGCCTCGGGCATGCGCTCCATGGCACCTTCCGGCGCGAGATCCACGACCAGGGCCAGATCGGCCTCGGCAATCGACTTGACCTCGACAATACCGATGCCGCGCACCTCGATCCGGCCGCGAATCGTTTCCGGCGGCCTGGCCAGGATGCGTTCGCCGTGGCGCACGAGCCACACCTGATCGTCGGCCACCAGGATGGGCGGCTCCAGCGCCGCCGGTCCCCGCCGCGCCAAAAATAGGAAACGCAAGGCAAGGTCCGATTTGCCGGCCCCGGAAGGCCCCCGCAGCAGGGCGGCGGTGCGCCCAAGCGCCACGCAGGTGCCGTGCACAAGCTCAGTGTCGCCGGGCTCAGTGGCGCCGGGCTCGGTGGCGCCGGGCTCAGTGGCGCCGGGCTCGGTGGCTTCGGGCTCGGTGGTGCCGGGCTCAGTGGCGTCGGGCAAGGGGTGGGGCTCCCTTCGAGGCCGGCATATCCGCTGCCGGGAGCCGCACGACGAAGGCGGCTCCCGCCATCGCGGCAGGCCCTTGCGCCGTCAGGTCCGCCGCCTGGCCCGCCGCGGGGGACCATGCCGCCGCGGCCGTGCCCGTTCCATTGCGGTTGGTTGCCCAGATGCGGCCGCCGTAAGCGTTGACGATTTCGCGCGAGATGCTGAGACCGAGCCCCGAATTCTTGCCGACCGTGCGGTCGGTCTGCGGCCGATCCGAATAGAAGCGCTTGAAGATGTCCTCGAGCTTGTTGGCGGGGATGCCGGGTCCCTCGTCCGCCACCACAAGTTCGATTTCCGATCCCAATCGCCGCGCGCTCACCCTGACGATGCCGTTGGCGGGCGAGAACGAGACGGCATTGTCGAGCAGATTGGTGATGACGCGGCTCAGGCGCTCCTCCAAGCCGCGCACGACATAGGTTGATGGATCGTGCGCGGGAGCGATGTTGAGCACGATGCGACGGCCCTCGCCGCCCAGGATATCGCGGAACACGCCCGCCACCCCGTGCAGGACCTCGCGCAGATCGACGGGCTCGGTCTCCTGCAACGCCAGCTCCGCGTCGAGCCGGGAGGCATTGGAAACGTCGGTGATGAGCTTGTTGAGCCGCTTCAATTCACCCTGGATCTGATGCACCAACTCGGCCTGTTGCTCGGGCCCCTTGGCGTAGGCCAGCGCCTCGGCGGTCGAGCGTGCCGCGGTCAGCGGGTTCTTGAGCTCGTGGGCGACATCCTGGGCAAAGCGCTCGCTGGCTTCGATGCGCCGGTGCAGCGAGGCCGTCATCTCACGGAAGGCCGCGGCCATCTGTCCCACCTCGTCGGCGCGGTGCGCGAGCTCGGGGAGCTCGTCGCGCGCCTTGATGTTGCGGCTCACATTTTCGGCCACTTCCGAGAGCCGGCGCATGGGGCCGGCGATGGTGCGGGCGAGCAGGAAGGAGGCAAGCAGCGTCGCCGCAAACGCCGTGAGCGCCAGCGCGATGATGACATTGCGCTCCTCCGACAGCACCTCGTCGATCTCGCCCGGGCGCGTCGACAGCAACAGCACGCCTTGCACCGCCTTGCGGTACTGGATCGGCACGGCCATCGACACGATCTGCTCGCCCTTCTCGTTGACGAGCAGCATGGGCGTGGTGGAGCCGCTGAGGGCCATGCGCACCTCGGGATAGGCGGTGCCGTTGGCAGATCCGATCTCGCGATAGACCGGCAGCTCGCCGCGCATGAGCCACGCCAGAAATTTGGTCCAATTGTTCTTGACCTTGATGCGCCCGTGAAACTCGCCGCCGGGCTCGACGCGACCGGCCTGGCCGCGCAGCAGCTGAGCCGTGTCGATGATGAGCGTGCCATCGTGCGCATAGACGCGCGCCCGCGTGTCGGTGGCGGGCACGAGCCGCTTCAGGATCGGGGTGACGCGCTCCGGCGCGATCGACAGCTGCAAGGCGGCAAAGCCGTCGTCGCGGAAGGGGCTCTTGGAGCCCTCGATCTCCGGCAAAAGATCGGGATCGAGCACGATGCGGCCCGTCTCGAGCGATGCGTTGGCGGCGATGGCGGCGGCGATGATCTCGCCCTGCGCGCGCAGGCTCTCGCGTTTAGCGTCGATCAGCCAGGCGTGGTATTGGCTGAGATAGAAGATGCCGCCGAGGAGAATGGCAAGGCCGATGGTGTTGGCCAGAATGATGCGCCGCTGCAGCGTCCGGGTAAAGAAGCCGACGAGCGGACCCGCAACGATCGCGGCGCGCAGGCTTTGCAACAGCGCCCGCGGGTCGGCAAGGGCCTTGGCGATTGCGCGCGAAAGGTGGCGCGGCTGAAAGAGGTGCGGCGCGCGATTGCGCAGGCCACGCCCGAGCTCGACAAGTTTTTCCGCGAGCGCGTGGGGGGCGTTGCGAAGGGTGCGGCCGCGAGCGGCAAGCCCGGACAAGCTCGGCCTTTGCGCCTGGCTGCCCGCGCCGAGGTGCGAGCCTTCTGTCTCGACGGCCATGCCTTCTCCCGAGGCTTACGCCTCCTTGAAGCGGTAGCCGACGCCATAGAGGGTCTCGATCACATCGAAGTCGTCATCCGCCTGCTTGAACTTCTTGCGCAGACGCTTGATGTGGCTGTCGATGGTGCGGTCGTCGACATAGACCTGGTCGTCGTAGGCGGCGTCCATCAGGGCATCGCGCGTCTTGACGACGCCGGGGCGCGTGGCGAGCGCCTGCAGGATCAGAAATTCCGTCACCGTCAGCATCACGGGATGACCGTCCCAATGGCAGGTGTGGCGCTCTGGATCGAGGCGCAGCTTGCCGCGCTCCAGCACGCGCGCCGCCTCTGCGGCCGTGTTGCCCCCGTCCTTGGGCTGGAACCGGCGCAGCACCGCCTTGACGCGCTCCACCACCAGGCGCTGCGAGAAGGGTTTGGCGATGTAGTCGTCGGCTCCCATCTTGAGGCCGAACAGCTCGTCGATTTCCTCGTCCTTGGAGGTGAGGAAGATCACGGGCATGTCCGTCTGCTGGCGCAGGCGCCGCAAGAGCTCCATGCCGTCCATGCGCGGCATCTTGATGTCGAGGATCGCCAGGTCGGCGGGCTCCTCGCTCAGCGCCTCGAGCGCGGCGGCACCGTCGGCATAGGTGCGCACCTTGTAGCCCTCCGCCTCAAGCGCCATGCCCAACGACGTCAGGATATTGCGCTCGTCATCCACCAGCGCGATCGTACTCTTCTCTTTCATGCTGCTGCACCCTCGAGCCTATCCATGTAGCTGCCGCTTTATGGCTCCGCCGTGCGTAAATTGTGGCAAATTCACCGGGGGCTGGCGTATGCTGCCCCCCGCGCACCCAGATCCACGACACCAACCCCTACAAAACAGCGGGGGGACAGCCCATGTCGACCGACCCGTCTGCGCACCCACGACCTGAAGCCCCCGACGATCCCGCTTGCGCCTCGCGCCACCTGATGCGTCGGGCGCTCAAGGGGGCGTTGGCGACGCTAGACCGCCAGCTTGCGCATCCATACGCCTCCCTGGTGCTCGTCGCAACCGACCCCACGGGGGCGCCCACCTTCTTGATCTCCCGCCTGGCGCAGCACACGCGCAACCTTGAGCAAGACCCGCGCGCCAGCCTGCTGTTGGACGGTACCGATGGTCTGGCCGACCCGCTGACGGGCGGCCGCTTGACGCTGACCGGCACGGCAGCGCCTTGCTCCGACCCCGCCGCGCTGGGCCGCTTCCTGGCGCGCCACCCCTCGGCGCAGGGCTACGCCCAATTTGCCGATTTCAGCCTTTACGCGCTCAAGGCCATGCGGGCTCACTATGTCGGCGGCTTTGGCCGCATCGTCGACCTGTCCCCCGCCTCGCTCCTGACGGGGACTGAAGATGCCGGCGACCTCATCGCCGCAGAACCCGAGATCCTCGCCCACATGAACAGCGATCATGCCGATGCCGTCGGCCTGTGTGCGACCGAGCTCGCCGGCCGCGCCGACGGGGCGTGGCGCATGGTGGGCGTGGACCCCGATGGCATCGATCTGCTGCAGCGCACAATTGCGGCGCGGATCGATTTTCCCGAACGTGTACGCACGCCCGGGCAAGCGCGGGCGCAACTCGTTTCGCTGGTGCAACAGGCGCGGGCCCGACGGCAGGCGCGCGGCTGACATTGCCAACAGGCCTGGCTTTGCCAACGGGCCTGACTTTGCCAACAGGAGTGTAGCCATGGCAAAGACCAAGGTTCGCGCCAGGCACCGGGAGGGCTTATGCTGGGGGCGGCCAGGCGGGCGCGATGCGGCGATTGCGCAGTTGTGGTGGCGCCCGCTTGGCATAACCTGGAGCTTGAGGGGCAGGTTGCATTCTGCGCGGGGGGCTTTGGGTTTGGGAACGTGGCGTCGCCCGCGGGCATTGTCTTGGCGCTCCTCACGCGGGTGTAGGCCATTTGCGTTCAACCCGTCGAGCGCCGGCGGGGAGCAGCCTGACATGCAAGAACCGGTCGGCAAGAAGCGGTCAAGGAAGCGGTCCCACAGATGACGAGTGAACTCTTTGCTCTGAGCGCTCCGGCGAAGGCGCATCACAACACCCGCGAAATCGAGCTGGCGGAAGAGGCGATCCGCCGCGGCGAGGCGCACTTTTCGGCGACGGGCGCGATCGTGGTGGAAACCGGCGCCCATACCGGGCGCTCGGCGCAGGACAAGTACACGGTGCGCGATGCCACCACCGAGAAGGCGGTCTGGTGGGACAACAACAAGTCGATGACGCCCGAGCAGTTCGATCTGCTGTGGGCCGACTTTTCCGCGCACGCCAAGACACGCGAGATGTTCGTGCAGGATCTCTACGCGGGCGCCGATCCGGCCCACCGGCTCAATGCGCGCATTTTCGTCGAGTATGCCTGGCATGCCCTCTTCATCCGCCACCTGCTGCGCCGTCCGCCCGCTGCAGATCTCGCCGGCTTTTCTCCGACCTTTACGGTCATCAATCTGCCGAGCTTCCGGGCCGATCCCAAGCGCTACGGGGTTCGCTCCGAGACGGTGATCGCCTGCAATTTTGCCAAGCGCGTCGTGCTGATCGGCGGCAGCTCCTATGCGGGTGAGACCAAGAAGTCGGTCTTTACCTATCTCAACTATGCCTGCCCCGAGCGATCCGTCATGCCCATGCACTGCTCGGCCAATGTGGGCCCCAAGGGCGACGTTGCCGTATTCTTCGGCCTCTCCGGCACCGGCAAGACGACCCTGTCGGCCGATCCCAAGCGCACACTTCTGGGCGATGACGAGCACGGTTGGTCAGAGGACGGGATCTACAATTTCGAGGGCGGCTGTTATGCCAAGACCATTCGCCTCTCCAAGGAGGCAGAACCGGAGATCTGGGCCGCCACCAACCGCTTCGGCACGGTGCTTGAGAACGTGATCCTTGATCCCGTCAGCCGCATGCCCGATTTCGACGACGGCAGCCTGACCGAGAACACCCGTTCCGCCTACCCGCTCGAGTTCATCTCCAACGCCAGCCAGACCGGCACGGCCGGCCATCCCAAGAACGTGGTCATGCTTACGGCCGACGCGTTCGGCGTGCTGCCGCCCATCGCCAAGCTGTCGCCGAGCCAGGCGATGTACCACTTCCTGTCGGGCTATACGGCCAAAGTTGCGGGGACCGAGAAGGGCCTGGGCAGCGAGCCGCAGGCAACGTTCTCCACCTGCTTCGGCGCGCCTTTCATGCCCCGCCACCCCAGCATCTACGGCAACATGCTGCGCACCCTGATCGAGCGGCACAACGTCGATTGCTGGCTGGTCAACACCGGCTGGACCGGCGGCAAATTTGGCGTCGGCCGGCGCATGCCGATCAAGGCCACCCGGCTGCTGCTCGATGCGGTGCTCTCCGGCAGCTTGAAGAGCCAGCCGATGCGGACCGATCCCTTGTTTGGCTTCCAGGTGCCCACGGGGCTGCCGGGCATCGAGGCCGCCATTTTCAATCCCCGCGAGACGTGGGCCGACGGCGCCGGCTACGACGTCCAGGCGCGGGCGCTCGTCGACATGTTCAAAAAGAACTTCGCCAAGTTCGAGGTGCACGTGGACGCCGACGTCAAGGCGGCAGCGCCGCAACTGCGGCACGCCGCGGAATAGCGCGCCTCGCGGGCTCGCCACCGCGCGATCACCCAAAGTCGGCCGTGGTCAGCAGCGCGTGGAAGGGGATCCCCGCCGCCTTGAAGGCCTCCGCGGCGCCCTCCAGCCGGTCCACGACGGTGATGACGCCCTCGATGTGGGCGCCTTCCGCCTTGACCGCGTCGATGGCGCGCATGGACGAGCCGCCGGTGGTCGTGACGTCTTCCAGGATGACCACGTGTCTGCCGCGGAGCGTTTCGCCCGGTGCAAGGCCCTCCACCAGCTTGCGCGCGCCGTGCGCCTTGGCCTGCTTGCGCACGAAGAAGGCGCCGATCGGCCGGCCACGGCGCTGGCTCAGGACGGCGACGGCCGTCGCCAGCGGAACCGCGCCGATTTCGAGCCCGCCAACAAACTCCACGTGCGTGCTTTTGAGTTGCTCGAGCGTGAGCTGAGCGATGAGGTGTGCGCTCTCGGGGTGAAGCATCGAGGGCTTCATGTCGAAGTAAAAGCTGGTGGAGCGGCCCGAGACCAGCCGGGTCTCGGCTCCCCGCGAGAACGAGCGGGCCGTGACGATCTCGATGAGACGGGCCTTGGCGGCACTGACATCGACAGGGGCATCGATCATGTGGCACTCCCGGTTGCTGCCGCCTTGTCCCGCCGCCGCCGCCAATGTCAAGTCGACAGCCGCGTGGTAAAGACGGTTGCCCACAGCCTGGATCCGCTGGCCATGGACGAGGACCTCAACACGCGCTTTGCGCAGCTTGCCTATCTCGACCCCACGGCGCGTGTGCATGGCAAAGTCGAGATCGGCGAGCAGGCGAGCCTATGGCCCTATAGCGTCGTCCGCGCCGAGGGCTTGCATGTGCGCCTCGGCACCGTCACCAACCTGCAGGACCACGTGATGGTGCACGTTGGCTATCACACCCCCACCATCGTCGGTGACTTCTGCTCGATCACTCACCGTGTGACCTTGCACGGCTGCACCATTGGCGATCACTGCCTTGTCGGCATCGGCGCGACGGTGATGGAGGGAGCGGTGATCGGCGACAATTCGATCATCGCCGGCAACAGCTTCGTGGTCGACGGCACCATCGTCCCGCCCAATTCGGTGGTGATGGGCACGCCGGCCAAAGTGGTGCGTAGCCAGAACAACTTTATCGCCAACAAGCTCAACGCGCTGATGTACTGGCGCAATGCGCTCTGTTACGCGAAGGGGGATCACCGCGGCTGGGACGGGCCGCAGTTCGAGGCGCAGATGGCGGCCTGGCGCAAGGAGATCGAAACGGAGTTTGCTGCCCGATATGGCGGGGCGAGCGGGGGTTGAGCGCGCCGGCAGGTGAGAGCCCGTCGCCCCTCAGTGCCGCTCGGCAGCGCGGATCGCCGGGATGATCTTGGCCTCGAGCGCCTCGGCGGTGATCGGCCCGACCTGTTTGTAGGCGATGCGGCCGGTTCCATCGACGATGAACGTCTCGGGCATGCCGTAGACACCCCATTCGATGGCGGTTCGGCCGTTGCCATCCACGCCGACGGCGAGGAAGGGATTGCCGTAGCGGCCAAGGAAACGCCGCGCGGCCGCCGCCTGATCCTTGTAATTGACGCCGAACACGCGCACGCCGGTCTTCTCCTTGAGCCGCACGAGAACGGGATGCTCCTCAACGCAGGGGATGCACCACGAAGCCCAGAAGTTGACGACCGACACCTCGCCCTGCGCGAGATCCAAGCTCGAAAAGCCGCCGACCGGGCGCCCCGCCGCGTCGGTCAAACCCGCGAGCGGTTTTAGCTCCGTCGGCGGGGCCATCTTGCCGATCAAGGCAGAGGGAAGCTTGGAGGGATCGCCAGCGCGCAGGGCAAGGGCGAAGAGAGCGGCAAGGACCATGAAGATCGCCAGCGGCCAGAGGAGTGCGCGCGATCGTGCACGATCGGGAGGGGCCGCCGATCCGTGCGGCATCGCCCCGTCCGGCCGTGCTCCTGCTTTTTCGCCGCTCTGGTCCAAGGCACGAGATGGCGGGCTATCCACGCTTGGTCTTGCCGTCGGAGACCATGGTGAAAATCTCGATTTTGCGGTCGGCGAGCAAGTCGCCGACGACCGGCCGGAAGGCCTTGAAATGCTCGCTCTCCTGGTGCGCTTTGATGGCCTCGTCGTCTTTGTAGATCTCGAGCATGACAAAGCGGGTCGGAGCCTTGGGATCCTGGACCACATCGAACTGCAGGCAGCCCGTCTCGTTGGCGAGGCAGCGCTTGGCCTGCGCCGTCATCTTCTCCTTGAATTCGGTGTCCTTGCCAGGCTTGGTCGTCAGATAGGCGAGGATGGCGCGCATGGACTTTCTCCCTGGGGAGCTTGTGGGCCTTCACCCTCGCACGAATGATCGCCAACGTCAGCCGCGCCAGCCGTAGAGCCAATCGTAGCCGGCCATGAGCCAGCTGCCGGGCAGCAGGCGCAGCGCCCCGTTGCGTGCCCAGGAGAGCGGGGGAGCGAGGTGGTAGATCCGGCCATTGAAGGCACTCATGGCCGCAACGCGCGCGGCGCGGCGGCGCCGGTGGATCGCAAAGGCGAGGAGCCCCTGGGCGTCGTTGTCGGGGTGGGCAGCCAGCGCGTCGGCAAGTGCCACGGCGTCCTCCAGCGCCAGCACGCCACCTTGCGCGAGGTGGGGCAGCATCGGGTGGGCCGCATCGCCGATCAAAGCCAACTTTCCGAGCACCCAATGGGGGAGCGGCGGCAGGCGATAGAGCGCCCACTTGCGCCATTCGAGCGCCTTGGCCAGGGGTTCAGCGAGGCTCGCATGGAAGGTGCCGAGGCGCTCAAGGAGCCTGTCGCGATCCGCCGCAGCGTCCCATTCGGTGCCGGCCCAAGCCTCGGCGGCGATGAGGACGGCTGCGATTTCCGAGCCGCCCCGCACCGGATAATGCACGACATTGGCGCCCCGCGTCAGCCACAAGCCGACCGCGGGCAGGGCCAGCCGTCCCGCCTGCGCCACGGGAATGACGCAGCGTGCGGCGGTGGCGCCGACGAAGTGTGGCACATGGCCGGGAGCGATAAAGTGGCGGGTCACCGACCAGAGGCCGTCCGCACCGATGAGCGCCGCGCCGGCCACGACGTCGCCGGCGGTGCTCCTCGCCTGGACGCCGGTTGCGGTGACGGTCGGCGAGGCAAGCGCGAAGGAAGCGCGCAGCGTGATGCGCGGCTCGGCCGCGGCGGCAGCGGCCAGGACGGCGTGCAAATCCCCGCGGTGCGCGACCCAGTAGGGAGCCCCGTGGCGCGCTGCGATCCATCGCCCGAGCGGCAGCACCGCCAACGTGCGTCCGCTGGCGCCGTGATGGACGGCCAGCGCATCGGGCACCCCAATGGCGGGTTGCAGCGCCTCGGCCACCCCGAGGCGCTCGAGCACGCGCACGCCGTTGGGTCCGAGCTGGATGCCAGCCCCGGTCCCGCCGAAGCTGGGGCGTTGCTCGAGCACGACGGATTGGCGCCCGCTTTTGGCGAGCGCCAGGGCCAGGGCCAGGCCCCCGATGCCGCCACCGGCGATCAGCATAGGCTCAGACATCGGTCGGCCTTGCGCGCAGCCCGGCTCAGGCCGCGGCGGCCCCGGCGTCGGGGTCCACCAGGCAACCCGCCGGTTCGGTGGCGTCGGGCGCGAGGCGGGCGTCGTAAGCGTAAAGTGTCGAGCAGTAGGGGCACAGGATCTGAGTGTCTGCGCCCATGTCGAGGTAGACGTGGGGATGATCGAAGGGCGGCCGCGCGCCCATGCATTGGAACTCTTTGACGCCGACCGCGATTTTTTCGACGCCGCGGTCGTTGGCGAAATGCGGGGTGAGGGAGGCTGCCATGTGCGCGCGTGCCGTCGATGCCAAGATCGCAGCCACGATAGCGGCTGCCCGCGCCAGATGATAGGGGTTTGGCCTGCGCACTTCGCCGATGGCCCCAAGGGTCCCCCGCGAGTGGCAGCGGTTCCGGAGCGCCGACCGTGCAGATCTTCCTCTCAGATGGCATCCGTCTGGCCTTCATCGACGAGGGTGCGGGCGAGCCCGTCCTCTTGATCCATGGCTTTGCCTCGAGCGTCCGCCACAACTGGATCGAGCCCGGTTGGGTGAGCTTTCTTGTGCGCCATGGGTATCGCGTCATCGCCTTCGATAACCGCGGCCATGGCGCCAGCGACAAACTCTACGATCGCGCTCTTTACGGTGCGCCGCTGATGGCAGCCGACGCGCGCCGGCTCATGGACCACCTGAGCCTCGACCGCGCCGACGTGATGGGTTACTCGATGGGGGCGCGCATTACGGCATTTCTCGCGCTGTCGCATCCGCAACGCGTGCGCAGCGCCATCTTTGGCGGGCTCGGCGCCAACATGGTTCGGCCCATGGCCGGCACCGGCCCCATCGCCGCCGCGCTCGAGGCCGCCAGCATTGACGAGGTCAAGAACGCCACGGCGCGCACCTTCCGCGCCTTTGCCGAGCGCACCGGCAGTGATCTCAAGGCGTTGGCAGCGTGCATCCGCGGCTCACGCGAGGCCATCACCAGGGAAATGGTGGGATCATTGACCTGCCCCGTGCTCGTGGCCGCGGGCACCGAGGACGTCATCGGCGGGCAAGCCGAGGAACTCGCCCGCCTCATCCCAGGCGCACAAGCCTTGCCGATCCCTCGGCGCGATCACATGCTCGCGGTCGGAGACCGGGTCTACAAGGATGGAGTTGTGGCCTTCCTGCGGCGGCGGCCGTAGGCACCCCAATTCTGGCGTGCGGTCTCGGGCTTGCAGGGCTCTTCGCCAGGGCAGTAAAAAAAGCTCCCGCAGGCGGCGACGAGATCAAGGACAAACACGCGGAATGTCAGCGGTTTCGTCGACAGCAAAACGCGGGAGCAGCTTACGCGTACGCCACAACCCGTGCAGCAGCACGTTCGGGCGGTTGGACAATAGCAGTCTCTACAACCTATGTCGTGAACGACGGGACAGAGGATCTGCAACGCTGTGGAAAACTTAGCGGGTTTCCGCGATCGCCTTGCGCAGTGGCGCAGCCGCGTCGGCTCGCTTGGTGAGCCGAGCTCGCAAGCGCGCGCATCGTTCACGCCCGTCGCGTCGCTTGGATGGCGCGCGGTGACGCGGTGGGTGTCGCTCACTTTCGCCGCGTGGCTGCTGCTTGGCCCAGTGCTTGGCCCAGTGCTTGGCCCAGTGCTTGGTCCAGTGCTCGCCCAGAGCGCCGCCGATCTCGAACTTGTCATCGCCGTCGATGTGTCGCTGTCCATGGATCTCGACGAGCAGCGGCTGCAGCGCGATGGCTATGTGGCGGCCTTTCGCGATCCTGAAGTGCACAAGGCGATCACGTCGGGGCCCAATGGTCGCGTTGCCGTGACCTATGTCGAGTGGGCCGGTCCCTTCACCCAGCAAGTCATCCTGCCCTGGACCACCATCGATGGTGCGCCGGCGGCACTGGCTTTTGCCGACCGCCTCGAGGCGACGCCCATCTCGCGCGCGCGCATGACGTCGATCTCGGCGGCGCTGCAATTCTCCGGACAGCTCTTCGAGAGCAGCGGTGTCAGAGGGATCCGGCGCGTCATCGACGTCTCCGGCGACGGCCCCAACAATGCCGGCGTGCCGGTGGCGGGCGTGCGCGACCAGCTGGTGGCCCAGGGTTTTGTCATCAACGGCCTGCCCATCATGCTGAAGGTGGCCACCGGCTTCTTCGACCTTGCCGACCTCGACCGCTATTACAGCGATTGCGTGATCGGCGGCACGGGTGCGTTCATGGTGCCCATCAAAGAAAAATCCGAGTTCCTGACCGCTACTCGCCGCAAGTTGCTCCTCGAAATCGCCGGCCATGAGCCGCCCGCCAAGATCATTCGCGTTGAGGCACCCGAAGAAGCGAGCGACTGCCTGGTGGGCGAGCGTCAGTGGCGCCGCTATATGGACGGCCGGTTCCCAAATTGAACGCCAGAGGAGGGCTCCTCCACCGCTTTCGGCCCACCGCTCCTTGCCGTATGCGCGGCGCCCAAGGAGGCGCCAAGCCCGCCACGAGGCCGACCACGTGAGCGAGCGCGATGGGCTTCCTCGGTAAGCAACGAGCTCGCAAAAGGGTCGCAAAGGGCTGCTATCAAGACGTGGTGGGGATGGGTGGTTTACGCAACCTTAAGAGCGTTGCCGGCATCCTCCAGTTCCCATGCTTGGCGTGCGCGTCTGCCTCGCAGTGTCGTTGCTGGCGCAATTCGTGATCTGCGGTTGCAGCCAAATCCCGCGCTTCGTCGCCAAGGAGGAGCCCTGGCGAGAGGATGAGGAGCGGGCCTGCCTTGCTGCGGGTGTTGTGCGCGAGAGCCCCTTCGTGGCGGTTCGCGATTCGCTGGGCGGCCCTAGCTTTTGTGGCGCTCTCCACCCCTTCACGGTGGCCGCCGCCGCGCAAGGCGTGGTGCAGCTGCGGCCCGCCGCCCTGGTCAGATGTCCCATGGTGCCGGCGATCGATCGTTGGGTGGAGCGCGTCGTGATCCCTGCGGCGCGCACGCACTTGGGCCTCCAGGTGATCGAACTGAAGCTCGCGGCCTCCTATGCGTGCCGACCCATGAACAACGTCGATGGTGCCAACCTATCCGAGCACGGCTATGCCAACGCCGTCGACGTCTCCGGGTTCGTGCTCGCCGACGGACGCATCGTCAACGTCAAGAGCGGCTGGTGGGGTGCGCTGGCTGAACGCAATTTCCTGCGCGAGGTGCATGGCGGCGCCTGCGGCCTATTCACCACCGTGCTGGGGCCGGCCTACGACCTCAACCATCGCGACCACCTCCACCTCGACCTCGCGCGCCACGGCCGCGACGGAGAGGGCCGCATCTGCAAATAGCCGATCGGGTGAGGCGGGGTTCAGTTTGCCAGGCCCGGCGGCGTCTTCTGCCAGCCATACCCGGCCTGGCCTCTGCGCCATCCGTAGGCGAACAGCTTTGCCATGTAGGCGGCATCGAATGGGGCGGCGTAGGGCACCTTGAAATCGTCGCCGATGAGGGCAAGGTTGAAATCGATGCCATCGCGTTGCGTCGTCGTATAGATGCGATAGAGGTCGCCGACGCCATTGCTCGCGATCATCGTCTCGATGGCTCTGCCCGCAATCGCCAATGTTCGGCGCTCGACCTTCTCGGGCGGCGGCGATGTGCGACCGTTGCGGATGATGTAGGCGGTTGGTCGATCGGCATCCTCGCGATGGAGGATGTTGCCCAGGCGCAGCGACGGCGGATAGAGGAAGACTTGGGCAACGGTGCCACCGTCCACGTGCATCTCTTGGTGCTTGGTATGATCCAGCTGGATGTCGATCATGACCGGCGGGAAGAGCCCTGGTATGGCCGCCGCGGCGAGGATGACCTTGCGGACGAGCTCCAGGCTTCGCGGATGGCCGCTTGCCGCGATCGCCCCGATGTTCCAAATGGCAAGTTTGCCGGTGTCGAGGTTGGTCGTCGAAATCAGGAGCAATCGGCCCTTTTCGTATTCCTGGGCGATGCGATCGAGGATGCGCTCGTCCAAGTACTTCTCGATCGAATGCGCCAGTGGAGCGTTGTCCATCAGCGCTTCGTTGTTGACGGCCGACAGCAAGAAGCGCGTGCTGCCAATGACGTCGTTGGGCCGTGTCTGCGTGTAGATCTTCTTCAGCGCCCAATCATACTCGCTGCCGAGAAAGGCGAAGGGAGCCGCAAGCGCCCCTGTGCTCGTGCCGGTGACGATTTTGAACGAGGGGCGGTCGCCGCGTGCGCTCCAGCCAACCAGCAGTCCCGCGCCGAACGCCCCGTCTTCCTGCCCACCTGAGAGCGCCAAGAGGTTGTTGGAGAGCTTTGGCCATTCGCGCGTCAGCGATTGCCAGATCTCCTGCTTCAGGGCCTCGCCGTCGTCGCCATCGAAGCGAGCATTGTCGATGTGAACAAAGGAAACCGCCCCCGAACCTGAGGGCAGGGCGTCCAAGCGCGCATTGGCAGCGCATCCAGCCAGCGCCATTGCGGTGCCAATGGCGAGAGCGCAGTACGCTTTGCGCAACGGTGACAGAGCCCTATTCCCTCATATGGTCCGCGGCGTATCTCCACGGTGCGGGGGTGCGGCGACGTTTGGACCATCAGCGCGCATCGATGCCGGCCCTTGCCAGGTTCTGCAGAGGTGGCTCCTCTGCGAGGCAGGCATTGGAGGGTAATGCCGGCTCGGCATCGCCGTAGGTAAGGCGGGAAATCTGCACCAGTTCAGGTGTGATATCTGCGGGCGTTTCCTCTGCGCCCAGGTCCCCTGCCGCGACGGCGTGGCACCAGTGGTCCTCTGGCCCGGGTGGAGGCAGCGCCGCCGTGCGCTCCCCGGTGCCGATCCGGATCGCCACGGCGGCAGCATGGGGTGTGTCCGATGCCACGCCCGATCCCACGCCCTGACCTCCCACGCTATGACCGACGTGCAGCGCTGCGGTTTTGGTGACGCGGTGGGAGGCAGGCGCAGGTGAGGCGAGCTTTGCCGGCATCTCGTCGGCCGCGGCCAGGGCGGCGCGTCGCCGATCGCTGAGCCCCGGGGCATCTCTTGGGGTCTCTCTTGGGGCGTCTCTTGGCGTGTCTCTTAGGGTATCTCTGGGGGTATCTCTGGGGGTGTCTCTGGGGGTGTCTCTGGGATCATCTCTGGGATCGTCTCTGGGGCCACCAAGTCCCCGCGGCGGCGCCTCGGCACCAAGGGCAAGCCCAGCGGCGATGGTGGCCGTCCCGCTCAGGCCATCATCGCGTCGCCAAACGATCTTGTCGCCGTCTTGCTTCAGGCGCATGCAGCTTGGCTGCGCGTCGAGCCATTTGAACCACTTCTGACAGAGTTTGCCGTCAGACACCCACCAGCGACCCCGGTCGACCTGGGCACCCAGAAAATACTCGAGAACCCCTGCCTTGCCGGACATCAGGCCGTTGGCATGGAAAGTGATGGGGATAGCGACGCCAAAGGGCGTATCGAGGTGGACGGTCTTACCAGCGACCATGGCTTTGAGGTTCTCCCCGCCGAGCTCCACAAGCTCGGCGGATGCTGGCGAGCCAACCAGCGCGCAGACAGCTGCCCAGATGAGGTGACGCCGCAACCGAAGACCCCCGTCGTCGTTGCAAATGAAACGCTAGCCATAGGCGCGCCAAGCGGCTCAATTGCGGCCCGAATCGGGGCCTGTTGCCACAAACAAGGCAATTTCATGCCGGGGGCACTGCTCGGGGGCCGGAAGTCCCGCGCCGACGTGACGAACCGGTTGGCAACAGGGTGGTTCCAATGTCCAGCCGCTCAGCTTTGCGTTAGGATTTCACTTCATGAGTTGGACAGGCCGCGGCGGGCGGCGCAGCTATCATCACGGCAATTTGCGCGAGGCGCTGATCAGCGCGGCGCTGGATCTCATCGCCCAGAAGGGACCGGCAGGGTTCACCTTTGCAGAGGCGGCGCGCCAGGCCGGCGTCAGCCCGGCGGCACCCTACCGCCACTTCCGCGACCGCGACGCGCTGATGGCGGACGTCGCGCGCCGCGGCTTTGAACAATTCGAGCAGCGCCTGGCCGCCGCCTGGAACGAAGGCCGCCCGAGCCCGCTTGCTGCCTTGGAGAGCATGGGGGGAGCCTATCTGGCCTTCGCGCGTGACGAGCCCGCCTACTTCTCGGCCATGTTCGAATCGGGTCTGCCGGTTGCTGAGCACCGCGACCTGCAAGAGGCGGGCGATCGCGCCTTCGCCGTGCTGCGGCGCGCCTGCGAGGCCATCGTCGCTGCCGTGCCGGCGGGCAAGCGCCCGCCCGCCATGATGATGGCGCTGCACATCTGGGCGCTGTCGCACGGCATCGCCAGTCTGTTCGCGCGCGGTGATGCAGCCCGGCGCGCCTTGCCCATGTCTCCCGAGGAACTGCTGGAGGCTGCCACGCTTGTCTATCTCGAAGGGCTCGGCGTCACGTCGAAAGGGAAAGCTTCATGATGAGCGCGGCGAGCGGAGCAAAAATGCTGGACCACCTGAAGGCCAACAATCAGGCGTGGGCGGCGCGCAAGGTCGCCGCCGATGCCGATTTCTTCAAGCGCCTGGAGCGCCAGCAGGCGCCGGAGTATCTGTGGATCGGTTGCGCCGACAGCCGCGTTCCCGCCAACGAGATCGTGGGCCTCGATCCGGGCGAGCTGTTCGTGCACCGCAACGTCGCCAATCTGGCTCCGCCGCAGGATGCCAACTATCTGTCGGTCTTGCAGTTCGCCGTCGACGTCTTGAAGGTGAAGCACATCATGGTGGTGGGTCATTACGGTTGTGGCGGGGTGGCAGCGGCCGTGGATGGCAAGCGCCGTGGTCTCGTCGATCACTGGCTGCACCCGATCCGGGATCTCTATCGCGAGCACCACGCAGCGCTCGAGAAGATCAAAAACTTACAGGCCCGCCTCGACCGCTTGTGCGAGTTCAACGTCATCCGGCAGGTGAGGAATGTCGGCTCCGACGTGTTCGTGCAGGACGCTTGGGCGCGCGGCCAGAGCCTTGCCGTGCACGGTTGGGTCTATTCGCTCTCCAACGGTCTGGTGCGCGACCTCGAGGTGAGCGTGAGCGGACCTCAGGATGTCGAAGAGCTGCCGTTATAGAGGGTAAGCCTTTCCGCTCTGCCGCTCGCGCACTATGCTGATGCTCAATGCCAGCGATGAGGTGAGAGCCATGGCGCAACCCGTGCTTCCCCGTGTCGAGCCCGAGACGGTCGGCCTCTCCTCCGCGCGGCTGCGCCGCTTCGGCGAGGCGCTGCGCCGCGACATCGAGGCCGCCCAGCTTCCCGGGGCCGTTGTGGCCATCGCGCGGGCGGGCAAGCTTGCGCACCTGGAGGCGGTTGGCTTCCGCGACCCGGCAAGCCGGGAACCGCTCAAGACCGACAGCATCTTCTCCATCGCCTCCATGACCAAGGCGATGACCTCCACTGCCATCATGACGCTGGTCGAGGAGGGTCGCGTCCTCTTGGGCGACCCTGTCGCGAAATACTTGCCACCGCTCGCGGCGCTGCGGGTGGCCGAAGCGGGCGGCGGCACGCGTGCTGCCAAGCAGCCGCCGACAATCCAGGACCTGCTGCGCCATACCTCGGGGCTCACCTACCGCGACCGCGGCAGCACGCCGGCGCATGCCCTCTATCCGGGGTCCTCCATCTGGGCCGCGGAGCGCCTCTCCAAGGAGGAGACGATTGCCGCACTTGCCAAGTCGCCGCTGTTGTTCGATCCGGGTGCGAATTGGGAGTACGGGTTTTCCACGGACGTCTTGGGTTTCGTGGTCGAGGCCGTGACGGGCAAGCCGCTCGGCACCATACTGCAAGAGCGCGTGTGGGGTCCGCTCGGCATGAGCGATACGAGTTTCGCGCTGGCGGGCGCCAAGCGCGCCCGGTACGCGCTGGCGCTCACCAAAGACCCGGTGACGGGCGAGGCCAACCCAATCGTGCACCACGCCACCGACAAGACGCAGCGATGGGACTCCGGAGGCGGCGGCACCGTGTCGACGGCGATGGACTATCTGCGGTTTGCCGAGATGTTGCGCTCGCAAGGCACGCTTGGTGCCCAAGATGTGCTCGGGCGCGGCACGGTGGCGCTGATGACGTCGGACCATCTGCCGGCCGCCTTCAACAACATGATTGCCGACAAGATGGATCCCGCCGCTGCGGGCTACGGCTTCGGCCTGGGCGTCGCGGTGCGTCGGCAGGACGGCATCGCCGCCATGGCCGGCAGCGCCGGCGATTACTACTGGTCGGGCGTGTTCGGCACGTACTTTTGGGTGGATCCAAGGGAGCAGTTGGCCGTCGTCTTCATGGCGGCCGCGCCAGGGACCGTCCGCCTGCGCTACCGCCAGATGACGCGCAATCTTGTCTACCAGGCACTCGCGGCCTGACGCGTTCCCGCGGGGAAAGTCCAGGGGGTACGGCCCCACTGCAGCGGCTACTCCTTCGCTATCCTTTTAAGGGATCGCTGCCACCCCAGTTGGCCAGCGCTTCGCGCCCGCAAGCTTGGGGGAAACCGCCCCGCGGGCCACCCAGGGGCCAAACGTGCCTGGCGCGATGGCCGGTTGCCTCGAGCGCTGCACAATTTTCGTGCAGCGCGTTGTTGAACTCTTCTGCTTGCGCTTGCCGCCGGGTGGTCCCGTCCTCCTGACGCCGGCTATTCGCCGGTGCGACTTGCCAATTTCGCGCGCAGAGCGGTCTGGCACGGGGGTTGCTGTGTAGGGGCCGATCCGTTGCCGGGCGCACAGGCCATCGGCCCCTGAGCTCGTCCTCAACCGCAGCCCAAACCCGCAGAGAAGCACTGCGATCCACTGTTGCGCATGCGAGCTTCACCCCAATCGATCGCCACTTCGTCCGGCCCAGTCCCTGCCGCAGCCGCGCGTCGGTTCAGAGCGTGCTCTCGTTCGGCAAGTTGGGTCGAGCTCTTGTTGCGCGCGAGGCGATCAAGCCCTTTCATCTTTCCACAGGTGGCAAGCCAAGGAGGCCCCATGCGGCGCGAAGAGCTCACCGAAAAGATCTTGGACATCAAGCGCGAGAAAGGTTGGAGCTGGAAACAGATAACCAACGAGATCGGTGGCGTCTCACCGCTGCTGGTGGTTGGCGCGCTGCTCGGGCAGATGAAGCTCGTCAAACCTCTAGCCAAGAAGGCGGCGGTCCTTTTTGGCCTTTCGCCAGTGGAAGAGCGGATGCTCAACGAAGTGCCGCACCGCGGCACTCCCATGCCTCCAACCGATCCGCTTATCTACCGCTTCTATGAGCTGGTGATGGTCAACGGTCCGGCTTGGAAGGCCCTGATCGAGGAGGAGTTCGGCGACGGCATCATGTCGGCCATCGACTTCGACATGGAGATCGAGCGGCTGCCCCATCCAAAGGGGGATCGCGTGAAGATCACCCTGTCCGGGAAGTTCCTGCCCTACAAGTATTACGGGGCCGAACAGGGGATCCTGGACTACGGCGTCAAGGAGACATGAGGCGCAGGGGGACTAGATCAAACTGACGAGCGCTCCCTGGGTGGTGCCATGCCAAGACGCTCGCCACAGTCCCCACGGCGATGATCTATCAAGGCCGCATTGGAGCTGCGTGCCCCGCAATGCGGGCGGCGGCGGTCTTCACTTGCAAGCGCGAGCTTGGCCCTGGGATGGGCCGGGCCTCTCCCCACGTGGTGCCTGAACCCGCCTTTGCCCTGACGACGATTTCCCAGCACGCGATTGGCTCCGCATGCGATAAATGCCGCCCAAAAAGGCAGTTCTCGAGAGGGTCCCCATGAAATTCTTTGTCGACACCGCGGACGTGGCCGAGATCAAAGAGCTGGCGGCGACGGGTCTCCTCGACGGCGTCACCACCAACCCATCGCTGGTGGCCAAGGCGAAACGCGACTTTCGTGAGATCATCGCGGAAATCTGTGCTGCGGTGCCCGGTCCGGTCAGCGCCGAGGTGGCCGCCACCGAGCTTGAAGGCATGCTCAAGGAGGGGCGCACGCTTGCGCGCATCGCCAAGAACGTCGCCGTCAAGGTGCCGCTCACGTGGGATGGGTTGAAGGCCTGCCGCGTGCTCACCGGCGATGGCACCATGGTGAACGTTACGCTCTGTTTCTCGGCCAATCAGGCCCTGCTGGCGGCCAAGGCCGGGGCTACATTCATCTCGCCCTTCGTCGGCCGCCTCGATGACACCGGGGCTGACGGCATGGAGTTGGTGCGCGAGATCCGCACGATCTACGACAATTACCCGGATTTGAAGACGCAGATCCTGGCTGCGTCCATCCGCAACGTGTTGCACGTCAAGCAAGCGGCCATGATCGGTGCCGACGTGGTCACCGTCCCGCCCGCCGTATTGCGTGCGCTGGTAAGCCATCCGCTGACCGACAAGGGATTGGAGCTCTTCCTGGCGGATTGGAAGAAGACGGGGCAGCGCATCGTGTGAGCCCGCCGCCTGCGCGGATGGCTGCCCGTGGACGCCATCTGATGCGGCGCGCCGGTGCATCGCCCAAGCACGGCGCATGAACACTGCCACGCCGACTGGGCGCTCGATCCAGCGCTCTAGCCGCGAGAGGCGCGCGTTGGGGGTGTGGGGGCCCTTACGCCTGGGGGCGAAGGGCGCCTCACCTCAGTGGACCTGAGCCAGGTCTGGTTTCAGGTCTGGTTTTAGGCCTTCTGCAGCTGGCCCGCCTGCTTGCCACGGCCGCGCCGGTCGTCCTCGAGGACGAAGGTGACGCGATCGCCTTCATTGAGCGAGCGGATGCCGGCTGCTTCCAGTGCTGTGGCGTGGACGAATACGTCCTTGCCGCCCGTCTCCGGCGTGATGAAGCCGTAGCCTTTTGCCGTGTTGAAGAATTTCACGGTTCCAGTAACGCGCATGTGGGGAGGTCCTTTTCCGGTAAAGCGTGGTTAGGCCGGTCAAATGGGCCGCACGCACGGCCCGGCAGCTCAGATGATGTGGGAAAAGGCAAACCGCCCCTCGCGGGCAAGCAGCTAAACCGCAAATCCTGAGGCGCGCGCCACTATGGAGCGCACCGGCTGGCGGGCTATATGGGTCAGGATTGCCCCGGACGCAAGACACAATTGAGGTGCCGTTCGCATTTTGCACGGTGCGCCGAGCCGCCGTCCAGCCACCCGCAAGCGAAGGGGGTGCGTTGTGCGACCCCCCGCCTATGCGGCAATGCCCAGCATCAGCTGCAGGCTCGCCACGGCGGCGCCCGACGCGCCCTTACCGAGGTTGTCGAGGCGTGCGAGGAGGAGCGCATGCGGGTGCCGGTCGCTGGCATAGACACGTAGCTCCAAAAGATCGGTGCCGTTGAGAGCTTCGGGTTCGAGCCGCTTGTCCTTGCCGGCCGCTTCTGCGGGCAACACCTTGATGAGTTTTGCCCCGGCGTAGTGCTTGGCGAGGACCGCCTCAAGATCACGGGCGCTTGGCTTGCCCGGCAATGTGTCGAGGTGGAGCGGCACGCTCACCAGCATGCCCTGCCGGTAGTTGCCGACCGAAGGGATGAAGATCGGCCGCCGCGTGAGCTTGGCATGCTCTTGCAACTCGGGCAGGTGCTTGTGCTCGAAGGTGAGACCGTAGAGCTCGAATGCGGGCGCCCTGCCCGCCTGATAGGCCTCGATCATGCTGCGGCCGCCGCCGCTATAGCCGCTGACCGCATTGATGGTGACGGGGTAGTCGGCCGGCAGCAGGCCGGCCTCAACCAGCGGACGGATGAGGGCGATGGCGGCGGTTGGATAGCAACCGGGGTTGGTCACGCGCCGGCTCGCGCGCACGGCCGCCGTCTGTCCTGGGTCCATCTCGGGAAATCCGTAGACCCAGCCGGGAGCCACCCGATGTGCCGTGCTGGCATCGATGATCTTGGGGCCGGCCGGGCCCATCGCATCGATGAGGGCGACGGCCTCCCGGGCAGCTTCGTCGGGCAGGCAGAGCACGACGAGGTCGACCTCGCGCATCAGCTGGGCGCGCGCGCCGGGGTCCTTGCGCTCGGCGGGTGCGATGCTCTTGACCTGGAGGCCCGCGACATTGGCGACGCGACGCCGGATCTCCAGCCCCGTGGTGCCAGCCTCGCCATCGATGAAGATCGCAGGCTTGGTCATGCCTTGTAATTGGTCTTTGGGATCAAGGTTTGCGGAGGGATGGGATGCGGTTGGCGCAGTCGAAGCCATGCTGGTCATGGGAATTGTTCCGGACAAGGTCAACAAAAAAGCCGCGCTCAGGGCGCGGCCGGTGCGAGGGACAAACGCTGGCAGCGCCGGTCATCGCATCCGGGCACGCGGCGACCAGCGTCGTCGCGCCTCAAAGGGCAGCTGGGTGATTTGCCAGGTCATGGGCGCTTTTATGGGGTGAGGATGGCGAGCTTGTCAATCGC
The DNA here is from genome assembly GCA_036558085.1 of Hyphomicrobiaceae bacterium. Taxonomy (GTDB): domain Bacteria; phylum Pseudomonadota; class Alphaproteobacteria; order Rhizobiales; family Hyphomicrobiaceae; genus AWTP1-13. The sequence goes on from DATBGH010000020.1 coordinate 133,003, forward strand.
GCAGCCTTCATCGTGACCGTTGGATCCGTGCCATGCTCCCGCTGCGCTGGTATTGCCCGGCGATCCGGCTAGGCTATCGCCCCGCGCATTCAGGTGCGGCGAAGTTTTGAGGCTATTTCTCTGCGCATGGCGTCCGAACGACGAATCCTGCTGTGGATGTGCGTGCTCGTTGGCATAAACCAGCTTGGCTTCGGCGCCATGGTTCCATCGCTGGCGCTCTACGCGCAATCGTTCGGCGTGCCCGCCTCGGCCATCGGCCTGGCCGTCGCCATCTATGGTCTGGCGCGCTTCTCCACGGCCGTGCCGGCCGGACAGCTATCCGACTGGATCGGCCGCCGGCCGACATTGGCCATCGGCGGCGTGGTGTCGGCCTTGGGCAATCTTTGGTGCGCCGTGGCGGGTCAGTATCCCGAGTTCATTGCTGCGCGCTTCATTGCGGGGGCCGGTGCTGGCCTCATCCTCACCACGGGGCAGGTGGTGTTGGCCGACATCAGCACGCCGGCGCGGCGAGCTCGCACCATCTCCATCTACCAGGGTACCTTCTTGTTCGCCGTTGGCATCGGCCCGTTCCCCGGCGGGCTCATCGCCGAGCATCTGGGCCTCGCCGCCCCCTTTGCAGCTTATGGTTCCGCCAGCCTGCTCGCGGCCATGGTGGCCTGGTTCGCGGTGAACGAGACGCGCCCCCTCGCCACCCCTACGGGGGCGCTCGCGCGCTCGGCGGGAGGCGACCCAACCGCGCAATCGTTTAGCTCGCAGATACGCGTGTTGGTTGGGAAAACCGGTTTGCTCCTCGTCGGGCTAATCGCGCTCCTCAACGCGTTCGTGCGCACGGGCGGGCTCTTTGCCATCATCCCGATCCTCGGCACGGTCGAGCTGGGGCTCTCCGTCGGCGCCATCGGCACGGCCATGATGCTGGGCAGCGTGTTCGGGCTCGCCGCCGCCTACCCCGCCGGCACCCTGGCCGATCGCTTCGGCCGCAAACCGGTGATTGTTGCGGCAACGGTGATGACCGGCGCCTCGATGCTGCTCTTTGCCATTGCCGGGTCTTACGCCACCTTCGTGGCTGCCTCCATCGTTTGGGGGGTCGCCAGCTCCGTCGGAGGCGCTGCGCCGGCTGCCTACGCTGCCGATGCCGCCGCGCCCGGCATGAATGCAGCGACGATGAGCCTCTACCGCATGACGGCCGACGCCGGCTATGTCATTGGCCCTCTGGCGCTGGGCCTGATGGCCGACGCGCACGGTCCAATCGCCGCGCTCCTCGTGTCGGCCACGCTGCTCCTGTTGGCAGGCGTGGCCTTCGCCCTGGTGGCGCCTGAGACCTACCGAAGCAAGGCAGCTGTCGAGCCGCCCAACCGATGATGTGTGGTGGCCTCTTTACTTGACTGGTGTTCGAAGCTCGGCCGAACCAACAAGCTTCAACGCGCGGCCCATAACCCCCGTGAGGCGCGCCAACCCAGTCAAACCCCCTCATGTTGAAATCAGGCCTGACGATTGGTATCGCGACTGGGGCGCCAGCCGCGCAGCCGGACGGCAGCACGCCGCGAGGCCGCGACGGTTGCGTAGGCCTGCATCGCCAACCGCCCACGCAGGCTGGGTGCACTCTCCAGGAAGTACGTGTGCGCCATCTCTGCCGGCCGCCAGCGCATCTTGGCTCGATCATGGCCGCACGAGAGGTTCACGCGCTCATACTTCGACGCGATGGCCCATTGCATGACCTCGACGGTCAACATTGTCATGATGCCGTATCTGCGCCATTGCGGATCGAAACCGGACGTGTAAAGCCAGAGATCCCCACCCATCGCGAACGCGAGCTGGCTCGCGACCGTTTTGCCGCCGATCTGCAATTCATAGAGGCGCGCGCTGCCCCGTCGTGCCATTTCCAGGGTGTACTCGCGCAAGAACTGTCGGTTCACGCGGTTGGCAAAGCGATCTCGGTGCTTGACCTCCATGCCATCAAACTGTGCACGTCGGGCATGCAGCGCGAATAGGGTTTCGAGCGCGCCTGCCACGTCGGATCCTGCAACGGCGCGAAACCTATAGACGTGGCCATCTTGCTCGAAGGATTCGCGCTGCTTGCGCATATTCCGTCTGAAATTGCCCGTGACTTGGGAGTGGAGCTCCGCCCAGCTCGCCGGCAGCGGCACGACATAGTTTGGCAGTCGGCCCGGCGCACCGACCAAGACGCCAGCATGGTGTTGACCGTCATTACCCTCCAGCACGCCGTCCCAGCGCAAGAGGTCCCATTCGCGGTACGCCTGCCGAAAGTGCGTTTCGAGAGCCCCCAGAACCATCTTTTGGTCGTCGGGCGCGCAAACGACACCGCGCAACTCCGTGATCGACGCGTCGGCCCCGAAGAACTGGATCATGCGCCAGCGGACCGGACCAATCGCGGGGCAGAACCTTCGAAGGAGCGGAGCCACCGCCACGAGCTGCCCATTGGTTGCGCGAACCGCCAGGACGAGAAATTCGTCCTCCAGCAGGAGGCCGCGCTTGTGGTAGTGCTTCCACCACAGCGAATTCCAAAGCACAGACGAGAACGGTGTCCTGGGTCGCATCAGTCGATCCAGCCGTTCCCAGTCCGCTGCGATGTCCGCCAACGCCTCGGGACCAGACAATTTGACCACCTCCAAGGGGCGGCAATCGCGTTGGACCTCCTCGCCATCATGCTGCGCCGGGGCGGGCTGCCGTGCTGCACAAAGCCATAAGGGATCCTCGTAGGGCAAACAGGCCTGCGAAACCTCGGCGAAGTTCCACAGCATCACCTCGTTTTCCCAGAACGGTGGTTCAATCACCGCTTGCGCAAGCTCAGCCGGCCAGGACCCGCCAGCAGAGATCACCACCATCACGGAGGTCAGCAGGAGGATCCAAATACTCTTGCTTGGAAGTCTTCGATCCCCAGATCGAACGTTCATGCGTCACAGGCTCCTAATCACGCCGCAAATCCAAGATGATGGACCTCCGCACCGGCAGGAACGCGGCTTGAGCAAGCGTCTCCCTCTGCAGCCCGCGGCTTCGTAAACAAGGCAGCGACAAACTGTCGACGCCAGCCGGCCGAGCAACCCCTCTCTTCGCCCGTGGTTAATCTGCCGACGGGGTGCAAGGCCGTTTGGGCCAAAGCGTTGTCTCCCGGCTGGGCGAAGGAGCCCCGGCGCGCCCTTGCTGGGCCAACGCTTTCGAGCGCTGAGACGATGGTGGGCGCGAGCCGGCGCCCGGTCTGGCGGTTCATCTCGCTGGGGCCCGCAGCCCTGGCGTGACCCGCCCGAGATCGGCCGAGATCGGCCGAGTGATCGGCCCAGTGATCGGCCGAGTGATCGACCGAGTGTGGCGGCGAGCTTCGAGGATGCTCACGAATTTCTGCCACTGCGCGCGGCAAGCTCCGGGCGGAATGCCTTGGCGGCGCAACACTGCGGCAGTTTTGTCAGCGGCACCGGACCTGCCGAGTGCTTCGATTGCGTTGGCAAAGTTTCCTTGCCCTACGTTATAACGTCGCATTCGAACGTCCAATCGGAGGTTCGGGCAGGGCGATTAGCGCATGAGGCGCGGGAAGGAGGGCGTCCAATACCTTGACCGGTGTGGTTGGGTGTCTGGTGGTCCTGCCCGAAAGTGCGAGGCTGCGATGAAAGCACGAAGGCCGATGCAACCATCGGGAATCCTCGCAGTTCCCGAAGCAAGGCAGCGGGGATTTGAGTGCAGGGCTGTCAGCGTGATGCGATCTCGATTTGCGCTCATGGGTTGCTGGTTGGTCCTGCGGCACTCTTCACCCCTGGCTTCACTCCAGGAACAAAATGGGCAACACCGCAACGTTGGCTTGTAGTTGCCGAGAAGTCCGCGGCTTGGTCACGGACGTGGCGCCCGATACCGTGAACCGTGTCGTGTGCTACTGCGAGGACTGCCAGGCTTTCCTGCATAAGCTTGACCGTGCAGACCTTCTCGATGGTCAAGGTGGCACCGACATTGTTCAGTTAGCGCCGGCCTCCCTGTCGTTTGTTCAGGGCAAGGAGCGCATTGTCGGGCTGCGCCTCACATCGAAGGGCATCTATCGATGGTATGCAAGCTGCTGCAGCATGCCCCTCGGCAACACGCTAAGTCCGGCCATTCCCTTCATTGGGGTCGTCGCACAGGCATTCGAGCGCGAAACGCAAAAGCCCGATCAGCTCTTTGGTCCGCCGATTGGGCGCATCTTCGGCAAGCATGCGGTGGGGCGTCCACCCGAGGGATCGATCGGGTTCAATCCCTGGCTCATGGCCCGCGCGATCCGCAGGGTCCTTGGCTGGCGCTTGCGCGGGAAGGCATGGCCGCATCCCTTCTTTGATCGCGCGAGCCGTCAACCAAGCTTTCCACTCTCAACGCTGTCGTCCCAGGAACGCGAGGCGCTGCGCCCGCTGTGTGGTCCCAATCCCTCGCTCCACCGGCAATGAAAGCCTTGGGAGACCGCTAGCAGGGCCGCCAATGCGAAGCAGGGAGTGGGCTCCGCGGGGGAGCCCTGCACGCGCGTTCGTGCGCCATCCGCGCGAGACTTAAGCGTTTCTTATCGCTCGTTTCAGAATATGCCACGGCGTCCCCAGTGTCGTTGATGCCGAGACAAGTATGTGCGAGTGCCGGATCCGGTCGATACGCCCACTGGCCTGCGCAACCCGTCTCGTCGCCTTAAGCCTCCTGCTCAGCGGCTGCGCCGGGCTCAAGAGCGAGGTGCGCGCGCCGTCCCTCAAGGATGGACCCGCGCCCAGCGCCGAGGCCGCCACCGTGCGGCCGGCACCTCTGATGAAGGCGTCCAACGTCGATCCCGGGACACCGGCCGCCCCGGCGAGGCGGAGTGGCGGGGCAGGTTGTGCGGATCAAGGATGTCTCGATCGCCTCAAAGGGATGCTTGCGGATCGTGAGCGCACGTGGATCGGGCGGCCGCAATCCCCGCGGGATCACACCGATGGCACGCGGCAATTCGCATACCGCGCCCTGCGTGGAAAGCTCACCTGCAAGGAGTTGACGCTCGCCATGGACGAGATCGCCGCGGCGATGCGGGCATTGGTTGCGCCGGTCGCGGGCGTGGCGCCAGACCAAGTCGCACGCGTGCGGGTGTTGGATGCGCAGGTGCAAGACGAACTGCGCGCCGAACATGGCAGCCGATGCAGGGCTTGATCGGATCGGCGAGGCCACTGCGGCGAGGGGCGCGGCGAACCAGCGTCGCAAACCGGGGCCGGCCTAGCCCAGATGGCCTTCCTGACGCGCCCAGGCTTCGGTTCTGTCCAGCGCACGGGCGAGCAGGTCGAACATGGCGTTGATTTCGGCGCCGTCGATCACCAGGGGTGGACACAGGCCGATGTTGTCCCCGCCCACGGCGCGGCAGATGAGGCCCTCCTCTTCGGCGAAGCGTGCGGCCTTGGCCGCGACGGCGAGCTTGCTGTCGAACGGCTGCCGGGTGCGCTTGTCCTGGACAAGCTCCAGGGCGCCGAGGAGGCCGACGCAGCGCGCTTCCGCGACCAAGGGGTGGTCGGCCAGTGCGTTGAGCCGTAGCGCGAAAATTGGCGCCATGCGCTGCACGTGTTCGACGATCTTGATGCGCTCGTAAATCTCGATGGTTTTGAGCGCCACGGCGCAGGCGAGCGGATGGCCCGAGTAGGTGAAGCCGTGGGCGAACATGCCTTGCTTGCCGCTCTCTTCCAATAGGGCCTGGTAGACGGGTTCCGACACCGTGAGCGCGCCCATCGGCACGTAGGCGGAGGTGATGGCCTTGGCCATGGTCACGGTCGATGGCTTGATGCCGAACGTTTCTGAACCCCACCAGTTGCCGGTGCGCGCAAACCCGCAGATCACCTCATCGGCGATGAAGGCGATGTCGTGCTTGGCAAGCACCGCCTGTACCTTGGCAAAATAGGTCTTTGGCGGAATGAGCACGCCGCCCGCGCCCATCACCGGCTCGGCGATGAAGGCAGCGATGGTCTGGGGTCCCTCGCGCTCGATGAGTGCCTCGAGGTTGGCGGCGAGCCGACTGGCATAGTCCGCCTCGGTTTCGCCGGGCTCGGCGTATTTGCCGTAGTGCGGGCAATCCGTGTGGAAGACGCGCGCCATCGGCAAATCGAAATCGGCGTGGAACACGGAGATGCCCGACAAGCTGGCCGCCCCGATGGTCGTGCCGTGGTAGGCCCTTTGGCGCGAGATGATTTTCTTCCGTTTCGGGTGGCCGATCGCGTTGTTGTAGTACCAGGCGATCTTGATCTGCGTGTCATTGGCCTCCGATCCGGAATTGGTGAAGAACACCTTCGACGTCTCGGCCGGGGCCATGGCCTTGATCTTTTCGGCCAGCGCAATGGCCGGCTCATGACTGCGGCCACCGAAGAGGTGCGAGAAGGAGAGGCGCTCCATTTGCTCGCGCGCGGCTTCCACCAGCTCGGCGTTGCCGTAGCCGAGCCCCGTGCACCACAGGCCCGCGAGCCCTTCAATGTAGCGTTTGCCGGCAGCATCGTAGACGTAGATCCCCTCGCCGCGCTCGAACACCAGCGGGCCAAGACTGCGGTGGGCCAGCAGGTTGGTGGTGGGATGCAGCAGCGTTTCGACGTCGCGCGCAGCGAAGTTCGACAGAGGATGCATTGGGGTCACCGTTTCGATCGCAACTGGCTCATCTTAGGCGCTCCCCGGCGCTTGGGGAACTGCGAGAGGAGCCTTCAATTGGGGTGCGGCGAGGCCAGGCGCAACGCACTCGCAACTTAGGCCCGACCCGGGGTGGGCAGGCTTTGTTGGGTGGAGAGGGCCTTACCGCCGATGGGAGCAAATCGCCCCTTGACGTGCGGGGGCGACGGAGCCTTCGGCCATCGCTCGTGTTCTCTGGCGGCAGCCGCCGAACACTGCTAAGAGCGAGACCTCTGGACCACTTGGAAGATGAACGACCGAACGACGATCATCGAGGCGCCGCTGGCGCGCTGGGCGAACCGGATCGCCCTCTTTTCGGCGAGCCTCGTCGTAGTCGGCATCGTGCTGCACCGGCTCACCGCGTTCCCCACGCGCGTGGCGCTCAACCTCTTCGCCGTCAGTCTGGCTGGAGGCGCGCTGGCACTGCTGGTCGGGCTCATCGCGCTTGTGCAGATCTGGCGCCGCGGCTTTGCCGGCGCCGGCAAGGCCGCGCTCGGGGTCCTGCTGCCCCTGCTGCTGATGGCCTGGCCGCTGACGTTCCTACCGGCGCTGTTGAACCTGCCCCGCATCAACGACGTCACGACGGATGTGACGAGCCCGCCGCAATTCGTGGCGCTGGCGAAGGTGCGCTCGGGCGATGCCAATCCGGCGCCCTATCCAGGCGAGCGCTTCGCCCAGGAGCAGCAGAAGGCCTATCCTGACCTGCGCACGTTCTGGTTGGACCGCGGGGTGGAAGAAGCCTACGGACTTGTCGAGGAGGCCGTGCACAAGCTCAAGTGGCGGGTTGCCTCCTCCGAGCCGCCCGCCGGTAAGCAGGCAAGGAGCGGTACGCTCGAGGCGACCGACCTGACGCCGGTGATCGGCTTTCCCGACGATGTGGTCGTGCGCGTGGAAGGCAACGAAATCCGCGCGCGCGTCGATGTGCGTTCAGCGTCGCGCTACGGTCCCACGGACCTCGGGCAGAACGCATCCCGTGTGCGCCGCTTTCTTGCCGAGCTGCAGGCGCGCGTGGAATCCAGTGCACCCACCGCGATGGCCGGTCGCCGCGCGCTGCGCACGACGCGCACCGGCGCCATGGTCAAGAAAGTGAAAGGACACGATCAGCAGAAAGCGGAGAGTCGCAGCAAACGAGACCGCGTTCAATCAAGTGCTCGACGTGGGCAAGGACAGAGAGAGACGCAGCGTTGAGGAGCTTTGGGTCGAGGTCCTTATAGACGATCGGCACGATCGAGCGCGCCGTGGCATTGCCTTGGCGTATGCAATCAAGGATTGACTGCTCACGCATGCGCCGATGCAGCAGGTAGGCTTTGACCAGGCGCTGCGGCTCCTCGACCTGCCCACCGTGCCCCGGAAAATAGATTTCATCGTCGCGCTCGGCCAAGCGCTGCAGCGAGCGGATGTAGGCCGCCATGCTGCCTTCCGGTGGTGCAACGATGCTGGTGTTCCAGCCCATCACGTGGTCGCCGGAGAACAGGATCTTGGTGCCCTCCAGCGCGAAGCACAGATGATCGGGTGCGTGTCCCGGCGTGTGCACGGCCCCGATCGCCCAACCATCACCCTCAAGGCGCTGTCCGTCGGTGAGGGGAACGTCGGGAATGAAGTCCTTCTCCACGTACTCGCCGCCCGACGGGCTGGTGCGCTTCGTGCCGCGGTTGGCGACGCGCCGGCCAAAGCCGACGGTTTTGCCGCCGGTGGCCGCGAGCAGCGCCGGCATGCCGTCGGTGTGGTCGCGGTGGGTATGGGTGATGATGATGTGGCTGATCTTGCGCCCGCCTGCGGCATCAAGAATGGCTCGCAAGTGCGCGGGGTCATCGGGACCCGGGTCGATGAGGCCGATCGAGCGGCCGGTGCCGATGAGGTAGGTGTTGGTGCCCTTGAAGGTAAAGTGGTTGGGATTGTTGGCGACGATGCGGACCACGCCGGGTGCCAGCTCGCGCGGCTCATCGTAAGTGAAGATCATCGTTTTCTTGAAAGGCAGTTCGTCCGCCATGGAGATCCTTCTGGTCATGCCGCGTGAGACGATGCGGTGATGATGGGGTTCCAGCCCAAGCGTTGCAAGCGGTTGCCAGGTCTTAGAGGCTGGCCGGTGCAAGGCGCCGCGCCCCGACTGGGCCCAACCGCCGCGGCCGGCAGTGCTCACCCCCTCGTGCGTCAGTATTCGCGCTTCTTGGGCTCGATGTAGTTGATCTCGTTGGTTAGGGTGTAGGTGTGCACCGGGCGGTAGTCGATGCGCACGCGCTGCTGATCGAGATCGATCCAGGTCAGCGTGTGCTTCATCCAATTGACGTCATCGCGGTCCTTGTAGTCCTCGCGCGCGTGCGCGCCGCGGCTCTCCTTGCGGTTGCTGGCGGCAACCACCGTGGTCGCCGCCTGCACGATCATATTCTCGTATTCGAGCGATTCGACGAGGTCAGAGTTCCAGATCAGGGAATGGTCGGAGAGGGCCATGTCGCCGGAGCCCTTCCAGATCTCGCCAATCTTCTTCACTCCCTCCTCGAGCACCTCGCCGGTGCGAAACACCGCACAGTTGGACTGCATGGTCTTTTGCATCTGCAGGCGCAGCGCCGCAGTGGGGGTACCGCCCTTGGCGTGACGGATGCGGTCGAGCCGACCGAGGGCGACATCGTCGGCATCCTTCGCCAGCGGGGGCATGACGCTGCCCTTCTCCACCGTTTCGCCGCACCGCAGGCCGGCGGCGCGGCCGAACACCACGAGGTCGGTGAGCGAGTTGGATCCAAGCCGGTTGGCACCATGCACCGACACGCACGCGGCCTCCCCGATCGCAAGCAGACCGGGCACGATGGTGTCGGGATTGCCGTCTTTGAGGGTGAAGACTTCGCCGTGGTAGTTGGTGGGGATGCCACCCATGTTGTAGTGGACGGTCGGCAGCACAGGGATGGGTTCCCGGCGCAGGTCGACACCGGCGAATATCCTGGCACTCTCGGTGATCCCCGGCAGCCTTTCGTGCAGGATCTTGGGATCGAGGTGATCGAGGTGGAGGTAGATGTGGTCCTTGTCGGGGCCCACGCCGCGGCCTTCGCGAATTTCGATCGTCATGGAACGCGCGACGACGTCGCGGGAGGCGAGATCCTTGGCATGAGGCGCATAGCGCTCCATGAAACGCTCGCCGCTGGCATTGGTAAGATAGCCGCCTTCGCCGCGCGCACCTTCGGTAATGAGCACGCCGGCACCGTAAACTCCGGTCGGATGAAACTGCACGAATTCCATATCCTGCAGCGGCAGCCCGGCCCGCAGCACCATGGCATTGCCGTCACCGGTCTGCGTGTGCGCGCCGGTACAGGTGAAGTAGACGCGCCCGTAACCGCCGGTCGCGAGGATGGTCTTCTTGGCACGAAACCGATGCAGTGTGCCGTCCTCTAGGCAGAGCGCGATGACGCCGCCGCAGGCGCCGTCCTGATCCATGATGAGATCGATCGCAAAATATTCGATGAAGAACTGGGCCGAGCGCCTGAGCGACTGACCATAGAGCGTGTGCAGGATGGCGTGGCCGGTGCGGTCGGCGGCGGCGCAGGTGCGCTGGGCCGGCGGCCCCTCGCCGAACTCGGTCGTCATGCCGCCGAACGGCCGCTGGTAGATGTGCCCGTCCTCGGTGCGGCTGAAGGGGACGCCATAGTGGTCGAGCTCGTAGACGGCGTCGTTGGCGTGCCGGCACATGTACTCGATCGCATCCTGGTCGCCCAACCAGTCGGCGCCTTTTACGGTGTCGTACATGTGCCAGCGCCAGTCGTCGTGACCCATGTTGCCGATGGCGGCGGCGATGCCCCCTTGCGCCGCCACCGTGTGAGAGCGCGTGGGGAAGACCTTGGTGACGCACGCGGTCTTCAATCCGGCTTCGGCGCAGCCGAGCGTGGCGCGCAGGCCAGACCCTCCCGCCCCCACCACGACGACGTCGTAAATGTGCTCCGTGATGGGATAGGCGCGGCCGTTGACGGCGGGCTTGGGAGCGGCCTCGCCGCGATCGCGGACGTTCTCTTCCGACATGGATCAGGCTCCGAAGCTCAGCTTCAGCACGGCAAAGGCGCATACGAGGCCGACGGCGAAGGTGAAGAACGAGGAGAGCATGAGCGCAACGATCTTGCGGCCTTCGGCGTGCACGTAATCCTCGATGATGACCTGCATGCCAAGCCGCATGTGGATAAGCCCCGACAGGAGGAGGAGCAGGAGCGGGATGGCGATCTGCGGCTTGGCCAAAGTCCCCTTGACCGTGGCGTAGTCGGCGCCGGCCAATGTCACAATGAGCCAGATCAGGAAGGAGGCAAGGAAGACATTGGCAACAGCGGTGAGGCGCTGGCGCCAAAAGTGCTCGGCTCCGGCGCGGGCGGAGCCCAGGCCGCGGACCCGGGCGAGCGGTGTGCGATAAGCCATCAGAGCTGCCCTCGGAGCGCAAGGCCGACGGCCCAGATGGCCACCGTCAAGGCGATTGAGCCTATGATCGTCAGCCAGGACAGGGTGTTGACCTGCCAGATCTGCAAGCCCCTGCCGGTGTCCCAGATGAGGTGCCGGATGCCCCCGAGCATGTGATGGACGAGGGCCCAGGTGTAGCCGAACAAGATGAGCTGACCGATCGGATGGGCGAAGAGGGCGTTGACGTAAGCAAACGGGACTTCGCCCATGGCGGTGGCGATCAGCCAGGCCGCCAGCAGCAGCGTGCCGACATAGAGCGCGGCACCGGTGAGCCGATGCAGGATCGACATCACCATGTTGATCAGCGGCTTGTAGATGGAGAGATGCGGCGAGAGCGGACGCTCCACCGTCTGTCTGGCCTCTGCCATCGTGCTTCGTCTCCCGCTCTAGCCCCCGCACTTGGGGGCGATTGTCGCGAGCCCTTTGATGAACAGTGATGTTCGCGCTTTTAGCGCGCTGCAGCAAAGGCGGCAATTGTCGATATGTCACTGCCGGGTGCCGGAGCGAAGGCGCCGTGATGCATGCCTGGTATACCACCGCGGGTGCCGCGCCGATGCCTACCGCGGCAGCAGGAGCCACACGTCGAGGTCGAGGAGCACGCCCTCTTCGTACTCGCCGTCGGCGTTGCGCAGGGGGAAGGTGGCTGAGCTGCGGTTCTTGACGGCGATCAGACGGGTCCTGAGCGCCCCGACATCGCTGCGGCCGGGCAACTCGGCCCGCTCCAGCACCTCCGACCAGGCATAAACGGTGTCGCCGGCAAAACAAGGGCTCACGTGCCGCCCGCCGTTGATGGCGGCGATGTGAAAGGCGTTGGCAAGGCCATTGAAAGAGAGCGCGCGTGCGAGCGAGATGACGACGCCGCCATAGACCAATCGTCGCTTGAACTGCCCCTGGGCTTGCTCGTGCAAATTGAAATGAACCTTGGCGTTATTCTGGTAGAGGCGCGTGGCCGTCTGATGCTCGGCCTCCTCAAGGGTCATGGCATCGGCGTGATCGATCTTTTCGCCCACGTTGTAGTCGCTCCAGCGGTGCGGCGCACCCGCGAGCGCAAAGTCATAGCCCGCGGTGGCAAGCCTTGGCACGGCCGTGCCCAGCCCCACCGGATCGACGCGCTGGGCGAGCTTCGGCACCACGGGTGTTGGTGCGGGCGCCGTCTGCTCGCGCTTGCGCACCATGACCCAGCGCACGTACTCGAGCACGATCTCGCCGTTCTGGTTGCGGCCTCGGCTCTTCACGTAGACCACACCCGAGGCGCGGTTGGAGTTTTCGCGCAAGCCGATGATCTCGGAGCTGGCCGCGAGCGTATCGTCCGGATAGACGGGCGCGAGGAATTGGCACTCGGCGTAGCCGAGGTTGGCGATGGCGTTGAGCGAGATGTCCGCAACGGTCTTGCCGAAGATGGTATGGAAAACGATGAGGTCATCGACCGGTGAGCGCGGATAGCCGACGGCGCGCGCGAATTGATCCGAGGACTGGACTGCAAAGCGCGGGGAATAGAGGCTGTTGTAGACGGCGACGTCGCCCGACGTGAGCGTGCGTGGCGTGGCGTGCTGCAGGACCTGACCGACGGCAAAGTCCTCGAAGAAATTGCCGGGGTTGGTCTTGCCTTTGCTCATGACGCCCTCATGCGCTCGATGGCCTCGGCGATTGCCACCGTGCGTCGTGCCGTCTCGGCGTGGAGGAGTTCCACCATGCGACCCTCGACCTTGATCACGCCCTTGCCTACATTCTCGGGGCGTGCAAAGGCGGCGATGATCTGGCGCGCGAATGCCACCTCTGCGGCGGTCGGCGCGAACACCTCGTTGGCGACCGCCACCTGGTCCGGATGGATCAGCGTCTTGCCGTCAAAGCCAAGCCTGCGGCCATGCAGGCACTCGCGCCGCAAGCCCTCGGCATCCCCGAGGTTGTTGTAGACGCCATCGAGCACGTCGAGGCCATAGGCGCGCGCTGCGGTGATTGCGGCAGAAAGCCAGTAGAGGGCGGGGCGCCGGTTGAGCGACAGGTCGGCACGGGTCTCCTTGACGAGATCGTTGGTGCCGAGCACGAAGCAAGTGAGCCGCGCTCCGTGCCGCTGCGACGCCGCCGCAATGTCGGCCAGGTTGAGGACGGCAAGGGGTGTCTCGATCATCGCCCACAGCCGGGTCCTGTCGGGAGCGCCCGCGCGCGCCAGCGCGTCGCTGGCCCGCAGGATGTCCTCACCGGTGCCGGGCTTGGGTAGCAACACCGCATTGGGAGCGGCCGCCGCCGCCGCTTCCAGATCGGCCAGGCCCCACGGCGTTGCGAGCCCGTTGATGCGAATGACGAGCTCGCGCTCACCGTAGCCGCCGGCCTTGACCGCCGCGCATGCCTGCGCCCGTGCCGCTTCCTTGGCCTCGGGCGCAACCGCGTCCTCAAGGTCGAGGATCAGACCATCGGCGGGGATCGACTTGGCCTTCTCCAGGGCACGCGCATTGGAGCCGGGCATATAGAGGACACTGCGACGCGGGCAAATTTGCATTGGCGAGGCTCGCGGCTGGCGGGGGATCAGGCCTTTGGCAGTTGCGGCTTTTGATATTGTCGCCGGGATATTGAGCCCGGCGCAGTGGCGCGAGCAAGGGGTCGGCCGACGGCGCCCGTGGGACGGCAACGTTGGGGGCCCGCGATGCGGTTCACAAGGCGCCCTGAGCTCGCGCGTGCTCCAATCTTGCGATCTGAAGACCCGCGTTGAGCGTTGACAAGCTTCAGCACCCCCAACAGCATTGGCGCGCGCACTTGGAGGATCATGAGAAAATGAGGGGGAGGATGAGCACTGATACCAATGCGGAGGCGCCGCCGAGCGGGGGGAGGGGCGCAGCCGGCGGCCCTCTATTTGCCGCCCCCGAGATCGCCCTCGAGCGGCGCCCTGACGGATCGACGGTGTTGCGATCGGCGCGGGGGCTGGGTGCCGTACCGCGCTGCCTCGGCGTCCTGCTCGAGCGCTGGGCGGTGGCCGAGCCCAACCGCGTGTTCCTGGCGGAGCGCGTGCCATCCGGCGCGTGGCGGCAGCTCACCTATCAAGAGGCCGCGCGCGCTGCCAATGGCGTCGCTCAGGCTCTGCTCGACCGTGGCCTGGGACCCGATCGTCCCCTGATGATCCTGGCCGAGAACGGCATCGACCACGGGATCATGATGTTGGGCGCCATGCACGTGGGCGTACCGGTGGTCCCGGTGTCCACCGCCTATGCCCGCCTCAGCCTCGATTACGGCAAGCTGCGCTACATCTTCGGCCTGGTTGAGCCGGGGCTGATCTATGTCGACGACACTGAGCCCTACGCGCGGGCCCTGGCGGCGATCGGCGCCACGGGGTTGGAGATCGTGGCCAGCCGCGGCAGTCTCGCGGGGAGCCGCGTGACGCCGTTGGCAGGCTTGAGCGAATTGCGTCCGACGCCGGCGGTCGATGCGGCCTTTGCGCGTGTGGGACCCGATACGGTCGGCAAAATCCTGTTTACCTCGGGATCCACCGGTCAGCCCAAGGGCGTCATCAACACGCAAGGCATGATGTGCGCCAACCAGGAGAGCGCGGCCGCGGCATGGAAGCTGCTTTCGGCTCAGGCGCCCGTCATTGTCGATTGGCTGCCGTGGAACCACACCTTCGGCGGCAATCACAACTTCAACATGATGCTGCGCAATGGCGGCAGCCTCTATATCGACGAGGGCAAGCCGGTGCCGGCGCTCGTCGGGCGAACGCTCGCCAATCTTCGCGATGTCTCACCCACTCTCTATTTCAATGTGCCCCGCGGCTATGCCGCGCTCGCCGATCACCTGGAGCAAGACGAAGCGCTGCGCGAGAAGTTCTTTGCCCGCCTCGATCTGCTGTTCTACGCGGCGGCGGCCTTGCCGCAGAGCCTGTGGGATCGACTTGAGGCTGTGGGGATGAAGGCGCGGGGCCGACGGGTGCCGTTCATCTCCTCGTGGGGCCTGACTGAGACCGCGCCGGCCGTGACAATGGTGCACTTCCCGATCGATCGACCGGGCAACATTGGTGTGCCGGGGCCGGGTATGGCGGTCAGGCTCGCCCCCGAGGGCGACAAGCTCGAGATCCGGGTCAAGGGGCCCAATGTCACGCCCGGGTACTTTAGGGCACCAGAGCTGACCGCCAAGGCCTTTGACGAAGACGGATGGTTCAGGACCGGCGATGCCGTACGTCTGGCGGACCCGGCCAATCCGGCAGCGGGCCTCATCTTCGATGGCCGCACGGCCGAGAACTTCAAGCTATCGTCCGGCACTTGGGTCAACGTGGGAACGCTGCGCCCGCTGGTGATTGCCGCGGGCGCACCGGTGATCGAGGACGCCGTCGTCACCGGCCATGATCGCGACGACGTCGGGCTGCTGATCTTCCCGAGCCTCGCCGGCCTCAGGAGCTTGTGCCCGCAGCAGGCGGCCGACGCCCGCGTGGAGGCGCTCATCGCCGAGCCCGGCGTGCGTCGCGCGGTGCTGGAGGGGCTCAGGCGGCACAATTCGAGTGTGCAGGGGAGCTCCATGCGCATCGCCCGCTGTTTGCTGCTGGTCGAGCCACCCGCCATCGACGCCGATGAGATCACCGACAAGGGCTATCTCAATCAGCGTGCGGTGTTGAGGCGCCGCGCCGCCCTAGTGGAGCGTCTCTACGCCGTGCCAGCCTCTCCGGAGGTGATTGTGGTCCCCTAGCGAGCGAGCAGCATGCTGATCAACACCCGCATCGTGCGCGTTCAATGGGGCGACTGCGACCCCGCCGGCATCGTGTTCTATCCGCGCTATTTCGAATGGTTCGACGCATCGACGATCCTGCTGTTCGAGAAGGCGACGGGCATGACGAAGATCCGGATGCTCGAGAAACACGGCGGCGCCGGCCTAGCGCTGTTGGAGGCGCGCGCGGTGTTCAAGATTGCCTCGCATTACGGGGAGGACCTCGCGATCGAGACGCGGGTGACGGAGTTTCGCCGCTCGAGCTTCTTGGTTGCGCACCAGGTGATGAAGGGCGGCACGCTGGCGCTGGAGGGCTTTGAGACGCGGCTGTGGACCGTGCGCGACCCGGCCGATCCAACGCGCCTGAAGTCGGCCGCCCTTCCGGCCGAGGTGCGGGCCGCCTTCGGGGCGCCGCCCGCGGCCGAATGAACAATCGTCACGGCCTCGCCGCGCGACGAAAGATAGTTTGGAACCCCTACGATCTGCGTGCGATATTCGACGTTGCAACACTCCGGCAGCCGCCGGATGCGGCCAACCGTCAAATGTACAAGCCGATCGAAGGAGGACCCATGCACAGACGTACCGCTTTCAAGGCCGCGCTGGCGGTGGGCCTGTTGGCGCTGGCCAGCGCGGCATGGGCGCAGGACCCCGTCAAGATCGGCTTGATCTTGCCGATGACCGGCCAGCAGGCTTCGACCGGCAAGCAGATCAAGGCCGCAGTCGATCTCTACATGAAAGAGCACGGCGACACGGTCGCTGGCCGCAAGATCGAGGTCATCCTCAAGGATGATGCGGCGGTCCCCGACAACACCAAGCGCCTCGCCCAGGAGCTGATCGTCAACGATAAGGTGAGCGTCATCGCCGGGTTCGGCGTCACGCCGGCCGCGCTCGCTGCCGCGCCGCTGGCAACCGAGGGCAAGGTCGTCGAACTCGTGATGGCGGCCGGCACCTCGATCATCACGGAGCGCTCGCCTTATATCGCGCGCACTAGCTTCACGCTGGCGCAATCGACCGTGCCCCTGGCCGACTGGGCGGCCAAGAACGGCATCAAGAAGGTGGTCACAATGGTTTCGGACTACGCGCCCGGCCACGACGCGGAGAAGTCCTTTACCGATCGCTTCAAGGCGGCCGGCGGAGAGGTGATCGAGGCGATCCGGTTCCCGCTGGCCAACCCCGATTTCGCGCCGTTCCTGCAGCGGGCGGCCGACGCCAAGCCCGACGCCATCATGGTGTTCGTGCCTTCCGGTCAAGGCGGCACCTTCATGAAGCAGTTCACCGAGCGCGGGCTCGATAAGGCCGGCATCAAAGTCATCGGTCCCGGCGACGTCACCGACGATGATCTGCTCCCGGCGATGGGCGATGCCGTGCTCGGCGCCGTGACGGCGCACTTCTACTCGGCGGATCACCCCTCGGCCAAGAACAAGGCCTACGTGGAGGCCTTCAAAAAGGCCAACACCTTCCGCCCGAACTTCATGTCGGTTGGCGGCTACGACGGCATGCATCTCATCTATGAGGCATTGAAGAAGACCGGCGGCAAAGCCGACGGCGACGCCCTCATTGCGGCGATGAAAGGCATGTCCTGGGAGAGCCCGCGCGGGCCCATTTCCATCGATCCCGAGACCCGCGATATCGTCCAGAACGTCTACATGCGCAAAGTCGAAAAAAAGGGCGGCGAGCTCTACAACGAGGAGTTTGCCACGTTCGAGGGCATCAAGGACCCGGTCAAGGCAGCGAAGAAATAGGCCCCATGAACGTATGACGCGACCCGCGGGCGGCTCCGTGTAGCTCCGGCCTCAGAGTTGGCAGATGTCTCGGGGGCCTTAGATGACGCGTTTGTGGTGCGGCGCTCGCCCCACAATCCCGTAACGCCTTCGGGCGGGTGACGGTAGGCCGATGCTGACGATCCTATTTGATGGAATCGCCTACGGCATGCTGCTGTTCGTATTGGCATGCGGGCTTGCCGTGACGCTCGGGTTGATGAACTTCGTCAACCTCGCCCACGGCGCCTTTGCCATGGCTGGCGGCTACTGCACGGTCATTCTCGTGAACCGGTGGGGTATCCCGTTCCTGGCCGCGCTCCCGCTGGCCTTCCTGGCCACGGCCATCTTGGGCTTGGTCTTCGAGCGCACGCTCTACATTCACGTTTACGGCAAGAGCCATCTCGACCAGGTGCTGTTCACGATCGGTCTCGTGTTCATGGCGGTCGCCGCGGTCGACTATGTGATGGGCTCGAGCCAAGTGTTCGTGCAATTGCCAAGCTGGCTGGAAGGACAAATCACCGTCCTCGGGGTCGGTATCGGTCGCTACCGACTGCTGATCATCATCATCTGCGGCCTGCTTACGCTGCTGCTGCAATTCATGCTGGCACGCACGCGCTTTGGCAGTCGGCTGCGCGCTGCCGTTGACGATGAACGCGTGGCGCGGGGCCTCGGCATCAATGTCGGCGGCGTGTTCGCACTCACCTTCGCCTTCGGATCCGGGCTGGCCGGCCTCGGCGGAGCGCTGGGCGCGGAGATCCTGGGACTCGATCCGATCTTCCCCCTCAAGTACATGATCTATTTCCTGATCGTGGTCACGGTTGGCGGCACCTCCAGCATCACTGGGCCGTTCCTGGCCTCGCTGCTGCTTGGCATCGGCGATGTGGCCGGCAAATATTACGTACCGACGCTCGGCGCCTTCGTCATCTATTCCATTATGATCCTTGTCTTGATCTGGCGGCCGCAGGGTCTCTTTGCCCGCGGAGGCGCGCGATGAGCGAGCAACCGCTTGGTGAGGAGGTCGCTCGTCGTCTCGTCGCCCGCGCGAGCTGGCACCCACTGGAGGTTCTCTTTTGGGCGGCGGCGCTGGCTTCGATCTATGTCCTGCCCGGGCGCCATCTGATCCTCACCGAGATCGCCATCCTCGGCCTCTTCGCGCTGTCGCTTGATTTGATCCTCGGCTATGCCGGCATCGTCTCGCTGGGCCAGGCCGCCTTCTTTGGCTTCGGTGCCTATACGGCTGGCCTGCTCGCCAAACACGATCTCGTCACCGAGCCGCTGTTGGCGCTGATTGTCTCGGGCGTCGGCGCGGCGTTGTTGGGGTTCGTGACGAGCTTTCTGGTGCTGCGCGGCTCCGACCTGACGCGCATCATGGTGACGCTCGGCGTGGCGCTGGTGCTGCGCGAGATCGCCAACCGCTATGCGTGGCTGACGGGGGGTGCAGACGGACTGCAGGGCATCGAGATCAAGCCGCTGCTCGGACTTTACCGCTTCGACATGTTCGGCCATACCGCCTATTGCTACGCGCTGGGTGTGTTGATTGTCTTCTTTCTGTTGGCGCGACGCATCGTCTACTCGCCGTTCGGGCTGTCGCTTCAGTCGATCAAGGGCAACCCGCTGCGCGCTGCGGCGGTGGGCATTCCGATCAACGGACGGCTGGTCGCCATCTACACCATCGCCGCGGGATTTGCCGGCGTCGCCGGGGCGCTGCTCACGCAGACGACGGCGTTCACTTCGCTTTCGGTGCTCGACTTCGAACGCTCCGCCGATCTTCTGCTCGTGCTGATCATCGGTGGCACCGGCTACCTTTATGGCGGGCTGATCGGCGCCGTTGTCTTCAAGTTGATGCAGGACTATCTCGCGGCGCTGACCCCGCAATACTGGCCGTTTTGGATCGGCCTTTTGTTTGTGGCCATTGTGTTGATCGGGCGCGAGCGCATGACGTCATGGACCAAGCCAATCCGCGCGCTGGCGGCACGTCTCGACTGGCGGGCCCACCGCGCCGCCGCCGGCGGCGCCGTGGAGGCGCAAAGACCATGACGGTCATGCTCGAGACGATCGCCCTGGAGAAGCGGTTCGGCGGACTGGTTGCCGCCAGCAACGTCGCTCTCAAGGTGGAAAAGGGGGCGCGCCATGCGCTCATTGGGCCAAACGGTGCCGGCAAAACGACGCTCATCAATCTGCTGACCGGGGTGCTACGGCCCACGGCCGGGCGCATTGTGCTCGATGCGCGCGACATCACTGCGCTGAAGCCCCACGCCCGTGTCAAGCTGGGCATTGCCCGCACGTTTCAGATCAACCAGCTGTTCGCCGAGCTCACCCCGATCGAGACGGTGGGGCTCGCCGTCTCCGAGCGGCTCGGTTGCGGTAAGGACTGGTGGCGTAGTGTGGGTCGCCGACGTGAGGTGACCGACGAAGTCGTCAACATCTTGGAGAACTTCCGTCTCATTGACGTCATGCATGAGCGCACGGCCATCCTACCCTACGGTAAGCAGCGGCTGTTGGAGATCGCCGTCGCCGTTGCCAGTGCACCCCGCGTGCTGCTGCTGGACGAGCCGGCTGCGGGAGTGCCCGAGGACGAGCGGCACATGATCTTGGACATCGTCGCCAGGTTGCCCCCGGACGTCACCGTGCTGCTGATCGAGCATGACATGGATCTCGTTTTCCAGTTCGCCAAGCGGATCTCCGTCCTCGTCAACGGGGTCCTGTTCTTGGAAGGCTCTCCGGACGCGATTGCGCGCGATGAGCGCGTTCGTCAGGTCTATCTGGGCGAGGCCGGACATGGCTGACCTTCTGGAGATCGAGGGCCTGCGGGCGGGCTATGGTGAGGCAGTGGTGCTGTCCGATATCGGCTTTTCTGTACCGGACGGTCAGTCGCTGGCGCTGCTTGGCCGCAATGGCACCGGCAAGACGACGCTGATCAATTCGGTGGTCGGCCTCACCACGCACATGTCCGGCAGCATCCGTCTCGATGGCCGGGACATCACGCGCGAGCGGCCGGAGCGCCGGGTCGCTGCGGGGGTCGGCTGGTCGCCGCAGGAGCGCAACATCTTCCGCTCGCTCACCGTCGAGGAAAACCTCACCGCCATTGCGCGACCGGGTGCGTGGACGGTGGAGCGCGTGTTTGGCATGTTCCCCCGGCTTGAGCAGCGGCGTGACAATCTCGGCAGCCAACTCTCCGGCGGTGAGCAGCAGATGTTGGCGATCGGCCGTGCGCTCATCGTCAACCCGCGCATAGTCCTGCTGGACGAGCCACTGGAGGGCCTGGCGCCAATCATCGTCGACGAGCTCTTGGTCGTGCTGCGCAAGGTCATCCGCGAGGAGGGTATGTCGGCCATCGTGGTGGAGCAGAAGGCGCGCAAGATCTTGGGCTTCACCGACCGAGCCGTGATCCTCGATCGCGGTCGCATCGTATTTGCCGGCGATAGTGCTACCCTGTCGAACGACCCCGAGCGGCTCGACATGCATTTGGGCGTCACCGAGCGGAAGAAGGCGCCGGCAAAATCGCCGCCGCTCAACTGAGGCGAGGCATCGACCGTCTCCAAGGGAGAGAAGCTTATGCCCACGACCACTCCACCATTCCGCGCCGATATGGTCGGCAGCCTGTTGCGTCCCGCGACACTCAAGGAAGCCCGCCACAAACGCGAGCAGGGCCAAATCGGCGCCGCTGAGCTGCAACGGATCGAGGACCAAGAAATCGCCAAGGTCCTCGCCAAGCAGGAGGAGGTGGGTTTGCAGCTCGCCACCGACGGTGAGTTCCGTCGTTCGTGGTGGCACTTCGATTTCTTTTGGCAACTTGCGGGGTGCGAGCGGGTTGTGCTCGACCACGGCATTCAGTTCCACGGGGTCCAGACGAAGCCGGAGGGCCTCAAGGTGACGGGCAAGCTCGACTTCCCGGCCGACCATCCCATGCTCGGCCATTTCAGGTTCCTCAAAGCCAACACCAGGTTGGTCCCCAAAATGACCATCCCCTCGCCATCGGTCATGCATTTCCGGGGCGGGCGCAATGCGATCAGCCCTCAGGCATACCCCGACATGGATGCCTATTTCGACGATCTCGCCAGGCTCTATGCCAAGGCGATCATGGCCTTTTACGATGCCGGCTGCCGTTACCTGCAGCTCGATGACACGGTATGGGCCTATCTCTGTTCCAAGGAGCAGCTGGCTGAGGCGAAGGCCCGTGGCGAGGATGTGGACAAGCTGCCGGCTATTTATGCCAAGACCCTCAACACGGCACTGAAGGCCAAGCCCGCCGATATGACGATCACGACGCACGTGTGCCGTGGCAACTTCCGGTCCACGTGGATCTCGGAGGGCGGTTACGAGCCAGTTGCGGAACTCCTCCTCGGCGGCGTCGCCTATGATGGTTATTTTCTGGAATACGACACGGAGCGCGCCGGCGGGCTTGAGCCGCTGCGTTTCCTGCCCAAAGGCAAGAAACGCGTGGTGGTGGGCCTTGTCACCTCCAAGAGCGGCACGCTGGAGAGGAGGGATGACATCAAGCGGCGGATTGATGAGGCGGGGAAGTACGCTTCCCTCGACCAGCTGTGCCTATCGCCCCAGTGCGGCTTTGCCTCGACCGAGGAGGGCAATGTCCTCACCGAGGACCAGCAATGGGCCAAACTCAAGATGATTGTGGAGACGGCCCGGGAGCTGTGGAGCTAACGCGCATCTCTTCGGCCTCGCATGTGGCGAGCTTCATCTGCATCACCACAGAGAGCAAGCCTACCTGCAGAACGGAAGATCCCGTTTTGGTCGGGGGCTTCGAAACGTGACGAGGGCCCAGTTCACCGATCATCAGATCGCGATCTCGCATCGTGTTACGCGATGGGTTAGTGAGGGGTGCCCGCGTTCGTGTCCAACTCTGTAAATCGCGGCAGAAAGGCACATCGCTTTTTGGAGTGATCCTAGTGGCCTTGGCGCTAATCGTAATGGCAATGGTTTTTGTACTTGCCGTGTTACCGCAGATGTGGGTGCGTAGGGTCATTGATACCCATGGCGCTGAGCGCTTGGACTTTCCGGGCACCGGAGGCGAGTTCGCCCGCCACATCTTGGACGAAATGAGCCTCGGTCACGTCAGGGTGGAAGAGACCGATGCCGGCGATCACTATGATCCCGAGGCCAAGGCGGTACGGCTTTTGCCGAAGCACTTTGGACGGCGTTCGCTGGCGGCGGTGGTCATTGCCGCACACGAGAGCGGCCACGCGATGCAGGACGCCTCCGGCTATCCTCCGCTACAGGCGCGCACTCGTCTTGCCAAGCAAGCCCTGCGCATGGAAAAGGTGGCTGCCGTTGTCATGCTGGCGGTTCCACTTGTCATGGTGCTCGCCAAGGCTCCGCAATTTGCACTGATTGAGGTGCTGATCGGCGTGATGATCTTCGCCCTCGCGATCCTGGTGCATGCCGTTACGCTGCCGGTGGAGTTCGACGCGAGCTTCCGCCGCGCCCTGCCGGTACTCAAAGCTGGCCGCTACCTCGATGACAAGGACATGCCGGCCGCCCGTCAGATCCTCCGCGCCGCCGCCTTCACCTATGTCGCTGCAGCGGCGATGAGCCTGCTCGACGTGGCGCGCTGGCTACGGGTCCTCAGGATCTAGATGCCGTAATGGGCCCGGCCCCTCAGACTTAAGGGAAAGGTGGCTGTCTCCCGGTAAGTGATGGTGAACGGGGTCCCTGGATGTTGTGACACCGGGCCCCGAGCATCGCAAACCCAGTGGGAGACAGCCCCCGTGAATCACTATGCCGGAATCGACGTCTCTTTGGAATCCTCAAGCGTATGCATTGTCGACGCAACTGGAGAGATTGTGAAGGAAGCGAGGGTGGAGAGCCACCCTGACGCACTCGTGAAGTTCTTCAAAGCCTTTGGCCTTCCGTTGACGGTAATCGGTCTCGAGGCGGGGCCACTGTCACAATGGATCTATGCGGGCCTCACCAAGGCGGGGTTCGTGACCAGTCTTATGGAGACCCGCCACGTCAACGCAGCGTTGTCCGCTATAACGGTGAAGACCGATCGGCGAGATGCACGCGGCATCTCTCAGCTCTTACGCATGGGATGGTTCCGGCCGGTTCACGCCAAATCTCCGGGATCACAAGAGGTGCGTGCCCTGCTGGTTGCGCGCCAGCAGATCCAGCACAAGCTAAAGGACATCGAGCGCAGCCTCCGTGGCATTCTCAGAGGTTTCGGCCTAAAGGTTGGCAAGGTCACCGATAAGACCTTCGAAGGGCGCATCCGCGAGCTCGTTACTGGTCATCCGATGCTTGAGCAGATCGCCGAGGCGATGCTGGCCGCGAGAGCCGCGTTGTGCGAGCAATTCAAAAAGCTGCAGAAGGCCGTGCTCAAGATTGTCCGCCAAGACGAAGTCTGCCGCCGCTTCATGACCACGCCGAGTGTCGGCGCGATCGTGGCCATCACTTACAAGTCGGCACTCGATGATCCCGGTCGGATCAAAAAGTCCCGGAATGCCGGACCGCTCTTTGGATTGACGCCGAAGCGATACCAATCGGGCGAAACCGACGTTACCGGTGGGATCTCGCGCGTTGGCGACGAGATGGTGCGTACAGCCCTTTACGAAGCAGCAAACGTATTGCTCTCACGGGTCACCCGTTTCTCGGCGCTTAAGCGTTGGGGACTTGAGGTGGCCAAGCGCCGCGGTCTGAAGCGCGCCAAGGTCGCCGTGGCGCGCAAGCTCGCGGTGATCCTCCATCGCATGTGGATCGACGGTTCCACGTTCCGGTGGACCAAGGCCGAGGCGGCCTACGCATGATTGCAGCCTATCATGGCAAGGCCGATGGTTCCGCGGCCGAGGTCCTCGCCGTCAACCCCTTTGCGCCTACAGCGCAAACCGCTGCGCGGCTTCGGGGGTATGACCGCTCGGCTCGGTCGCGCACAAGATACCGCCATGCCCTTCAGGGCAATGTCTATACGCTTCGATAACGGAGGAACAACGAGTCGCTGAGCGGGCAGAGCCAAAGTTGCCCTTGCTCCCCGAGGTCCCGTCGCCGGGACGGTGGAGGTGGTGAAGCCGCATCCGGGCTTGTCAGTCGTCATCCGACGAACTACGCGTCCCTAGATAGTGCTCACCACTTCCCCTCTGACCGCATCATGCTGGCAGCCTTTGCGCTGACCACGGAGAGAAGCAAGTACCCGGCTGGCGAGACATAGGAGCAAGGTTGCGACCACTGCCCAATCGACAACCTCTCAGACACAGATAGGAGACCAGCTATGACCGTCGACACTTGCTGAAACGGGAGTATGCCGCACCGGGCGACTTGACATCACCGGGCCCATTAGAGAAGCCTGGATTATGCATCTGATGTGAGGAAAAGTGTGACGGCTGTGGCGAAAGCAGCGAGATTCACGTAGCAAGTCGCTGTCGACACGAGTGCTTCGCGTATCTGCAGCGCGCCACAGCCATCATGACCGAAGCTACTCTGC
>DATBGH010000021.1:0-123982 GCA_036558085.1 Hyphomicrobiaceae bacterium
GCAGAGGCCACCGCGGCGCGGCAATGGCGTGCCGCTTCGAAGGCGAGGGCGGCGCAGCGTGGCACGCCGTTTCGCAGAGGCCAGCGCGGCGCGCCGCTTCGCAGAGGCCAGCGCGGCGCGCCGCTTCGCAGAGGCCAGCGCGGCGCGCCGCTTCGCAGAGGCCAGCGCGGCGCGCCGCTTCGCAGAGGAAAGTGACAAATGTCGAGCGCAGTTCGCCAGCCGCAAGCGGGTGGCGCCCTCGAAATCGAGCGCTGCGCCGAAGCCGTGGCCGCTTCCGAGCGGTTGCTGCATCTTGCCAAGTCAGGCGTGCGCAAGCTCATCGAGAGTGCTGGCAGCCTCGACAGCGCGCAGGCGGCCGCGCATGGGCTTGCTTGGGTGGCGACCTACGCGGAGGCCCTGCGCCAGATGCTGGGCTGGGTCAGGCGGCTTGAAGGGGATCAGCGTCTCACCGAGATGGAGCGGTTGATTGCCAGTGCTGCCTTCGGCGAATATTTGGCTCAGCTTACTGGCGGCATTCCCATGAGCCAAGGCGAGACCGTACGCCTCTCCGCGCTGGGTGTGCCGCGCGCGGAGATCCGCCGCTTCGAGGAGGAGGTGAGCGATCTCATCGATGCAGGGACCGATGATGCCCTCAAGGCACGGCTGGCCGAGATGATCGCCCTGCAGCCCGCGGTCACCACCTTCGGCGACACGGGCCTCGATGACACGTTGGCGCAGATGCGCGATCAGATGCGCCGCTTCGCCGAAGCCCAGGTGCTGCCGCATGCCCATGAATGGCACCTCAACAACGAGTACATTCCCCAGCAGACGATCGCCAAGCTGGGCGAGCTCGGCGTGTTTGGCTTGACCATTCCAGAGGCGTTCGGCGGGCTTGGGCTCGGTAAGGAGGCGATGTGCGTGGTCTCCGAGGAGCTATCGCGCGGCTACATCGGTGTAGGCTCGCTCGGCACGCGCTCCGAGATTGCTGCGGAGCTCATCCTGGGCGGTGGCACTGCGGAGCAAAAGGCCAAGTACCTGCCGAAGATCGCTGCCGGCGAGTTGTTGCCGACGGCGGTTTTCACTGAGCCCAACACCGGCTCTGACCTTGCCTCACTCAAGACGCGAGCAACAAGGGCGGGAGTTGTCTACAAGGTGTACGGGCAGAAGACGTGGATCACGCACCCCGTGCGTGCCGATTTGATGACCCTGCTTGTCCGCACGGACCCAAACGAGCCGGGCTACAAGGGGCTTTCGATGCTGCTCGCTGAAAAGCCGCGCGGCACTGATGTCGATCCGTTCCCGGCCGTGGGTATGTCAGGCGGCGAGATCGAGGTCTTGGGGTACCGCGGTATGAAGGAGTTCGATATCTCCTTTGACGGGTTCGAGGTGCCGGCATCACAACTGCTGGGCGGCGCAGAGGGCCAGGGATTTAAGCAGCTCATGACTACGTTCGAGGCGGCGCGCATCCAGACGGCGGCGCGCGCCATTGGCGTTGCCCAGTCGGCCATGGACCTGGCGGTCAAATATGCGTTGGAGCGCAATCAGTTCGGCAAGCCCATCTACGCCTTTCCGCGTGTTGCCAACAAGATCGTGATGATGGCGGTCGAGACCATGATAGCGCGTCAGCTCACCTACTTCGCCGCCCGCGAAAAAGATCAAGGCCGTCGCTGTGATCTGGAAGCCGGCATGGCGAAGCTGTTGGGCGCCCGCATCGCCTGGGCGAATGCGGACAACGCGCTGCAGATCCACGGGGGTAACGGCTTCGCGCTCGAGTACCCAGTGAGCCGTCTTTTGTGTGACGCCCGCATCCTCAACATCTTCGAAGGTGCGGCCGAGATCCAAGCTCACGTCATTGCCCGCCGGCTGCTGGAAGGTGCGAACTGATCGTGAGCAGGCGTCGCTGCCGCATCGCTGATCGTGGTGGAGCGGGAATGCGATCGTGCCCTCCTAGTCGACAAGCTCAGGCCAGGCATTGAGGGTGCGGGTCATCGCGCAGCAAGCGCATGCTCCAGATCACCGATCAGGTCGGCGGCGGACTCAAGACCAACAGAGAGCCGCAACAGATCGGGTGGACACGGTGATGATGGTCCCTCGATGCTGGCGCGGTGCTCAATCAGGCTCTCTACGCCGCCCAAGGACGTGGCGCGTTTCCACAGCTTCACGTTGGCCGCCGTGGCAATGGCGGCGGGCTCGCCGCCGGCGACGCGCACAGACAGCATGCCGCCGAAGCCCCCGCGCATTTGTCGCGCAGCGACGGCGTGACCCGGGTGGGTCTGAAGGCCTGGGTAGAGCACGGCCGCGATGCCCGGGTGTTGTGTGAAGTGGCGAGCCAGGGTCAGGGCGGAGGCCGATTGATGCAGCACGCGGACGTAGAGTGTGCGCAAACCCCGCAGCAGCAGCGCTGCCTCGAACGGCCCCAGCACGGCCCCGAGCATGCTGCGCACGCGCGCTGCTCGTTCGAAATACGCGTCCATGATTTTAAATACCAGGGTGCCGGCCACCACGTCCGAGTGCCCATTGAGGTACTTGGTAGCCGAGTGCATGACGATGTCCGCGCCGAGAGCGATTGGGTTCATCAGCACAGGTGTCGGTACCGTGGCGTCCACTGCCAGCATCGCCCCGGCGGCATGGGCAATGCGCGCCGCTTCCTCGACGTCGGTGATGGTCCATAGCGGGTTGGCCGGGGTTTCGATCCAAACGAGCCGCGTTTGACGGGTTCGGACTGCGGCACTGATGGCTTTCGGATTGGCGGCGTCTACAAATGTCACCTCGATGCCGAGGCTCGGCGCATCCTCCTGAAGCCATTTGCGCAGGCCCCAATACATGACACTCGGTGCGATGACGTGCGCGGGCCGTTGCAAAGCGAGAAATGCGGCGGTTGCGGCGGCCATACCCGACGCCATCATGAGACAGGTGGCCCCACCCTCAAGTTCGCTCAGCACCGCTTCGACCTGGCGCACCGTGGCGTTGTCGGGCCGACCGTAGGAGTACCCCTTGCGGTACTGATTATCGGGATCGCGCAAGAACGTGGTGGTGACGTGCAGCGGCGGCACGATGCCGCCGGTTTCGCGGTCGATGGCGCCGCCGGCCTGTGCAGCCACGGTCTCGGGCGCGAGGTTCTTGGTCATGGTCGGTCCTGCGATTTGCCGATCCGGCACATCATAGCAGAGGTGCTTGGGGCGGCACATTGGGCCAGAGCATGCTAAGGTTGAGGGAAATCGACCTGATCCTGACAAGGAGGAGGCAGCATGCCGATCAGCACCAAGTATCTATTTGTCGTGCGCATGGACGTGGACGCGGACAAGGAGGCGCTGTTCAATGAGGTCTACGACGGTGAGCACGTGCCCAACATTCTCAAGGTTCCCGGCGTGCGCAGTGCCACGCGGTTTGCGGGCGAGCCATTCACGATGAGCATCGGCGGCGTTGTGACCCAGAAGCAGCACGAGGGCCCCCGCTACACTGCCATCTACGAGATCGACAGTCCGGAAGTGCTGCTCAGTCCGCAATGGGCGAAGCAGGCGGAGTTGGGCCGCTGGCCAAGCGAGGTGCGCCCCTTTACCCGCAACCGGCAGCATGCGCTTTACAAGGTGCGATGAAGATGATCAAGGCAGCACCCGTCGCAAGACCCCGGCGGCTCGTGCGTCTTGCGTGGTGCTGCGTTGTGCAATTCTGCGGGTGATCCGGCCTTGCCAACATCGCCGGCGCAGCGAGGATCAGCCCGGTGCGTGCCTCAGCTCGCCAGCTTCTCGATCTCCGCGAGGATGGCGTTGCCCATTTCGGTGGTGCCCACCTTGCGCATGTTGGCCTGCATGATGTCGCCTGTGCGCAAGCCCCGTGCCAGCGCGCCGGCGATGGCTGCCTCGATGAGATCGGCTTCGCGGGCGAGCCCGCAAGAGTAGCGCAGTGCCATGCCGTAGCTTGCTATTGCCGCGATCGGGTTGGCGAGGCCCTTGCCGGCGATGTCGGGCGCCGAGCCGTGTACCGGCTCGTAGAGCGCCCGTTGCTTGCCTGTGTTGGGATCTGGCGCGCCCAAGGAAGCGGACGGCAGCATGCCAATCGAGCCCGTCAGCATGGCTGCCTCGTCCGAGAGCATATCGCCGAACAGGTTGTCGCAGACGATGACGTCGAATTGCTTGGGGTTGCGCACGAGCTGCATGGCGCAAGCGTCAGCCAGGATGTGATTGAGTTCCACGTCCTTGGCCTCTCGCGCATGCGTCGCGGTGACCACCTCGTGCCACAACACCCCCGTCTTCATCACGTTGCGCTTCTCGGCAGAGTGCAGCTTGTTGCGACGCTTGCGGGCGAGATCGAAAGCAACGCGCGCAATGCGTTCGATTTCGTGCGTGGTGTAGACGGTGGTATCCACCGCGCGCTTCTCGCCCGACTCGAGCGTGACGATTTCCTTGGGCTCACCGAAATAGGTGCCACCGGTGAGCTCGCGCAAGATCAAGATATCGAGGCCCTCGACATACTCGCGCCGCAGGGTTGAGGCCTCCGCCAGCGCAGCATAGCAGATGGCGGGTCGCAGATTGGCGAAAAGGTCGAGTTCCTTCCTGAGCCGCAGCAGGCCGGCTTCAGGGCGGATCGCATAGGGCACCTTGTCCCACTTTGGTCCGCCGACGGCGCCGAATACGATGGCATCGGCCGCCCGCGCTTTGGCGAGCGTCTCGTCGCTGAGCGGGGTACCGCTTTGCTCGATCGAGGCGCCGCCGACGAGTGCGGAATCCACATGGAAGCGAACCTTGCCCTTCTTGTTGAAGAATGCGACCAACCGTTCCACTTCGGCCATCACTTCGGGCCCGATCCCATCGCCCGGCAGCAGCAGGAGAGAATGAGTGGTCATGGGCGGTCCCCGGAGGTTGCGTGCAAATTTGCCCCGGCCGGATTGCTAGCTTGTTGAGATAGCGGGCGCAAGGGTGAGGCGGCTTTGTTTGTCCGGGCCGGGCGTGCGGCACACGCGGGCATGACACCTTGACGCTTCTCGCCTAAGAGTGGGCGATCGGCTGCCAGTTGGGGGCGCGCAATGTGGCTGCAGGCGCAGAGTCTGGTGGGCCTGTTGGCCATTCCCTTGATCGCCTGGGCGCTTTCGGAACGACGTGCGGCGATCAAGCCAACGCGGCTCGTTCGCATCTTGATGGCCGGCATCGGGTTGCAGGTGCTGATTGCTGGTCTCATGCTGAACGTGCCGGCCGCGCGCGCAGCCTTCGATTGGGCGGACGGGCTGGTGGCGGCGCTGCAATCTGCGAGCGGTTCTGGCATGCGCCTGGTGTTTGGGTATCTCGCCGGTGGACCGGCGCCCTATGAGACGGTGCGACCCCAGACCAGCTTCATCCTGGCCTTTCAGGCGCTGCCTCTAATTTTGGTGATCAGCGCCCTTTCCAAGCTGCTCTATCACTGGGGTTTGTTGCAGAGGATCGTCTATGTCATTGGTTGGATCCTGCAGCGCTCCCTCGGCGTGACGGGCCCGGTTGGCACGTCAGCTGCGGCCAATGTGTTCGTTGGCATGGTTGAAGCCCCGCTCCTGGTGCGGCCATATTTGGCGAGCATGAGCCGCGGTGGGCTGTTTGCCACTATGACGGTCGGCATGGCCGGCGTGGCGGGCACTGTCCTTGCGCTTTACGCCACCATTTTGGAGCCCCTGCTGCCCGGCGCGGCGGGGCACCTGATGGTGGCGTCCGTCATCAGCGTACCGGCGGGTCTGATGCTCTCCGAGCTGATGGTGCCGGACCCGACGCCGCTGTCCTCCGGCGCAGAGCCTGCTGCCGACATAATTGTTGACGATCCGCCGCACTCCAGCATGGACGCCATCGCGCAGGGCACGCGCGAGGGCATCGAGCTTCTGGTCAACGTGACGGCCATGTTGGTGGTCATGGTCGCATTGGTGGCGCTGGCCAATCAGCTTATGGGGCTGCTCACAACGCCGTTAGGGACCAAGCTCACCATAGAAGCTGTGTTGGGGTTCCTGTGTGCTCCGCTTGCATGGCTGTTGGGCATTCCGTGGGCCGAGTGCGGCAAGGCTGGCGCACTGCTCGGCGTCAAGACCGTGCTCAACGAACTCATCGCTTATCTGCAGCTTGCACAGATACCGGGGGATGCGCTCGCGGGCCGTTCCCGACTGATCCTGACCTATGCCCTATGCGGGTTTGCCAACTTCGGCAGCCTCGGCATCATGATCGGAGGGATGGTGGCCATGGTACCAGGCCGACGCGCGGAAATCGTGAGCCTGGGCGCTAAGACCATCATATCGGGCACGCTAGCCACCATGATGACGGCGGCCGTGGTCGGGGCCATGACACCCGGATAGCCACGTGCTGGGGTCATATCGGCGGATCAGAAGAGCGAGCCTTGATTGCCGCCGGAGGTGCGCCCTTTGCTCCTGGGAGGAGGCCGCACTGGCAAACCTCGCTTGCTGTCATTGTTGGCGCTGCTTGAGAGCGCTTGCGCGTCGACGCGGCCGTCGGCGAGCTCGATGTCGATGAGCTGGCCGCCGGCAATGTCTCGCGCCGCGCGCAACGTCCGACCAGCGCTGTCGCGCACCAGTGCATAACCGCGCCGGAGCACGCCCTGGTAGCTGAGCGAAGCGAGCAACTTGCCGCAGCCGTCGAGGTGCCGTTTGTGCTCGCCCATGCGCGCAAGCACCGACCGGTGGGCGCGAACGGCCAGGCTCTGCAAGCGTTCATGGCAGCGCGCAACGCGCTCGCTGATGGGCTGCGGGCTCAGCCGGCCGGCAGCACGCTCGAGCCTGGCACGTTTGGGGCCGGTGCCGCGGGTGAGCGAGGCTGCAGCGCGTCGGCCGAGCGCATCGAGCCGGTCGTAAGTGCGAACCAGCCGTGCCTCCAAGAGGCGCGTATTGAGCCGCGCGGTTGAGCGGGCCAGCTGCATCGCGTGCGCGCGCGTGTTGGCGAGCAGGGCGCGACCCAAGCGGCGCTCGACCGCGTCGAAGCGTTGCCGCGGGAGGGCAAGGAGGTCGCCGCGGCGGGGCAGGCCGCGCGCGGCGGCGCGCAGGTGCGCGCGCATGCCCTCGAGTGCCCGCCGCCCCGCAGTAGCCAGTCGCAACCCAAATTTGGCCGTCTGCTCCACGAGCTCGGAGTATTTAGGTACCGCCC
This sequence comes from Hyphomicrobiaceae bacterium, assembly GCA_036558085.1. GTDB lineage: Bacteria > Pseudomonadota > Alphaproteobacteria > Rhizobiales > Hyphomicrobiaceae > AWTP1-13. The sequence goes on from DATBGH010000021.1 coordinate 7,086, forward strand.
ACTCGGCGGCCTTGGTGGGTGTGGGAGCGCGGGCGTCGGCGGCAAGATCAATGAGTGTCCAGTCGGTCTCGTGGCCCACAGCGGAGATGACCGGGATGGCGCTACTCGCAACGGCGCGCACGACCATTTCGTCGTTAAACCCCCATAGATCCTCGAGGCTGCCACCGCCGCGGGCGATGATCAGCAGGTCGGGGCGCGGCAATGGCCCTGCGGCCGCAAAAGTGTTGAAGCCGCGGATGGCGGCGGTCACTTCGGCAGCGCAGGTCTCACCCTGCACGCGCACTGGCCACAGCACCACATGCGCCGGGAAGCGTTCGTTGAAGCCGTGCAACATGTCGCGGATTACGGCGCCGGTGGGTGAGGTGATGATACCGATGACGCGGGGCAGGAATGGGCGCACCTTCTTGCGCGCCTCTTCGAACAGGCCTTCGGCGGCAAGCTTCCTCTTGCGTTCCGCCAAGAGCGCCATGAGCGCACCGATGCCAGCAGGTTCAAGCGCGTCGATTACAATCTGATACCTGGAGGAGCCGGGGTAGGTGGTGATGCGGCCGGTGGCGATCACCTCGAGCCCCTCTACCGGCTTCAGCCTGAGTCCCAAGACGGTGGTGCGCCAGATCACTGCCTCGATCTTCGACTTCTCGTCTTTGAGCGCGAAGTAGCAATGTCCAGAGGCGTGGGCGCCGCGGAAGCCAGAGATTTCCCCGCGCAAGCGCACGTAGCCATAGGCGCCCTCCAAGGTACGCCTGATGGCGGAGCTGAGCTCGGACACCGAGTATTCCGGCAGATTGTCGCTGCGCTCAGCGTCCGGGCGGGTGGCACGGGCTAACTCGACCACGGCTTGCCTCTGGCTTTGTTCGGCATCACTTCGATGATACATCAGGATTGCAACCGGGGCGCCCATGCTGGCCGGCTTTCCAGAGCTTTTGCGGGATTTCGTTGATGCACGTCCTCCTCATCGGTTCCGGCGGCCGGGAGCACGCCTTGGCGTGGGCCCTTGCCGCGAGCCCGCTGCTGGACAAGCTCTACTGTGCACCGGGCAATGCCGGCATCGCCGAAGTTGCGACCTGCGTTGGGCTCGATATTGCTGACCATGCCGCCATCATTCGGTTTTGTATCGACAACCGCATTGATTTCGTCGTGGTCGGGCCCGAGGTACCGCTGGTGGCGGGCATTGTCGACGATCTGGAAGCGGCCAAGATTAAGGCCTTCGGCCCTTCCAAGGCAGCGGCGCAGCTCGAGGGCTCGAAAGGCTTCACCAAGGATCTCTGCCGCGAGTTCAAGATCCCCACGGCCGCCTACGGCCGTTTCCGAGATCGCGCCTCCGCGAGGGCGTACGCGGCTCGACAGACCTTGCCGATCGTGGTGAAAGCCGACGGGCTGGCGGCGGGCAAAGGCGTAATCGTGGCGGAGACGGCGACCGCTGCTGAAGCGGCCATTGACGCCTGCTTTGCCGGAGCCTTCGGCGCCGGCGGAGCTGAGATCGTCATTGAGGAATTTTTGCGAGGCGAGGAGGCGAGTGTCTTCGTCCTCGTCGACGGCGAGCACGTTCTTCCCCTCGCGACGGCGCAGGACCACAAGCGCGTTGGCGATGGGGATACGGGCCCCAACACCGGCGGTATGGGTGCCTATTCGCCGGCGCCGGTGATGACGCCCGATATGATGCGCCGCACGCTCGATGAGATCATCCGCCCAACGGTGCGGGGGATGGTGGCGCGCGGCACCCCGTTCAAGGGTGCGCTCTATCTGGGGGTGATGATCACCCAAGATGGTCCCAAGCTCTTTGAATACAACGTGCGCTTTGGCGATCCGGAGTGCCAGGTGCTGATGCTGCGGCTCAAGTCTGATCTGTTGGCAGCGCTGGTCGCCACCGTTGATGGTGTGCTCGGCACCTTCGATTTGCGTTGGCACGACGATGCGGCCCTCGTGGTGGTGATGGCCGCCGATGGCTATCCCGGCGACTACGCCAAGGGAACGGAGATCCGCGGCGTGGAACGGGCGCGGGCAGTGCCGGGTGTTGAGGTTTTCCACGCTGGCACGCGCCGCGACGGCGACCGGTTGCTGGCCAATGGCGGACGCGTGTTGTGCGTTGCTGCGCGCGGCAAAACGGTGGCTGACGCACAAGCACGCGCTTACGCGGGGGTGCAGGCCATCGATTGGCCTGATGGGTTTTATCGCCGCGATATCGGCTGGCGTGCGGTGGCCAGAGAGAAGGGTTCATGAACCGCATCGCCGACCTCTTTCCCGGATTTGCTGAGCACCGCATCTCGACCGAGGGCGCCGAGATTTTCGAGCGCACCGGCCGATCCAGCCCACCGCTGCTGCTGTGCTTGCAACCCCAAGCCCGCGCGTGCTCGCACAAGATCGAGTTCGACAAGGCGGATTTGACTGCGGGGTGCAAGATCAGGTGCCCTCCCGTCGTGCTGTGGGGCAGTGAGTGTCTAGGTCGCGGCGGAGCCAAGCCCTTCGAAGCCTGGCATGCCCGCACGAAGGTTTCGGGCGCCGCGGCGAGGGCCGGACATTTTTCGCGCGGAGGAGAATGCGCAGGCGACGCCGGCGGCGCTCATCTCTGGCGAATGCTGGCAGCGACTGACGTTGGCGTTAGCTCTTGCTCGGGTAGACCATGCCGAAGATCCTCTCCTCCATTTCCGCCGCGACGGATGAATTCAGGGCCAATGCTGCAGCCATGCGGGCGCTGGTTGAGGATCTGGCCGCCAAGCGCGCCGAGGCTGCGGCGGGCGGCCCGGAGCGGCTGCGCGAGCGCCACGCGGCACGCGGCAAGCTGCTCCCGCGCGACCGGGTGCTGCGCCTCATCGATCCCGGCTCGCCGTTCCTAGAGCTGTCGCCACTGGCGGCGATCGACCTCTACAGTAAGGATATTCATGCTGCAGGCCTCATTACCGGCGTCGGGCGCGTGTCGGGCCGCGAATGCGTGATCGTTTGCAACGATGCCACCATCAAGGGCGGAACCTACTTTCCGATGACGGTGAAGAAGCATCTGCGGGCTCAGGAGATTGCGCGCGAGAATCGGCTGGCGTGCATTTATCTCGTCGACTCCGGTGGCGCCAACTTGCCACAGCACACCGAAGTGTTCCCTGATCGGGAGCATTTTGGCCGCATCTTCTACAACCAGGCAACGCTATCGGCGCTCGGCATCCCGCAGATCGCGTGCGTCATGGGCTCGTGCACGGCGGGCGGTGCCTATGTGCCGGCAATGTCGGACGAATCGATTATCGTGCGTCGACAAGGAACGATTTTCCTCGGGGGTCCGCCGCTGGTGAAGGCCGCCACCGGCGAGAGCGTGAGCGCGGAGGAGTTGGGCGGAGCGGAGGTGCACACGCGCCAATCGGGCGTGGCCGATCACTATGCGCTCAATGATGATCACGCGCTCGAAATCGTGCGCGATATCGTTGCCAATTTGAACACGATCAAAAAGGCGGACATCGCGCTGCGCGCGCCGCGTCCGCCCGCCTACGATGCGGCGGAGCTTGACGGCGTGGTGCCCGCCTCGCTCATGACGCACTATGATTCGCGCGAGATCATTGCGCGCCTGGTCGACGCCTCTGAGATGGACGAATTTAAGGCCAATTACGCACAGACGCTCGTGACGGGCTTTGCCCATGTCGAGGGGATTCCGGTCGCAATCCTGGCCAACAACGGCATCCTCTATTCGGAGACGGCGCTGAAGGCCACGCACTTCATCGAGCTCGCGTGCCAGCGCAAGATCCCGCTGTTGTTTTTGCAAAACATCACCGGCTTCATGGTGGGCAAGGCGGCGGAGGCGGGTGGTATTGCCAAGGATGGCGCCAAGATGGTGACCGCGGTGGCTTGTGCGCAGGTCCCCAAGATCACCGTCATCATCGGTGGATCGTATGGGGCCGGCAACTATGCGATGTGCGGCCGCGCCTACTCGCCGCGATTCCTGTTCACCTGGCCGAATGCCCGGATCTCCGTGATGGGCGGCCCGCAAGCCGCGAGTGTGCTCGCTACCGTGCGACGCGACAACATCGAGGCAGAGGGCAGGACATGGAGCGATGCCGAGGAGGCCGCATTTAAAAAGCCTGTACTGGAGAACTTCGAGCGCGAGGGTCATCCCTACTACGCCACGGCGCGCCTATGGGACGATGGCATCATCACGCCACAGGAGACACGCCGGGTGGTGGCCCTGGCGCTGTCGGCGGCGCTCAATGCGCCAATACCCGACATGCGCTGGGGCGTGTTCCGGATGTAGACCTGCGCGTGGGATGTGAAAGGCCAGCAGCATTTTGAAGCTCGGCTAGCTCTTCCGCTCTCGCATTGGTCCCAAAGATAGCTCGTGGGATGCATGGTCACCGATCTGATCATTGCTTATGCGTTCTCGCTCGGACGACAAGAGACGCCGTCGCGCAGGACACCCGAAAATGCACGGAAATGCACGCGATTGCAGATTGGCGAGCAGTTCAGCAGGAGTGAGTATGGGTGGTGTTCAATACGCAAGGTAATTTGGCATTCTGGATGTTTACATGAAACGAGACGCATTGAGCAACCAGTCCACCGCAACGCGACTTGCCCTAGTGGCAATCGACCTAGTGCGCAGGACATGAGCGGAGCGCGTTGTTGCGCTGAAGGTGAGCGAAGGGTGTGGCGTGTTTGAGACCGATGCAACTGCACTTGTCGGCCCGCAGAAGTTGTGCCCAAGCATAGGGCACACGGCTAGAGGCTATTCTTGGCTATGTTGGGCGAGAAGCGTGGGGCGGACGCGGTTGCGCGCATGGAAGGCGCGCAGCGTCACGGAAATGCGACGTCCCATCCGTCGCTTGGAGGCGGGGACCTCGTGTGTGAAGGCGAGGTTGGTCGCATAAGGAAGGACGAGCACGCTGTTGTCGGCCACCTCGATGTCGTGAACGGCGCGCCCTTTCCAGCGCCGGAGCCGAAACGTACGGGTTTCGCCAAAGCTGATCGTGATGATGGATGCGCCCACAACGAGTTGTCTCTCGGCATCGCGGTGGGGTCCAATCTTGTGGGCGAGCGAGCCATCATACCAGTTGACGAGCATTCCATTTAGTCGTTCGTCGACCTCGACCTTGCTCCAAGCAAGCAGGGGCGTGAGCATGTCAGGGACAGGTGAGGCACGGTGGAGCGTGCCGGCGTAGGGATAGTCCTGGCCATAAGCTGCGGACCAGCGTGGGACGGCAACGAGCCGACCGAATATGCGCACTTCATGGAGCATGTTAGGATGCAACGCCCAGAACACGTCGAACTGCGCCGAGCACCAGCAAAGCTGTGCCGGTAGGCGACCTATCCAGACGCCATGCTGGTCGCCTATCTCGATCCACCTGAACCCCCGCAAAGCTGTGTTGCAGCAGACGCTCATGCGCACCCCCACCTCGTGTAGCTCTCCACTCTCGACAGTTCACTATCCGCCGTTCCGCCAAAGGCCGGGCAGATGGTTCTCTTTGCCCGGAATTCTTGCTGCAAATCTTGCGAAGATGCGGGCTGTGGTCAGACCAAGATCCCCTTCTTCGGCCGACGCGGCGCACTCGCCCAGCAGAGGCCATGCCCCGCAGTCGGGCACGCAAATAGAACGATTGAGTTCGGCCAATGGTGCGTGGAGATCGCGCATTGCTGCAAGCGTGGTCTGCTCGCGGCGATGAGCCCGGCGTGCGGGTTGCGCCCTGGTTACTCGCCCAAGTGCGCTAACCTCCCTATTATAGTTCGAGCCTAACGAGGGAGCACCCATGCGCACCGTCAACATCCTCTCCGTCCAGCGCATCACCCCAGCGGATCGCGCGCGGATCGAGGCCGTCGATCCGGCGGTCCGGCTCACTGATGCGGGTGGGTGGTTCGACGGGGAGATCCGTGACACGTGGCCAGCGTTCACATCGGCACGGTACCTGGGTCCCAAGGCCAATGGCCAGGGCACACGCGAGGAGCGCGATCGGCTGCTGGCCGAGGCGGAGGTGATCGTCGGCGGCTGGCCGTTTTTGCTCGACATGCGCGCCCGCGCGCCGAAGCTCAAATGGTTTCATCAACGGCCGGCCGGCGCCAGCAATCTCATCAAGGGCGATCTGTGGGGCAGCGACGTGATCGTCACGACCTCCCGCGGAGTTGGCAACACGCTGCAGATTGCCGAATACGCCGTGGCCGGGATGCTGCATTTCGCAAAGGGGTTGCACCGCGCCAGCGTGGATCGCACCAACACGACATTTGATTACCGTGCGTATCGGCCGATTTTGGTACAGGGCAAGACTGCCTGCGTTGTCGGTGCCGGCGGGATCGGCGCCGAGATAGGTCGATTGTGTGGGGCACTTGGCATGCGCGTCCTCGGCACGAGGCGCAAGCCACCGCCGGGCGCGCCGCTGCCCGCCGGCTTTAGCGAACTTGGTGGCCCGGGCGACCTTGACCGCTTTCTGGCCGCGAGCGATTTCGTGGCGATAGCTTGTCAATGGACGTCCGAGACGACCCGTCTATTCGACGCCGAGCGCTTCGCTCTCATGAAGTCGGGTGCGGTGCTCGTCAACGTGGCGCGCGGGGAGATCATCGACGAAGAGGCGCTCATCAACGCCCTCGCGCGCGATCGGCTCAGGGGCGCGGTACTCGACGTTTATATCGGCGAGTTCGAAGGGCCGCCGCGGCCAGAGCTGTGGTCCGATCCGCGGGTGCTTATCACGCCGCATATCTCGAGCGTAAGCGATGCGGAACGCCATGGCGCGATCGACATTTTCTGCGCAAACCTGCGCTCCTATCTCGACGGCCAGCCGCTGCGCAATGTCATCGATTGGCAGCGCGGATACTGACGCACCACCTGGCGCTAGGTCGGCTTCGTCGGCGGTGCAGCGAGGGGCTCGCCTAATGGCCGCCGGCGACGCTTTGGACGGGGCGCTTCATGATGAGGGCGAGCAGCGCCAGGCCAACGAACAGCACCGTCAAGGCCAGGAATACGTCGGCAAACGCCATGACCACCCCTTGGCGGTGGGCAAGCATGTTGAGCTGCTTGATGGCCATCAGTTGGGCATCGGCGCCGAAGTCGGAGAAGCGCTGTGTCATGCCGTTGAGGGTCTCGACGGCCGGCTGCCGTGCCCAGGTGGCCACCTCGTGCAGCCGGGTCAAGTGCAGGTCGGTGCGATCGTTGAGCAGAGTGGTCAGCGCCGCGAGTCCGACCGCGCCGCCGAGATTGCGCGTCAGATTGAAGAGGCCGGAGGCGTTTTTCACCCGCTCGGGCGGCAACGTGCCTAGCGCGATGTTGTTGATGGGGATCATCGCCATCATGAGGCCCACGCCGCGGAAGACCTGTGGCCAGAACAGCTCCCAAAAGTCCCAATCCTTGGTGAGCCACGTCATCCAGTAAGTGCCGGCGGCGAAGGAGAGAAAACCCGCGATCAGCATGAAGCGGGGATCGAGTGTGGTTGAGAGCCGGCCGGCGACAGGCGCCGTTAGGAACATGAACACGCCCGACACGAACATGGTCTCGCCGATCATGAGCGCGTCGTAGCCACGCACCTGGGCCAGGTAGACCGGATAAAGGTAGGTCAGACCGTAAAGGCCGATGCCGAGCACGAAGGAGAACAGGCTGCCCAAGCCGAAATTGCGGTCGCTGAAGGCGCGCAAATCGACGATAGGGTGGCGCGCGGTCACCGCGCGAAGGAAAAACGCGATGGCCGAGAGGCCAGACACCCACGCCATCAGCAGCACGGTGTCGTCGCCGAACCAATCGTTGCGTGGGCCCTCTTCGAGCACATACTCGAGCGCCCCGAGGAAGCCCGCCATAGAGAGAAGGCCGATCCAGTCGAAGTTGCGCAAGAGGGACCAGTCCGGCTGATCGAAGTCGATGAGGAGGATCGCTGCGGCGGTCACCGCAAGGCCCGGCACGATGTTGATGAAGAACAGCCAGTGCCAGGAAAAAGCGTCGGTGAGATAGCCGCCGATGGTGGGACCGATGGTGGGCGCGAGCGTGGCCACGAGCCCGATCAAGGGTGTGACCAGGCCCATGCGTGAACGCGGGAAGATAGTGTATGCGGTGGCGAACACGGTGGGGATCATGCCGCCACCGATGAAGCCCTGGATGGCGCGCCACACGATCATCTCGTTGATCGAGGTAGAAAGGCCGCACATGAGGCTTGCTGCCGTGAACCCGCCAGCCGAGATGGCAAACAGCAGGCGCGTGCCCATGGCGCGCGACAGGTAGCCTGAAAGTGGGATCATGACGACCTCCGCGATCAGGTAGGCCGTCTGCACCCAGGTGATCTCGTTGGCGGATGCGGCCAGGCCGGCTTGAATCTCTGTGAGTGAGGCCGAGACGATCTGGATGTCCAGGATCGCCATGAACATGCCGAACACCATCGACAGGAAGGCGATTAGCCGCCGCAGTTCGATGCTCTCAATGGCTGCCGCGCTGCCGGCAGGTGCCGGGATCGGGCTCGCTGCTGCTGTGTGGGCCATGGAGCGGGTTACCTGACGTCGACGCGCAGGGCAGCCGTGCTCATGGGTTTGGATGGCCCTGGTGCCCCCGGCTTGGTGTTGACCTTCACCACCACCGACATGCCGGGCCGCAATAGGGCCTGCTCGGCAACATCGGTAGGTATGAGGATGCGCACGGGCAGGCGCTGCACGATCTTGGTGAAATTGCCGGTGGCGTTATCAGGCGGAAGCAATGAAAAGACCGAGCCGGAGGCGGGAGCGAGGCTTGCCACGCGACCTTGGAAGCTTTGTCCGGGCAGCGCATCGACCGAGATGGATACGGGTTGGCCGGCTTTGAGCCTGGACAACTGCGTCTCCTTGAAGTTGGCGTCGATATAAACTGCGACTAGCGGCACGAGGCTCGCGAGCCTCTGCGTCGGTTGCACGTAGTCTCCAACCTGGACGGCGCGATTGCCGACCACGCCATCGAACGGTGCGCGTAGGACCGTGAAGCTCAGATCGCGCTCGGCCTTGGCGAGTTGGGTCTGATACTGCTGCAACGTGCGCGCGGCCTCCTCCTGCTGCGCCTTCAATACCTCGACGCCGGCGATGGCTGATTCCACGCCCGCCTCACCCGCCTGCACGCCGGCAACGGCCTGGTCGTAGTTGGCCTGCGCCTGTTCAAGCGCGGCGCGGCTGTTGATTTGACGGCTTGCCAATTCCTGCTGGCGCTTCAATTCCAGGTCCGTGCGCGTGGCCGCCGCCCTGGCGGAGGCGAGCTGCGCCTTGGCCTGATCGACGGAGGCCTGTTGGGCGACAATCTGCCTACCCAGACGGTCGATGGTGGCCCGCTGGACGGCGACCTGGTCGCGTGCGGTTTGAACGGCGAGGCGGTAATCGCCATCGTCGATACGGACAATGACATCGCCGGTTCTGACGTGGGCGTTGTCCTCCACGGCGACGTCGGCGATGTAGCCTGAGACCTTGGGCGAGAGGGTGGAACTGCGCGCGCCGACATAGGCGTCATCCGTGGAGACGATGTAGCGCCCAGTCGTCCACCAGTACTGGGCAAAGTAGGCACCAGCGCCGAGCGCCAACAGGAGAGCTGCGATGGCAGCCACGCGCATCCTCGAGCCGCGGTTGGGCCTCCGTGGTTTGGCCCCACTTGTCTCGCCAGCACCCCCTGACAAAAGCAGGGTTCCTACCGGCTCGCTTCCTGGTTGGCCCTCCAACTGCTGACGATCATCGAGCATTTTTTGTTTCCTTGAAGGTGCCCAAAATGACCGAACGGTTCGGTCAGTTGCTTGACTTAGGAGATTGGGCCGCTTATTTCAATGACCGAACGGTTCGGTCAATGGTTCGTGATGCGTAGCGCGGCACCGGTAGTGCAAAGGTGACACTATGGACACGCAAGGAACGGAGAAGGTCCAGGGCGTCGAGCTCAGAAGCTCTCAAGGACCCAAGCGCCGCCAGATCATCGATGGGGCATGCCAGGTCTTTCTGGAACGCGGGTTTGATGCGGCGAGCATGGGGGAGATTGCGCGCGAAGCCGGCGTCTCGAAAGGAACGCTTTACGTTTACTTCAAGAGCAAGGAGGAGCTGTTTGAGGCCATTGTTGAGGAGCAATGCAATGCTCAGGCTGAGCAGATCTTTGCCTTCGACAGCAATGAGCGCGACGTGGAGGCGGTGCTAACACGGCTGGGCAAGGCATTCGTACACTTCATGTGCCGTCGGGAGGGTGGCATCTCGCCTCTGCGCACCGTCATTGCCATAGCCGACCGCATGCCGGAGCTCGGCGCAAAGTTCTATCGCGCCGGACCGGTGGTCGGCATCAATAGCCTTAAGGGTTATCTTGATGCCCAGATCGCTGCCGGCGTGCTGACGCCGCACGACAGCGAAGCTGTGGCTGCACAATTCATCGACAGCTGCCTGTCGCTGACGTTCAAGCCGATGCTGTTTAACTTCAAGGCAGCGCCGAGTGACGAGCAGATCAGCCGAGTTGTGCGGTCAGCGGTGCACACCTTGGCGGCTGCCTATAAGGTGCGAGACTGAGGCAGATAGCTGCCCCCGTCATTGCGGCTCTTCCGGCTCCGCCACCGGCCCGCCGATGATGTTGGACATGTCGGAGCCGTCCTCTTCTTCCTCCTCCAGGAAGGTTTCATCCTCGTCCCCGCCGCTTGTCGGTTCGTCGTCGCTGTCAACGACCAAGGCATCTTCCGCTTCCGCCTCGGGCGCATCCTCGGGTTTGGCCCCATCGACGGTGTAGGCCGGCTTTTTCATAGGCTTGCGCACGGCCCGATCCGCAGCGGTGACAGGTGCAGCCGCCGCCAGGGCGGCCGGCGCTACGGCGAGCGCATAGACGGCGCCGCACACTGGGCAGGTGATGGGATCGCGGTTGAGATCATAAAAGCGGGATCCGCACTCGGGGTTCTGACACGTGCGTTTCGTCCCGCGCTCGGCTTTGGTGGCCATTCGATGCTTCTCCGGACTGCGAGCGGGCAAGGGTGTGCCGCTCCTTGCCACGTGCCAGCGAGGCTGTCAAAACCCATCGCGACGGGTTGCGATAAACGCGATCAGCCGGGACCTGGGACAGCACCAAGGGCGAGCTCACATCGAGCGCAGGCGAGCAGGCTTCACCTGCCGAGCTGGGGCCGTGGTGACGCCGCTGGCGTGCGCCCAAGACCTTGGCCTAAGAGGGCAGGATCGGCCGCAACTCCGGCATCGGACCGGGCGTCCAGGCCGCCTGTGCTTGCCATTGGAACCAGAATTGAGGCTGGCGACTTCTCTTGCGGGGCTTGCTCTCCTTGGGGTCCAGCATGCGCACATTGAGGCAGCGTTTGGTGTTGCCGGCGGCGGCCGGGGTGCTGGTTCTGCTTGCGGCGGCGCCCGGCTCAGCCCAGGCACCGGCTGGGTCGGGGCCATCCGACGGCGAGGTGTCCCCAGGCCTGACTTCGGTCATTAGTCAAAGTCGGCTGGACAGTGTTCTGGGACGGGAGGTGCGCACCCGCGTCGAGGAGGATGTGGGCAGGATCGTCGACATCTTGGCCGACCGTCAAAGCCGTGTGCAGGCGGCCGTCATCGAGTTTGGCGGCTTCCTAGGGATTGGCACGCGCAAAATTGCCGTGGACTGGTCGGCGATTAGCTTCGAGAACGACGGCAAGCGTACCATTGTGATTGTGGATTTGAGCCGCGATCAACTGCGCCTGGCCCCCGAATACAAGCCCCATGAACAGCCGATGATAGTCCGCACGTCCGACTAGAAGGCAACGATCGCGGCAACCTTCGCCGAGGTGACATCGACCAGCAGCGCCGGCGGGAGGTAGCGGTTGCCGGATTGGAAGGCGCAGAGTGCTGAGGGCCCGGCCAAGGTTCCTTCACGGTCCAGCAAGCGTGGGCTCGACTGGTTCGCTTTTTTCGTTGCTGACATGCAAACGGGCTTCGGCCCGTTTCTATCGGTCTATCTGACCACCCAAAAGTGGACCCAGGTCGACATCGGCTTGGTGCTGTCGATTGGCAGTCTGGCGAGCCTCCTCGGCCAGATACCGGGCGGGTGGGCCGTGGACAAAGTGCAATCGAAGCGGCGGGTGGCGGCCTATGCCGTGCTCGGCATAGGCGTCAGCGCGCTTCTGATCGCTCTGACCCCCGTGTTTGCGACCATTGCGGCGGCCAAGCTGCTCCACGTCGCCGCGAGCTCGGTTCTGGGGCCAGCCGTCGCCGCCATCACGCTCGGGCTGGTCGGGCACGCCGCGGTTGGTCCTCGTCTTGGTCGCAACGCACGTTTTTCCGCCGCTGGCAATGGGCTCGCGGCGGCAGTGATGGGCGCTTGCGGCTACTTCGTGTCGGCGCAGGCGGTGTTTTTCGTGACTGCCATCCTGGTCGTGCCCGCTCTACTGGCGCTGCGGAAGATCCGCGAGCAAGACGTCGATCCCATTCGTGCCGACGGCGGCTTAGATGCCACCGAGACGAACCAGCGGGCTGCATCGCTGGGTCGCTTCATTCGCAAGCCTGGGCTCATCGTGCTGGTCGCGTGCGTGCTGCTCTTCCATCTGGCGAACGCCGCCATGCTGCCGCTGGTCGGCAGCGATGTGACGGCGCGGACGGGTCGGTGGGCGACAGTGCTGGTGGCGGCCTGCATCATTGCGCCGCAAATCATCGTCGCTGCCATTTCGCCCGCGGTAGGGCAGCTGGCGCAAACTTGGGGTCGCCGTCCCGTGCTCTTGATCGGCTTTGCGACCCTGCCCCTGCGGGGCGGCCTGCTGGCTCTGACCAACGACCCCTATATGGTGGTGGCGGTGCAGGCGCTCGACGGCATCTCCGGCGCGGTGATGGGGGTTCTTGTTCCCCTGGCCTTGGCGGATATCGCGCGCGGTACGGGGAGGTTCAATTTGGCACAGGGGGTTGTCGGCAGTGCGACCGGGGTCGGCGCAACCTTAAGCACGATCGGGGCGGGCTATTTGGCAGACCGGTTTGGCGTTACCAGCGCGTTTTCGGGCCTCGCCGCCATGGGCGTGCTGGCGCTCATCCTCCTCATTGCCATGATGCCGGAAACGCGGCCCAGCAACGGGACTGACTGAGAGCGCGTCGGGCCGCGGCCGCGCCCTTGCAGGCGGCGTCCGTTTCCTGAGCCCCTGCCAAAAGCTTAGGCGCGGCAATAAATGCTGAAACTTTAGCGCAATACCGGCGTTGTTTGCGCATGATGGCTCGCTGGCGCGAGCGAAGGTTCACGGGGAGCCCCGGCGTGCACGAAAGTCTTTGTGCGTACGCGAGCAGGCCGGTCGCCTTCTTTGCGCGTTATGTGCGCCGACATCGTATTGCGCACGCCGTCATCTTGACCTCGGTTGCGGTGGCTGTGCTGTGCGCCGTCTTCACACAGTACGGGGTGAAGTTCCTGGTCGACACTCTGTCGCAGTCCTCGCGCGGCGCTTCGGGCGTGTGGATCGCCTTTGGCATGCTCGTTGCGCTAATCGCGGCAGACAATCTCTTGTGGCGTCTGGCAGGCTGGATCGGCCATTCCACCTTTGTGGCGGTGACGGGTGACGTCCGCAGGGACCTGTTTCGGCATCTAACCGGCCATGCTCCGAGCTATTTTACCAATCGGTCGCCGGGCACGCTGACGAGCCGAATAACGGCGACGTCCAACGCGCTTTTTACGATCGAGAACATGCTGGCGTGGAACGTCCTTCCACCCTGCATAGCCACAGCCTGCGCCGTGGTATTGCTCATCACGGTGAGCGGCGCGATGGCCGCAAGCCTAATGGTGGTGGCGGGGATCGTCGTCGTGGTGCTGTTTCGTCGAGCCGCCGCCGGCAAGCCATTGCATCACGAGTTCGCCAGTCGCGCAGCAGCTGTCGATGGCGAGATCGCCGATGTCATCGGTAACATGATGATCGTTAAGGCGTTCGGCGGGCTCTTGCGCGAACATCGCCGCTTCGACGACAAGGTCGAGCAGGAGATGGTGGCGCGCCGACAGAGCCTTTTCTACCTTGAGCGCATCCGCATCGTGCACGCTCTCATCACTATCACGTTGACCATGGTGCTGTTGGCATGGGCCATCGTTCTATGGCAGCACAACGCCGCCACGACCGGTGACGTCATCCTCGTGTGCACACTCGGCTGTTCCGTACTGCACGCGACGCGCGACCTGGCCGTTGCTTTGGTCGACGTCACCCAGCACATGGCGCGCTTCTCGGAAGCGCTCTCAACGCTGCTCGTTCCGCATCAGATGTCTGACCGCCCGGGTGCACCGGCGCTGGCGCGCAGAGGCGCCAACGTCACGTTCGAGAAGGTGACTTTTGCCTATCCGGACTGTCCGACCATTTTCGCAGGCCTCGATCTGGGTATCCAGGCGGGTCAGCGGGTCGGCTTAGTCGGCCCCTCCGGCGGCGGCAAATCCACGCTCTTTGCCCTGGTACAGCGCTTCTATGACATCCAATCGGGGCGGATCTTGATTGATGGGCAAGACATTACACACGTGACGCAGCAGAGCCTGCGCGAGGCTATCGGGGTGGTGCCGCAGGACATCTCATTGTTCCACCGTTCGCTCATCGAGAACATCCGCTACGCTCGCCCCGAGGCGAGCGACGACGAGGTGTGGCAGGCCGCGCGCCTGGCGCATTGCGGCGAATTCATCGCCGAGCTGCCGCAGGGTCTCGATACCGTCGTGGGCGACCGCGGCGTGCGCCTATCGGGAGGGCAGCGGCAGCGGATTGCCATCGCACGCGCTTTCCTGAAGGACGCGCCCCTGCTGCTGCTCGACGAGGCGACATCGTCACTTGACGGTGATTCTGAGGAGCTGATCCGCGAAGCTCTGGGCCGGCTGATGCACGGCCGCACCGTGCTGGCCATCGCGCATCGATTGTCCACGGTGCGCAATTTCGATCGCATTCTTGTCTTGGAGAAGGGCCGCCTCGTGCAGGATGGCTCACCAGAAGCGCTGCTAGGCCGGGGCGGCGCCTATCGTCGACTGATGGAAGCGGAGATGAGCCGCCTGGCCATCACGCGACCACAGGCGGCATGACCATGAGTGCATCAGCAAAAAAGGAAACCGGAATGAAGATTGCCCAGATTGCTCCCCTCATGGAGAGCGTCCCGCCTCGGCTCTACGGTGGGTCGGAAAGGGTCGCTTCCTATCTCACCGAAGAATTGGTGGCGCAGGGGCACGATGTGACCCTCTTTGCCAGTGGCCAATCGATCACGGCCGCCAAGCTCGTGCGCTGCTGCGAGGAGCCGTTGCGCTTGAGTGCGACCGTGAAAGACGTCATTCCCTACTACATGATCATGCTCGATAAAGTGCGCAGCATGGCGTTCGAGTTCGACATCTTGCACTTTCACATCGATCAGTTCCACTTTCCCGTGTTCCGTGACATTGCCCATCGGACCGTGACCACGTTGCATGGCCGCCAGGACTTGCCCGATCTTCACAATCTCTACCGCGCCTTCCCCGATATGCCGCTGGTGTCGATCTCAAATGCCCAGCGCATCCCGGTGGCCGATGCGAATTTCGTGGCCACTGTGTACCATGGCGTGCCGCGAGACCTGACGTTGACGCGCGAGCCGCGCGGCGGTTACCTCGCGTTTCTCGGCCGCATTTCGCCGGAGAAGCGGGTCGATCGCGCCATCGCCATCGCCCGCGCTGCGGGATTGCCACTGAAAATCGCCGCCAAGGTCGATCGTGTGGATGAGGCCTACTTCCATGCGGAGATCGAAGAACTGTTGCGGCAGCCGGGAGTTGATTTCATCGGCGAGATCGATGATCGCCACAAGAACGCGTTCTTGGGTCAAGCCCGGGCATTGCTGTTCCCGATCGATTGGCCTGAACCCTTCGGTCTTTCCATGATCGAGGCAATGGCCTGCGGTACGCCAGTGCTGGCATTTGGTCGCGGGGCGGCACCGGAGGTAATCGACGATGGCGTCAGCGGGGCAATCGTACACTCCATGGACGAGGCTATTGCGCGTGTTCAGAACGTGCTCGCTCTCGATCGCGCCCAAGTGCGCCGCCGTTTCGAGCAGCGGTTCACGGTTGCACGGATGGCGCGGGACTATGTCGAAGTCTATAAGCGCCTGACCGGGGCTCCCAGGAAGCGGGAGGAGGGTATCGCTGCCACTGGCCGCGCAACGGCCGGCAACGGCCATGGTGAGCGGCTCACTGGCTGAGGCTGACCGGGTTTGCGCCGACGCCAATCAGCGTGTAAAGGACTGACCCGCCGCCCACCGACCATTGGGCGGCGGTAAGCTCGGTCGTAAGGGGCGCTCCTGAAATCCTCCGGAAACAGGCTTGAGAAGGCGCCGGCAGGCCAAAGCGAGGCGCCGTTCTACATTCCGGCGACGGGGGGCACCTCGCGACCTCGGCTGACGCTGAAGCACAACGACACGTTTGCGGTGTTTGACAGTCACGGCGATATCGGCACCACGGCCGGCACGCCCGATGGGCTCTTCGACCGCGACACACGCTTCCTCTCCCGCTTGGAGCTGTTGATCAACGGGGAGTCGCCCCTCCTGTTAGGCTCCGCCATCAGGGACGACAATCTGAGCTTCTATGTCGATCTGACCAACGCCGACATTTTCGCGGGCGATCGCATCGTCCTTCTCAAAGATACGATGCACATCGGCCGGACGATCTACTTGAGCGATGGGTCCTTGCGCGAGCGGATCGCCCTTGCCAATCACAGCGCGCAGGAGATTGAGCTGACGCTGTCGCTCGCCTTCGCCAGCGACTTCGCCGATATCTTCGAGGTCCGTGGCATTCGCCGCAAGCATCGCGGCCGAGCCTCGAGCCGCACGCTCGGCGGTGGCGGCGTGATACTCTCCTACCGTGGGCTCGACGAGGGGGTGCGCGAGACAGCAGTCAGTTTCGAGCCGGCGCCGACCATGCAGATGGAGGGCACCGCTAGTTATTCACTGCGGTTAGCTCCCGCCGCCAAGCGTACGATTTTTATCACGGTCTCTAGCCGCGGCCTGCTGCCGCGCTCGACGCAGTTTTTCTTCCAGGGCCTGGCTGCGTTGCATCGCAAGCGCAGGCAGGCAACGCGCTCGGTGGCCGCGGTGGAGACCTCCAACGATGTGTTGAACGAGATCCTTTGCCGCGCGATGGCGGATTTGCGCATGCTGATCACGGAGACGCAGGACGGTCCTTATCCCTGCGCAGGCATTCCCTGGTATTCGACGACGTTCGGCCGCGACGGCCTCATTACGGCGCTGCAGACGTTGTGGATGGATCCGCGCACCGCCGCGGGCGTGTTGCGCCATTTGGGGCGCCTTCAGGCTGCCACCACAAACGCAGATCGCGATGCCAGTCCCGGCAAGATCTTGCACGAGATGCGCGGCGGCGAAATGGCGGCTTTGGGGGAAATACCCTTCGGCCTCTATTATGGCAGCATCGATGCGACGCCGCTCTACGTGATGCTGGCTGGATTGTACGCGCGCCGCACCGGTGACTACGCCCTCATCAGTGAGCTTTGGCCGACGATCGAACGCGCGTTGACGTGGATCGACGTGCATGGCGACATCGATGGGGACGGCTTCGTGGAGTATGCGCGCGCCGCCGCGACCGGGTTGGCGAACCAGGCCTGGAAGGATTCTCACGATTCGGTCTTTCACGCCGACGGCCGATTGGCCGAGGGGCCAATTGCCCCGGCTGAGGTGCAGGCCTACGTGTTCGCGGCCAAGCGTCTTGCCGCCGAGTGCGCGCACAAGCTCGGGTTCGTCGAGCGCGCCGCCGTGTTGCAACGGCAGGCAGAAGAGCTGAGGGTACGCTTTGAAAGCGCCTTCTGGTGCGAGGAGATCGGCACCTACGCGCTGGCACTCGACGGAACCAAGCAGCAATGCAAGGTGCGCACCAGCAATGCCGGCCACGTCCTCGCAATGGGCTTGGCCGATCCGGATCGGGCACACCGCGTCGCCGATGGCCTCATGCACACGCGCTTTTTTTCAGGTTGGGGTGTTCGCACCGTGGCTTCTGGCGAGGCGCGCTACAACCCTATGTCATATCATAATGGGTCGATCTGGCCGCATGACAACGCCTTTATCGTGCAAGGCCTGGCCAGATACGGCCATAGGAGCGGCATCCATCACATTTTTGATGCACTGGTGCGGGCGACGACGTACATGCCGCATCGGCGCATCCCCGAGCTCTACTGCGGGTTCCGGCGCCGCCCGGGCCGCGGGCCCACCCTCTATCCGGCGGCCTGCTCGCCCCAGGCTTGGGCAGCCGGTGCACCGTTCTCGATGCTGCAGACGATGCTTGGAATTCAGTTCGATCCCGCCGCGCGTAGGATCGTGTTGGTCAACCCGTCGCTGCCACTGTCGGCGGGGCGCGTCATCGTACGCAATCTGACGCTTGCCCAGGCGAGCATTGACTTCGCCATGTCCCAAGAGGGCAACGCGGTCTCGGTACAGGTCTTGCGCACGCGCGGCGATTTGCAGATCTCGCTGCTGTTCGATGCCAACGCCGAACGTCAGCTGAACTTTGCTTGAAGGTCGTTGTCAGCAATAAAAGCCTTGCGTGCGCGCACTTGCCGCTGTTCGGATCGGCCCGCGAAGCTTGCGCACGTGCTCGACGGTTGCCTCGTCTTGGCCATCGCCAGCTCGTCTCAGGCGCGCACCAGATTGGTGGCGCAACCCGCTTGCATAGCCTTCCAGTAGAGCGTTTTCCACACCCCTTCGTGCGCTCGCCCTAGGCAAATCAGGCCAACTCGAATAGGAGGCGGTGGCCAAAACGGAAGCGCACACTTAGGAAAGAAGTCATGCAGAAAGCCGCTCCACCTGGGAAAAAAGAGACTGTCACTCTGCGCCATCTCGCGGCCGACCTGGCCGACAGCCACGGACTGCCCAAAACCAAGACCACCGACATGCTCACCGGCATGGTCGATGCGATTGCAGGGCACCTGAAGAGGGGTCGACGCATCCGCATGAATGGCCTTGGCATCCTGCAGGTCCGTAAGCGCCCCGCGCGCATGGGGCGTAATCCCGCGACTGGTGAAGCCATCAAGATCAAGGCGAGCAAGAAAATTGCATTCCGTGCCGCGAAAGAGTTGAAGTCAGCAATCTGACGAGGAGGGCGACAATGAAACTGATGCTCGGCAGACCGGATGATAGCGAAATGTTGCTTGCGGAACAGACGGGCGGCGTCTGGAAGCCCAGCGCTACGCTTGCGGCCGATATGACCAAGTTCTTACAGGGGGCTGACCCTGAGCAATTCGAGATGTGGGTTGAGGAACTCGAGGACGCTTGAACCCGCACCTTGCGCGGCCAACACGATTTCGCGGGCGGGAGCTCAACATGAGTGCCTGCCTGCGGTGTTTTGCGCTAATGGTGGGTGTCTGGCGGCTATCTCTTGGTCATCCCCCAGAATACCGTCACCGGCGGTGGTGCCGGTAGCGTTTCGACATTGCTGCGCACCGCCGACACGGAATACCACTCACCCAGCGGGATGTGCGTCACCACGGTGGTGTTGAGCACCTGCGCGCGTTCGGCGATCTGCCGCTTCTCCGCAGGGCTGGTTGCACGCGCATAGGCGGCGCGCACCGTCTCCATGCTCTCGTCGCACGGCCAACCGGCGCGCGCCTTGTCGCAGGTGGCAGCGAGAAATGGCGTCATTAGCGGATCAAGAATGTCC
Organism: Hyphomicrobiaceae bacterium; assembly: GCA_036558085.1. Taxonomy (GTDB): domain Bacteria; phylum Pseudomonadota; class Alphaproteobacteria; order Rhizobiales; family Hyphomicrobiaceae; genus AWTP1-13. The sequence continues at coordinate 26,572 of DATBGH010000021.1, forward strand.
ACCTGGGCCCAGCTGGTTGCGAAGGCGTTCCAGCCTCCTTCGGACGGTGGTCCCTTCTTGCTGGTCAACCGGTTGACCATGCTTTGCCAATCCATGGTCTGCATGTCGATTTTGAAGCCGGCGCGTTCGAGCAAGCCCTTGGCCACCGGCGCTAAGTTGGTGAGCACAGCAACGTCGGATGATTGCAGCAAGACGATCGGCGCGCCATCGTAGCCGGCCTCGCGCAGCATTTGCCTCGCCTTCTCGGCGTTGCCCTCAAGCAGGCCATCCATCCCTGCATCTGTCGCGAGCGGGGAGCCGCAGGTGAACAGGGCCTTGCATGCGCGCCAAAACTGCGGATTGCCGACCACGGCTTGCAGGAAATCCTGCTGCCGCAGCGCCATGAAGGCCGCCTGGCGCACCTTGGGGTTGTTGAAGGGCGGGAGCAACCAATTCATGCGGAAGACGTACTGATTGGGTGAAGTGCCCTTGATGAGACGAACTCCCTTCTCCTGCTCAAGCAGCGGCAACAGGTCGAAGGCGACCCTCTCGATCATATCGATCTCGCCGTTTAAGAGCGCGTTGACCTGCGTCTGCGGGTCAGGGATCCACGTCCACTCGATGCGATCGAGCTGCGCTAGCTTGCCGCCGGCGAGCCCCGAGGGGGGGTCGGCACGCGGTTGGTAGTTGGGGTTTCGGACATAGACGACCTTCACCCCCGGCTTCCATTCCTCTTTCAGCAGGATGAATGGCCCCGAGCCGGTGTAGTCGCTGATTTGTTGGAAGGGATCGGTTTCGGCCACGCGCTTTGGCATCATGAACGGCACCACGACGCTTGGCTTGCCGATGGCCTCGAGCAAGGCGCCGAACCTCTCCTTCAGGACGATGGCAAAGGTGCGCTCGTCGATGACGCGATATTCCTTGAGAAAATCGACAAGTTTCTGGCCCATGGAGTCGCGCATCTGCCAGCGCAGCAGCGAGGCGACGCAGTCTTGTGCGGTCACGGGGGTGCCATCGTGCCAACGCAGCCCCGGTCGCAGCGTGATGGTGGTGACAAGGCCATCTTCGCTTTGACGCCAAGACTCGGCCATTTGTGGCTGGATCTGAAACTTTGCGTCTAGGGCGAACAGCGTGTCGTAGATGAGATAGCCATGGTTGCGCACGATGTAGGCGCCGCTCCAGACCGGGTCGAGCGCCTTCAGGTCGGAGTGCATCACAACCTTGAGGGTTTTTTCCTGTGCATCAACCGTGCCATTGCCCGCGAACGCTGCAGCGATAAGGCCGGCAAGTACTATGCAACGCCAACGTATAAGCGCGACCACGGCTCAGCCCCTTTTTGCAGTGCTATGATGACCCAGTGTGCGGCCTGACGGGCGTGCAGGCAAGGCATGTTGCTAGGCGCATCTTGCGGTCAACGTTGCTGACGCGCGGTCGCAGATCGATACTCCCGCAATTGCAAGCAGCTCCCGACATGACCATTGCGTGCCTCTTTTTGGGGGCCCATGCTTTGGAGAGGCTTGTCGCACGGCCAGACCCATGGCCTATTCTGGCACGTTAGGACGTGCGCACCCCAGGAGGGTCGCCATGATCGATAAGCAGGAGATTGAGGGCCGCAGCACATTGCCCACGGGAGCCCGGGAGCGGCCGGTTGGACCTGTGGCGCCCGAGGCTCGTTTTGGCAGCGACGTCGCTGCCGATACCCTACGCGCTCTCGACGTTGCCTATATCACCCTCAACCCGGGTGCCAGCTTTCGCGGACTACACGACAGCCTCGTCAATCGTCTCGGGAACGAACACCCCACCATGCTTCTTTGTCTGCATGAGGAGCATGCAGTCGCGATCGCACACGGTTGGGCGAAGGTCACGGGGAGGGCCATGGCAGCCGCGGTGCATTCCAATGTCGGCCTCATGCACGCGACCATGGCCGTGTTTAATGCCTGGTGCGATCGCATGCCGCTGTTGCTGGTGGGCGCAACGGGCCCGGTGGATGCCGACAAACGGCGGCCTTGGATCGATTGGATCCACACGGCCCGCGACCAAGGTGCATTGGTGCGGGGCTATGTGAAGTGGGACGACCAGCCGGCTTCACCGGCAGCCACCCGCGAGGCGTTGGCGCGTGCGAAATGGATCGCCGAGACGGCGCCGCAGGGACCTGTGTACGTCAATCTCGATGCTGGCATGCAAGAGGCAGAACTCGCCGCACCCCTGCCGCCGTTGGACATAAAGCGCCTTATGCCGGCGGCGGGCGCTGTGCCGGGTCCCGACGTGGTCACCCGTGCGGCCTCGGCACTGGCCGCAGCTGAGCGACCAGTCATCCTGGCAGGCCGTGGCTCACGTACGCAGGACGCCTGGGGCAAGCGCCTGGCGCTGGCTGAGCGCATCACAGCGCGTGTCATCACCGATCTCAAATTGGGCGCGGTCTTCCCCACTGACCATCCTTTGCACGCCGGCGCGCCGGCCATTTGGCTTGATGGCGATGCACGTGCGGCACTCGAGCAGGCCGACGTTGTGCTCAGCCTCGACTGGGTCGACTTGGGCGGCACCCTGCGAGCGGTATTCGGCACGGCAAGGGTGCCGGCGAAGGTCCTGCATGCTTCGCTTGACCACCGTCTGCACGGCGGCTGGAGCATGGACTATCAGAGCTTGCCAGAGGTCGACCTGTTGCTGCCCGCGGATCCAGATCTGGTTGTCGAAGCCTTGCTCGAATCGCTGCAGGCGCGCCCCGCCAAGAGCAAGTCCCGCCAACGAGATTTTGCTATCGACACGGTGCCGCCCGGCCCGCTGCGGATCAAACATCTGGCCCATGGGTTGCGCGCTGCGACCGATGGCCGTGATGTCTGCCTGCTGCACCTGCCCCTTTCCTGGGATGGTGCGCTTTGGCCGTTCCGGCATCCGCTCGATTTCATCGGCCAGGATGGTGGAGCAGGGGTTGGTGCGGGGCCCGGCATTTCGGTTGGCGCGGCGCTTGCCCTACGCGACAGCGCACGCCTGCCCGTCGGGATCTGCGGCGATGGCGACTTCCTGATGGGTGCGACCGCAATCTGGACCGCGGTGCACTATGGCATTGCGCTGCTCATTGTCGTTGCGAACAATAGATCTTTTTACAACGATGAGATGCACCAGGAGCGTGTGGCACGCGCGCGCGGCAGACCAATCGAGAACAAGTGGATCGGCCAGCGTATCAGCGATCCGGACATCGACATCGCCGCGCTCGCGCGTGCTCAGGGTGCCATGGGGTTGGGGCCGATCGATCGCGGCGAGGATCTGGTCGCGGCCTTGCGCGCCGGCATCGCTGCCGTCGATGCTGGAGGCGTTGCGGTGGTCGACGTGCGCATCGAGCCCGGCTATGCGGTGGCGATGGCGGCAGCAATCGCTCGCTCGGCAGATTGAGGCCTTCTGGATCAGACTTTGACCGATTCGTGGGTTGATGGATGGAACAGCTCACCTGGCGTCATTAGCCGGTGTGAGAGCCCCTGCAGATGATGGTGATGCAAGAAGTTTTCGAGCGTGGTTTGGTTGGCTGACAGCCCATAAGACCAAAAATCCGGGCCGAGAAGGTCGCGTGCACGCCGCAGCTGCTCTTCGACGAAAGGCAGCATCACCTTGGTCGCCGCCGTATCGTCGAGGCGCGCAGCAGCCAAGGCTTTCGCCGTTGTGAAGGCTTTAAGGACAGCGGCCGGCAGCCATGGATGACGCTCGGCAAGGCTGCGTCGCACGCCCACCAGGTGCATGATGGGAAAGATGCGCGTGCGCCGGTAATAGTCGAGCGCAACTTCGCTTGGATCGTCGAACAACCATCCGATGTGGCCCTCACTGCGTCCATGAGACGATGGCGCGCGCGGCGAAATGATTGCGTCGATCTCACCAGCCATCAGCATGCTGCTCAGCGATCTGCCCGCCGGGGCCTGCTCCAATCTCACCGTCGGCGGGAGCATCAATGCGATCTTCTCGCGCCGGCCAGGTTCTTCCAATCCGCCGCGCACCCAGATCGGATCGTGTGGCAGAATGCCGTGATCCTCTGCCAACAGGGCACGGGCCCAAACATTTGCAGTGAGTTGGTACTCGGCAATGCCGATTTTGCGGCCCTTGAGGTCGCGCGGTGCCTTTATGCGGTCCTTGCGAACGTAAATTGAGGTGTGGCGAAATGCGCGGGACACGAAGGCCGGCACCCCAACGTAGGGGCACTCGCCCGCCGCCGTCAAAACGGCGAAGCTCGACAGAGAGAGCTCGCAGATGTCGAATTCGGCATGCCGGAAGGCCCTGAAGAAGATCTCTTCCGGGCTTAGCGCCATGATTATGGGAGCGACACCATCGATCTGGACGCTGCCATCGAGCAGGGGCCGGGTGCGATCATAGTCGCCGATGGCGAGCGATAGCTGAAGTCTGGTCATGGGCGAATGTCGTTGGCTGGTTGCGGAGAAGACAAGCAATTAAGCGTGGGGACGCCTGGCCGTGCAAGGGTATGGCGTCGAACTGGGGAAACCTCGGGGGGGCTCGACCGTTAGTGCAACGAGCGCACGCCGACAGTTTCCTGGGCAGGAGGCATGCGCCGGATGCTTGTGAAGAAACAGGGCCGGTCGGCGAATGGGAAGGCGCCGAAGGGCCCTCGCGTCCGGTCGGGAGCAACCGCAGCGGTGATGCGCTCACATCGCCATTCTCAGTCAGGAGAGTGGCGACAGGCAGCGTCAACGTCGATCGGCGTGCCGACCGAGCTGAGCAAGGGTGGCGCAAAGTGGTTGGCGAAGGGCAAACCGGAGCGCCGCACCCAGCGAAGAGAGCACATTCCCGCCGCACGTTGCCCCACCGGCACACAGAGGAGGAGTCCATGGCAATTACGCTCAATCACACCATTGTTCCGGCCCGTGACAAGGAGGCGGCGGCGCGGGAGTTCGCGCGGCTCTTCGGGTTGCCGTATGCAGCCTCTGGAGAGCATTTTGCACCGGTCAAGATCAACGACAGCTTGACGTTCCTGTTTGATGAAGATCGGGATTTCCAAAGCCATCATTACGCATTCCATGTCTCCGATGCGGAGTTTGATGCCATCTTCGATCGCGTACAGAAGACGGGACTGGCCCATGGCAGCAGCCCCTGGAGCGCCGAGGACGGCAAGCTCAACCATTGGGGTGGCGGCAAGGGCGTGTACTTCCGGACGGCCGATCAACATCTCCTCGAGCTCATGACGGTCCCTCAGTAACGCCATCGCGCAGCGCTCGCATCCCGCCCACTCGAGCGGCAATCATCCCTTGTCGGCGACGCCAGGGGGGTGCTCCCTTGCTGACACTGGGGCTTGAACAGCAGCCAACACCATGTGCGCGGCTGCCAACCACGGTGCCCAAACGAGCCGGCTGGCCTCGAGCCAGAACACCCATGGATGCAAGGTCTCCATCGAGCGGTGCAATGCTGCAAAGCTCGGAAGAGTGCGCAGATGGATGGCAATCTCTTCGGTTCCCTCGTGGGGTGATTGCCGGTGCAGGATAGTGATGTCGACCCCCAACAGCTGCGCGGTTGCTCGCATGGTCTCCACGTCGCCTGGGCCGCTCGCTCGATAGACTTCAGCCAATGGCGTCTCCGATCTGCGATCTTGGTTAGCGGCGCAGGCGAAAGCAAATGACGGGTGCGGTTGCCAACCCTGAACCTAGACGATTTCTCGGCGGCAGATTTGCGACGTTGCGAACGCGTGCGCCTTCCGCCGGTGTATGGCACGACACGGCCTTGATAGGCGAGAGCCGTTCCCGCGATATGGCCCGAACGAGCAGACCATCATGCACGAGGTTATTGGCGATTAGTGCCGCCATGGGCCAAGCGTGGCTCAAGCTTGGTGAGCGACGTCAATGGGGGATGCGCAATCCCGCCGACCCAGCATAGGCCGACGGAACGGATGAGCTCGCCTAGCGAACAGCCGGGGATAGCGGTGTTGCTTGCGCAAGGATGGCCCTCCTCGGTAGCCTCAGCAACTGGACTATGCGGTCAGGCTTGATGCCTATGGTCGGGGACGATCCGCAGAAGAAATCGATTGATTGACCTGTCGCCCAACCTGGCGGGTCCACTCAAGAACGCGCGATTGCTGGCGCCCTTGACCATGGCCTGGAACGATCAGGCGATGACGGGGGCGGCCCGCGCTTTTGCCTTCGCGTCGGCCGAAGTGAAGCTTAGCCAATCACTTCCGCCATCGCGCACCACCTGATCGCGCATGTCCGCGCTCTCTTTGCGTCGCTTGCACCAAAACTGCGGTGCGGGCAATTCGAGCTCAGGTTCTTCGCACCAGCCCGACGAGCAGGAGAAGCACCAGAGCGCCTAGCAGGGACGCGACGATGTTGCCACCAAACGATTCCGTATGCACCCCAAGACGCGGCGCAAGTAGCCCCGCAACGCCTGCACCGAGAATGCCTACGACGATGTTGCCGATGAGGCCAAACCCGTAACCCTTGACAAGGAGGCCAGCCAGCCATCCTGCGACAGCACCGATCACGATCCAGGCGAGGATGGATTGGGGGGCAAGCATGGATTTCTCCCTTGGTGACGAGTTTCGACCGGAGTGCGCCAATCCCACCCGAGCGGATCCGTTCGGAGTGTGGCCCCAGCCCCGCAGCCTGTCTCTAACCGTTTACAGTGTGGTTCACAATGCGCGTGATTTGCTGGCCGATTGCCGATGGCACGGCTCGGCGCCAGCAACTTCGCAATGCTTCCCAAGTGTGGTCTTGCTGGGCGTGGTGCTGTCTTCGCCTTGCAACTCGTCGCTACCGATCAGACGCTGTTGTCCTGGAACTGCGGGCCCGTCGGCAGGCGATGATTGCTGCAATGTCGAACGCTCGAACGATGCGGGCGCTGTAATTTCGCAAAGGGATGTGCACGAGTTTCACTGGGACCTTTACGCCCGTCGCGAACCGTGATCCCCCTCCCTGCCTCTCGACACGGTAATGAGACATGCGACATCATCACATCCGCCGAAGTTTGGCCCTGGCGCTTCGCAAAGCGATCAAGGCTCACACCGCTTCCAGGCGAGCGCTCATCGTCCAGCGTCTGCATGCGATCCTTCGTCCCACTGCGCCCTGGCGCGCGCTCAGTTCGATCCCCTTGGAAGTGACTAGACATCCCACGGGAGTGCGAGTACGCGCAGCCTTTTTGGTGGCGGGCTGTTTTGGAGCGCGACACCGCGATGTTGACGCCTTGCGGATATCGGCCGCGGTTCGGAGGCGGTGGAACGTGCAGCAGGCAGCACAACGGCGGAGATAAGAGGCCCGCTAACCTAAAAGAACGCCTGCAGCCCTGTCTGTGCACGGCCGAGGATCAGCGCATGCACATCGTGCGTGCCTTCGTAAGTGTTGACGGTCTCCAGGTTTGCGACGTGGCGCATGACGTGATACTCGATCTGGATGCCGTTGCCGCCGTGCATGTCGCGTGCAGTGCGCGCAATATCGAGCGCCTTGCCGCAATTGTTGCGCTTGACGATGGATATGATCTCGGGTGCTGCCTTGCCGTCGTCGAGCAGGCGTCCCGCCCGCAAGGCACCTTGCAGGCCGAGTGCGATCTCGGTCTGCATGTCGGCGAGCTTCTTTTGCACGAGCTGGGTAGCGGCGAGGGGCCGGCCGAACTGCTTGCGCTCGAGCGTGTACTGGCGGGCGCGATGCCAGCAGTCCTCGGCCGCGCCCATGGCCCCCCAGGCGATGCCGTAGCGGGCGCGGTTGAGGCAGCCGAAGGGTCCCTTCAGTCCTGAGACGTTGGGCAACAGGTTGGCTTCGGGTACTACCACGCCTTCCATGACCACTTCGCCAGTGATGGAGCAGCGCAAACTAAGTTTGCCGCCAATCTTAGGGGCGGCTAGTCCCGGCATGCCCTTTTCCAGGATGAAGCCGCGAATGGCGCCATCGTGTGCTGCCGACTTGGCCCACACGACGAAGATATCCGCGATCGGTGCATTCGAGATCCACATTTTGGTGCCGGTGAGGCGATAGCCCTCGGCGATTTTTTCCGCGCGGGTGATCATGGAGCCGGGATCGGACCCGGCGTCTGGCTCAGTGAGGCCGAAGCATCCGACCCACTCACCGGAGGCCAGCCGCGGCAGATACTTGCGCCGCTGCTCTTCTGAGCCGTAGGCATAGATCGGATACATCACGAGCGAGGATTGCACGCTGTTCATGGAGCGATACCCGGAATCGACGCGCTCGATCTCGCGGGCGATCAGGCCATAGGACACATAATTGGCGCCTGCACAGCCGTATTGCTCGGGCAAGGTGGCGCCGAGCAGGCCGAGTGCACCCATCTCGCAGAAAATGCTCCGGTCGGTCTTTTCTTCGAGGTAGGCCTCGATCACGCGGGGAGCGAGCTTGTCTTGCGCGTACGCGCGAGCGGTATCGCGGATGGCACGCTCATCGGCGGAAAGCTGATCCTCGAGGAGGAAAGGGTCCTCCCAGTTGAACGATGCGGCCTTGGCTCGCACAGATGTCTTGTCTTGCATGGCAAAGCTCCCGCGAATGGACGGCTGGACTGGCCAAGCTTACGGCGTGCTGGCCGGATGCTGAGACTTGATCTCTATCCCAGTTGGCGAGCCAGCCCGCAAGGGACGTAGCTTGACCTTGAGGATCACGCCAAACAAGGAGGTATTGAAAATGCCCAAGATTTGGGTTGCGGAGTTGGGCGCGGTCCACCGCGCCGGTAGCGATGGCGAGCACGTCTGAGGTGACGCCCTTGAGGCACAGGCACGTGCCATGGGTGACTCTCGCCGCTACGCAAAAAATGCGGCTCCAAAAATGCGCAGCACCGGCGCAGCTAGGGCTCGTTCGCTGTGCTGTGATGTTCGCCCGAGGCGAAGTGGTGTCCCGGGCGGGAACCCTCGGGGCGGCTCTTTGCTTGACCCCCAGAGAAAACGAGCGAAATGCCTGGAGGTCATTATGAAGCGAACCTGTTGGGTGACGGCGACCGTGGCAAGCATCGCCGCTCTGGCGTTGTCGGGAGCCTTTGAGCCGGTGGCGGCCCAGAAGGGGGGGCATGGTGGGGCCGGAGGTGGTGGGGCCGGAGGTGGTGGGGGCGGAGGTGGTGGAGGTGGCGCTGGGTTTGGCGGCGGACGTGCTGGAGGCGCCTCCGTCGGTAGCGGGGTCGCGGGCGGCGGCAGCATCCGTTCGGGAGGCCGGGCCTTCAGTGGATCGGGGCCTCGCGCCTCTGTCAATCGCGGGCACATCAGTGGCGGTGACGGACGCCATGTCCGACACTTCCGCCGCGGCCGTGCGTTCGGTTACGCGCCCTACGGCTATTACGATGATACCTATGCGTATGGCGGTTGCGGCTATTACTACCGGCGCGCTGTTGCGACTGGTAGCTCTTATTGGTGGAACCGATACTACGATTGTGTTGGCGACTGATGCTGCATGTCGCGTGCGGGTCCAGGTCGGTTTCCTGGGCCCGCCGTGTGCAATGGCCGCTATGCACGCATCTGCGGCCTAGTTTAGCTACCGCATCCTGGTGCGGAGCAGCGATCCGGGTTCCACGGCCGCGCCCGAACGCGAAGGGCTCGCGGCCCAGCGCGGGGCGCGATCATTTTGTTTCAACAACGATGTAGGCGTCTTCGATGGTGATGGCAAACGTCTCGGCCGTGTACGGGCCCTCCACAAGCTTTGCTCCGGGTTCCACTGAGACGGCGTAGTTCACGAGCCGCATGCGCTGGGGGTCGCACCAGGAGCGGCCCGTGCGGACGTCGAACTCCCAGGCATGCCAGGGACAGCGGATGATCTCACCGGGTCGCGAGTAGTGATACTTGCCTGGCTCGGAGGACGTGACGGCGCCTGCGAGTTTGCCGCGCGACAGGCTCCCGCCCTTGTGCGGGCACTTGTCGGAGAGTGCGAAGAGTTCGCCCTTGATGTTGAAAATGACGATGTCGCGTCCCGCCACGTTCACCAGCTTGCGCGACCCCGGCGGGATCTCGGCGGCTGTGGCGACGACGTGGCGGGGCATGGCTGGTGTTGCGGCGTTGGTCGCCTGGAACTGACTTTGGGCGGATCGCGGAACGGGGTTGGGCTTTCAACCCCGCGGCTGTGCGGGGGAATGAAAGCCTTATCTGAGCCGATACACGGCGAGGCCGTTACCCGCGAGGATCTGGCGATGTCGTTCCTGGGATAAGCCGGCGGGGAAAGCGCGGAAGGGATCATCGAAGTCCCAATGCGGGTAGTCGGAGGCGAACAACAGGCGATCCCAGCCAATCCACTCCATGACATCGAAGAGGTGCTTGCGGTCCTGTGGTTCCTCCATGGGCTGCGTCGTCACCCAGATGTGCTCGCGAATGTACTCGGACGGCCTCTTCTTGAGGTGGGGCACCTCGCTGCGCAAGCGTTCGAAGAGTTTGTCCAAACGCCAAGCGAGCGCCGGCAGCCAACCGAAGCCACCCTCGATCAATACCACTTTGAGCCGTGGGAATCGTTCGAACACTCCTTCAATGACCAGGCTGGTGACCGTCGTTTGGCATGAGGTGGCGTGGCCTGCGCCCTCCTCGACGTAATAGGACGGCCAGCCCGTTCCCGAGTACGCATGGCCACCCGAACCGAATACATGTAGGCCGACGGGGAGGTTGTGCCGCTCGGCCGCGGCATAGATTGGCCAATAGCGATGGCTGCCGAGAGGTTCGCTCGTGCGTGTCAGCATGAATACTTGTGCGTAGACGGGGTCGTTGGCGCAGCGTTCGATCTCTGCGACGGAGGCTTGGGTGTTCTCCGAGGGTAGTACGATTGCCGCTTTGAGGCGCGGTTCAGGTTTGGCGAAATATTCCTTTTGCCAGTCGTTGACCGCGGACGTGAGCGCAGCGGAAAATTCCTGGTTGAGCTCGCTGTGACCGGTGAGACCGAGCGGCCCTAGGATGCCGTACTCGATGCCGTAGGCATCGAGATACTGCGAGCGGATCAGGGCCAGGTCTGATCCAGGGTTGCCGCCGCCGTCGGGCCAGGCGTCGCGTCGGCACGCGCGCGGCGCAGACTTCGGATAGGGTTCATAGGTCATGCCGAGCCTGCGGCGAGATCCGTATATTTCCAGATGCTCGCGCCAGCGCTGCGGCAGGAAGGCCTTGATGTCGTCGATAGCGCGGGGTGCCGGATGCACGTCCCCGTCGATGATCTTGAGTCGCGATGGGGTCTCACGTTTGATTCGGCCGGCCTCGGTTTGGAGTTCTGGGGCAAGCGGGGCGTCAAGCATCATGGCCTCCCAAGACGCGGATAGGCGGCGAGCGGATTGTCGATCAAGATCTTGCGGGCAAGTGCGGGCGAAACGCCGGCGGGCAGCACCGCATCGTCGGCAAATTGCCAGTGCGGAAAATCGGTCGCGAAAAGCAGCATCTCGTCTGACTGCAGCTGATCCATGATTCGGCCAATGTGCGCCGGCGAGGCCGGCGCGTCAAAGGGTTGGATGGTCAGGCGGATGTGGTCGCGGGCAAATTGCTCAGGCGAGCGGTCGAGCCAAGGTACCTCGAGGCGCACGCCGCGCCAGAATTTGGAGAGCCGCCAGAGGGATGGCGGGAGCCAAGTGACACCCGATTCGATCAATACAACCTTAAGCTTGGGGTATTTGACGAACACACCCTCGCAGATCAGGCTTGCCAGCTGCGCTTGAAAACCCAACGCCTGGGATGCGTAGTCCTCCAGGTAGTAGCTGGGCCAGCCGGAGCTGGTTAGCGCATGATGGTAGCTGCTGCCGGCATGAATGCCGACGGTGAAGCCATGCCGCTCCGCGGCGGCGTAGATTGGCCAGTACATGGACTTGCCGAGCGGGTGTTCGCCCATAGCCAGGAGCAGGACCTGAACGAACCGCCGGTCGGCGGCGCGTCGCTCAATCTCATCGACCGATCGCTCGACCGATTGGATCGGCAGCACGACCGAGCCCCTGAGGCGCGGGTCCTTGTCCAGCCATTCGGCCGCTAACCAATCGTTGAGTGCCCGGGCAAAGGTCCCAGCCAGGTTCTCATCGCGGAAGAATTGCACTGCGAACAAGGAATTGCAGATGGCGTGTGCAAAGCCGAAGTGGTCGAGTGTCGCCTTGGCGAAACTTGCCGGTTCGGCGTCCGCACCGGCCTGGCGCCAGTCGGGGCGGCTGGTGAGCGGAGCGTTTGGGGGATAGGAGATCGTATCCCAGGTCTCGATGCCGCGCACCTCCACGCAATCGCGCCAGTGGTCGTCCATGTAGCGGGCGAGCGTGTGCGGTGTGGGCACGCGCGGGTGGATATCGCAGTCGATTGCGCCCTGGTATGGACCCTTCGCACTCATCAGGGATCAATCCTGGATTGTGAATTAGAGCTACTCGCAGCCGACCATAGCACGCTCATGAACTTGCCTGCGTGCCCTGCCACCAAGCGAAGTGCGTGCTCTTTCGGGCCGAGACCTTGCCCATCAGCCGGCCTCGCCGATGATATAGCGCGCGATCGCGCTTGGCCGCACGCCTTCCTCGCTTCTGGTCCAGCCGCGTGCCGACACCCCAGCATGGTGCACCGTCTCCGGATCGCCGGATATGAGGGGATGCCACCATTCAAGATCGCGGCCCTCGGCAAGGCGCCGGTAGGCGCACGTCTCCGGCAACCACCCGATCTGGCGCACAGCGTCTGGACTGATGACTACGCAGTCTGGCACTCGCGCATGCCGGGTCGCGTACTCGCGGCAGCGGCACGAGCGCAGGTCGAGAAGGCGACAGGCGAGCTCGGTCAGGAAGACCTTGCCGCTGTCCTCGTCTTCCACCTTGAGCAGGCAACACTGGCCACAGCCGTCGCAGAGCGATTCCCACTCAGCACGCGTCATCGCCTCCAGCGGCTTGGTCTGCCAGAACGGCGCCGCTTCGGCTGTAGCCGATGATGGATCCTCAAGCACGTGCCGAGAATAGCGCATCAGCGCACGAAATTGTAGCGGAAGCACTGGCCGTCGGGGGCAATGCGGCCGACTGTGGGGCTGGGGAAATGGATTGGCAAGACGAGCGTGCTGGTGTCGGCGACTTTGCCAAGGAAGCGGCGGCGCGACCGGGCCGCCTCCTCCTTGTTGGTATCGAAGATGGTTGACCAATCGGGCTCACGGCATTGCAACGCGTGATGCATCATGTCGCCCGTCACGACGGCGTGCTGACCCTTGGAGCGGATGTCGACGCAGCAGTGGTGCGGCGAATGGCCGGGTGTTGGCGTGAGCGAAAATGTGTCGTCGAGCGCAAAGGTATCGTCCACCAGCAGCGCTTGACCGGCATCAACGATTGGTCGGCAATTGTAGGTCCACACGTTGCCAGGTGGATTAGCGCCCTGCTTGGTCAACTCCTCCCAGTAGGCGTATTCGCCCTTGTGGAAGATGTACTTGGCATTTGGAAACGTCGGCACCCAACGACCATTGCGCAGCATCGTGTTCCAGCCGGTGTGGTCTATGTGCAGATGTGTGCAAAACACGTGCGTGACGTCCGCGAAGCCCACACCAGCGGCCTTGAAATTGTCGAGCCAGGGCTGCTTGGGAAAATCGAAGGGCGGAGGGTGCCCTTTGTCCTCGCCCGTGCAGGTGTCGATGAGGACCGTGTGTTTGGGAGTGCGGACGAGAAAGGTCTGGTAGGTGATGACCATGCGACCAGAAGCGGCATCAAACACCACGGGGTCCATGTCGGCGAGATGGCGACGGCCGAGCTCGGCATCATAGGCAGGAAACATGTCCTCGGGCTTGCGCCATGGCCCGTCGCGTTCGATGATGCTGGTGATGGTGACGTCGCCGATTTTGAGCGTGTGCATGATGACCGCTGCCCTGGTTTGGCTAGATTGCTGCCTAGTGCAGTCTAGCGCATTCGCCTGTGGTGGGGGAATGTAGGCTCTCAAGTCCCCACGCATGCCTGCCCTCTGTTCAAGGACGAGGACTGGTACCAAGGCGTCGTTCATAAGTGCGCTTGGCGTCCGGCACTGCGCGGCGTGCCATCAGGGGACAGCACCGGGGGAGTAAGGGCGTGACCGACTTCGTTCTCATTCACGGCGCCTATCAGGGCGGATGGATCTGGAAATTCGTCGCCGAGCGCTTGCGGGCTAGAGGTCACAACGTGCTCACTCCCACGCTTGAGGGCTGCGCCGAGCGGGCCCATCAGCTGCGCGCGGGCATTAGCACAGAAACGCACGGGGAAGAGATCGCCAAGCTGCTCTACTACTATGATTTGCAGCACGCCGTGCTCGTGGGGACGTCCAGCGGTGGCATGGTAATGGCCTGTGCTGCCGAGCAAGCCCGCGACCGGGTCGGCCGTCTGGTGTTTGCCGACGCGCTCGCCCTCCTTGATGGCGAGAGCATCCTCGATGTGGTCAAGCGTCCGACCACAGCGGTCGTGACGCCATTGGCGCGCGGGCCCACGCGCGAGGATGCGGTCGCACGCCTGTTCGCCGACCTCGATCCGGGCGTGCGCGCTTGGGCCTCCGATCGCGTCACGCTCCATCCCGCTCTCGTCTACAGCCGCCCCGTGAAACTCGAGCGGTTCTGGGCTCAGACGTGGGATGCCGACGTGCTTTACTGTAGCCGCGCGCCCAATCCGGGAGAGGCGCACATCCGCCGCGCCGCCGACAAGCTTAAGGCGCGCTGGCATGTGCTTGACACCGGCCACTACCCCATGCTGAGCGCGCCTGACCCCCTTGCAGCGATCATCCTTGGGCCATAGCTGCGCGGGAAACGACGCCAGCGTGTTTCACCCTGAGCGCCGCGTGTACCGGCGCTCCTGAGGCCTGTGTCGTGCGGCTGGGTGGCGGCTCAGCCGGCGGGCGCGGCATGGCCTGTCCCCGGACGCATCGCCGATGCGGCTTCGGCGAGCCCCACGTCGACCGTTGCCCTGGCGCCGAGCGCGAGGGCATCACGCTGGTGTCATCCTCTGCGGCGATATCCCGGGATGGGCGGATGCTACCCCCGTCTCTTGGCCGCCGGGCAAGGTTGCGATGGCCGCATCGATGCGTCGCTCAAAGCTCTACGATGGTGTCGATGTCATCCTCTCTGACGACAAAGGGCGGTGCCAGCAGCACGTGGTCGCCGTGGATGCCATCAACAGTGCCGCCCATCGGATAGACCATCAGGCCGCGTGCCATGCCGTGGCTCTTGATGCGGGCATGGAGCTTGTGCTGGGGCTCGAAGGTGGTCTTGCTGGTGCGGTCGAGCACGAGCTCGATGGCCTGGAATAGTCCGCGGCCGCGCACGTTGCCCACATGGTGATGATTGCCAAAGCGCTCGTTCAGGCGTCGCGTCAGGTGCTCGCCTTGTCGCCGCACGTTGGCAAGCAGGTTGTCGCGACGGATCACCTTCTGCACATGCAGTGTCGCTAAGGCGCTAGCCTTCCGGCCGGTGCCAAGACGGGGGTGTTGTTATTTCAGCACCACCGAAGGGAGCCACAGCGTCAATGCTGGGATGTAGGTTACCAGCAGGAGCACGATCACCATCGGCACATAAAAGATCAGGATACTGCGCGAGACGGCCTCCATGCTGACGCGGCCGATGGCGCAGCCCACCACCATGGTCGGTCCCACCGGCGGCGTCAGCAGGCCAATGCCCAAGTTCAGGATCATGATGATGCCGAAGTGCACCGGATCGATGCCGAACGCCTTGATGACGGGCAGAAAAATTGGCGTGCAGATCAACAGCATTGGAGCCAGATCCATGAACGTGCCGAGCGCCAGCAGCAAGATGTTGACCCACAAGAGAAACATGAACCTGTCGCTGGAGATGTCGACAAAGAACTGCGTGGCCATAGCGGGGACGCGCATGATCGCCATCATGTAGCCGAAGGCGATCGAGAAGCCGATCATGATCATGACCATGCCCACCGTGCGCACTACGCGGGCGATCAGTTTTGGCAGTTCGCTCCACTTGACGTCGCGATATACAAACATGGTGACCAAGAACGCGTAGACGACGGCAACAGCGCCGGCCTCAGTCGGGGTGAAGATGCCGGAAAGGATCCCACCAAGGATGATTGCGACCGTGATCATGCCCCACACTGCATCGAGGGCAATCCTCAGGGCCTGGCGCAGGGGCACGATCTCGCCCTTGGGGAAGCTTTGGCGCTGGGCGATGATGAGCACCAAGATGATGAGCGAAAGCCCGAGCAGGAGGGCTGGAATGATGCCAGCCATGAACAGATGCGCCACCGAGATGGTGCCGCCGGCGGCGATCGAATAAATGATCATGTTGTGCGATGGGGGCACGAGGAGGGGTTGCAGTGAGCCCGAGATCGTGACGTTGACGGCAAACAGCCGCGGATAGCCGTTCTTGATCATCTGCGGGATCATCACCGAGCCCACGGCGGCCGTGTCGGCGACCGAAGATCCCGAGATGCAGCCGAACATGGTCGAGGCCAGGATGTTGACCAGCGCCATGCCGCCTCGGATGAAGCCGACGAACACCTTGGCAAGGTTGACCAGGCGCTCGGCCATTCCGCCGACGGCCATGATCGCACCTGCGAGGATGAAGAAGGGGATCGCCAGCAGGGAAAAGCCGCTCATCCCGCCGGAGACCTTCAGCATCACGGCTTCCAATGGAATGCCGACCCACAACGCAGCTAGGATGGAGGCGATGCCGAGCGCATAGGCGACCGGCATGCCCATGAGGCAGACGATGGTGAAGCTGCCGATGAGAATGAAGACGTCCATGACGTGTGCCCGCTCCCCATTATTCCGTCGAGAGTTGACTGACGGTGTCGGGCTCAGGCTCGGCGAAGAATTTGCGGGTCATGCAGCGCTCGATCACGAAGTGAGGTGAGCAGTCCGCCGATTGGGATCGGTAGATAGGTGAGGCCCACCCACAACGCGGGAAACTCGGGAATGGCTTGATGCCACGTGATCTGCACGAGTTTGATGCCCCAGGTCAGCATGAAGAGGTTCGTCGCCAGCATGCAGAGCTCGAGAAACCAGCCAAGGTAGGACTTGGCCGGTTCTTGCAGGAGGGTTGGCAGCACGCCGACGCCGATGTGCAAATATTCGCGATAGCAAACGACGGCGGAAAGGAACGAGAGCACGATCAGCAGCAGCACCGCCATTGGCTCGGGCCACGATGCTGCACTGTTGAGCGCATAGCGGCAGAAAACCCCATACGGAATGATCATGACTATGATCACCAGGCACGCACCGGCGATGACGAGGCAGGCGCGATGAATTTCATCCATGGCGCGGAGGTATAGGGCCTTCATTGTTGTTCTTCCTGCGAACCGGCGAACCGGCCACGTCCCGCGACAGAGCGGCCGGCTCATTTAAGTGACGGAGAGCTTTACTTTACGTCTTGGATGCGCTGGATCAGTGCTGCGTGCTGGACGCCGTACTTGTCCCAAACCGGCTTGACCGCCGCTTGGAACGGCTTGCGGTCGACCACCTCGTTGACCTCGGCACCCGCCTCTTTCATCTGGTTTAGGGATTCCTGTTCGCGCTGGAACCAAAGCTTGCGCTGGTCCTGCTGCGCCTCCTTGGCTAGCTTCATAATGAGGGCCTGGTCGTCCTTGGAAAGCGTCTCCCAGCTCTTTTTGGAGTAGACGAGGATCTCCGGGATGATGAGGTGCCCGGTCTTGGAGTAGTACTTGGCATAGCGGTAGTGCTGACCGCTCTCGTAGCTAGGCTCGTTATTCTCGGCCCCGTCGACGACCCGTCTGCATGGCGTTGACCAGTTGATCAAACCCATGGCTACGCCGTTGCCGCCGAGCGAGTTCATGGTGTCGACAAACACGGGGTTGCCCATCATGCGGATCTTCAGTCCTTTGAGGTCCTCCACCGTCTTGATGGGGTGCCTGCTGTTGTAAACATTGCGGCTGCCGGCGTTCATCCAGCACAGGCCCATTAGTCCGGCGGTTGGGTGCTCGGAAAGTTTCCTTAAGAGTTCATCGCCGATTTCGCCGTCGATCACCTTTTCCATGGGCGTTGTCGCGGAACATGAAGGGCAGGTTGAAGACGTTGAGCTCCGGGACGATCGGGCCCATGGGACCGACGCTGATGCGGGCGATCTGCAAAGCCCCCACCTGGGCTTGCTCGATCATCTCTTTTTCGCCGCCGAGCTGCATGGAGGGGTACATTTGGACGCTGATGCGGCCATTGGTGGCGGCCTCGAGCTTTTTACCGTCGGATAACCCAGGGGATGCACGTCCGTTGCCTTGAGCACCAGCTTGCCTTGGGCTGATGCCGTGGGCAGGCGGGCCACACCCATTGCCAATCCCGCCAAACCGAGCTTCACGACTGATCTTCTGTCCATGCGCTTCCTCCTGCTGGACTGCAGCCTGCTTTCTGGCGATTGTGTCGCGAAGCATCGTCCCCGCCTCGGCGGTTGAACGCAAGCGCCATCGGCGCTAGAAGTTGTACGATGACCCGACGACTACCGACCCTAGCCGCCCCGCGTGGGCCTGACAAGCTTGCACTGCTCCGCCCGCTGCGCCCACAGCGCAACTTGACCGAGGAGGCGGTTGCGCGCCTCACCGCGGAGATCCGCAAGGGGCGGTTGCCGCCAGGCGCGCGCTTGCCCACCGAGCAGGTTCTGATGCAGGCAATGGGCGTCAGCCGCACGGTGGTGCGCGAAGCAGTGGCGGCGCTGCGTGCAGAGGGACTGGTGACAACCCGTCAGGGCTCTGGCGCCTTCGTCGCCGCCGACGCAAGCCGGGTGCCCTTCCGCATCGATCCCGATGGCCTGAGCTCAATCGGCGACGTCTTGGAAGTAATGGAATTGCGGCTCGCCATCGAGGTGGAGGCGGCGGCGCTGGCGGCCGAGCGCATCACATCAGACCGGCTCGCGCCGGTGGGCCGGGCACTGCGCGCCATCGAGGCCGCGATTGCGCGCGGCGAGGGTGCGATCAATGAGGACTTCGCCTTCCATTGCGCCATTGCGGCGGCCTCTGCCAATCCCAGGTTCGCCGAGCTGCTCGAGTTTCTGGGCCGCCACGTCATTCCCCGTCAGAGTGTGCGCGTGTCAGTCGGAACCCCGCAGTCGCAGCGCCGGTACTTGATCGGCATTCAGAAGGAGCATGGGCGCATTTACGCCGCCATCCGCAGCAGGCAACCGGCAGAGGCACGCAAGGCCATGCGCACGCACCTGACCCGCAGCTTGCAGCGCTACCGCAGGCTCAGCGAGGGTCGCTTGCAGGACTGATCCGACGCCAGGGGTTCCCACACGCAACAATCAAGCAGGGTCATAGAGGAGAGGAGGCTCCAGATGGCACGCATTCTGCTCACGGGCGCCGCGGGCGACATCGGCACGCGGCTGCGCAAGATCCTCAAACCGGTCTATCCGGAGTTGCGGCTGAGCGACGTCAAAGAACCGGCTGATCTGCGTGCCGATGAGGAATTTGTGCCGGCCGAGCTTGCCCGGTTCGAGGACGTGGAGCGAGCCGTCGATGGGGTCGACGGGGTGATCCATTTGGGTGGGTTCTCCGTCGAGGGACCCTGGGAGACGATCCTGCAGTCCAACATCATCGGCTGCTACAATCTCTTCGAGGCCGCGCGCCGCAAGGGGGTCAAGCGCATCGTGTTTGCCTCTTCCAACCATGCAGTGGGATTTTACCCGCGCCACCACCACATTGGCGTCAATGTCGCGGTGCGACCCGATTCGCGCTACGGCGTCAGCAAGGCGTTCGGCGAGGCGCTGGGCGCGCTCTATGCCGACAAGCACGGGCTGCGAGTGCTATGCCTCAGGATCGGCAATGTGGGTGAAATGCCGATCGACAAGCGCAGGCTGGCGATCTGGCTCAAGCCCGAGGACCTTGCCCAACTCATCCACATCGGCCTCGAGCACCCGGACCTGCGCTTTGAGATCTTCTACGGGTGCTCCTCAAATGAGCGCGGCTGGTGGGATAACCACAGGGCTTACGACTACGGTTATCGCCCTACGGGACGGGCCGAAGATTACCGTGAGCACGCCATGGCCGAGCAGGCCAGGCTCAAGCCCGACCCCATCGGCGATTTCTTTCAGGGTGGCAGTTTCTGCAGCCTGGAGTTCACGGGCGAGCGCCTGGTGGGGAAGACGTGAGCGGCAGCTTTAGGCTCTCGAGCGGATCAGCCGCGGCGAGCGTTCCCCACGGACCAGCGTGGCGCGCCGCGTGCAAACCGGACTGGAGGTTTGGTGGTTGGCATCCCCCAGGGGCCGGCCGTGGCCGGGTCCATCCCCGTGCGCCAGCCTGCCCATCAATCCCAGGCGCCAGCCCGCCGCGGCTCCAGCTGATGAAGGGCAGCCAGGCAGCTCGGAGCCGCAAAAAAGCCGGAAACTGGCAGGCAATGTCGCTCCTGCACCGCTTCGGCCGGGCGCACCCTTTCAGTGGGCGGCGGCGCGCGCTATTTTGCGACTACACTTCGCGCGCACGCTACAGGTGCAGCCCAGAGAAGAACGCAGCATGACGGATCAACGCGATAGCCTGGCCAGAGAGATCGATGAAGAGCTGCGACGTGAGCAGCTGCTCAAGTTGTGGGAGCGCTACGGCACCTACCTGATCGCCGCCGCTGCCCTTATCATCATTGGCATCGGCGGCTTCAAGTATTTTGAGTATCAGCGAACGGCTGCTGCTGAGGCGGCCGGAGCGCGCTTTACGGCGGCAGCCCGGGAAGCCGCCCAGAATCAGACCGCCGAGGCGCAGAGGACACTGGAGGAGATCCAATCGAGTGCGCCCGCCGGCTACGCCGCGCTTGCCCGGTTGCGGCTCGCGGCCGCCGATAGGCAGGCCGGCAGGGGGGCAGAAGCCCTGGCTGCCTACGAGGCGATTGCCAAGGCGAAGGGGCTTGACCCCCTGCTCGCCGATTTTGCGCGGCTGCAAGCCGCCACCTTACGGCTTGACAGCGCCGACTGGACGGAAATGCAGAATCGGCTCAACGATCTGGCGGCGGACGGCAATCCCTGGCGGTTTAGTGCGCGTGAGCTGTTAAGTCTGGCGGCGCAGAAGGCCGGCAAGGCGGAGGAGGCGCGCACGCAATTGCAGCGCCTCCTAGGCGATCGCGGCACACCGCCTGGCATCGGTGAGCGGGCCCGTATGATGCTTGCCATGTTGACCGAGGCGGAATTGGCGGGAGGCGCAGCCGCCGCACCGGAGCCCCAGGCGGCCGCCGGCGACAACAAGGCCGCGGCTCCAGCACCCGGCCCCGTATCGGGCCCAACTTCGGGCACTGCGCCGGCGAAGACAAAATAGGTGAGAGAGGCGACCTGGAGCGACCATGACGGGCACTGCCGGCAGTAACAGGAAAGAGCTGGGCGCCGCTGGTGCCCTCGTCCTGTGCGGCCTGGCACTAAGCGGCTGTGCCGACGCCTTCGTCGGCATGAGCATGCCGAGCCTGCCCAAGATTGATGACATCAATCCATGGGCGGAGAAGCCGACCCCGTTACCCGGCAAACGCGTGGCAGTGATCCAACAGGAGAGCGTGGCCACCAATTTGGCCGCGGCGGACAGGCCGCTCATGCTGCCGCCGCCGCGCCAAAACGATGCGTGGAGCGAACCCGGTGGCGTCCCTAGCAACGCGCCCGGGCACCTTGCCTTAGCCGGCGTTGGCCAGAGCGCGTGGAGTGCGGATGCGGGCCGGGGTTCGAGCTTCTACGGTCGGCTCACCGCAAGTCCAATCGTCTACGAAGACAAAGTGTACACGCTCGACGCCGGCGGCAGGGTCACGGCGTTCAGCGCCTCGAGCGGGACTGAGGTGTGGCGCATGTCCATCACGCCGCCGAATGAGAAGGACCAGGAGGGCTTCGGCGGTGGGCTGGCGGCGGACGGCGGGCGCATCTACGCCGGTACCGGCTTCGGCTACGTGGTGGCGCTTGACGCCCAGACCGGCAACAAGCTTTGGGAAAAGAGCCTCGAGGCTCCGGTGCGCGCGTCGCCGACCGCAGTGGGCGAGCGCGTGTTTGCCTTAACCAAGGAGGGGCAGGTGTACTGCCTGTCGGGTTCCGACGGCAGCGAATTATGGGCGTTCCGGGGCATGCCCGAGCGCGCGAGCCTGCTCTCGAACGCCAGCCCGGCCGTCGACGGGGACATCGTTGTTGTTCCCTATCCCACGGGCGACCTTGTCGCATTGCACATATCCACCGGACGGCCGGTTTGGTCGGAATCCCTGGCGCGCACGCACGTGGGCTCCTCCATGTCGGCATTGAGCGACGTGGCGCGGCCTGCCATCGACGGCGGCACGGTGTTTGCGGTCGGCCATGGCGGGCGCATGATCGCCACGGCCCAGAAGACGGGTGAGCGTTTGTGGTCGGTGACCGTAGCGAGCAGCCAGGCGCCGTGGGTTGCCGGGGACACCGTGTTCGTGGTCGACACCACGGGCCAATTGATGGCCATTGCACGCCGCGACGGCAAGATCCAGTGGACCGTCAAACTGGCCGGCAGCAATACGTGGTCGGGGCCGGTGTTGGCCGGCAACCGGCTGTGGCTGGCGTCGAGCAAGGGCCAGCTGGTGGGTGTCGATGCGGGCACGGGCCGCGTGGAAACCAAGCAAGATCTGGGTCAACCGGTCTACATCGCCCCCGTAGTTGCCGGCGGGCGCATGTATGTGTTCACCGACAAGGCCAAGCTGATCGCCCTAAACTGACGCCTCCCCGTGTTGCACTTGCGGGTGTTTCGGGTTAGCGCTCGGCGCTTCCGGACGCTAGCGCAGCGCGAGCTGACATGCCCCCCACCATCGCCATCGTTGGCCGGCCGAACGTCGGCAAGTCGACGCTCTTTAACCGATTGACGGGCAAGCGCGCTGCGCTGGTGTCTGACACACCGGGCCTGACGCGCGACCGACGCGAAGGTGAGGCGCGGATTGGCGGCCACGCCTTGCGGTTGATGGACACGGCGGGCCTGGAAGAGGCGGCACCTGGCAGCATCGCCGCGCGCATGCGCGCGCAGAGCGAAGCGGCGATCGGGCGCGCTGACCTTGTGCTCTTCGTGCTCGACGCGCGCGAGGGCGTGATGCCTGCCGATGCGGCGTTCGCTCGCGTGGTGCGCAACTGGGGCCGGCCGGTGGTCCTCGTTGCCAATAAGTGTGAGGGGCGCGCAGGTTCAGAGGGCTTTTATGAAGCCTATCGCTTAGGGCTCGGCGAACCGATCGCCATCTCGGCCGAGCACGGCGAGGGTGTGGCAGAACTTGCCGCGGCCATATTGGCGGCGCTCGGTTTGCAACCCGTGCGCAAGTCCACCGAAGCAGATGTGGCTTCCTGCGAGGATGGGAAGGGCGGGACTGTTGCGGTCCACCCGATCCGGCTTGCGATCGTCGGTCGCCCTAACGCCGGCAAGTCCACCTTGGTCAACGCGCTCCTCGGCGAGGAGCGCATGATCACGGGGCCCGAGCCGGGTCTGACGCGCGATGCCGTTGCCATCGACTTCAGCTGGGGTGGTCGGCCGGTACGGCTGTTCGACACGGCCGGCCTACGGCGCAAGGCCAGAGTGAGTGAAAGCGCTGAGAAGCTAGCCGCCATGGATGCCCTGCGCGCCATCCGCTTCGCTGAAGTGGTGGTGCTTGTGATCGACGCTGAGCATCCCTTCGAGCATCAAGACCTCACCATCGGCGACCTCGTAGCGGAAGAGGGTCGCGGCCTCGTTGTCGCCGTCAACAAGTGGGACATGGTCGCCGACAAGAACAGGACGCTGAGAGAGTTGCGCGAAACCGTGGCGGAAAAGCTGACGCAAGTTGCTGGTGTGGCCCTTGTCGCCGTCTCGGCGCTTGCGGGGCAGGGCCTGGAGCGGCTCATGCGTGAGGTGTTGCGCAGCTACGAGGTCTGGAACCGGCGCGTGCCCACCGGCGACCTCAACCGGTGGCTCGGCGAAGCCCTGGAGCGGCATCCGCCGCCGGCGGCCAAGGGCCGCCGCGTGAAAATCCGCTTCATGACGCAAGCTTCGGCGCGGCCGCCCACTTTCGTCGCCTTCTGCGCGCGTGCGGAGGCACTGCCACAGGCCTACTTGCGCTATCTCACCAATGGCTTGCGCCAGGCCTTCGATCTTCCGGGCGTCCCCATCCGCATCAAGCTGCGTCGCGGCGACAACCCGTTCGCGCCGAGGCGCCGCTGAGTGGTGGCGGAACGCCGGCGCTCCTCAGCGCAGGCGGCCGCTGGTGTGGGCAAGAAACAGGTAGACGCGGCCGGCGTCCGAAACGAGGTGATCGTGCACCGCACGCGGGCTCGTCTGCTCGGTTTCGCGCACCAAGCGCTCAAAGTCGGCAAGGAAGCGCTCGACGGTGCGGCGGAAATCCGCATCGCGGCCGTAGCGCTCGGTTACCTCATCGAAACTCGATCGCCCTTCGGCCG
This sequence comes from Hyphomicrobiaceae bacterium, assembly GCA_036558085.1. GTDB lineage: Bacteria > Pseudomonadota > Alphaproteobacteria > Rhizobiales > Hyphomicrobiaceae > AWTP1-13. The sequence continues at coordinate 50,724 of DATBGH010000021.1, forward strand.
TGTAGATTGAGCGCACCATGATGCCGCGCTGGCCGGCGCGGAAGCGTGACCAGATGGCCGAGGCGGTGGTGGGATCGAGGGCGCCAGCGATGGCTTCAATGTCGAGCATAGGTGCGCGCACCGTACCGTCATCGTCACGGGAGGCGCGCGCTAGCAGGTCGCCGAGCGACCAGCGCTCGCTGGCCTCGGGTGGCACATGCGGTGGTGGCGGCGGTGGTGGAGGCACACCGGCGGCCTGTGCGGCGTAGGCACCAGAGAGCGACAGGGGCGCGCCGGGCGCCAGCGGGCTTGGCGCATATGCCGCGCTGCGCTCGCGCGCGGCAAGGCTTGAGAGCTGCTCAAGCGCCCGCAGCTGGTCGTTGAGGGCGCTGCGCATGGCCTCAGCACTTTCCCGATTGACGACGGGCTGACGGGTGGCGGTATGGACGCGCAAGTCCTCCGCGCTTAGGGGTTGTGTCATTTCCTGGGGCGCGGCCGCAACTCTGGAGCGCATATCCTCAATCGTGCGCATGCTTTGCGCCTCGGCCTGCGCACGCAGCCGCTCCAATTCGGAGGTCACCGCCTGCGATTGCCCATCCGTCTGTAAGCGCATGCTGCGCATGACGTCATCGAGTTGCTGGGCCTTGCCCGACATGCGCTGCAGCGTGTCGTTGAGCTCGGCCTGGCGCTTCTGCAGTGTGGTATCGATGCGCAGGGTGGCCCCTTCGAGCGCGTTGGCGGCGCTGACGATCGACTGGCCCTGATTGTCGAAGTGGTTGGTTACGCCGGAGATTTGCTGCAGCAGGGTCTCTGACACGCCGCGCAGCACGTCGGTCTGATTCGACAGACCTTCGATGGCCTTGAGTGATTGGCGCGTGATGCTATCGCTGGTGCGGCGGACCTGGTCGATACCAGTGAGCATCGAATGATCGATGTTGCTCGCCTGCCTGCCCAGGGTATCGGAGAGGGCACGCACGTGATTTTCCATGGCGGCAGTGAGCGCGCGAGCCTTTTCGTTGACGGCGTTGTCGATGGCGGATGCCTGGCGCAACATCGAGGAGTCGAACAGCGACAGGCGTTCGGAGAAGGCGGCGTCGAGAGCGCGCGTGCGCTCGACGAGCTGCATGTCGAGCGCTTCGGCGCGATTGGCGAGGGTTGCATCCAGCGCCACCGTATAGTCGTCGAGTACGGCCTGCAGCTGCTGGGTGCGATTGGCAAGGGTGCTCTCCAGGTTTCCGCTGGCGCTGGTGAGCTTGTTCTCGAGGGCTATCAGGTTCTGGCCAGCGCCTTCGATGATCTTGGCAAGTTTGATCTGCTGCTGGGAGAGCTTCTCGATCAGCGAGGGCACCTCGCTGCCCATCGATTTGAGGGTTTCCGATACCTTGTCGGTGGTGCTGACCAGCGCGTGCCGTTCGCCGACCAGCTCCTGGATCAGTCCTTTGATCTTGTGCTCGTTTTCGCTGTAGGACTTTTCCAGCGCGGCAACCTCGTTGTGGACCAGCGCCTCGAGTTCACCCGCCCGTCCGAGTGCGCGTGAGATCGCCTCGTTCATGAACGAAACCTGGCGGCGCACGGCCTGGCCGAGCGAAGCGGCCGACTGTTCGGCGGCGCGATCGGGTTCGGCCAGTCGCACGGCCACTTCGGTCATGGCCGAGGACATCAATTTCAGCTCTTGGGCGCGCCAGACCAGCATCGCCAGGAACCAGAACAGGGCGATCGGCAAGAGCACGGTGGCGAGCGCGCCGACCAACATGGGGGCGGAGAAGCCGGGTCCACCTGAGGCAAGCATCGCCCAAGCAAGAATGACACCGACCGCGAGCCATCCCGCCGAGGCTCCGGCGGCGGCCTGAAATGGGCGATTGGAAGGCTTTTGCTGCAGCGAGAAGATCAAGCCGCCGATCGATGGTGCGTCATCGTTGGCGGCGATTTTCGCGCGCGCTGGACCAGCCGGTCGGCGCTTGGCGGGGCGTCGGGGCGTGGGATCTGGGCCGGGGCCGGGGCTGCCTGAGATGGCGTGATCGCGGACCCCGGGCTTCAGCGAGCCAAGAGCCGTCAAGGGGAACGGCGGCGGACCCGCCGCGCTGGGCGGAGCGGTGCCCAGTGAAGGCATCGCAATCGCAGGCTCGATGCGCTCGCGCGCGCCGCTCGGCGGCGGGCGCTCGCTGGCCTCGCGCTGCGTCTTGCCGTCGTGAGCCATTCCCCGTTCCATTGCGGCGCCCACGAGCGCCGAACCCCTTAGCCCCGACACATAACGCATTTTCCGGCTGCGGCACAGCCAGGCGGCGTTGAAAGCTGGTGATCAGCCGAACTCTAAGTGATTGGCGCGCATAGCATCCCCCGTGCGCCTTGGCCTCAGCCTAGCTAAGTAGGCAATGGGGCGAAACCAAGATTTGCCCCCAGCGCTTCGGCCATCACCAGCGTAGAATTTACCATGGGACGTGCCACAGGGCGTGATCGGCGACCGGATTAACAAAGGGTTATTCACTGGAAAGCAAGATCCACAGGCAACGTGCATGCCGCCCTCGGGCGAGCTGGCACGGAGCCGGACCGAATCGCCTCGCCCAAGATGAGGAGCACGTCGTTGGCTGGAAAACTGGCACATAAGTTTCTCGCCCGCAGTTTGGGCGAGGCTCGGAACCGGCTGGCGGGCGATGCTGTCGATCTGGCTTATCTTGCGCGCTTCACGCTCGGCAATGTCGCACTCGAACGCGAGGTGCTGCAGCTCTTCGCCGCGCACATGCCGCTCTATCTAGAGGCACTGCGCACCGCACGGGCGCGCCAAGCCTGGAGGGACGCCGCCCACAGCATCAAGGGCTGCGCCTGCGCCGTCGGCGCCTGGCGGCTTGCCAGCTGTGCGGAGTTCGCCGAAAGGATTGAGGTGGACGGCGCTGCTGCAGCCCCGCAAGAGCAGCGCGAGAAGGCGGTCGTGGCCATTGCCGTGGCTGCCGAGGAGGCCAGCCGGTTCGTCGGCCGCAGGCTTGCCGGCAGCTGAGCCAGCCTCGCCCCGCAAACGCTTGAATTTGCCGGGGCAGCCCGTTAACACTCCGCGTCCGGCTCGCGCCGCGATACCTGCCGCGCCGCGAAAGAGGCCCAGCCGGGCTCCGAACAGGTTCCAATCAGACCCCGGCTAGGCCTCCATGAGCCTCATGGCACGGGGCCGCCAATCCGCTAGAAAGTCCGCCTTTATGGCCAAGATCACCTTCATCCAACCGGACGGCACCGAGCAGGTGGTTGATGCCCAGAACGGCATGACGGTCATGGAGGAGGCTAAGAAGAACATGGTGGAGGGCATCGAGGCGGAGTGCGGCGGGGCGTGCGCGTGCGCCACCTGTCACGTTTTTGTGGATGAAGCGTGGTTTGAGAGGACTGGCGGCCCCTCCGAGATGGAGGAGGACATGCTGGACTTCGCCTTCGACGTGCGCCCCAGCAGCCGTCTGAGCTGCCAGATCAAGGTGACCGACGCGCTTGATGGCCTTGTTCTGCGCGTGCCGGAGAAACAGTTCTAGAGGTGGGGCCGTTTGCGCAGGGCATCGAGATGGCTTTTGGCGGCACGCATCGTGCCGGGGATGGGCGGCTGGGTCCCACTCGGCTGCAGCCCAACCGCGGTGGGGCCGCTTGACGTCGAGGCCTGCAAAAAAAGTGTCAAAGATGTGCGCCAACGGACGTCCACGCACGACCTCAACGAAGTGTTTTGCCGTTGTGTGTTGCATAGAGCCGCTGCGGCTGTGCCGTGGCGGCTGCGGCCAACCGCCGCGAGGCGGCGAAGAATGTGCAGGAGATGTTTGTCGACGCTGGGTATAAGGATTGCTCGGTCCAGCACTATATGTCGGCAGCAGTCGGCAAGAGGCGGTAGGTGCTTGGAGGCTGCCCCATCGACCCGCAAGGAAGGCAAGTCTCAGATGTCAGCTGAAGGTGCAATGGGCGGCGTGTCCATGAATGGGTCCACGGCAGCGCCGATCGAGGCGGACGCCGTCATCATTGGCGCCGGACCGGTGGGCCTATTCGCGGTGTTCGAACTAGGCCTTCTGGACATCAAGGCGCATGTGATCGACATCCTAGATAAGCCCGGTGGACAGTGCGCCGAACTTTATCCTGAGAAGCCCATTTACGACATCCCAGGTCTGCCGGTCGTGACCGGTCAAGAGTTGACCGACCGCTTGATGCAGCAGATCAAACCTTTCGCCCCCACGTTCCATTTGGGCCAGCGCATCGACGCGCTGGAACGCCAGGACGGTGGCCGCTTCCGGCTCCTCACCGATACCGGCGCCGCATTTCTGACCAAGGTGGTGGTGATCGCAGCGGGGGGTGGTTCCTTCACACCCAAGCGCCCTCCGCTCGCCGGCATCGAGGCTTATGAGGGCAAGTCGGTATTTTACGCGGTGCGTCGCATCGAGGATTTTCGCGGCAAAGATGTGCTGATCGTTGGTGGAGGAGATTCGGCACTCGACTGGGTCCTCAACCTGCAGCCGGTCGCGAAGCGGCTGACGTTGGTTCACCGGCGCGACGACTTCCGCGGTGCGCCGCATTCGGTGGAAAAGATGCGCGTGCTGGTGGCCGACAAGAAGATGGATCTGCGCATTGGGCAGGTAAGCGCACTGCACGGCGACAACGGCATTCTGATGGGCGCCACCGTTCGCGCCAAGGAGGGCGATGTGCGCATCGATTGCAGCCGGCTTCTGCCCTTCTTCGGCCTCACCATGAAGCTTGGCCCTGTAGCCAACTGGGGGCTCAACCTCAATGAGAACCTCATTCCCGTCGACACCGCAAAATTTGCGACGAGCGAGGCTGGCATCTTCGCCATCGGTGACATCAACACCTATCCCGGCAAGCTTAAGCTCATTCTCTCCGGTTTCCACGAAGCGGCACTGATGGCGCAGGCCGCCTACCACATCGTCTATCCAGGTAAAAAACTTCTGTTCCAGTACACCACTTCTTCGTCCTCCCTGCAGCGCAAGCTGGGTGTCAGCTGAGGGCCGGTCGGGAACACCTAGCGATGACCGTCAATCCCCTGCTCCACTCCCCAGCTGGGGTGGCGCCGCTAGGAACTCAATCCCACCTCCCGCGCATGGCGAAGTTCTTTCGACACTCCATCCTGCCGCCCGCCAGCAGGCTGGCACGGCGGGTGTGCGATGTTAGCATCGGCTGGCACGGGAGCGGGCCGTTTGGAGAGAACAGTCTGGAGGAAACGAGCAATGGCAGAGCAGAGGCGATGGCAGCGCCGGCCCGACAACTCAACGTGGGGCGACTACGGTCCCGATGACCAGCTCGGCCGCATGAATGAACTTACTGCGACCAAGGTCAAGCAGGGCATCGCCGAGGTCAAGGAAGGCAAGACGTTTTGCCTGTCGATGCCGCTCGACTATCCAGGCGGCAATGTTCTGAACCCGCGCCGGCATCCTCCGCAGCTTCGACCTTCGGTGCGAACCGACAAGCCCAATTGGCTCTACCGCACCGAATGGCAACAGCCAGGCTTGATCGACGTCGTCAACGACGACCTTGTCATCATGCACCTGCAGTACTCCACGCAGTGGGACACGTTGGCCCACGTTGGTGCTCTGTTTGATGCGAATGGCACGGGCAAGCCCGAGCCCACTTTCTATAATGGTTACCGCGGGGGTGTGGACCTCGTCGGCCCCAGCGATGCCAAGGACGCGGGTGCGCTGCCAGGGAACTTCGTGGAGGCTAAGGGCACCTCGTCGGCCAATGCGCTGGGCGCAGAGAACATGGCGGTCAAGTGCCTGCAGGGCCGTGGGATCATGATCGACCTGTTTGCACACTACGGGCGCAGGCGCCACGCGGTGGGCTACGACGACCTCATGCGCATCATGGCCGCCGACGGCGTCAAGGTCGAGGCCGGCGATTTTGTCTTGCTGCGGACGGGTTTCGACGAGATCATTCTGGAGGGTAACCGGAAGCCCGATCAACACACGCTGGAGACGAGCTGCACGGGTCTTGACGGCAGCGATGTGCGACTGCAGCAGTGGATCACCGAAACCAAGCTCGTTGCACTGATCTCAGACAACTACGCCGTTGAGCTGATGCCGACGGCATTGGCGCCCGGTGATTGCGTGATGTTACCGCTTCACCATCATTGCCTCTTCAAGACCGGCGTCAACTTGGGCGAGATCTGGCGGCTGTCGGAGCTTGCCGATTGGCTGAGGAGCAATAATCGCAGCCGTTTCCTGCTTACCGCCCCTCCGCTCAGGCTGCCCGGCGCCGTCGGCTCGCCGGCAACTCCGGTTGCGACCGTGTGACGGCAGATCTGCGCACGTGGCATTTGTCTTGGCCATTGCCAAGGCGAAAATTTCGACGACACGCCGGACCCCTACGGGGAGCACAAGCGCCATGGCCCAAACGCAGAAGTCCTTGAGCTGTCTCGACGGGGTGAGGGTGCTCGACCTTTCGCAATTCGAGGCGGTATGTCTACACGAGCCGCGATCCAACGAGGATTGGCGCAAACGGCCTCAGTCGACCAAGAGCGAGCGGTGCGCTGGTTGACCCGGGGCTCAAGTGCGGCTGCGCGCGCGCTCCGGGACAAGGATCGCCCGTGGGGCTCTGCCCGCCGAGCGAGAACTGGTTTCCCCCCCGTTGCTCAGGATCCTGGCGCGCTTGGAGGGGGCGTGCGGATTTATGCAGCTCACGCCCACGAAGTTCTCGCGGTATTCACCGGGTGTCATGCCGGTCGAGCGCTTGAACACGGCGCGAAAGAAGGCCGCATCGCGGTATCCGACGGCGGCGCTTACGGCCCGCAGCGATCTGGCGCCATCCTCCAGCATCTCTTTGGCCACAGCGACGCGCATGGCCTGCAGGTAGTTTCCCGGCAGCCGCCCCGTTGCGCCTTTGAAGCGGCGGATGAAGTTGCGCGGGCTCATGTTGAGTTCGCGTGCGAGGCGTTCGATTGAAATGTCGCGCGCGTAGTTCTGTTCGATATAGGCCTCAGCCGCGCGCACCTTATCGTCCTCATGTGGCCGCGACAGGGGCAGCACGGCATAGCCCGATTGTTTGGTGCGCGGCATGTTGATGAGCAGCGCCTTGGCGCATTGCAGCGCCACCTCGTGCCCGCAGAATTTCTCGACCAGGTAGAGGCTGAGGTCCATCGATGAATAGACGCCGCCGCTGCATAGCACCCGCCTGTCCTCGGTGATGAGTTTTTCTGGCTGCCAGTTGACTTTCGGATAGCGGCGGCGGAATGCGTCCGCCGTCGCCCAATGGGTGGTCGCCTCGCGTCCGTCGAGCAGACCTGCTTCGGCAAGGTAAGCCGCGCCGGTGCAGGTTCCGGCGATGTAGGCGCCCTGCGCGGCTTTCTTGCGCAACCAGGGCAGCAACGCGGCATGGCGTTGGAATTGGTCGTCGAAATCCAAACCCGAGGACGGAACGACGACGAGGTCGGTCTTCTTGACGCTGGTGATGGCCACGCGCGGCAACAGGCGCACACCGTAAGGGCTGGTCACGGACCGACCATCGAGCGATGCGACGGTGATGCGAAAGCGCGGGTTTTGCGCATCGCCGTGCAGTGCCTGCCATAGCGATCCGGCGCTGTGGAAGACCTCGATTGGTCCGATGGCCGTCGACGCATAGTTGTCGTTGAGAAGAACGACCGTCACATCGAGCATGCCCATCCACTTTCTCCTGCGACCGTCCCGCCGGCGCGGTTGCGCCGGCAGGCGCGAGGTCAGCCCGCGGTCACCGGATCGATGATCGTGCGGATCTCGGTGATCTTGTTGGCGGGAAAGCCGCTCACTTGGGCATGCTCGCGCACAGCATTTTCATCTTCAGCCAGATAGATGCAGAATGTCTTGTTGCCAGTCACGTAGGAATGCACCCATTGCGCCCGTCCTTGCAGTTCAGCGAGCGCCGCATTCGATTTTGTCGCGGCCTGCTCAAGCTGTTGGCTGCTCATGCCGCCAACACCCGGGATGTCGCGCTCGATGATATACCGTTTCATGGCCATTGCTCCATGCTGGGTTGAGTAGTGCGGGATTTGGGGAGCGGCAGCCAAGCGGCCAGACGGCGAAACTGACATTGAAGGTGGGCTAGATTGACAATGCGGCCGCCCAACGCTTGCCGTCGCAGCCCCTGCGTTCCAATGACCTCTATCCCGACTATGATGGCGAGGTAGGTGAGGAGAGCGCAACAGATGGCATGGCGCGTAGGGGTCGACATCGGCGGCACATTTACCGACGTGGCGTTGATCAACGACGCGACGGGCGAGATCGGCGTCGTCAAGGTACCGACGACCCCGCACAACTTCGCCGAGGCGGTCTTGGCGGCGCTCGATACGGCGATGCAGCGCTACGATCTTGCCGCACGCGACGTCGGTCTCCTGTCGCATGCGACCACTGTTGTCACCAACGCCATTTTGCAACAGAAGGGTGCCCGTGCGGCGCTGGTGGCCACGCGGGGCTTCCGTGACGTGCTCGAGCTGCGTCGCTCGGCGCGCGCCGATCTCTACGACTTGTTTCAGGATGCGCCGGCTACGCTGATCCCGCGCCGGCGGCGCTACGAAATCACCGAGCGCATCGGGGCCGATGCCAAGGTCGTCACACCGTTGGTCGAGGGCGAGATTGCTGACTTGATAGCCGCCCTCAAGGCGCAGCGTGTGCAAGCCGTGGCGGTCTCGCTGCTGTTCAGCTTTCTCAACCCGGAGCACGAGCAGCGACTGGGTGCCAGGCTGCGCGCGGCGCTGCCGGGTGTGCTGGTATATGTGTCCTCAGAGGTGCTGCCGGAGATCAGGGAGTTCGAGCGCACCAGCACGACCGCCGTTTGCGCCTACGTGGGGCCAATTCTGGCGTCCTATCTCGAGGCCTTGGAAGGCGCCACGCGGCGAAGGGATCTGCCGCGGCTCTATGTGATGGGATCGGGCGGCGGAGTGCTCGAGGCGGCAGAGACCATAGCCATGCCGGCCATGGCGGTGGAGTCGGGCCCGGCGGCGGGGGTGGTGGCGGCAGCGATTGTGGCGCTGCAGTCCGGCCGGCTGGACCTCATCTCGTTTGACATGGGCGGCACCACGGCCAAGGCAAGCCTCATTCGCAACGGTCAGTACCAGACGACACCTGAGTACGAGGTGGGCGGTGGCGCCAGCGGCAACCGCTGGACGCATGGCACGGGCCATCCGATCCGCGTGCCGGTGATTGACCTTGCCGAAGTATCGGCCGGCGGCGGCTCGATTGCTTGGGTAGATCCTGCTGGGGCATTGCGCGTGGGTCCGCAGAGTGCCGGCGCCGATCCCGGTCCGGCCTGCTACGCGCGCGGCGGTAGCGAGCCGACGGTGACCGATTGCAATCTCGTGCTTGGCTATCTCGACAAGGGCTCGCTCTTAGCCGGCGACTTGCCGATCGATCAGGTCGCGGCCGAAGCCGCGGTGGCCAAAGGCCTGGCCGAGCCCATGGGGGTGGATGTGCGCACGGCGGCGGCTGCGGTGATCGACGTCGTTAACCACGCCATGGCTGAGGCATTGAAGATCGTGTCGGTGCGGCGTGGCCACGATGCGCGCCAGTTCGTACTTGCTGCCTTCGGCGGAGCGGGACCGCTGCATGCCGCGGCGCTGGCGCGCGAGCTTGGCATCGCCGAAGTGCTCTGTCCACCTATCCCAGGCGCGTTCTCAGCCCTTGGTCTCGTCGGCAGTGATCTTAAGCGCGATTACGTTCGCACCGTTTATACCACCACGGCGAGCGCCGACCCCGCGGGGCTCGAAGCGGTATTCGATGCACTTCAGCAACAGGGTAATGCGATGCTTGATCGCGCGCGCATCGCGCCTGAGCAGCGGCGATTTGAGCGCTCCTTCGATGCGCGCTATGAGCGACAGTCCTACGAGCTTGCCGTCCCCGTCCCGTCGCGTGTGCTCGATCGAGCCGCGCTCGGCGAAATCGCCGAGGCCTTTCACGTCCGCCACCGCACCACTTACGGGCACGACAATCGCGCCGAACCCGTGCAGCTTGTGAGCGCGCGTGTCATCGCCATCGGAGCCATGCCACCGCTGGCGATCCGGCGCAAGCCGGCGCCGGCCGGCAGCGACGCGCTCAAGGGCCAGCGCCGCGTGTGGTTCCGTGAAACTGGCGAGGTGAGCGCCAGGGTTTACCAGCGCGCGCGAATGCCGGCCGGAGCTGTGTGTGCGGGGCCGGCTGTGATCGAAGCTGTGGAATCCACCATCCTCGTCCCCTCGGACTGGCAGGCGGCGATGGACGACGATGGCTGCGTGCTGCTGAGGCGCCGCTAGAAGGAGGAATTCGATGTCAGACGGGCTGCTTAAGGCCGATCCTGCGCTCTTCGAGATCCTCAAGAACAGTTTCTACAAAATTGCCGAGGAAATGCGCGTCGTCCTCGCCAAGACCGCCTATTCTCCGATCCTCAAATCCGCGGGCGACTACTCCTGCGGCGTGTTTGATGACAAAGGCTGGATGGTGGCGCAGGGTCCGGACCTGCCGATCCATCTGGGGTCGATGCCCGACGCCGTCGCCGCCGTGGTCGCCGCCTTTGGCGCCGACGTGAACGACGGAGACGTGTTCATCCACAATGACCCCTACTTCGGCGGCAGTCATCTGCCCGACGTCAACGTGGTACGGCCCGCTTTCGAGGCGGGGCGTTTGCTCGGATACGCCTGTTTGCGCGCGCACTGGCCTGACGTCGGCTCGGCCACGCCCGGCAGCTACGGCGCGGTGACGGAGATTTATGGCGAGGGCTTGCGCCTGCCGCCGTTACGGCTTGTGAGCCGCGGCACGCTCAACGTCGAACTGGAGAAGGTGATCCTTGCCAACGTGCGCACGCCCGATGAGCGCAAGGGTGACCTCGGCGCCCAGCTGGCGGCCACCCTGCGTGCCACCGAGCGGTTGGCCGAGCTCGCTCGGCGTTACGGCACCGATACCATCATCGGCGCCATGGCCGAGGTGATGGACTATTCCGAACGGCTGATGCGCGCGAGCCTGGCCAGTTTACCCGACGGGGAGGGCACCTTTGAGGATTTCTGTGACGGCGATGGCATCCCCGACGATGCGCAAGGGCGCGACGCACAATTCTGGATACGCATGCGCGTGACGAAGACCGGCGAGCGCGTGCGCGTCGATTTCGCGGGCAGTGATCGAGCGGTGAAGGGGCCGATCAACGCGCCGTTGTCGGTGACTGCCTCGGGTGTCTTCTGTGCGCTCAAGACTGCTGTCGATCCCAACAGTCTGATCCCGCCCAACTCCGGCTGCTGGCGCCCCATCGAGGTGACGGCGCAAAAGGGCTCGGTGGTGAACGCAGAGTTTCCCTCGCCCGTGGTCTATGCCAACCACGAAATCTCCCACCGCGTGGCCGACATGGCGATGGGAGCACTGGCCAGCATTTGGCCGCAGCAGGTGATGGCCTGCAGCCAAGGAACCTCGGCGGTCTTCACCTTGGGTGGCGTCGATTCGCGGTCGGGGCGCCGATACGTATCCTACGAGACGATCAAGGGCGGGTTTGGGGCGCGGCCCAACAAGGACGGCATCAACGTGGTCGCCTCCGGCATATCCAACACCATGAACACGCCGGTGGAGGTGCTGGAGTTGGCGTTTCCCGTGCGCGTGGAGTGCTATGCCATCGATCCCGATTCCGGTGGTGCGGGGCAATATCGCGGCGGCTGCGGCGCCCACCGCGTGTGGCGGCTGCTCGACGGGGCAGACGCGGTCGGTTCGCTGTGCATGGAGCGCATGACCTCGCCGCCATTCGGTCTTCTGGGTGGCAAAGCAGGAGCCGCCGCCGTCGTCACCCTGACGACGCCGGATGGAGCCAGTCGCCGCCTGCCGAGCAAGGGTGCCTTCATGGTTCCCGCCGGTTCGACAATCGACATGGTCACGCCGGGGTCCGGCGGCTTTGGCGCACCGACGCGGCGCGATCTTGCCGCCATCACTCGTGACCTCGCCGACGGCTACATCAGCGAGCGCTCGGCGCGCGAGGACTATGGCGTTGCTGATCCAGCGGCGCTTTGCGCTGCAGCAAAGGAGGACGGCCAGTAGGAGCCTATCGATGCCTTCGCCTTGACCCTCAAGGTGCGATTTGCTTCCTTGCGATGTGTGCCAGCTTGTGCATGTGTTTCACTCCGGGGATTTCCATGCCAATCATCAATAGCGTCGCTGCGATGCAGGACGAGGTCGCCCGATGGCGCCGCGATATTCACGAGCACCCCGAGGTCCTCTATGAGGTGCATCGCACGGCCGGCATCGTCGCCGAGAAGCTCAAGGCGTTTGGCTGCGACGAGGTGGTGGGCGGTATCGGCAGAACCGGCGTGGTGGGTGTGATCCGTGGACGCAAGGGCACCTCAGGCAAGGTGATCGGCATGCGCGCCGACATGGATGCGCTGCCCATGACCGAGAGCACCGATCTGCCCTATGCTTCCAAGTCGCCGGGCAAGATGCACGCCTGCGGACACGATGGGCACACGGCCATGCTGCTGGGCGCCGCCAAGTACCTCTGTCAAACCCGCAACTTCGACGGCACCGCCGTGGTAATCTTCCAACCCGCCGAGGAGGGAGGCGCCGGCGGCAAGGCGATGGTCGACGACGGTTTGATGGAGCGCTGGGGCATTCAGGAAGTTTATGGGATGCACAATATGCCGGGGATTGCGACCGGGACGTTCGCGATCCGGCCCGGCCCGCTACTGGCTGCGAGCGACGGCATCCACATCGAGATCACGGGCAAGGGTGGCCACGCGTCCAGGCCGCACCAGTGCGTCGATCCGGTTCTCGTCGGTTCGCACATCGTCACCCAGCTGCACTCGATAGTTTCGCGCAACCTCGATCCGCTGCTCTCGGCGGTCATCTCCATTTGCATGTTCCATTCTGGCGAGGCGCTGAACGTCATCCCACAGACAGCCGAGCTCAAGGGCACGGCGCGCTCGCTGACCGGTGAGGTGCGCGATCTCATTGAACGGCGGATAATCGAAGTAGCCGAAGGGACGGCCCGCATGCATGGCGCGGCGGCGTGCGTCAGGTATGAGCGCAAGTATCCCGTGACCGTCAATCATCCCCTGCAGACCGAGTTCGCGGCCGCCGTCGCCGGGCAGGTCGCCGGCCGCGACAAGGTCGACACCGACATTGCGCCACTCATGGGCGGCGAGGACTTCTCCTTCATGCTTGAGGCCCGGCCGGGTGCGTTCATCCTGCTCGGCAACGGCGACACGGCCGGCGTGCATCATCCCCGTTACGATTTTAACGATGCTGCGATCCCGGCCGGCATCTCCTATTGGGGCCGTCTCATAGAGACGGCCATGCCGGTGTGACACCTCACGCACGCGCAGCCAGTTGGCGCAATTGATAGACGGCCGTGTGCAGGACACGGGCGACCACCGTGCCCCCGTTGGCGATGACGAGAGCGTCCAGATCAACGAGGCGGTGGCCCTTCTTCGGGTAGTTGGCCTCCACGCGGGCGCGTACCGACAATTCGTCACCAACGCGGGCCGCGGCAAAGTTCGTGACCCGGCTGCCGACATGGATCCAGGGCGGCAGCGCAACGTTCTCTTTGAGGGCGAGATTGCACAACCTCAAGATTACGCCGGGATGCACCAACCCCTCGCGCGCATAGAGCGGATCGGTCTCGCGCACGTCGCGCAGGTAGCTTGCGGCCATTGCCGGCGTCAGGCGCTGGGGAGGAAGACACAGCGCTGTGCCGGGGGAGAGAGTGGAGGGCGTGGCCGGAGGCCTCATCCGGGGTGGGGCACGGAACGGGAAGCTGTCCGGAGAGGGTGGGCTGAGTGGGCCCTCGGTGAGCCAGGCGCGGCCAGCAGCGCACAGTAGGCCTTCGCTATGCACCTCAAGTTCCAGGGCGGCGGCGGTCTCGCGCGCACTGACAGCAGCGATGCGTCCGTCGTAGACGGGCTTGAGGAAGCGCAGCTCGATGCTGCCGCGCTCTAGCCAGGTGCGGCCCCAGCGCTGCGCAACGGGATGGCACGCATAGGCATAGACCTCAACACCCGGCACCAGACCGCTGGCAAAGCCCAGCTGGCGGGCCACGGCGTCGTCGTGGATCTTGTTCTCCGACGCGTGCGAGACGTTATAGGTCTCGACACGGTAAGTGATGGGGGTTGCAGTGCTCATGGTATGCGCATCCCATGCTACCGTCAGCGGCTTTCGCAGGCCCCGATGCTGCCGTCTGGCATCCCAGGACTATAGGCCGCGGCCGTTGGTTGAGGCATGCCCCGTCGCCAGGCGCAAGCCTTAGTTGTGTGCGTGATCTCAGAGCCACAGTGCTACCAGTGCCAATCCACTAGATTTGCGGGGAGATTCGGGGCTGCACGTGCCGCAAGACGTCCTGGAGCAGGCGCGCCTCACGTCTTACGACCGGCTGGCGAACGGCCGAAATGGCTGGCCATGGGTCACACGCGTGGGCAAACGCAACCAGAGGGGTAAGAGCGCTTGCGACGTCGGACATTTTTGACCTCTACGGCCGCGCTCTTTGGGGCGGCTGCGTGCGCGCCACTCGCCTGGGCCGTCCCCAAGCCTTACAGTTGGGAGGTGGCCCCACCAACCAACACGGGCGAGGCCTTCGTGAAGTGGATGGTGGCGAACCGAGGCGAGGAACCGCATTTCTTGGCGCAACGCTTCGGCCGCTATCAGACGCTGGTTGTCAACCGCGACGTACTCGATGAGCGCAACAAGCGCGCCTTTCTCATGACACCGCGCGAGGAGTTCACGCTCAAACGCAACCAAGGACGCGCCTACGACCACGCCTTCCTCGACATCGGCTTCGGCGTGACGATCTCCGGCCCGCACGTTGTCAGCCGCATGACGTCATCGCTCGACGTCAAATTTGGCGAGAAGGTCCTGGAGATCGGTACTGGATCGGGCTACCAGTCCGCCTATCTTGCCAATCTCACCGACAAGGTGTGGAGCATCGAGATCATCAAACCGCTCGCTGAGCGCACGCGCGGGGTGCTGGATGGGCTGATCGGACGCGGTTACAGCGAATATCAGGCGATTACCACGGGCCATGCCGACGGCTACTACGGCTGGCCGCAGGCGGCCCCGTTCGACAAGATCATCGTCACCTGTGGCATAGACCACGTTCCGCCGCCGCTGCTGCAGCAACTGAGATTGGGGGGCATCCTGGTGATCCCCGTAGGCTCTCCGGGCGCCCAGCGTTTGCTGAAGATCGTCAAGGAGCGGGAAGCCGACGGGACAACAAAGGTCGCACGCTCGGATATTTACGGCGGTAGGATTGTCCCGTTTGTGCCGTTCACCAAGCTCGACGGCGATACCATCAAGGGGACCCATAACCAGCGGTGAGGCAGCGTTACGACAAAAGGCCGTCGAGAAGGTCGACCGCGCGCCTGCGCACGGGTGCCGCGGCATGGCTGGCGCTAGCCGGGCTCGTCGCCCGCGCCGGTTACGCTACCACCGCGCGACGCGTGCGCACCTTCAACTTAAGGCCCCTATCGAGGCCGCTGTCGGGGCGCATATTGGGGGCCATGTCAACAGGCACCTCTGCCCGCGGCAAGTCCGACAGCGAGTTGGAGCCGACGCCACAGCTTTATCTCTCGGTGGGTCTCATCGCGGGGGCGGTGATCGCGCTGCAGATCGCGATCATGCGGATCTTCTCGGTCGGCAGCTGGGCGCACTTTGGTTCCCTGGTGGTGAGCCTCGCCATGTTGGGTTTCGGCCTCACCAGCGCCATCATGTGCGTGCGCAAGGATTGGTTCGAGCGCCACTGGCAGCGGGTGGCAATGGCCTCACTCATGCTGTTTGGGCCGCTGACGGTGGCGGCTAACCTAGCGGCACAGCAGATCCCCTTCAACGCGATCTTCCTGGTCTCCGATCCGGCACAGAAATGGCGCCTGTTCGGCAACTTCCTACTCTACATGTTGCCTTTCTTAGCGGGCGCATTCTATCTGGGTACGGTATTCCTCAAAGCCCAACGTCTGTTCGGCCGGGTGTATTTCGCCGACCTGACGGGGTCGGGCCTGTGTGGGCTCGTGTTCCTGGGGGCGATGTATCTGTTTGCT
The DNA here is from genome assembly GCA_036558085.1 of Hyphomicrobiaceae bacterium. Lineage (GTDB taxonomy): Bacteria > Pseudomonadota > Alphaproteobacteria > Rhizobiales > Hyphomicrobiaceae > AWTP1-13. The sequence goes on from DATBGH010000021.1 coordinate 66,655, forward strand.
CCGGAGAACCTGCTCGTGGTGCCACTGGCGCTGTGGTGCGCCGGCAGCGTGTTGTGGTTCATGGCCGTCGGTCGCCTGCGTGCGATCGCCTGGGTGAGCGCACTGGCGATCGGCTGCGGGGTCATCCATCTGGCCGCGCCGTCCTTGGGCGTCCCTACCCTGGCTGTGTCCGACTACAAGGGCGTTTCCTATGCCCGCAAGTTCCCCGACAGCGAGCGCGTCTATGAGCGGGCCTCGCCGTTCGGATACTTGGAGGTTTATGCCAGCTCCTATCTGCACTTTGCGCCCGGGCTCTCGGACAACGCGGCGTTCAATCTGCCGACCATGCCCGCCAACGCCTATCTGGGCCTCTACCTCGACGGGGAGGGTCCAAGCGGCATCATCCGCGATCTGCCGGCGGCCGAGACCGGTTATTTTCGTTACCTGCCGATGATCTACCCCTACCTGATCAAGCAGGCCCCAGACACGTTCGTCGTTCAATTCGGCGGCGGCATTTCGACGGCGGTTGCCCTCAAGAGCGGGTCCAAGAGCGTGACTGTGGCCGAGAGCAATCCGGCGGTGCTTTCCGCCTTCCGCAACGACAAGGGGCTGCGTGACTTCACGGGCGACGTGCTCAACAACCCGAACCTGAAGGTGATCGACTACGAAGGACGCCTCTACCTTGCGCATGCCGACCAGCGGTTCGACATCATCGATCTCAGCCTTGCCGACTCGGCGGGCCTGTCGAGCCCAGGCGGCTTTGCCATCGTTGAGAAGTTCGCCTATTCCCGCGAGGCCATGACAAGCTACATGCGCGCGCTCAAGGATGGCGGCGTGCTCTCGGTCACCCTGTGGAACAAGGAAGAGCCGCCCAAGTCGGTGCTCAAGCTTTACGCCACGATGGCCGCTGCGGCGCGCGAGGCTGACGGCGATAATATCGCCGACCGATTCTTTGTGGTGGCGAGCTATCTTTCCACCGCTAGCGTTCTCTATAAGCGCGGTGGCTTCACGCCCGAGGAGACGGCCAAGCTGCGCGCGCACTCGCGGGCGATGTCATTCGATGAGATCTACTATCCGGGCTTTGCCTTCGAACCCAAGGATGCAGCGACGATCCTTGAGGATTACCAGAACTCGATTTTCCCCGATGGGCCAACGCCGGACCCGGAGGCTGCGAGCGATGGAGGCAAAGGTGGCGAGGGTCCGCCGCCCGAGAACGGGACACTTCCTGCCACCACCATGGGACAGATGGCATGGCACCATCTGGTGCACGGCGGCTGGGACGAGCTGGCGCGGGGCTATGTGTTCGACACACGCCTTCTCACGAACGATCGGCCCTATTTCGCGGCATATGTTAAGCCCGCCGATCTTTTGCGTGTCGGGGACCGGTTGGAACTGTTGCAAGACGAGTGGGGGTTTCTGCTGGTGTGGGCGACGCTGGCGATTGCCTGCGTCGCTGCGCTGTCGCTGGTGGGTTTGCCGCTCGCCTTCGGTTGGCGCACGATTTTCAGCCGCAATCCCGGCAAGTTCCGCACCATCATCTATTTTGCGTGCCTCGGCGCCGGCTACATTATGGTCGAGGTGGGGCTAATCTCGAAATTCATTGAGGCGCTGAGCAATGCCACGGTCTCCGCATCTGTGCTCATCACGGGCATGCTGGTGTGCTCGGGCGCTGGCAGCCTCGTTTCGGAGCGCTACTTTGCGCGCGCGCGCAGCATTATGCCGCGCATTTTTTTGGCCATCGGCGCCTTACTGATCGGCTACGGATTGGCGCTTGACAGCGTGCTCGACTGGATTGGCACCTTCCCCTATGCGCTGAGGCTGCTGTTCTCCTTCGCGCTTATCTTCCCGCCGGCATTTCTGATGGGCTTCCCGATGCCGATCGCGATGACGTTGTTGGCGCGGCTTGGCAAGGACCATATGTTCCTTTGGGCGTGGGGCATCAATGGCTGTTTCTCCGTTGTGGGTGCGGCGCTTGTACCAGTGATCGCCACGTCGTTTGGGCTTGGAGCTGTGCTGATGGCAAGCGGCTGTGCGTATCTGCTGGCGACCGTAGGATTCTTCGCGGTGTTGTTGCCGCTGGCATCGCCGCCATCCCGAGCCGCAGGCTGACGTGAGACGCGCCGTTTGTCAGCGTGTCATTGTCGCAGGGATGCTGATGGTTGCGAGCTCGACCGTGCCGATCCCGGCCGATGCGGCACCGACCAAGTCGGCAAAGACCGCACTCGTCGCCTTCGATAGTTCGCCGTTTCCGTATTCGGGCCAACCGCCTGGACAAGATAAGCCGTTTTACGACCTCGAAAAGGACGGCCGACGCGGGCACACCTCGCCGCGCGGGGGCGTCTATTGGGAGGATGTCACTTACAGTGATCGCCGCGTGCTGTTGCACATTCCACGCGGCTTCAACCCGGCCCTGCCGGCACTGATGATCGTCTACCTCCACGGCAATATGACCAACCTGGAGGGCGTGGTGCATCGCCAGCAACAGGTGCCGAGGCAGGTGTCGGAGTCGGGGCTCAACGCGATGCTGGTCGCCCCACAGTTTGCGGTCAACGCGCTCGATTCCAGTGCCGGACGCTTCTACGAAGCCGGCCACTTCCGTCGGTTCGTTGAGGAGGCTGGTAAGCGGCTGGCGCGGCTCAACGGCGATGGGCGGGCCAGCGCGGCCATCGAAAGCCTACCGGTCATCCTCGTTGCCTATAGCGGCGGTTACGCGCCGGCGGCCTGGGTCGTGCACCATGGAGGCATCGGCGATCGGCTGCGCGGCGTCATTTTGCTCGACGCACTTTATGCTGAGCTCGACAAGTTCGCGGCTTGGATCGAGAAGCGGCACCATTCGGCATTCTTCTTCAGCGCCTATTCGCGTTCCGCCCGTGATGAGAATGCCGCATTACAGCACCTGCTCGCCGAGCACCGGATCGATTTTCTAAGCACGCTGCCACAGCGACTTGGCCCCGGCCGCGTCGTCTTCGTGGCAACGCCTGAGGAGGTCCTGCACGGCGAGTTCGTGAACAGGGCCTGGGTCGACGACCCCCTGCGGGACGTTTTGGCGCGCATCCCCGGTTATCCGCGTACTGCGCCGCCGAAGGCGCGCAAGCGCTGAGGAGCAAGACACCGCGGGCGGCACCGGCGGTGATGCTACGAACGCACCCGGCGCGGGGTAGTCACTTGGCTTTGCCGCGGATCAGATGAATGATGCCGGAGAAATCCGTGCGACCCTCGCCCCAGGCATTGTGCATGCCAAAGAGCTGGGCGGCGGCGGCGCCGAGCGGCGTGGTAGCGCCGACGGCCGCGGCAGCTTCTTGCGCAAGCTTGAGATCCTTCAGCATGAGCGCGGAGGCAAAGCCCGCCTGGTAGGCGTTGTTGGATGGTGCGTTCGGCACCGGGCCTGGTACGGGGCAATAGCTGGTAAGCGCCCAGCATTGTCCGGAGGAGGTGGAGGCCACGTCGAACAGCGCTTGGTGTGACAGGCCAAGTTTCTCTGCCAATACGAAGGCCTCGCACACGCCGATCATGCTGATGCCGAGCATCAGGTTGTTGCAGATCTTGGCGGCCTGACCGGCCCCGGCGCCGCCGCAGTGGATGACCCGCTTGCCCATGACCTCGAGGATGGGCTTCGCCTTGGCAAAGGCTTCATCGGCGCCCCCGCACATGAAGGTGAGCGTTGCGGCCTGTGCGCCGCCGACGCCGCCCGACACCGGAGCATCCAGAGCGAGCATGTTTTGCGCCGCGGCCATTGCGTGCGCCGCTCGGGCTGAGGTCACGTCAATGGTGGAACTGTCGATGATCAATGTACCTGGCGGCGCCGCCGACAGCATACCGCCGCCCCAGACGGAGAGTGTGTCCTTGCCGGCCGGCAGCATGGTGATGACCGCCTCGACGCCGGTTGCGGCGTCGGCTGCCGAAGTAGCCGCGCTCACGCCCAGCCTCACGGCTTGCTCGACGTTGCCCGCCAGCAAGTCGAAGCCCCTCACTTGATGGCCCTGTTTGACGAGGTTGCCGGCCATTGGCAGGCCCATGTTGCCGAGCCCGATGAAACCTATCTTCGCCATGGGTCAATCCTCCAGAGGAGCGCGAGCGATCACGGACCTCGTCGCCTCGCAACCGTTTGTTTACCCTAGCAACGGACACTGGGGCTATCGCCAGTGCAATCGGGCCGTCAGCATCGCGGCTGGGGCCTGGGCGAACGGGGCGCTCGTCAACCCGATAGGTTCGCTCAGATGAGAGCCGTTGTGATCCTGCTTGCGCTGCTCGCCGCCGCCAAGCTTGGCTACCAGGAATATCTGTTCCGAGGCGCAGCCCGCGACGCGCTCATCGGTGCTTATAAGGAGCACGCGGTACAGGCGTGCCAGAGGGACGCGCGGACCCAGACGCTCGGTCTGGGTGTGCAGGCCTGGGCCAATCCGAAGAGCATCCGGCTGGTGATCGGCAAGAGCTCGATCGATGTCTATCCCTGGCAGGTCGACGACCCCATGTGGAATGCTCGCTACCACAATCCCTACCTGCTGCTGACCGCGATCCAGAAGACGGCAATGGTTGCCTGCGAGTATGACATCGTGAATGCCGCCGCATCCGTGTCGCGGATGTGATGGGCCGGGCACAGGCCTAAGGGCGGCATTTGGGAGGGCAATTGGGGCTCACGGCGCGTTGGAGCGGGCCGGTGGGGCGGCCACCGCCTTGAAGCGGCTACAGAGAAGCGGCAATGTGGCCAGCCACGGCTCGAAAGGACGCGCTCATGACAGCTACCAAAAGCGAACCCAAACCGGTCGCGGCGCCGCCCGCGATGGATTCAGAGAGGCTCATCATCCACCAGCATTCCGACTTGATCTACTGGTGGGTGGTGTGGGCCTATGGGCTCGCCTGTGCACTGTGGACGTGGCTGCGCGGCGAATACGTTACGGTGTCGCCGGGTCACAAACAGGTGCTGATCTATCCCCACGCCTGGATGGGTATTTCCTTCGTTTTTCTGGTTCTGTTTGTGCTGGTGTTCACCAACGCTCGGGCGCGCGGGGTCAAATCGCTTGTGCTGTTTTTATCTTTGACGGTGGTTGGCCTCGTGGTGCAGCTCACCGCTGGCTGGACCGAGATTTTGCAGGTTTTCCCGCTGTTGCTCGTGTACATGAACCTCGCATTCTACCTGCTGTTCTCGGGTGTGCTGCTCGCGGCCTGGTTCTTCGTCGTGCTCGGCACTGACCATTCCGTCTACTGGGAATTCGGACCCAATTCGATTGCCAAGAAGTACTGGTTCACCGATGCAGCCGAAAGTTACACCTCCCCCCAAGTCGAGACTTCGCGTCAGAGCGACGACATTTTCGTGCACCGGCTGTTGGGCTTGTGGTTTTTGGGCTTTGGCACCGGCGACATCGAGGTGCGCTTCAGCACTGCCGGCAGCGGACAGAAGGCGTACTTCTTGAGGAACGTGTGGCGTGCGGCCCACGTCGAGAAGGAGATCAATCGCCTGGTCGCTTAGCCGTTGTGGCAAAGTAGTCCATGGCCGCACGTACGCCCTCGCCCTTGTGCGGCACGCCCGCGAGTTTCAGTCCCATCTCGACACCGGCCAAGGTTGCGACCATGGTCAAATCATTGGTGTCGCCGAGATGGCCGATGCGGAACACCTTGCCGGCGATCTTGCTCAAGCCTGTGCCCAACGACACATCGAAGTGTTCGAGCGCGGTCCTGCGAAAGGTGTCGGCGTTATGGCCAGAGGGCATCAGGATGGCGGTTAGCGAGGAGGAATAGCATTTTGGTTCTTTGCACCAGATCTCGAGCCCCCAGGCCCTGATCGCCCGGCGCACGCCTTCCGCATGCCGATCGTGACGCGCGAAGACGCGGGCGAGGCCTTCCTCGTGGAGCATATCGATGGCCTCGGAAAGACCGTAGAGCAGATTGGTGGCGGGCGTGTAGGGGAAGAATCCTTCCTTGTTGGCAGCCAGCATGTCATCCCAGGCGAAGTAGGATTTGGGTAGCTTTGCCGCCTTCGCGGCCGTGAGCGCCTTGTCGCTCACGGCGTTGAAGCCTAGCCCGGGGGGCAGCATCAGCCCTTTTTGCGCGCCGCCAACGGTGACGTCGACGCCCCATTCATCGTGGCGATAGTCGATGGAGGCGAGCGAGGAGATGGTGTCAACCATCAATAGCGCCGGGTGGCTGGCAGCGTCGAGGGCACGACGAACTTCGTCGATGCGAGAGGTGGCCCCGGTCGAGGTTTCGTTGTGAACGACGCACACCGCCTTGATGGTGTGCGCCTTGTCCTCCCGCAGTCGTGCCTCGATGGCATTCGCGTCCGCCCCGCTGCGCCAGTCGGAGGCGATGAACTCGGGCTGCAGGCCGAGCTTGCTGGCCATCGTCTTCCACAGCGTGGCGAAGTGGCCGGTCTCGTACATCAGGACGGTGTCGCCGGGGGAAAGCGTGTTGAGGAGGGCCGCCTCCCAGGCGCCGGTGCCGGAGGAGGGATAGATAAAGACCGGGCTTGAGGTCTTGAAGACGGTCTTGATGCCAGAAAGGACCTTGAGTCCCAGCGCTTTGAACTCGGGGCCGCGGTGATCGATCACCGGCATATCCATGGCCCGCAGGATGCGGTCGGGGACCGGGGTTGGGCCGGGAATCTGGAGGAAATGCCGTCCGGCGCGGCGGGGGGCGTTGGACATGGATCTTCCCGCTCACTTGACTGAAGCGTGTAAGATCATGTCATACCGGGGCTGGGTGCCACGATCCAGCGATCAATTGGCACCAGAGCAACCGCCGCTCGCCTGCCGATGGCCCCAGCCTGGTGCCGAGGCATGCGCTGGGACAATCGCGCAACTGACACCTGCATGCCTACTACGCCAACAGATCACGCGCTGGCTCGGCGCTTGCGCAAGGCGCTTGCGGGCGAGGTGCTCTTCGATCGCTTCAGCCGCGGGCGCTACTCGGCGGATGCCTCCCATTACCAGATCGAGCCGGTCGGTGTGGTGGTCCCGAGGACGCAGGAGGATATCCTTGCGGCGATGGCGATCGCGCGCGAGGAAGGCGTGCCGCTGCTGCCGCGCGGTGGTGGTACCTCGCAATCCGGCCAGACCGTCGGGCGGGCATTGGTGCTGGACTTTTCCAAATACCTCAATCGGCTGGTGGCGGTGGACCGGGCTGCGGCGAGCTGTGTGGTGGAGCCCGGCATCGTCCTTGACGAGCTCAACCGGCAGCTCAAGCCCACGGGCCTGTGGTTTCCGGTGGATGTTTCGACCGCCAGTCGGGCAACGATTGGTGGTATGGCCGGCAACAACTCCTGCGGTACGCGCTCGATCCGTTACGGCATCATGCGTGACAACGTGCTGGCGATCGACGCGATCCTGGCGGACGGGAGCGAGGTGCGCTTCGGGGAGGTCGGGCACAACCTGGCTCCGACGGCCGCTATAGGGCCTGAAAGCGGGGGTGGGGGAGAGGTTGGAGCCGATGCGAATGCGGTCGGGCTCATGCGCGCGCTGCTTGCCCTCGGCCGGCGCGAGGCGGAGCACATTGCGCATGCCTTCCCGGCTGTCTCCCGCCGCGTTGGCGGCTACCTCATCGATGCGCTGGTGCCCTCGGCAAGGCCCGTCAACCTTGCCACGCTGCTGTGCGGCTCGGAGGGCACGCTCGCCATGTCGCGACGGCTCGAACTGAAACTGTCGCCGATCGCGAGAAACAAGACGCTGGGCATCTGCCATTTCGCGAGCTTTCGCAAGGCAATGGAGGCGACCCCACACATCGTCGCCCTTGGGCCGGTGGCGGTGGAGGTGGTCGACCGCACGCTGATTGAGCTCGCGCGCGACATCACCCTGTTCCGGCCGGTGATGGAGGCCTATGTGCGCGGGTCGCCAGACGCGCTGCTGCTCGTGGAGTTTGCCGAAGACGACCAAGGCGAGAATTTGCGTCGCCTCGACCGGCTTGACCAGCTGATGGGCGACTTGGGGCATGCCAACGGCGTGGTCAAGGTCGCCGACGCGCAAGGCCAGCGGGCCGTGTGGGAGGTGCGCGCGTCTGGGCTCAACATCATGATGTCGATGAAGGCGGAGCGCAAGCCCGTGTCCTTCATTGAGGACTGCGCCGTGCCACTGGAGCACCTGGCCGACTACACCGAGCGCCTCAGCGCCATCTTCGAGAAGCACGGTACCAGAGGCACTTGGTACGCCCACGCTTCGGTCGGCTGCTTGCACGTGCGGCCCGTGCTCAACCTCAAGCTCGAGAAGGACGCCAAGACCATGCGCGCAATCGCCGAGGAGGCGTTCGCCATGGTGAAGGACTACAAGGGCTCGCACTCGGGTGAGCACGGCGACGGCCTGGTGCGCTCCGAGTTCCATGAGCGGATGTACGGTTCCAGGACGGTTCGCTTGTTTGAGGAGGTGAAGGAGCGGTTCGACCCTGGCGGCCTAATGAATCCCGGTAAAATCGTGCGCGCCGCGCGCATGGACGATCGCTCGATGTTTCGCTTCAAGCCGGACTACAGCGTGTCGGAGATGAAGACCGTACTCGACTGGTCGGCCTACACCGGTGCCGGTGGTGGTTTCCAGGGTGCGGTGGAGATGTGCAATAACAACGGCGAATGCCGCAAGCTGACGGGCGCCGTCATGTGCCCCTCCTTTCGCGTCACTGGCAACGAACGCGACGTGACGCGGGGCCGTGCCAACAGTCTACGCCTTGCCATCTCCGGCCAGCTCGGTGCAGGTGCGTTGACCTCGCCGGAAATGCTTGAAACGTTGCGGTTGTGTGTCTCCTGCAAAGGCTGCCGGCGCGAGTGCCCCACTGGCGTCGACATGGCGAAGATGAAGATTGAAGTGCTGGCCGCTGCCAATCGGCGACTTGGGCTGTCGCTGCGGGACCGGCTGGTCGGATACCTGCCGCGCTATGCCCCCTACGCCGCGCGCCTTGCACCGCTCATCAATGCCCGCAATACCCTGCCTGGCATGGCGCGCCTGACGCAGTCCCTGACTGGTATCTCCGCCAAACGCAAGCTTCCGGCTTGGCGTCGTGATGTCTTCGGCGGGGTGCCTGCGCGATTGCATGGGACGCAGAGGCGCGAGGTCGTCCTATTCGGCGACACCTTCAACACCTACTTCGAGCCGGAGAACCTGCACGCGGCAGTCGACGTGCTTGACGGGCTTGGCTACCACGTCCGGTGGCTCCGCCCGAACGGCGGCGACAGCGGCCTGGGCGGCCGGTGGCCGGCACCCGACGGCCGCCCGCTCTGTTGTGGGCGCACGTTTCTCTCGGTGGGCCTCGTCGATGAGGCTCGCGCCGAAGCGACCCGACTGCTGGCGGCGGCGGCACCCTTCGTTGCCCGCGGCGTGCCTCTAGTCGGACTGGAGCCCTCGTGCCTCTTGACGCTGCGGGACGAATTCCGGGCCTTACTGCCGGGAGCCCAAACCGAGAAGCTCGCCTCCAGCGCCTTGCTCTTCGAGGAGTTCCTGGCATGCGAGGCGGAAGCTGGACGCCTTAAGGGTCCGATCGCCAGGCACCGGGGCAAGGTGTTGCTGCATGGACACTGTCATCAGAAGGCGTTTGGTGCCTTGGGCTCGGTCGGGACTGCGCTGGCGCTCATCGACGGGCTCGCGGTGGAGAGCGTGGAGGCAAGCTGTTGCGGCATGGCCGGTGCCTTTGGCTATGGCGCCGACACCTACGAGGTTTCCATGGCCATGGGCGAGCTCAGCGTGTTGCCCGCGGTGCGCGCCGCAGCCGCCGATACCCTCATCGCTGCGGACGGCTTCTCCTGCCGGCACCAGATTTGGGATGGGACGGGTCGCCAGCCGCGGCATGTTGTCTTGATCCTGCGAGACGCGATCCAGGCGTCGGCCTTACCCGCGCCCGGAAGGTCTTGCTAGCTGTGCGGGTGCGGGTGGACGCGCCGGTGGACGCGTCAGTGGGGGACAGGCTAGGTTCGGGCGTGGGCAGTCATTGAGTAGCGAAGAGGACCGTGGAGAGGCTGCTGCGAATATCGCTTTGGCGGCGCGGCAGTGGCGGTGTTGGTCTTTGCGGGTGCGGGAGTTGGGGTGCCGCATGGGCAGTCACTGGAGGGTTCGCCGTGAGGGCAAGCGATGAGTGAGGTGCCCAATCGCGCACCGAGCAGTTCGGTCATCCGATCACCGATCGACTTTGCTGGCGGGCTCTTCCTGCTGGCGATCGCCGGGATTGGCTATGCTGGCGCCTTCACGCTACCCTTCGGTCAGCTCTCTGGCATCGGCTCAGGGCTGCTACCCAAGGTCGTGGCGTTGCTGGTCGCAGGCTTCGGGGTTCTCCTCCTCGTGCAAAGCCTCGTGATCCCGGGCGAACGGCTCGAGCGCTGGGCCCTGCGCGGGCCCATCTACGTGCTCTCCTCCGTGGTCGTGTTCGCCGCCACTGTGCGCTCGCTGGGCCTTGTCGTTGCAGGCCCGCTCTGCTTCGTGGTAGCGGCACTTGCCGACCGCGATAGTCGCCCCGTGGAGGCAGTGATCTCAGCGCTGGTGGCAACACTGGCGTGCGGCTTTCTGTTCAAGGAATTGCTTAGCCTGCCAATTCCTTTTGATGTCATCGGCATTCTCGGCCCCCTGCACGAACCTTACGAGGCCCTGAAAGCGGCCGCGAGAGCACTGGTGTTTGGTTCCCACTGATTGAAGGCTGCGCATCGGCGATGATCGACCTCTTCAACAACTTGGCACTGGGGATGGCGGTCGCGCTGTCGCTCAAGAACGTGATGCTGTGTTTCCTCGGCTGCCTGGTTGGCACTCTGATCGGGGTCCTACCGGGCGTAGGTCCCATTGCCACCATCACCATGCTGTTGCCGATCACGTTCGGCATCGATCCGACCGGCGCGCTGATCATGCTGGCCGGCATCTACTATGGCGCCCAATATGGTGGCTCGACCACTTCGATCCTGGTCAATATTCCCGGCGAGGCGACCTCGGTGGTGACCTGCCTTGACGGGCATCAGATGGCCAAGCAGGGACGCGCCGGCGTTGCGCTTGGCATCGCCGCCATTGGCTCATTCATCGCCGGGTGCGTGGCGACGCTTGTCATCGCCGCGCTTGCCGCGCCGCTGACGCGTATGGCGCTCTTGTTCGGTCCGGCCGACTACTTTGCTTTAATGGTGCTCGGGCTGATGTTTGCCGTGGTGCTGGCGCGCGGTTCGGTGTTGAAGGCGATTGCCGTCATCCTGGTCGGCGTCCTCCTTTCGACCGTTGGCACTGATCTTGAAAGCGGAGAGGAGCGGCTCACCTTCGGCTGGAGCGAGATCGCCGACGGGATCGACGTCGCGGTCATTGCGATGGGTATGTTCGGTTTCGCCGAGATCCTGCGCAACCTCGAGACCTCGCAGACACGCGATGTCGTGCATGCTGCCATCGGCAATCTGCTACCCAACCGCGATGACATGGCTCAATCGGCCATGCCGATCGCCCGCGGCACGTTTTTAGGCGGGCTGCTGGGGTTGTTGCCGGGCAACGGCGCCGTGCTCGGCCCGTTTGCCTCCTACACCCTGGAGAAGAAGCTCGCCAAAGACCCTTCGCGCTTCGGGCGCGGTGCTATCGAGGGGGTCGCTGGACCGGAATCGGCCAACAACGCCGGCGCGCAGACGGCCTTCATTCCACTTCTCACCCTAGGCATTCCGCCCAATGCGGTCATGGCGCTGATGGTGGGTGCCATGACCATCCATGGCATTATTCCAGGTCCGCAGATCATGACCAAACAGCCCAATCTGTTCTGGGGCATGATTGCGTCGATGTGGATCGGAAATCTAATGCTGCTCGTGATCAACTTACCCCTGATCGGTGTGTGGGTGCGCTTCCTGAAGGTACCCTATCGGCTGATGTTTCCCTCAATCGTGGTGTTGTGCTGCATCGGTATTTACTCGGTGAACAATTCACCCTTCGACGTCGTTATGACGGCGGGTTTTGGCTTTTTCGGCTACGCGCTGGTGAAGTTTGGGTTCGAGCCGGCGCCATTGCTGTTGGGCTTCGTGCTCGGCAAGCTGATGGAGGAAAAACTGCGCCAATCCCTGGTGATCTCGCGCGGGAGCTTCATGACCTTCATCGACCGACCGCTGAGCGGCGGTCTGCTGGCCCTATCTTTGATCATGGTGGTGATCGCCATCATTCCCTCTATCCGCAAGGGTCGCGAAGAGGTGTTCCAGGGCGCCGAATGACGGGGCCGCGCGAGCATCCACGGGCCGATGTCGGCAAACGCGCCAATTTTCAGCGGGCCTTGGCCGGCGATACTGCTACCGCTGGGCCTGCGTGCGAGGCCATGTCCTAGAGGCCATGTCCTAGAGGCCATGGCCTATTGGCAGGAGTCGTGAACGTCCATGGCACGTCGCCAGGCCCACGCTTCATGACTTTTCATGACTTTGCGCCTCGGGTCGCGTGGGTCGAGGCAAGGTCGAGCGCCGCAGCAACAGCGAGACGGCAAGAGCGAGGCATGATGCGACAAGCAAAATGAGAAAAGCGGCGTCGTATGTTCCGGTCGCGTCGAAGATCCAAGCGCCGCCATAGGCGCCAAGGCCGCCGAAAATCTGGTGCACCATTGTGACAAGTCCGCTGAGGGTGCCCAACTCACTCATCCCAAAATGGTCACGTACAAACAACACAACGAGGGGCGCCGTGACAAGGAAGGTGGCGCCAAAGGCCAGCGCAAAGATGGCGATCGACGACGTGGATTGATCGACAGCGATGAGACCGAACACGGCGATGCGTATCCCAAACGAGAGGGCGGCGGTCCAGGCCGGGCCAACGAAATCGCTCGCTGCTCCCGTGATCATCAGGCCGATGATGCCCGTGAGGCCCATCAGTGCCAGTAAGCGACCCGCGAGCGGCGCTTCGACGCCACGGTCTTGCGCGAAGGCAACCACGTGCGTTGCGACAAAGAAGTCATCCAGGCCGCAAATCGCATAGATCACGAGCAACATCCAGAACTGTCGCGTGCGCAGGGCTTCGGCCAGGCGCAATCCACCTCGCGTGAGGCCGGGATAGAGGTGTGGACCAGTGGGCAGCGCCAGGACGAGAATAGGGATGATTGCCAGATGGGCGATGGCGAGCCAGACAAACACCGAGCTCCAACCGATCTCAACGAGCAGGTTGGCGAGAGCGGCGATTATGACGAGCTGACCGGCGCTCGTTCCGGAGATGACTGCGGCGTTGGCAAAACCGGTGCGGGCTGGGAATGCGCCGCTGATGATGACGCCCACCGGTGTGAGGGAGGCAAAACCACTGCCAATGGCGAATACGACACCGTAGAACAGCAGCGCCTGCCAGGGCTGTGTGACCAGGCTCATGAGCCCGATGCCAAGCGCGCTGATGAGTACGCCGGCATTCAAAAGAAGGCGTGGGCTCATGCGGTCGGCGAGATAACCGGCGAGGTAGGTTGCAAATGCCGAGACCACCAGGTAGGCGCCTACGGCCAATCCGAGCTCACCCCTGTGCCAGCCAAATTCGGTCACCATGGGCTTGAAGGTGAGGCCGATGGCGTAGCGGGCACCGCCGCCAACGAACAGGATGAGAAATGCGGCGGCAAAGATAAGTCTGGGACGCATCACGCGACTGATCAGCGAATTGATCGCGCCAACCTCGCGGGAGGCGGGCAGCAGGGGCACCTCATACGCGCCGCGGGACGGCAGCGCGCGTTGTCAGGGGCGAACTACGAGCCAGCCAGGGATGCGGCGCTCTCGTCCGCTGCTGAGCGTGGCCTCAAACGATGCCTTCCTCACGCAGAGCTGCGAGCTCGTCGGCGCGCATGCCGAGCCAACCGCCGAGAACGTCCTCGACGTGCTGACCGAGCAGCGGCGACGGTTCGACCTTTGGTGGCGCGCCGTCGAAGCGCACCGGCCAGGATGGCACCTTGACCTTACCGGTCTCGGGATGGTCAATCGTTTGCATGATCCCCCGCTCCGCGAAGGACGGGTCGTCCATGAGTTCCTGCGTGTCGAAGACAGCGCCGGCGGGCACGCCGGCGGCACCAAACAGCTGCATGGCCTCTTGCTTGCTGCGCAGTCGGGTCCAGGCGGTGATGATTTCGTCCACCTCGGCCCCGCGCTGGCTGCGCGCTTGTTGTGTGTCGTAGCGGGCGTCGCCGCTGAGGTCCTCGCGGCCGACGACTTTGAGCAACCGCTGCCAGTGTTCGGGGTTGGCGCGGCTGCAGAAGACATACACGTAATCGTTCGGACCACCGGGTTTGCAGGGGTAAAGTGCACTGGGCGTGAGCCCGCCAGGGGTTGATCGGCTGGTGCCATCGCGCAGCACGGCCTTGCCTGTCAGCTGGGTGCGGGAAAACGGGACCCGCATATAGTGGAGCATCGCATCCTGCATCGCCACCTGGAGCAGGCAGCCCTTGCCGGTCCTAGCGCGCTTTAAGAGGGCGCCAAGAATGCTGACGGCCATGAGCATACCCGTGCCGGTATCGCCGAAGGAGGTTCCCGGTTTGACCGGCGCCCGGTCGCGTTCGCCGGTCACGCTGATGGTGCCGCCCGCGGCCTGCGCGATCATGTCGAAGGCGAGGTTCTTCTCGTAGGGGCTGCCGGCGCCAAAACCCTTGACCTGGCAATAGATAATGCCCGGGTTGATATTCTTGACTGTGTCGTAACCAAGCCCGAGGCGCTCGATGGTACCGGGAGCCATGTTTTCGATGGTGACATCCGCTTTTTTCAGCAGTGAACGGACGATCTCAAGCCCCCGCGCCGACTTCAAGTTTAGCGTCACTGATTTCTTGTTGGCGTTGAACTGATGGAAGTACCAGGGGTCATTATTAGGCTTGCCTGGCTGCCGCCGGCGGCCGGGGTCACCTGTGCGCAGATTTTCGATCTTCACGACCTCGGCGCCCAACCAGGCGAGCGCTTCGGTGCACGATGGACCAGCCTCGAATTGGGTGAAATCGACGACGCGAACGCCTTCCAGACAATCGAGTTCGACAGCAACGCTCATCGCTGATGCCTCCGTTATGCGACAACCCTGATCCCTATGCTTATCATTCCGCTGGGAGACCAACCAGCTCGCCAAGACTGGGCGCGTGAGGTCTGCGGGGCGTGCGCAGCTGATGGCCGCCAGCGAGCCGGCGTCCGCGGCGCCGATGGGGCTGTTAGCATCGGCGGCAAACGAGGCAGGCCCGGCGGGCTTTGAAGCACCGTTCTTGCACTGCAACAGGCAGCGCTTGGGGGGCGCGGTGGCCAAGCCACCTGAGGGGTTGCCATCTCCTGGTTGAAGCTGCGCAACTAGAAAATCGGCGGGTGCATTGTCGAAATCGACGGAACGCTCTTCCGAGAGCCCCGCAGTTCTGTGCGCTTTTGCAGGCGGCGGCGATTGCAATCACCCAGGCCCTCTTCAAACGCTGATGAGGCTCTTCTGCCCATCGACTGGCAAACCCTTGGTGATGGGCCCAAGACAGGGTTCGCCCGGCTAGCTGAGCGTTCGCCCACGGAAACAAGCGCTTTGCACTTTTGCTCGATTGCTGGCACGGACGGGTGAAATAACGCGCGCATGGGAGAGGCGCCCCTGGGCTTGGTAGAGCACTGCCCGATACTGTAGTGTCGGTTCATGTGCGCGCGCCCCGAGCTTGTTCGGCCCGCTTCCTGGTCGATCATCGGTGTCAAAAGGCTCTACAAGAGCGGGGCGGCGGCCGTGAGGCTTTGGCCTTGCTGCGCATTTTGCCTGCCGGCGTGCAGTTTCCCGCGGCAGGCACAAAGAAGGATTAAGGCCCATGCCCAAGATGACGGATTCCCGACGGAAAAAGATCCAAGCAAGGCAACGGCAGGCGCGCGCAGCCCTGAGCCGCGAGAAGAAGTCAGCGCGGCGTGCACAGAGGAGCGCAAAGGGCCGTGCGCGCCCGAGCTCAGCTCCGACCGGCGCGCCTCACGCCTGACGCGTCATGGACGTTCGTGTGGCCGAGGAGCCGTGCGAACCGCGTGGCAACACGCAACCCCGTGAGTCTCTTGACGTGCCATGCGTTGGCGCTAGGAAGCCCGCATGATTACTGGCAAGACGCTGATCGGCTGGGGCTACAAACCCGGAGCATGGTTCGCTGAGGCGGTTGCGGCCGCCGAACGGGCGCGGAGGGCTGGGGCTGACGAGGTTGCCATTCGCGCCATAGTCGAGCGGTTTGTGCCCCCATTGGGGCCGCCGTCAGTTGGCCTGCGCCGGGCTGGCGAGCTGTCCTATCACCTCAATGTGTGCGCCGCAGATGAACCTGAGGCTCAGAACATCGCCAGTGTGGAGCGCCACATGCGGGAGCTGATGCGCGTGCCCACCATTGTCGCGGGCTCCGTGATGCCGGACGCCTGTCCCTCCGGCTCGGCACCCGGCACTGTTCCGGTTGGCGGCATCGCTGCGGCCAAGGGCGCCATTCATCCGGGCATGCATTCGGCCGACATCTGCTGCTCGATGGCCGTCACCATCCTTGGTGACGGGGAGCCGACGGCATTGCTCGATGCTGGCATGAAGTATAGCCATTTCGGGGGCGGTGGTCGGCCACGAGGAAGTCAACTGTGCCCGCCGGCGGGTCTGTTGGCGCAATTTGAGGAAAATCCCTATCTGAAGCCTCTCGTGTCTGCGGCAATCGAGCACTTCGCCACTCAGGGTGATGGCAATCACTTCTTTTACGTCGGCCGTGTGACCTCGACGGGTCAGGTTGCGCTCGTGACGCACCACGGTTCGCGCAAGCCCGGCGCCATGCTCTACAAGGCAGGCATGGTGACGGCCGAGCGTTTCCGGAGCGTTCTGTCGCCCGAGACGCCGAAGCACAATGCTTGGATTCCGACCGAGACGCAGGAGGGCAAAAGCTATTGGCAGGCGCTGCAGCTCATCCGCGCGTGGACGAAGGCAAATCATTACGCAATTCACGATCTGATAGCGCACGCGCTAGGGCTTGAGCGCAAGGACCGCTTCTGGAATGAGCACAACTTCGTCTTTCGCAAGAGCGACGGTCTATTCTATCACGCCAAGGGGGCAACGCCGGCCTGGTCTGGCTTTGCCGAAGACAGCTGCGGGCTGACGCTCATTCCCCTCAATATGGCCGAGCCAATCCTCATCACGCGTGGTCTTGATGCTCCAAACGCGCTTGGCTTTGCACCGCATGGCGCCGGGCGGAATTTCAGCCGCACGGCCTACATGCGCGCGCACGCGGACAGGGCCGAGGAGGACATTGTCGCCGAGCAGACGGCTGGCGTCGACGCGCGCTTCTTCTGCGGCATCCCGGATATCTCGGAACTGCCGGGCGCCTACAAGAACGCCGCGGCCATGCGCGCGCAGATCGCGGCGTTTGGGCTTGCCGAGGTCGTCGACACGATTGATCCGGTTGGTTGCATCATGGCAGGCGACTGGCAGCGCGATGCGCCTTGGCGAAGAAAGAAGCGGGATCGGTAGCTCGGGCTCGATGGTCTTAGAAGATCGTCGCGAGGCCGCGCCCGAGCCGACCTTGAAGCACAACGACGGTTTGATACCGGGAATGCGCGGCGAGCCGCGGTCGCCAGCCCTTATGCTTGCGCGTTGCTGCGTTCAAAGTGCTGCATCCTCCGCTTGGAATGCACGGCTTTGTCGATCTGGAGCTAGCGCCCTATAGTGCGAGGCCGACCATGGTGGGTGGCGTTG
Organism: Hyphomicrobiaceae bacterium; assembly: GCA_036558085.1. GTDB lineage: Bacteria > Pseudomonadota > Alphaproteobacteria > Rhizobiales > Hyphomicrobiaceae > AWTP1-13. The sequence goes on from DATBGH010000021.1 coordinate 84,177, forward strand.
TCATTCGACGATGCTTTCCGGCAGGCTTTACTGATGGGGGCGTCTGCGCACCGACGTTACCCCGTTACGAGGAGGGCGTGTTGCCAGACAGCGATCTTACCGGTCTCACCGCCGCCGAGGCGGCGGCGCGCATCGCGCGTGGCGAGATGAGCTCTGAAAAGCTCGTCAGCGCATGCCTTGAGCGCATTGCCGCGCTCGAGCCTCAGGTGCAAGCGTGGGCATTCCACGATCGCGAGCACGCACTGGGGCAGGCGCGCGCTGCCGATCGGCTCAGCGGCGAGGGTAAGGGGGTTGGCCCGCTGCACGGTGTGCCTATCGGCGTCAAGGACATCATCGATACAACTGATTTACCAACTGAAAACGGCTGCCGCGCCCATCAAGGGCGGCAGCCTGCGGCGGACGCGCAATGCGTCTCGGCGCTTCGCCGTGCCGGCGCTGTGATCATGGGCAAGACGGTGACGACCGAGCTTGCCGCCTTTACGCCCGGCAAGACGCATAATCCGCGCAATCTTGAGCATACGCCCGGCGGTTCATCCTCAGGTTCGGCGGCGGCCGTGGCCGCCGGCATGGTGCCTGCTGCGCTTGGCACGCAGACAGTGGGTTCGGTCATTCGGCCCGGCGCGTTCTGCGGCATTTATGGCCTGAAGCCGACCTTTGGGGTCATTCCTCGCGCCGGTGTCCTCACCCAGGCACCCTCGCTCGATACGGTGGGCGTCTATGCCCGTTCGGTGGAGGACCTGGCGCTGCTCACCGACGTGCTGCAGGGCCACGACCAACGTGATCCCGCAAGCCTGCTGTCGAGCCGGCCGCGCCTGCTCGCCACCGCCACCCAGGATTGGCCGCTCGACCCGCTGTTTGCCTTCGTGAAGACGCATGCCTGGAACCAGGCGGATGCGGCGACGCACGAGGCATTCGGTGAACTCATCGAGGAGCTGGGTGGGCAAGCGACCGAGATCGGGCTTGAGCACACGACCGAGGCTGGCTACGCCGCCGCCAGGCTTGTGCAAAAGGTGGAGATGGCATTGCAGTTCGGACCGCTGCTCGACCGCTCACCCGACCTATTGAGCGACAACCTGCGCGAGCAGCTGGAAGATGGCAGGCGCGTGAGCGGCGTTGCTTATCTCGCCGCGCTCAACGCGCGAGAGAAGTTCTATGCGGCGGTTGAAGAAGTCCTGCTCAACTACGGCACGGTCCTCACGCCCGCCGCGCTAGGCCCCGCGCCCAAGGGGCTTGGTTCGACGGGCAATCCGGTTTTCTGCGGCTTTTGGACCTATCTCGGCGTTCCGGCCGTGACCTTGCCCCTGCTCGAGACGGCGGGGCTGCCGATGGGTGTCCAGCTCATCGGCGCGCGGCGCGACGATGGCCGCTTGCTGCGCACCGCCCGCTGGTTGGTCCGCCGGTTGGCAGGCGCTGGCGGCAACGCATCGATCCCTCAGCGCCCCGCTGCGTAGCCTTGCATGCCGCGCGCATTGGCGGCGGCGCGGCGCCGAACCCCATCTTGGCTGGCGGCGGAAAGGCGGCCCTCGGACCAGTCTTCGCCCACCTCGACCTTGTGACCGCGCCGCTCCAGTTCTTTGATGCAGGCTTTGGGTAGGCGGCTTTCCACGACCAACACCCCTGGACGTGCAGTGCGCGGCCAGAACGAGAGGGGAAAGTGCTCGATATGCCAAGCCGGGGCGTCGATGGCTTCTTGCAGGTTCATTCTGGGTTTGCTGCGCGTGCGACTGGCATGGCGTAGGAACATCTGGCAGCTCCATTGGTCCTGCTGATCACCCCCAGGCGTACCCCAGACCATGTAGGGCTTGCCGTCGCGCAAGGCCATGCCGACGGATAGTGTGGAGCGCGGCCGCTTGCCCGGCGCCAGCGAGCCCGGCAGCCCCTCCTCCAGCCAGAACATCTGTCCCCGTGAGCCCAGCGGCCAACCGAGTTCTGGGATCACCGGCGAGGATTGCAGCCACCCGCCCGATGGCGTGGCGGTGAACATGTTGCCAGCTTTGTCGATGACGTCGATATGCACCGTGTCGCCCACCACATTGCCGCGGCTTGAGACGGCCTGCTCGCCCGCGCCGTGGCCGGTATTGAGCTTGGCAAAGGTGGGCTCGCCAGCGCCGGCGGCCGCCTCCCGCGCCGCCTTCACGATCACGCGGCCGGTGTAGCCCTCGATCGTCCCCGGCCGCTGCTCCAGAGAGGCGTCTTCCCCCACCAGCGTGCGCCGCTCGGCGTTGTAAGGTTCCGATAGCAGTGTCGCCATCGGCACGTCGGCAAACTTTGGATCGCCGTAGAACGCCTCGCGATCGGCATAGGCAAGCTTGGCGCACTCCACCCACGTGTGCACGAATTCGGGGTCGGTCGGGGAGAGCCCGTCGAGGTCGAAGCCCTTTAACAGCGCCAGCATTTGCAGCAGCACCGGTCCTTGCGTCCAGGCGTTGGGTTTGAGCACGCGATAACTGCCGTAATCGAGGTGGACAGGCTCCTCGATAGTGGGAAGCCACTTGGCCATATCCTGAGCCGTCAGGACCCCCTTATGGCGGCGGCCGCTCACATCCATTACCGCGTTGCGACGGCAGAAGGCATCGATTGCCTCGGCGACGAACCCTTGGCTCCAGGCACGCCTGGCCCGCTCGATCTCGGCTTCGCGTCCGCCACCGCCGGCTTCGGCCTCGTTGAGGATGCGCTCATAGGTCTCGGCGTGCCTTGGGTTGGCAAATAGGGCGTAGGGCTCGGGTACCTTACCGCCTGGCAGGTAAACAGCAGCCGAGGTTGGCCAGTGCTCACGGAAGAGTTTTGCGACCGTTGCGATGGTGGAGCAGCCGTGCTCCACGAGCGGGTAGCCGTTACGGGCATAGCTTATTGCTGGTTCAAGCACGTCGCGCAGACGCAGTGTGCCCCAGTCACGCAGGATCATCATGAAGGTCTCGAACGTGCCGGGCACACAGGCTGGCAGGAGCCCGGTGCCCGGCACGATGTCGAGGCCGAGATGGTCGCGGTAGTGAGGGATTGTTGCCCCTGCCGGTGCCGGCCCCTGACCGCACACGACGATGGGCTTGGCCGCCCTGGCGTCGTAGAGCATGGCTGGCACATCACCGCCCGGCCCGCATAGGTGTGGCTCCACGACCTGCAAGGCAAAAGCCGTCGCGACGCCGGCGTCGAAGGCATTGCCGCCCCGCTCGAGTATGCCCATACCCACAGCGGTGCCGATCCAGTGCGTAGACGCCACGACGCCAAAGGTTCCGTCGATCTGCGGCCTGGTGGTAAAGGCGCCTGCATTGATGTTGGCCATGATGGCTCCGTTTGCGGCTCATGAGCAGCCCGGGCGGCTATTGCCTAGGTAGCCTAGGGGGCGCAGCAGTTCAGTTCAACGTTTGTGCCGCTACGGATTGTGCGTACCCGGGGCACTGGGCCAATTGGCTGCCGCGCCGCGAGTGCATGGCTCACCGGCTTGTCGCTGGCCAAAGACTTGCGCAATGAGGCGCCCGGCAGGGCTGTTGCTCCCGGGCCTTGCCTGCCGGGCAGAAAAATCATTGTGGTATGCTTGGCAGGCCCTGCGCCATGCCAACCCCTCTCGTTCGCGCGCAGGGTGCAGGTGCGATGGCGTTGGACGGCAGCGATCGCAGCGTCGTCGTAACCTGGCGCTGGACGACCTATGCGCATGCTGCGCCCGCGCCGAGCGTGCACTCCAAGCTTGCTGTTCGCAAGTGCGCCCCAACTCTCAGCCGCGGCGACGCTGCCATTTGCAGTTTGCAAGTAACGTTGCTGGCCATCCCATCGCCTTCGGCTTTGCTCGGCTTGAAGGTGCCACGCGCGACCGCGTGGCATCGGCGATGCGACACCTCTTCATGGGGCTGCTCCTGCTTGTTGTTGCAATCGCAGAAAGCGAAGTTGCCTTGCCGGGGAGCGCGGGGAGAATTGAGTTTGCTAGATCAGGCTATGGGCCTTGCGCCGAGCAAGACGTCGGCCCCATCCTTGACGATATCAAGGCGCATGCGCGTGGAGCCGGCAAGGCGCCAAGTGTAGTAGGCCTGAATGGAGAGGGCGTCGAGCTGCGGCGGTTGGCCGCCGGTGACGTAGTCGGCAAGATATTGAGGCGGCCGCGCGGCGGCGCCACGGCAGCGCAAGCGGAAGGTTGGCCTCTCAAGGCTGTCGGCGATGGTGACCTCGATCTCGCCGCCGCGCGGCAGGCTGGTGATGGCGCTAGCGATCAGATTGAGCAGCAGCTTTACCTTATCCTTGGCCATCTGTCCGGGGATGCCGCGCCAGACGAGCTTGTGCTTGCCTTGTCCTACCAGGCCACGGCTGATTTGCTCGGCCGTGCCGAGCTCGATCTGGGCGCCCGCCGAACCGGCCGCGCCGAAGGCGAAGCGGGCAAACTGCAGCCGTGCCGAGGCTTGCTGGGTGACGTTGCGGATGACGTCGAGGGCATAGGTCTTGGCCTGAGCGTCATCGTCCTCGTCGAGGATTTCCAAGCCGTTGTAGATGGCGCCTACGGGGCCGATCACGTCGTGGCAAATCTTGCTCGAAATTAGGGCGGCGAGCTCAAGATCGGTCGGCTGGGCGCGCTCGGTCATCGAAGAGACCTCTGTTTTTGTTGGCTTTGAGGCGCGGCCGGCCACGCACGGATAGCGCACACCACGCAGGCCCACAACAGACCGCTTGCGCAAAGGCTTTGCCTTGATACACGCTTCGCGCCGCCGGTCCAAGGGCCACGCTCGAGGAGGCGGCGAGCACGCGGCGGAAAGTATTGCTTTTGAGTCACTACCGGCGTGCGTGGTGGCCGGAGGCGATGCTGCTTCGTGCGGGTGACGAATCACGGGAAACAAGATCGATGCAGGCAAGCGAAATTCGCAACCTTGCCGAAGGCCTTCTCGAGGTGGCGCTGGCCGCTGCCCGCGGCCTGATGGCCCACTTTGGGACCGGGATGGACGTGGAGCGCAAGGCTGATCACAGCCCCGTCACGGCTGCCGACCGGGAGGCCGAAGCGATCATCCTTGCGGGCTTGGCACGCCTGGCCCCAGGGGTCCCGATCATCGCCGAGGAGGAGGTATCCGCCGGCCGCGTTCCAGACATCAGGGGGGGCTTTTTCCTGGTCGATCCGCTCGACGGCACCAACGGCTTCATCAAGGGCAGGAGGGAGTTCACGATCAACATCGGTCTGATCGAGGCGGGCCGACCGGTGTTTGGCCTGCTCTACGCCCCGGCCCTCGCCGACTTTTACGTGACGCTCGCGGCCGATGAGGCCGTCAACGGCCACCTGGAGCCCGAGGCGCGTGTGCGCAGCTTGGCGGAATGCGCCCTGCGACCCTTGCGTGGCCGAGCCCCCGATCCGCATGCGCTGGTGGCATTGACGAGCCAATCGCATCTCAATCGGGCGACCGAGGGGTTCCTGGCGCGCTACCACGTGCTCGAGCGCCGTGCCCTCGCCTCCTCGCTCAAATTCGGTCTGATCGCCAAGGGCGAGGCGGACTTTTATCCGCGCATCGGTCCGACCAGCGAATGGGACACGGCCGCTGGACATGCAGTGCTCGCCGCGGCCGGCGGAACTGTGACCAACATCAATGGCGCACCGCTGCTCTATGGCAATGCCGGGCACGGCTTTCAGAGCCCGGATTTTGTGGCTTGGGGGCGCCGACCCTTGCCGCGATCGCGCGAGGTCTGAAGACAAATGACGACGCCCTTGGCCGGCGTGCGTCGCCGGTCACCGCGTCCCCGTTGGGGTCCACGGAGCGCATGCGTGTTGTTGCGATCTCTCGCAACGCCTCGCGCAGAGCCTACTTGATCTCGACGTCTTCCCAGAAACCCATCCAATGATCGACTTGGGCCATGGCGGGCCGCGGGGCCTCATAGGACCAAGCGGCGCGCTCGCTGCGCGCGGGGCCCTGACCGACATGGTAGAATTGCACGCCGTGGGGGCAAGCCAGATCACTCTGCGATCTGGGGGCCACACTGAGCAGGTCCATGCGGACGGCGTCGCGTGGGAAGTATGTGTAGCCGCCGACCTCGCGCGTTTCTTCGCTCTCGGCGATCACTTGGCCGTGCCATATCGCTTTCATGCGCGTCATCCCTTGGTTTTGCCCATGGTTTTCACTCGGTTTTCCACGGGGTTTTCCGACTTGGTTTTCCAATTTCTCACGGGCCGTTGTGCGATCTGTCGCTTTGATAAGACACCTTTTGTCGCTTCTCCAGCTTCTATGGATGTGGGCCCTTAGGATCAGCGGCACAATGGCACCCCCCAAGATCAACTGGGTCCTGGCCGACGTGATCCTAACCATCATGGCGGTCGTCTACGTGATCATGGTGTGCGGACCGGTCGCAGTGGTTCTCGTCGAAATGTTCCCGACCAGCCTTGCGGCGGGCGTGAGAAAATTGAGGCTGAACGTGCGGCCTGAGGAAAAATTGCGCCAACTTTAAGAGGCGGCGGTGCCGCCTCCCGTCCTTCTGCCGAGCCCATGCGACACCTTTCGGGGTCTCGGCATTGAGTTAGTAGCTCTTGGCTAGGCGTGCCAAAGAACCTCGAGCAGCGCCGCGCCTGGCGGCATGGCTGCAGGATCGGCCCGCCCGATCGTCTGGCAGCACCTGCTGCACGCTTCTTTCCCACCACAAGTCACCTCAAACTCCACGCCCTTGATGGGCCGATGCTGGACCGGCGCCGAGCATTGGCGCTCCGTGACGAGCAGATCAGAGATTGGCCTACTGGTCGGCAATGGTGGAGCCTTCTGCGTTCTCGACAAGGCGAAAATGCTGCTGACGCGCTATTGGGCAGCCGCCGCTGACAGGCACGGGAGGAAATCCTGCGCAGCGTGCAATGGCTGCTCAATGCAAAGGTTCGCACCAGAAAAGTCGCCGAGGCGCCATCGGAGAGTGCCACTAGAGGCCTGAGGCTGCGGGAGCCGCGCGGGGGCTCGCTTCCCATGATCGGGAAAATGCGCTATGCGCAACGCGCAAATGCCTGCTTCAGCCCTGATGAACGTGATGATCGCTGCCGCACGCAAGGCGGGACGGGGGTTGGCGCGCGATTTCGGCGAAATTGAGCAGCTACAGGTGTCGGTGAAGGGTCCCGGCAATTTCGTAACTGCAGCGGATCACCGCTCCGAAGAGACGCTGTTCAGGGAGCTGTCGCGAGCGCGGCCAGGCTACGGATTTCTGTTGGAGGAGCGCGGCTTGGTTTCGGGTCCGGACCGAACCCACCGTTGGATCATCGATCCGCTGGACGGCACCACCAATTTCCTGCACGGCATTCCGTTTTTTGCGATCGCCATTGCTCTGGAGCGTGAGGGCGAGATCGTCTGCGGCCTCGTCTACAATCCCGTTCTCGACGAGCTTTATACGGCCGAACGGGGCCAAGGGGCCTTCGTCAATAATCGACGCCTGCGCGTCGCGGCACGCAAATCCCTCGCAGAGTGCGTGGTCGCGACCGGCACGCCCCACCGTGGGCGGGGCGATCATTGGAAATTCTTAAACGAATGCAAGGCGTTGATGGCGCAGGTGAGCGGTATCCGGCGCACCGGCTCGGCAGCCATTGATCTTGCCTGGGTGGCCGCGGGGCGCTTCGATGGCTACATCGAGCACGGGCTTGAGGCGTGGGATATGGCAGCCGGCATGCTGTTGGTCCGGGAGGCGGGCGGCTATGCCACCGACGGCGAGGGTGGACCTGCCATGGCCGGTCCCGGCACCATCGTGGCGGCCAACCAGGCCGTGCACAAGGCGCTTCTTGAGCTGTTGGCCGAAACGCGCCGTGCGCCCGCCATTGCTGAGGCCTCCGCGGGAGGCTGACGAGCGCACCGGCGGTTCGGGCAAGCGCGGCATCAAGTTGCCGGTTTGTAGTGCGAACGTCTTTGGCTAATGTCGCCCCAATCGAGGCGGAGAACGACGCATGGCGCGAGCAAGATCGGCGGATCGGGCACCACCCTCTCTGCACAGAAGCCTATCCACGCCTGGGCTCTATGTGTGGCGCATGTTCGTTTTTTTGGTGTTGGTCGGCCTGTTGATCGCGGTCCTCCACCGCCAGCTCTGGGAGGCAATGCTGAACAACCCGGGGCTCAATCTTCTGATCTGCTTTGTCCTGCTTTCGGGGGTACTATACGCCTTCCAGCAGGTGTTGCGGCTCTATCCTGAGATCCGCTGGGTCAATGCCTTTCGCATTGCTGATCCCGGGCTTGCCATCTCGCATCGTCCCGTATTGCTGGCGCCCATGGCGACGATGCTGCGCGACCGAACTGGCTCATTGTCGCTATCGGCAACGTCCATGCGTTCGATCATGGATTCGATCGGCGCCAGGCTGGACGAGGCCCGTGACACCGGGCGCTACCTGGTCGGGCTGTTGGTCTTTCTCGGCTTGCTCGGAACCTTTTGGGGGTTGCTCGATACCATCCAGTCGGTGGGCAAGGCGATCAGCGCTCTCGATACCAAGGCCGCGGACAGCGTCGCCATGTTCGATGACCTCAAGAACGGGCTAGCTGCCCCGTTGCGTGGCATGGGAACGGCCTTCTCCTCGTCCCTATTGGGTCTTGGTGGATCCCTGGTCCTGGGCTTTCTGGAGCTGCAGGCGAGCCATGCGCACGGGCGCTTCTACAACCAGCTGGAGGAATGGCTCTCCGGCATCACCGAATTGGCTCCCGGCGGGTCGCAGACGACTGATTATGCCGCCCAGCAACTCTATGTGGCGATTACCGATATGCATCGTGCTATCACCGATCTTAACGAGCGGGTGAGCGGATCGCCTGCAGGCCCGGGTGCGGCGGTGCCGGCAGATGGCGCGGTCAAGGAACTTGCCAAGGGCGTCGACCAGCTCGTGCGCCAGATGCGCGCCGAACAGAAGGTCGTGCGCGAATGGGTGGACGAGCAGGCCGCGCAGCAATCGGAGGTTGCCTCCGTGCTCAAGGACCTTGCCGCCAAAGTTGCACGCAGGGGTTAGGCGCAGGGGACGAAGATGGCTTACGGTCGTGCGCGCAAGTCCAACAACTATGGAGAGTTTTGGCCGGGGTATGTCGACGTTCTGTCCACGCTGTTGCTGGTCGTGACGTTCCTGATGTCGGTGTTCATGGTGGCGCAGTTTTATGTGAGCCAGGAGTCGAGCGGCAAAGACACAGCACTGCGGCGGCTTACGCGCCAGATCGCCGAGATCACCAACCTGCTGAGTTTGGAAAAGGGCAGGGGCAAGTCGCTTGAGGATGAGCTCGCCAGCTTGCAGGCGTCACTGGCGACTTTGCGAGCCGACAACGAGCGGCTGGGCGGTCTTGCTGCTGTAGGGGGTGAAAAGGACGCGCACATTGCCGCGCTCACCAAGGAGCTCGGCGAAAAATCGGCGATGTCGAAGGAGGCAGCGGCCCGGGTCGACCTGCTCAATCAGCAGTTGCTGGCGCTGCGCCGACAGATCGCCGCCCTGCAGGAAGCGCTGGGAGCCGCTGAAGCCAAGGACAAGGAGAGCCAAGCGCGCATCTCCGACTTGGGGGCACGTCTCAACGTTGTCCTCGCCAAGCAAGTTCAGGAGCTGCAGCATTACCGCTCCGACTTCTTCGGACGGCTGCGGGAGCTGTTGCGGGACCGCAAGGACATCCGCGTTGTCGGCGACCGCTTCGTGTTCCAGTCCGAGGTGCTGTTCCCCTCTGGCCAAGCCACCATGACCACCGAGGGACTGGCTGCCATCGATCAGCTGGCAGCCGCCATCGTCGAGCTGGAGCGCACGATCCCGTCCGAGATCGACTGGGCCCTACAGGTGGACGGGCACACCGATTCCAAGGCGATTACCACGCAGCAATTTCCCTCCAACTGGGAGCTTTCCAGCGCGCGCGCGACCTCGGTGGTGAAATACTTAATCAGCCGCGGCGTCTCGCCCAAGCGTCTGGTGGCCGCCGGCTACGGCGAATTCCAACCTCTTGAAGAGGGCACCAGCGAAGAGGTGCTGCGCCGCAACCGCCGCATCGAGCTCAAGCTCACGAACCGATAAGCGGGTAAGGGCAGCAGTTAGCGCTCGAAGGTTAGGGGGCGTTCGAAACGAGACGCAACAATCGGCTGGCGGATGCAACTTCCAGCCAGCGCCGCTCACGAAGGGCGGCCGCTTGCGCATCCTCGCCCCACTGGCTGATCTGCCAGTCCTCATCGACGTGTGCGGCGGCCCACGCCTCCTCGAGGCCGAGCTGGCCGTGGGCGTGCGCCAGGGCCAGCAGGGCCGATCCCATCAGCGCGGTCATGACGTAAAGCGCCGCTAAAGTGAACGGATCCTGCTCGGCCAGCGTGCGCGCGAGCGCTGTCCGTGCGGTCTCGGGTTGCGCCACCGGCATGACCCCCGTTGTGACGATGAGCGGTATCCCCAGCACGTCTCGGCCCCAGGCGAGGACGGGGTCCCACAATAGGGCCTGCCGGCGTACCAACGGGAGGGGCCCCGAGGCTCGATAGCAGAGGAGATCGCTGGCAACATATTTGCCGATCGCTTCGCGCACCTCGCCTTCGCGCCCGCGTACGCCGTCGATGGCAGAGCAGACGAGTTTCGTCAGTGGCATGGTGGCGGGATCAATGTGCTCGCGCTGTGCCGCCCATTCTGCGGCCACGGCTGCGGCACAGGTGCGCGTCGGCAGGTCAAGCACCGCCTTGGCCGGCGTGCGCAGGGGCTTGCCGTCGAGCAGAATGCGGAATGCAGAGCCCGCATCGGGAGGGGCAGCGATAGTCACGTCTTGGTAGAGGCGGCGCACAAGCGCCGGTGCCTCCCGGGTCGGTGACCCGGGAGGCTCACTGCCGTTGGACGTCGTTGGGGGCGCCGCCATGTCGCCAGCAAACAGCATGATGCCCGCGCGGTCGAGCCCCCCTTGTTCTCACGGGGAAATTAGCAATCCTCCCATGGCTCCAAGCATCCCATGGGTAATTGCCGACCGCCCCGGTGCGTGAGGAGAGCCTGGGAAATGATCGCCCCCGTGCAAGTGCTGGGGCCAGGCGGTGGTTGGCACACAGCCTCTGGGGTACATCGTTCAGCGGCATGGAGCGCTGGCGGGTGGCCGGCCCAGTCGGCGCCAGCCTGGGTCGACACGGGCCGGCCAACCGGTTCCCCGTTGCATTAAGCCCTCGTCACAGGAGGGCCTTGGAGAGCCCTGGGCGAGCGCTGGCAGAGCCCTGGCAGAGCCCTGTGCATCCAAGGAAACAGAATGCCGCCGCCCCCCATCGACACATCAGCCTTTTTTGCGCTAGAAGCTGGCGCGATTTCCCGTGACGCGGCCTTGCCGTTCACTCCCGAGCTCGGGCCGGGAGCGCGGCTTCTTCCACTCCGAGGAGCTCCCATGGCTTCCATGACCGTCATTCACGACCTTGAGCGTCGTCAGATCGAGGCTGTCGCGGCGCAGCGGCGAGTGCCGGAATTCGCCCCTGGCGATACGGTCAAGGTGATGGTCAAGGTGATGGAGGGCACCGAGGCCGACGCCAAGGACAAGAGGAAGAGCGCCAAGCCCAAAGAGGAAGACAAGGGCCCGGGTTTCCGGTTGCAGGCCTACGAAGGCGTGGTGATTGCCCGCTCCGGCTCCGGCATCAACGAGAGCTTCACGGTGCGCAAGATCTCTTACGGCGAAGGCGTCGAGCGCGTGTTTCCCATCTACTCGCCCTACATTGCCGAGATCGACGTGGTTCGCCGGGGCAAGGTGCGCCGTGCCAAGCTCTATTACCTGCGTGGCAGGCGCGGCAAGTCCGCGCGCATATTCGAGCGCACCGACGCGCGCGCGAAGCGCCTCAATGCCGCCTTTAAGGGCTTCAAACGGCCGAAGGGAGAGCCCGATGATCTCACGCGGATCAAGGGATTAAGCGCCGAGCTCGCGGCCCAGCTCAATGGCTTGGGCGTCATCAAGTTCGAGCAGATCGCTAATTTTTCCGACGACGACATCGCCAACGTGGATGAGACCCTGGCTCTGGGCGGCCGGGTCGAGAACGAGGACTGGGTGCGCCAAGCGCAGTCGTTCGTTGCCGAGGCCGCGGCTGCCGAGGTGCCGGCCGATGCTGGCAACAAGGGGTGAGTGCTGGCTCTATTCGCCACCCATCGCTGCCGAAGCAAATGCCCCTCCACGTCGGCATCGTTGCCTGTTCCGCCGAAGGTGCGGCGCTTTGTTATCGCACCATCTGTGGGGAGGGCGCGGGGCTGCTGGGTCCGCATGCCCATCCCGAAGTTTCTATGCACACCCATTCGCTCGCCGACTATGTGAGGTGCCTCGACTGCGAGGACTGGCAGGGTGTGAGCGCGCTGATGCTCACCTCTGCGCACAAGCTCGCAACGCTGGGGGCCGATTTCCTGATCTGTCCCGATAACACGCTCCACCGTGCACTGGCCGACGTCGCACCGCGCTCCAAGTTACCCTGGCTGCACATCGCCGAGGTGGTCGCCTCCGAGGCCGCCGAACGCGGTTATCGACGGTTGGGCATTCTTGGAACGCGGTGGCTCCTTGCCAGCGAGGTCTATCCACATAAGCTCGCGGCGCGCGGACTGGCATGGGTCGCACCAAGCCCGGCCGAACGCGAAGAGATCAATCGCATCATCATGGACGAACTGGTCTATGGCGTCTTCAAGGCCCAGGCGATTGCTTACTTTCAGCGGGTAATCGGGCGGATGCGGGAGCAAGGTTGCGAAGCTGTCGTGCTCGGCTGCACCGAGATCCCCCTGGTCATGGACGATGGAAATTCGGCGCTACCGACGCTCGATTCTACGCGTCTGCTCGCGCGGGCAGCGCTGCGGCGAGCCGTGCATGGGGCAGCCAAACCGTCTTGAGCAGGGTCGGGCCCAAGCGGGCACGTCTTGCGGGCGTCGGCATGCGCATGCGACCGTGCGCTGCTGCGCCGAATACGTCGCGCGCCGGCCGTTGGCGAGGTGAGGGCCGATGCAGAACTGGACGGACATTCACTATACCTCGCGCGACGGGCTGCGGCTCTACGCGCGCCACTATGCCGGCGCGGGATCGCTGCGGCGGCCCGTCGTTTGCCTGCCCGGCCTCACGCGCAATTGCCGCGACTTCCACGACCTAGCCGTCGCGCTCGCGCGTCCCGACGCGGCGGGACGCGACGTTTATGCGCTCGACTACCGGGGGCGCGGGCGCTCGCAGAACGATCGCGATTGGAAGAACTACTCCATCCTCGTCGAGCTCAACGATGTGCTCGATTTCATGACCATGAAGGGCCTCGATCGCGCAGGCATCATCGGCACCTCACGCGGCGGGCTAATTGCCTTGCTGATGGCTGTGCTGCGGCCGAACGCGATGGGTGCGGTGGTGCTGAACGACATCGGTCCGGTGATCGAGCGTGAGGGCCTCACCCGCATCATTGCGTATGTCGGCCGCGTGCCGCTACCGGCAGACTGGGAGGAAGCAACCGAGCTTGTCAGAGAGATGAACCGGCGGCAGTTTACGGCGGTGTCGCCGCAACAATGGGTGGAATTTGCGCACGCCGCCTTCAACGACGACAATGGTCTGCCTGCGCCCAGCTATGATCCCCAGCTCGCGAAGGCCATTTCGCTGATGGACGGGCCGATGCCCGAGCTGTGGCCGCAGTTCACTGCCCTCGTGCACGTGCCGCTGCTGGCAATCCGTGGCGAGAACTCAGACATTCTGAGCGACACGACGTTCGCCCAAATGCGATTGCGCCACCCTCGCATAACGGCCGTTACTGTGCGCGGCCAGGGTCATGCGCCACTGCTCAAGGACGCCCCCACCATTGGTACGATCGCCGACTTTTTTGCGCGCACAGACGGGGAGACTTACGCCCAGGTGCCGGCGCTGTCGGCAGCTGGTTGAAAGGCGTTGCACGCTGCTGGAAGATACCGCCTAACAAGCAGGCGGGTTTAGGCATACGTTCGCTCGTCGGCGATTACCTTGCCGTCATTGGGGAGCGAGCCGGGCGCGACGAGCTCCACCTCGCCCTTCAGCTTCGTGAGGGACTGCAGGGTCTGGGCCAGCTTGGCTTTGAGGTCGGCGTCGGCCTTGGCGGTTTCGGCGCGCAGCGTCATGACGTCTTGCTCGCCGACCCGCGCGACGACCAAACGCACGCGTCCGAGCCCGGCATGTCGCTTGGCCACTTCGGCCACCTGTTCGGGATGTACGAACATGCCTTTGACCTTGGTGGTCTGGTCGGCGCGACCAAGCCATCCCTTGATCCGCATGTTGGTGCGCCCGCATGGGCTCGTCCCTGGCAGGACCGCGGAGAGATCACCGGTGGCGAAGCGGATCATGGGATAGTCGCGATTGAAGGTGGTGACCACCACCTCGCCCACCTCGCCCGTCGGGAGGGGATCGCCTGTGCCCGGCCGAACGATCTCCACGATGACGCCCTCATCGACAATCATGCCCTCAAGGGCTTCGCTCTCGTAGGCGATGATGCCGAGATCAGCGGTTGCGTACGTCTGATAGGTGTCGATGCCGCGCGCCTTGTATTCGGCCCTGAGCGAGGGAAATAGCGCCCCGCCGCCGACCAGCGCCTTTTTGAAGGAGGACGCGTCGCGACCGGCCTCCTTGGCCTTGTCCAGCAGGATCTTTAGGTAGTCAGGGACACCGACATAGACATTGGGTCTCAGGTATTGGACGGCATCGAGCTGTTGCTCGGTGTTGCCAGGCCCGGCGGCGATCACGGTGCAGCCGAGTGCGCGAGCGCCGGCGTCCAAAATCCAGCCGCCGGGGGTCAAGTGATAGGCGAACGTGTTGTGCACGATATCACCCTTACGAATGCCGGCAGCGAAGAGGGCGCGCGCCGTGCGCCACCAATCTTCACCGCGGCCTTCGGGCTCGAAGATGGGCCCCGGTGACATGAACACGCGCCCGAGGACGCCGGCGGGCGCAGTGGCAAAGCCGCCGAACGGCGGATCCTTCGCCTGCAACTCCTTCAGTGCGGATTTGCGCAGGAGTGGCAGCTTGGCGAGGGACTGGCGCGAGTTCAGCGCGGTTGCGTCCACGCCTTTGAGATATGCCGCCCACCCCGGCGCATTCGTCATGGCATGCCGAACGAGGTCTGGGAGTAGGTTGAATTGTGCGAGCTCGCGCTGGGCAGGATCACGCGTCTCAAGTTGGTCGTAGTGCGTATCGTGCATGGCGCCTCGTTGCGGTTCTGCAGGCATCACGCCAGCCAGCGTTTGCGCCGCTTGTAGGATTTCACGTCGCGGAAGCTTTTGCGCTTGCCCTCGGCGATCCCGAGGTAGAATTCCTTGATGTCCTCATTGTTGCGTAGCTCGCTGGCGTCGCCGTCCATGACCACGCGGCCGTTCTCCAGGATGTAGCCGTAGCGTGCATATTTAAGCGCCATGAACGTGTTCTGCTCGGCCAGCAGGAACGACACATGTTCCTTGGCGTTGAGATCGCGCACGATCTCGAAAATCTCCTCCACGATCTGAGGAGCAAGTCCCATCGAGGGCTCATCGAGCAAGATCATCTTGGGCCGTGCCATCAGTGCCCGGCCGATGGCGCACATCTGTTGTTCCCCGCCCGAGGTGTAACCCGCCATGGCCTCACGGCGCTCCCGCAGGCGTGGGAAGTAATTGTAGACGAGGTCGAGGTCGTGGCGGACGGCGGCCTTGCCGTCACGGCGCGTGAAGGCGCCGGTCAGCAGGTTCTCCTCGAGCGTCAGGTGGCCGAAGCAGTGGCGCCCCTCCATCACTTGCACGCACCCACGGCGGACGAGGTCGTTGGGGGAGCGCGCCTGCACCTCCTCGCCATCGAATGTGATCGAGCCTTTGGTCACCTCACCTCGCTCGGAGCTGAGGAGGTTGGAGATGGCTTTGAGCGTAGTGGTTTTGCCGGCGCCATTGGCGCCGAGCAGGGCGACGATGCCGCCCCTAGGTACGGCCAGCGACACGCCTTTCAGCACCAGGATGACGTGATCGTAGATGACCTCGATGTTGTTGATCTCGAGGATAGGATCCTGACCGCTGCCTGTGCGGAGCTTGGCCTTGGCTTCTGTGGCGGGCGCCATTGCCATCGGGACTTGCGGGATTGACCGCCCTGACCGGACGGCCAGGGCGGAAGTTGGCACACAGATCAGGACGGCTTGTCGCAGGGTTCGGTGCGAGCCGGCCAGGGTTGGTTTTTGCTCACGTAGTCCTTGGCCGCCGCCTCGAGCATGGGCCGCACCTTGTCCTTCATGGGCGCAATCCAGTCGGTCACCTTGACCCACTTGGAGCCGTCCCATTGCTGCATGAAGGCGGAGTGATGACCGTTATGGTCCTTGCACGATAGCCCGGAGATGGGGGCTGCGAACTCCGGCAGCCCGATCTCCTTCCAACGGTCGGTCGTGATGGCCAACGACTCAAACCCGCGCCGTACGTCCTCGCCATCCACCACCTTCTTGCCGGTGATCTTCTGCGCGGTTCGGATCGCCTCGGCGACGATGGCAGAGTTATAGACGCCCCGGTTGTAGAAGGTTTCTCCGACTTTCTCCTTTGGTGTCTGGCTCTTGCCCTTGTCGATCACGTACTTTTGGATGTCGTGGATGGCAGGGAAATTGCTGCCGATGTTGTTGAGGTTGAGGGCAAGATAACCCTTACCGTCGGCACCGGCGGGTCGTGCGTCATCCTCGCTTGCCGACCACCAGATGCCGATGAATTTGTCCATCGGGTAGTTGATTTTGGCCGCCTCCTTAATCGCGGTCGGATTCATGGCCCCCCAGCCCCACATGATCATATAGGCCGGCCGGTCGCGGCGGACGTTGAGCCACAGTCCCGATTGATTTTGCATATCGGCCACGGGAACGGGATAGAGCTTGGCCTCGAACCCCAAGTCCTTAGCGAACTGCTCCAACAACGGGATCGGTTCACGGCCGTAGCCGCCATCGAAGAAGATGTAGCCGATGGTTTTGCCCTTGAGCTTGTCGAGCCCGCCTTCCTTGTCGGCGATGTACTTGAAGATCATCGACAGGCCGTCCCAGTAGGTGGCCGGCGGATTGAAGATCCACGGGAAGTCGGTGCCGTCGGCCGAGGCCGAGAGCCCATAGGCCATGGAGAGGATGGGGATCTTGTCCACCGCGGCTTTTGGTATGAGCTGCAGGGTGATGCCGGTCGAGTACGGGTTCACGACCACCGGCTTCTTGGCTTTGATCTGGTCGTAGCACTCGACGCCTTTCTTTGCGTCGTATTGGGTCTCGCATTCCTCGACCAGGAGCTTGACGCCGCCGATGCCACCATCGCGTTCGTTCAGCATGTCGAGATAGTCGTGCATGCCGTTAGCGATGGGGATGCCGGAGCCCGCGAACGGCCCCGTGCGGTAAGTCATGAGCGGCACATAGATGCTGTCTTGGGCCTGGGCGCTCGCCGCCAAGCCAGCACCGGCGAGTGCGCACCCCAAGGTTGCGCCGAGGGCCAATCTGTGGATTCGCATCGCTTTCCTCCTTGCTCCATCTGCTTGGGCGGCAGCTTGGCCGCTGCTTTGGTCCCGCCTTGGCGCCGATCCTGGCGGCCCGGTCGGAATTGTACCGCAGTATGCACCATCAGTAGGGGTAGGGCCACACTCTGAGCTTCTGTTTGGCGAGCTGCCACAGCCGCGCCAGCCCGTGAGGTTCCACGACGAGGAAGAAGATGATGAGGGCACCCACGATCATGAACTGGAGGTGTTCTACGGTGGCAGAGTGGATCGGGATGCCGAAGGTCTCGGGGGCCGCGCGCAGGAGCACCGGCAGACCCCAAATGAAGGCTGCACCCATGAACGAGCCAATCAGGCTGCCGAGGCCGCCGATGATCACCATGAACAAGATGAGAAAGGACTCGTTGATGTTGAAGCTCTCGAATTCGGCCGCGCCCAGCCATAGGAACACCATCAGCGCGCCGGCGACGCCGCAGTAGAACGAGGACACGGCAAAGGCCAAGAGCTTGGTTTGATAGAGACGGATGCCGATGAGCTCGGCGGCGATATCCATGTCGCGCACCGCCATCCACATGCGTCCGATGCGGCCATGCACGAGATTGGAGGCGAACCACGTCATGGCGGCGACGATGATGAGGACAACGTAATAGCGTGTAACCGGCGAGGCATTGGGGCCGGTAATGGGCACTCCAAAGAGCGTACGTGTGGGCACCTCGATGGCGGCCGAGACGTTATAGTTATAGAGCCACGGCAGACGGATGAAGCACCACGACAGAAAGAACTGGGCCGCCAACGTGGCGACCGCCAGGTAGAAGCCCTTGATGCGCAGAGAGGGCAGACCGAACAGAACACCCACGGCCGCCGCGAACAGGCCCGAGGCCAGGATCAGCACGATGATGTTTGCTTGGGGCATGATCGTGGTGAGCTTATAGGTCGCGTAGGCCCCCACTCCCATGAAGCCGCCCGTGCCGAGCGATATGAGGCCGGTGTAGCCGGTGAGGATGTTGAGGCCGATGGTGGCAAGGGAAAACACCAGGATCGGTATCATCAGCGAGTTGAGCGTGAAGCTCGACATGCTGAGTGGGATCACCGCGAACGCGATAAACAGGATGACGGCGAGGCCGATTCGGTCTTGCCGAAGCGGGAAGATCGCCATGTCCGAGACATAGGAGGATTTGAACTGACCGGCCTCGCGGTAAAGCATGGGTAGCACTCGCTTTGGGCTCAAATGCGCTCGATGATCCGATCGCCGAACAGTCCCTGTGGCCGGAACAGGAGGAACACCAGGGCAATGACGTAGGCGAGCCAGCTTTCGATGCCACTGCCGAGGAGCGGTCCCCAGTAGAACTCGCCGAGTTTCTCGCCGACGCCGATGATGATGCCACCCACGATGGCGCCCGGGATGGAGGTGAAGCCGCCGAGGATCAACACGGGCAGGGCCTTGAGGGCGATGATCTGCAGCGAGAACTCCACCTGCGATCGTGCACCCCACATGATGCCGGTGGCCAGCGCTACGATGCCCGCTGTGAACCACACCACGACCCAAATCTGCTCAAGCGAAATGCCGACTGACAGGGCGGCCTTATGGCTATCGGCAACGGCTCGGAGCGCACGGCCGATGCGAGTGCGCTGGAAAAAGACGGCCAGTGTGGCAACCATGATCGAAGCAATTACGGCGGCAGCGATGTCGATCTTTTGCAAGGCAACGAAGCCGCCCAGCATCTTGATGTCGATGGATCCCTTGGGCAGGTAGAGTTCGTTGGCAATCATCACCTTTGGTTCACCACCGAACATGAGCTGGCCAAGGCCGATGAGAAAATAGGTGAGGCCGAAAGTGGCCATGAACAAGATGATGTCGGGCTGGTTGACCAGCGGTTTGAGCACCAGGCGTTCGACCGCGTAGGCCAGCGCCAGCATGACCAGGATCGTGAGGATCAGCGCCATGAAGGCGGGCACGCCCTTCTGGTGCAGGCCGACAAGGGTGAGTGCGGCGAACACCACCATGATGCCTTGGGCAAAGTTGAACACGCCCGAGGCCTTGAAGATCAGCACGAAGCCCAGCGCAATGAGGGCATAGAGCACGCCTGAGACGAGCCCCTCCCACAGGGTCTGCACCAGCAGGTCGGGAGCGGCGACCATCTGGGCAAATGGATTGACAAAGATCTGATAGAGCAAATCCACGTGCGACCTCAGTGCCCCACGCCCAAATACGCGTCGATGACCGTCTGATCGGCCTTGATGGCCTCGGGCACGCCATCGGCGATCTTGCGGCCGTAGTCGAGCACCACCACCCGGTCGGAGATGTCCATTACCACGCCCATATCATGTTCGATGAGCGCGATGGTGGTGCCGTACTCGCGGTTCACCTCCAAGATGAAGCGCGACATGTCCTCCTTCTCTTCAAGGTTCATCCCGGCCATCGGCTCATCCAAGAGCAGCAGCTCCGGTTCCATGGCGAGGGCGCGGCCAAGCTCGACGCGCTTTTGCAAGCCGTAGGGCAGCTGGCCGACGGGGACCTTGCGAATGTGTGCGATCTGCAAAAAGTCGATGATGTCCTCGGCGCGCCGACGGTGGCGCACTTCCTCGCGCATGGCTGGACCGTGGCGGAAGAGTTGCCACACAAAACCGCGCCGCATCTTCAAGGAGCGTCCTGCCATGATGTTGTCGAGCGTCGACATACCCTTGAAGAGAGCGACGTTCTGGAAGGTGCGGGCAATGCCTTGGCTGGCAGCGAGATAGGGCCGCATGTCGTGGCGCCGCTTGCCCTTGAACGTGATAATGCCTTCCTGCGGGTGATAGAAACCATTGATAACATTGAGCATCGAGGTCTTGCCAGCGCCGTTGGGGCCGATGATGGCGCGGATCTCGCCCTTGCGAATGTCGAAGGAAACATTGCGCAGGGCACGCACGCCGCCAAAGGAAAGCGACACGTTATCGACAGAGAGCAAGACCTCGCCCGAGGCCAGGGCAGCGGCGCTGGCCGACACGGGTCTTGCTTCGACGTCGGCCTTCATTCGGCGGCCTCCCGCACGGGCTCGGCGGTCGGAACCGGATAGGTTTTCATGTCGAGGATCCGCACATCGCCCTCAATTTTACCCTTTCGGCCATCCTCAAAAGTGACCTCGATGCTCAGGTGGCAACCCTTGGCACCATCATAGAGCGCCGTGATCAGCGCCCCGTAGCGCTCGGCAATAAGGGATCGACGTACCTTTAGCGTGCGCGTGAGCTCGCCGTCGTCGGCATCGAGCTCCTTGGGCAGGATGAGAAAGCGGCGGATCTGCGAGCCTGCCATCTGGGGTTCCTTGGAGAGCGCCTCATTGAGCTCGTCTACCCGCCTGGCAACGATCTCCTCGACCCGTGGGTGGCGGGCGAGTTCTTGGTAACTGGCATAGGAGACGCCATTGCGTTCGGCCCAGTTGCCCACCGAAATCGGATCTATGTTGATGAACATGGTGACGAAGTCGCGCTCCTGGCCGAACGCCACCGCCTCGCGCACCTCGGGGAAGAACTTGATGCGGTTCTCAAGATACTTGGGGGCGATGAGCGCGCCGCCAGTGAGCCGACCGACGTCCTCGGCGCGGTCGATGATTTTGAGATGTCCGCGTTGGTCGAAAAAGCCGGCGTCACCGGTGTGCACCCAACCGTCGGGTGTCTTGGTTTGATTGGTGGCGGCCTCGTTTTTATAATACTTGAGGAACACGCCCGGGCTCTTGAACATCACCTCACCACTGTCGGCGATCTTGATCTCGACGTCGGGTGCCGGCCTGCCGACCGTGTCGGGATAGACTTCCCCATCCGGCTGCATAGTGATGTAGACGCTGGCTTCCGTCTGTCCGTAGAGCTGCTTTAGGTTTACGCCGAGCGATCGGTAGAAGCGAAACAGCTCCGGACCGATCGCTTCGCCCGCGGTGTAGGCCACACGCGTGCGCGAGAACCCCATGCGATTGCGAAGTGGTGCGTAGACGAAAATATCCCCCAACCGATAAAGCAGTCGATCGTGGAGGGCGACCGGCCGGCCATCGAGGATTTGTTCACCACTGCGGCGGGCCACCGCGAGGAAGTGATTGAACATGCGCTTCTTGAGCCAGCCCGCGTCCTCCATGCGCACCATCACCTGGGTGAGCAGGTTCTCGAACACGCGTGGCGGTGCAAAAAAATACGTTGGCCCGATCTCGCGACGGTCCTCGACCACGGTTTCGGGGCTCTCAGGGCAGCACACACACATGCCACCCATATAGGCTTGGGCGTAGGAGAAGATGTGATCGCCGACCCAGGCCATGGGCAAGTAGGCGAGGAGGAGGTCGTCTGGTCCGAACCCGTCGAATTTGTTGCCATTCTCGGCCGAGACGGTGATGTTTTGATAGGTCAACATCACGCCCTTGGGCCGGCCAGTCGTGCCTGACGTATAGAGCATGACGCTGACATCGGCAGCCTTGCCGTTGGCAATTTCGGCGAGCCACCGGGCCGCTGCACCTGGGTTGGTGCGGATCTCCTCGCGCCCCAGACCCTGCACGTGCTTGAAAGAGTGTAGGCGAGCCGGGTCGTAGGTCGCCAGTCCGCGCTCCTCGTCGTAGACGATGCGCTCGAGCTTCTGCAGCCGATCGGCCATCGAAATAATCTTGTCGACTTGTTCCTGATCGCCGACCACTGCGAACCTCGCCTCGGCGTGTTCAAGCACGTAGGCCATCTCGTCGGCCACCGCGTCCTGATAGACGGGCACCGGGATGCCGCCGAGGCTCTGCACGGCAGCGATCGCCGCGTAGAGGCGCGGCCGGTTGTCTCCGATAATGGAGACGGCATCGCCGCGCTCCAATCCGATCTTCCTGAGGCCGATCGCAAAGGCGCGGACTTCGTCGCAAAGCTCCTTCCAACTCCATGTCTGCCAAATGCCGTAGTCCTTGTGGCGCATGGCCGGACGATCGGCGTACTGAGCGGCGTTGCGCAACAGCACTTTCGGCAGCGTGTCGAGCGGACCGGCGTCGACCGTGAAAGTTTGGCTCGTCACGTAGGCCTCTACCTCCCAACGACGCTCGGGCTTGGATAGCGCGCCCGTTTACCCAGTTCTTATCGTTGGCGTGAGGATTTCACAATGCGCGAACATTGGTCCACATTCGCCCTGGGTGGGTCGGCTCTCGCCTAGGCGGTCCCAGCCCGCCGTCCCAGCCGGTGTCATAATCGGTCGCCGATCCGTGGCCAACCTAACCTTTGGTTGAGGCGGGGATGGTCGCTCGCGCGGGCAGCAGGGCACGGGCGGCAATCCGGCGATAGGCAAGCCAGCCTGCTGGGGGAGCCCCGCGCTCCCTGCGGATCGCTCTAGCGCTTGGGGTTATTTTTTTGCTGGTCGTCCCAGAACTTCTTGTCGCTAAACGGGGTATCGCTGGAGGATGTGCAACCCCAGAACCCGCAGCTGGCGATGGGTTTAGGTTTCGGCAGGTTGGGCGTGTAATCGGCCTGGAGGTAGCGCTCGAGGTCGGCCTTGATTTCGAGGCCTTTGCGGTCTGTGCAGTAGTCGGCGTCGAGAGCGATCTTCTCTGACGTCGCGCGATACGTCGTGTCGTAAGTCCTTTCGATTTTGGCGTACTGTTCGCCAGTTGCGCCCTGCTTGGCTTCGTAGGCGAGATAACTGCTCCTGAGCTTTGCCGGATCGAAATAGAAACCGCAGCGCTTGGCGCGGGCCGAGGTCCAGGATACGGCGATCGGGCGGGCCATCGGGTCCTCGCTGCTGATCGTGCCCGGAGCGTCCGCTGGAAGCAAACCCGTGCTGCTGGTCGCCAGACCGGCCGAGCTATTGCCACAGCCGCTTTGCAGCGCCGTGCCCGCTAGCAGCAGCGCGCCGATCCCAGCCTGGGCGAATCGCTTCATCTCGTCCCCCATTGCCCGGGGCAAATGTGCTGACGACGCGCGCAGCGTCAATCCCGCCCGCACCAGATTGAGACGCAAAATATGGAGAAATGCGGCCGAAGCCGGGCCAGAGCGCCAAAATCGGTGCAATCTGCCTCTCTCCCCGGTCTTGGGCGAGGTTCACTCGGCCAAACCGGCGGCATTGCGAGGTTGCGTCGGCGTGACGAACAGCTCCCCGTTGCGAGCCTCCACGGTGTAGCCTTCTGTGCCGGACAAGCTATCGATCAAGGCCTGGATACAGGTGGCCACGTCGGGGCCCCCGTGCGCGGGGTTGGGTGCAGACCCCTGGGTTTCGACTGGCGCCAGCATGGTCGACCTGTGCTTTGGCTCGCAAACTCACCCAACGTTAAAGTCCTCTGGCCGACGGGGCTGTGCCCCGCGATACAGTCGGGCGGGCAGAGAATGGCGAGCCGCTGTTGGGGCGGCAATGGCCTTGTCGCAAGCCGACTTGGCGATGGTGGCGCAAGTTTGGTGCGGCCCTTATATGTTCCGCGGCACCGATCCTAGTCGATCTTGCCACCAGGGTCGCAACGCGAGACTGCGGAAAATGGCAACAGTTTACGATCTCATCGTGATCGGCACCGGGCCGGGTGGATATGTGTGCGCCATTCGGGCGGCACAGCTGGGCTTGAAGGTAGCGGTGATCGAGAAGCGGTCGACGTTGGGTGGTACCTGCCTCAACGTGGGTTGCATCCCCTCCAAGGCTCTGTTGCACGCTTCTGCCGCTTACGAGGAGGCGGGCCACGGCTTCGCCGCGATGGGCATCGACGTCGCTCCGAAACTCGATCTCGGCAGAATGCAGGCCTTCAAGGACGCGGGCGTGAAGGGCAACGTCGATGGCGTGGCGTTTTTGTTCAAGAAGAACAAGGTCGAGGCCATCCAAGGCAGCGCCACCATTCTCGGACCGGGCCGGCTCGGAGTGGCGCTTGGCAACGGCGACAAGCAGCGACTGGAGACAAAGAGCATCGTCATCGCCACGGGCTCCGATGTTGCAAAGCTCCCGGGCATTACCATTGACGAGCAGACGATCGTGTCCTCCACCGGCGCATTGAGGCTCGCCAGGGTGCCCAAGCGGCTTTTGGTGATTGGCGCCGGTGTGATCGGGCTGGAGCTAGGCTCGGTATGGCGCCGGCTGGGCAGCGAGGTGCTGGTGGTGGAGTTCCTCGATCGCATCCTGCCCGGCACCGATGCCGAAGTGGCGCGAACGGTACAGCGCATTCTCGCACGGCAGGGGCTCAGTTTTAAGCTTGCCAGCAAGGTGACGGGGGTCGCCGGTACTGCAGTCGGCCACAAGATCGCCATTGAGCCCGCGGTCGGTGACGGCGAGGGCATGATGGTTGATGCCGACGTGGTGCTGGTGGCCGTCGGCCGCGTCCCATACACGGAGGGGCTGGGTCTCGACGCGGTGGGTGTTAAGCTCGACAACCACGGGCGCATCATCGTCGATCCGAAATTTGGCACCGGGGTTGCCGGCATTTATGCCATTGGCGATGTCATCGCAGGACCCATGCTGGCGCACAAGGCAGAGGACGAGGGCATTGCCGTGGCCGAGATCATCGCCGGCCAGGCCGGTCGGGTGAACTACGATGCGATCCCCAACGTCATCTACACATCCCCGGAGGTTGCCACGGTGGGCAAGTCCGAGGAGGACCTCAAGGCGGCAGGCATTGCTTACAACATCGGCAAGTTCCCGTTCACGGCTAATGCCCGCGCCAAGGTCAACAGGACGACTGAGGGTTTCGTGAAGATCCTGGCCGATGCCGCTAACGATCGCATTCTTGGTGTGCACATCATCGCTGCGCAGGCCAGCGAGATGATCGCGGAGGCAACCGTCATTCTAGAGTTCGGTGGCTCCGCCGAAGACCTGGCGCGTACCTGCCATGCCCATCCGACGCTGACCGAGGCGGTGAAGGAGGCGGCCATGGCCGTTGCCAAGCGTGCCATTCATTTCTAAGCGAGGCGTCCAGAACGCGCTGGCCGCTATGCATCGCCGCGAGGTTGCGTTGACCCCGTGCGCGTAGCTTTGATCCTCTCTGAGCGAGCGGCTTGCGACCGTGGAGGCCCATCTGGATGCTGCCATCGTCCGCAGGCCATGAGTTCGACCGGGAATAGTGCCGCCGGCGCTCCCGTGCGCACCTGCGCCGATCAGCATAGCGTCGGGGCCTCTTGACGGGTAAGGATGGAGAAGTGCTTGCGAGAATGGCGAGCCCAGAGCGAGGAATGCCAATGACCCAGGAGATCGAGATTAGCGTGGACAATGGCGTGCAGATCATCCGTCTCCTGCGCGCCGACAAGAAGAATGCCCTTACCGGCCCGATGTACGATGCTATGTCGGCGGCGCTCGATGGCGCCGAGAAGAGCGAGGCGATTGCCGCGCACGTGTTCATGGGTTCAGGCGGTGTGTTTACCGCCGGCAATGACATCAACGATTTTGTGCGCCGAGCGCAGGAGGGTTCGCAGCACGCGGCTCCCTCGCAGATGTTCATCGAGCGGCTGCCGAAGGTGACGCGGCCGATGATCGCCGCGGTCGACGGCCTAGCCGTTGGTATTGGAGTGACGCTGCTCTTGCACTGCGATCTTGTGTATGCAACGCCCGGCGCGAGTTTCCGCGCCCCATTTGTCGATCTGGGGCTCATTCAGGAGGCGGGCTCGAGTTTGCTGGGGCCGGCGCGGTTGGGGCATGCGCGCGCGTTTGAACTGCTGGCCTTGGGCGAGGTTTGGACGGCCGACCGGGCAGTGCAAGCCGGGCTCATCAATGCGGTGGTCGGGGAGGGCGAGTTGGAGGCCAAGGCGCTGACTGCCGCTCGCCGGCTGGCGGCCAAGCCACGTGCCGCGCTGCTGGCGGCCCGGCGCATGCTCAAGGGAGATCCGGCGCCCACGTCCAAGGCCATCGCCGATGAGCTTGCCATCTATAAGGACCTGATCCGCAGTCCCGAAGCCAGGGAGGCGTTCACAGCGTTTCTGGAAAAGCGTGCGCCCGACTTTGCCAAGGCGCGACGTGGGGCGGCATAGGCTGGTTCGAGGACATTGTGCGGCCTGGCGAGCCGGATGGCAGGCTCGATCGATGGCGGCTACAGCCGATAGACGCGCTGAGCCGTCCCACAAAACAAGGCGCTGCGCTCAGCGTCCGAGTAGCTCTTGCTGAGGAGCTTGAACGAGTTCCACAGCACCGTGTAGCTGCAGCTCAGTTTGTCGACCGGAAAATTTGATTCGAACATGCAGCGATGGGGACCGAAGCGGTCGATGGCATGCTCGAAGTAGCGGCGGGTGGCCTGTGCGAGCTCGGCGCTGGTGGGGGGCTGTGCGCGGTGCTCCCAGCCGTAGCCGTTGACTTCCATGTTGAGCCCGCCGAGCTTCATCACCACATTGGCGCAGCCGGCCAGCTCGCCGATTTGGGTCTTCCAGTGGGTAAACACTTCGTCGGCCTTGCCCGCGTAAGGACCGATACCGATCGGCCCGCCGAAGTGGTCGAGCACGATCGTCGTATCGGGGAACGCTCGCGCGAGTGAGAGAGCGTCGGGGAGTTGGGTGTGGGCACACCACACCTCGAAGCTCAGCTTGCGGGGAGAGAGATGCTTGAAACCGGCGCGGAAGTCAGCGTGGGTGAGCAGGCCCTCGGGCGGGTTGGTGCGATGGTTTTGGATGTCGGGGCTGGTGTGCCAGAACGCTCCCCGACGGATGCCGCGAAAGCGACCGCCGCCTGCGGCGATGTGCGCGTCGAGCACATCCCCTGCCGCATCGCCGATGCGCAGATCGACAGTGCCGACGATGCCGGCAGCGATGCGCGCCTTGCCGTAGTTGCCCGATGCGCTCATTGCCGCGATGCCGTTGACGAACTCGGTCTCGCCGACGCAGCGGAGGGCTTCGGGCCCCTCTGCCTTGAACATCGCACCGCATTCGATGAAGACGGTCGCTGCGATGTTGTGGCCACCACCGACGTCCTGGAGGATTTCTTCGAGCAGATAGCGCTCCTGAACGGTACCCTTGCGATTATCCCAGAGGTGATGGTGCGGGTCGCAGATTGGAAGATTGGGCTCGAGCGCCGCCTCCTCAACGTGCGCCAACCAAGCTTGGTTTCTCGACTGGGCGACCATGGCATCCTCCCCTGCTGGCTGTGGGAGGCGAGCCTAGCGCGTCAGGGCCATGGTTAAAACTGTGCAAAGGGGGCCTCTCGCGGGCGGCAAAAATGGCCCGAGCCGGGATGGGGCTGATCTTTGCCTAAATGGCGACTTATGATCATGCCATGTGCAAGCTGCCGAGATGCTGTCGAGCCACAATGCTGAGCGTACGGAAGGGCGCTGTGCGCGACCGGGCCACGGTTCGAGCGGAGCGGTGGGGTGGTGGCGATCGGCAGTCCCGAGGCCCTGTCGGGCTGTGGCGTCCGGCCGCGCATCTGCTCGTCGCCTGCACGTGGTTGGCGTTGTCGGCCGGCTACGGTGCTGTTTCGGCCAGCTGGCTCGCCAAAGTGACGGTGCTGGCCGAGCAGGGAGCCTCCCGCGCCGATACGCTCGGATCGGTTGGGCTTGAGCGTGCGGCCCAATACCTTCGCTCAGTCAAGCCCGAGGGCAGCACTGCGCTCGCCGCCCAGGCCACCCAGGAAGGCCACTGGATTTTCGTCAATCGGGTGGGTGAGACGATGACGGCGGCTACGCCGCAAGAGCTTACGCGCGTTGCCGCCGTACTGCTGCCCGAGGCCAAGGCCGATGTGAAACTGACCCTTTATGTCACAGAGGACACCGTCTTTGAGTTCCGCAGCGCGCTCAATGATCTGCCCAAGGGAAGCGAGATCTTCCTGGTGGCGGGCGATGAGAGCTATCTGGTGCAAAACACTGCCGGGCGGATATTCGCCGAGGTTCGGCCGGGTCTCATCGTCGAGCTCCGTGAGCGCAAGGCGTTCGAGGAGGTTGTGTGGCAGCTTTCTCGGCCGCTCGATCAAGGGAAGGTGCGCGTTCTCGCGCTGGAGCCTGGCGGGCCGCCTCGATTGCCTGCCGGCCCGCGCATCGATCCAGTGACCCGGCGGGCGATGGTCGATGTGATCGATCCGGCGAGCCTGCCCGCCGCCCTCGGCCCGCTCAGCGGTCAAACCGTGCTGGTGACGGGTCGCGTCGATGCCCGCCTCCTCTACGTTCAGCCGGCGCGCGGAGCGGAACGTAGCATCTTGCTTGCCGATCTCTTCAGGGCCGCTGAAGAAGCCGATGTGAACCTCATGGTGCTGCGCGCAGCCTCCACACCGCGTCAGCCGGGCGGGCGGAACTGGTTGTGGCAGAAGGTGGAGGTGAAGGGCCTGCAGCAGGCTATGCAGTACCCGCGTTTGGCCGACTTTCTCAACGCGCTCGTCGGGTCCAACGGACGCATGCTGGTGTCGGCGACAGCCTCGGGCCGGCGCACAGCCATCGAGGTGAAGCCGGCCACGGAGGTTGCGGGGTCGCCGCAAAGGGGGGGCGGCCTCTTCTCCGGTATCGTGTCCGACGTCACTGGACGGGTGATCGCCGTCGGCTTGGAGGGCAGCATGAGCAGCGCCGAGCGGCAGCGTGAGCTCGACCGACGCCTCCTCCCCGGCATCCCCTCCGCGGTCCAGATGGGATATTTGGTGTTGATTTTCGTTGGCTTATGTGGCCTGCGCATCTCGCGCGCGTGGTGGCGACGCTTGTGGCCCCCAGAGGTCGCCTCCGACTACGCTGGCCGTACGGGCTACCGGGCCGCCCGCACAGTGCGCGGTGCCGCGTTCCTGCTGCTGTTCCTGCCGTTGACCGGGCTCGTCGCTGCCCCGCTCTTTTGGCTGCGTCAGGTGTGGGATGCGGCGAGCGCGCCGGCACGCCTGTGGCGCCGGCTGACGGGGCGAAACAGCGCGATCGCGCCTGGCTGAAGGCTAGTCGGCTGACACCTTGTTGCGCCAAGGAGGCCAAAACAGTGAAGTGGTGGTAAGGTAATGGGTTGCTTCGTACTGGCGCCCGGGCAATTGGGCCTGGCCGCGCGGGTTGAGGCTCACTTGCCACGGATCCAATGACCACGCTCCTTCTCACGCACCCCTCATTCGTCGAGCACGACACCGGGCCGGGCCATCCCGAGCGGCCGGACCGCATGCGGGCCATCGACAAGGTGCTCTCCCACGATCTCTTCAAGGAGCTGAAGCGCGAGGAGGCACCCCTCAGGGAGGACGTCGAGGATGCCATCGCCCTGGCGCATCCCCGCTCCTACATCGAATGGGTCAAGCGGGAGCGACCGGCCGAGGGATCGCTGCCGGTCCACCTCGATCCCGACACGCTCATGTCCAACAAGTCCTGGGAGCCGGCGCTGCGGGCTGTGGGTGCGGGCCTCGCTGGTATCGATCGAGTGATGGACACGAGCTCAGGTATCGCCAACGTGTTCTGTCAGGTGCGTCCCTGCGGCCACCACGCCGAGCGCGAGCGTGCGATGGGCTTTTGTATCTTTGCCAACGTTGCCATCGCTGCCCTTTACGCGCGCAAGCGGCACGGCGCCGAGCGCGTCGCCGTGGTCGATTTTGACGTGCACCATGGCAATGGCACGCAAGACATCTTTTGGAATGACAGGAACCTTTATTTTGGCTCAACCCACCAAATGCCGCTCTATCCGGGCACCGGTGCAGTATCGGAGACTGGCGTGGGCAACATCTGGAACGCGCCGCTTCGGCCTGGTGATGCCGGCGACCGTTTCAAGGAGGCCTTTGAGGCCCGCATCTTGCCGGCCCTGCGCAATTTCTCACCTGACGTTGTGCTGATCTCAGCCGGATTTGATGCCCACGCTGATGATCCCCTTGCCAACCTGCGGTTGCTTGAGCCCGATTTCGCCTGGGCGACCAACAAGGTCGCCGAGGTTGCCGCGAAGTACGCGCAGGGGCGGCTGGTGTCGATGCTCGAAGGCGGCTACAACCTCGCCGCCCTGGCAAAGTCCGTCGGCGTCCACGTCAAGGCATTGATGGAGGCGGGCGCCTGAGCACCCGCGCCACCAACTCAAAGGCAGGATGATGAACAAGGACATGGCCAAACCTGGCGGGAAGCATCTCGACATTAAGGACATGTCGTTTGAGAAGGCGCTCAAGGAGCTTGAGAGCATCGTCGGCCGGTTGGAGCGCGGCGATGTGGAGCTTGAGGAGAGCATCAACATTTACGAACGCGGGGAAGCGCTCAAAGAGCACTGTGATCGGCTTCTGAAGCTGGCGGAGGCAAAGGTGGAGAAGCTGACCTTCAATCAAGCTGGCGAGCCCAATGGCACCGAGCCGTTGAAGCCGCAGGATTAGCCCCTTCTGCCGACCGGAAGGGATGACGGACAAGGGGCGGCGCGACGCTACGTCTTCCAATAAATTCCGACCAATGGGCTATACTGAGTGTGCTCAGCCCGAGATCGTGGCTGAAGTCAGGATGTGAGTATGGATCAGGCCTCCAAGACGCCGCTTCTTGACCGGGTGAAAACGCCGGCAGACCTGCGCGGCATACCCGAGAAGGATTTGCGCCAGCTGGTAGATGAGCTGCGGCAAGAGACCATTGATGTCGTGTCGGTGACGGGAGGCCATCTGGGTGCCGGGCTCGGTGTCGTGGAGCTCACTGTCGCCCTGCACTGGATTTTCGATACGCCACGCGACCGGTTGGTATGGGACGTCGGCCACCAGGCCTATCCGCATAAGATCCTCACCGGTCGCCGCGACCGCATTCGCACTCTGCGCCAGGGTGGGGGTCTCTCGGGCTTCACCAAGCGGGCCGAGAGCGAGTATGACGCCTTCGGCGCTGCGCACTCGTCCACCTCGATTGCCGCCGGTCTTGGCATGGCGGTGGCGCGTGATTTGGCTGGCGGCGCCAACAACGTCGTGTGCGTGATTGGCGACGGCGCCATGAGCGCCGGCATGGCCTACGAAGCCATGAACAATGCCGGCGCGCGCAATGAGCGCCTCATCGTCGTTCTCAATGACAATGATATGTCGATCGCGCCGCCAGTTGGCGCGCTCTCCAACTATCTGGCGCGGATCTCTTCGAGCGGGACTTATCTGCATCTGCGCGACATTGCCAAGCAGCTGGCAAAGATCTTGCCCAAGTCGTGGGAACGGCGTGCTGCCCGCGCCGAGGAAATGACGCGCACGTTGTGGACGGGCGGCACGTTGTTTGAGGAGATGGGATTTTACTACGTTGGTCCCATCGACGGTCACGACCTAAACGTGCTGCTACCCGTGCTGCGAAATGTGCGCGATGCCCGGCAGGGACCGATCCTTGTACATATCGTTACTAAGAAGGGGAAGGGGTATCCTCCGGCCGAGGCTTCTGACGACAAGTATCACGGCGTCAACCGATTCAACGTCATCACCGGTGCACAGGTCGCGAGCAAGCCCAACGCACCGGCCTATACCAAGGTTTTCGCGCAGAGCCTGATCGAGGCGGCGCGTACCGACGAGCGCATCGTCGCGGTCACGGCGGCAATGCCGTCGGGCACCGGCCTCGATTTGTTCGCCAAGCAGTTTCCGGAGCGCACATTCGATGTGGGCATCGCCGAGCAGCACGGTGTAACCTTCGCCGCCGGTCTTGCTTGCGAGGGCTTCAAGCCGTTTGCCGCCATTTACTCCACCTTCCTGCAGCGCGCCTATGACCAGGTCGTGCACGATGTGGCAATCCAGCGTTTGCCGGTGCGCTTCGCGCTGGACCGTGCCGGGCTCGTCGGCGCCGACGGGCCGACCCACGCGGGGGCCTTCGACATCGCCTATCTTGGGTGCCTGCCTGGCTTCGTGCTGATGGCCGCAGCGGATGAAGCGGAACTAAAGCATATGGTGGCGACGGCGGTGGCTATTGACGATCGTCCGTGCGCGTTGCGCTATCCGCGCGGCGAGGGCACCGGCGTGGAACTGCCCGCGCGTGGTCAGCCACTGGATATCGGCAAGGGGCGTGTCGTGCGCGAGGGCTCGGCGGTAGCACTGTTATCGCTCGGTACGCGGCTCGGCGAGTGCCTGAAGGCGGCCGACCAGCTGGCTGCATTGGGGCTCCCGGCGACGGTCGCCGACGCGCGCTTTGCCAAGCCGCTCGATGTCGCTCTCATTCGCCGGCTCGTGCACAACCACGAGGTGCTGATCACGATCGAGGAAGGTTCGGTCGGTGGGTTCGGCTCGTTTGTGCTGCAGTACTTGGCCGGTGAAGGGCTGCTCGACCGTGGGTTGAAGGTTCGTCAGATGGTACTGCCGGATACCTTCATCGACCAGGACAAGCCAGAGAAGATGTACGA
The DNA here is from genome assembly GCA_036558085.1 of Hyphomicrobiaceae bacterium. Taxonomy (GTDB): domain Bacteria; phylum Pseudomonadota; class Alphaproteobacteria; order Rhizobiales; family Hyphomicrobiaceae; genus AWTP1-13. Next base: position 116,591 of record DATBGH010000021.1, read on the forward strand.
GGTTGCGGGCCTCAACGCTCCTCACATCGTCGCAACCGTGCTGTCGACTCTGGGCCGCGATGCAAGGAATTTTGGCATTGCCGAGCGCGCCTGATTGCTAGCCAAGAATTATCCACAGGAATCACGCGCCTTTGCGCCGGTCAGGGAGCGATCGCGATTGCGCCGCGGTGCCGACTAGCCTATGCAACAAGGGTCCCTAGACTTACTTTTCCTGCCTGTCTCGCTCCCCCATGCGGCAGCAGGATGAGCCCTGGCGAACGTCGCCAGGGCTATTTTGTTGCGTGGCGGCTCAGGCGGTCGCCTTCTTGAAGTTGGCAGCAGCCTTGTCCCAATTCACAACGTTCCACCAAACGTCGATGTAGTCGGCGCGCTTGGATTGATGCTTAAGATAGTAGGCGTGTTCCCACACATCGATGCCGATGACGGCCTTGGCCCCCTCCATGTGCGGGCTGTCCTGGTTGGCCGTACTGAAGACGGCAAGCTTCTTGTCCTTGCCGACGCCTAGCCATGCCCAGCCGGAGCCGAAGCGGCCGAGACCCGCGGCCTTGACGGCAGCTTTCATCTTCTCGAAGTCGCCGAAGGTAGCGTCGATGGCGCTCTTGAGGTTACCGGAGGGCTTGTTGGCGCCGCCGGGCGTCATCAGATCCCAGAAGAACGCATGGTTCCAATGCCCGCCCAGGTTGTTGCGGACGGGAGTGCGGACCGCTTCCGGGGTTGCGGCCAGATTGGACAAGATTTCATCGATGGGCCTGGCAGCAAGGTCCGGCCACTTCTCCACGAGCCCGTTGAGGTTGTTAACGTAGGCCGCATGGTGGTTATCGTGATGAATTTGCATGGTCTTGGTATCGATGTACGGCTCGAGTGCGTCATTTGCATAGCCGAGCGGCGGCAGCGTGAATGGCTTCTGCTGCGCCAGCGCTCGGCTGAGCCCGGGCATACCCGCCAAGCCGGCAAAGGCTGCGGCCCCAGCCAGGAATTTTAGGCTGTCTCTTCGGTTCATTGCGTCCTCCGTGGTCGGCCGTCGGCGGGTTTAACGGTATAGTGCCGATGCTACACCTCCTCTCGAGCGCCGGGAACAATGACGAGGCTGGGCAGGAATCGGCTGCGAGGAATACGTTCCAGGCGGTGGGTTGGACGGCGCCCCAGCCGCTGGAGGAGGATCAAAAGTCTGTGAGCAATGCACCACCATCATCAGCAAGGGCGCCGGACGCGTCTCGATAACCTCTTGGTCGAGTTGGGGTTGGTCCCGTCGCGTGCGCGAGCGCAGGATATCATTCGCCGCGGGCTGGTTGATGTTGCCGGAGTGACCGAGCGCAGGCCCGGCGCCCGAGTTGGCGCCGATACTGCCATTCGCTTGTCGCAAGCCGTAACCGATCACGTTTCGCGCGGAGCCCTGAAGCTGATGGCCGCGCTTGAGCGCTTCCGTTTTCCGATCACGGGCGTGGTCGCGCTCGACGTGGGGGCCTCAACGGGGGGGTTCACGCAGGTGTTGCTCGAGAGAGGCGCGGCGCGCGTTTACGCGGTTGACGTCGGTCATGGCCAGCTGCATGCGCGTTTGGCTGCCGATGCCAGGGTGGTGGTGCTCGAAGGGTGCGATGCGCGCAGTCTCGGTCGCGAGCTGGTGCCCGAGCCTGTAGGTGCCCTCGTCGCCGACGTGAGTTTCATTTCTCTGACGAAGGCGCTGCCGGTGCCGTTGACGCTGGCGGGTTCGGGCGCCTGGCTCGTGGCGGTGATCAAGCCGCAGTTTGAAGCGGGGCGTGCGGCGGTGGGCAAGGGCGGCATAGTGCGCGATCCGATGGCACGCCGGCGGGCCGTCGATTTGGTGCGCGAGTGGGTGGCTGGACAGCCGGGTTGGCGTGTGCGGGAGGTGATCCCCTCGCCGATCGGCGGAGGCTCGGGAAATGAAGAGTTCCTGTTGGGAGCGGTGCGTGGCGACTAGGACCCAGGAAGTGGAAATTGACGGGCTCGGTGCGCAAGGGGACGGCATCGTCGAGGCGCCATCAGGGCAGCGTATCTACGTGCCGTTCGCGTTGCCGACTGAGCGCTGGCGCATTGGGGAGGGTGAGCGCGACAAGCTGATGCGTGCGCACCCACAACGGGTCACGCCGGTCTGTCAGCATTTTGGCAGCTGTGGGGGATGCGTGGCACAGCACGTGCCAGATGATCTCTATACAGCTTGGAAGCGTGCGATGGTGGTGCACGCCTTCATGCATCGAGGTATCGACGCGCCAGTTGGCGCGCTTATTCGCGTTCCGCTGGCGAGCCGCCGCCGTGTGACGATGTACGCCCGGCGCTATCGCAAAAACTTTCACCTCGGGTATTACCGGGCTGGGACGCACTTCATCCTAAACGTGGCGGTGTGTCCGATCGCAGAGCCGGCGATTGTCGCTGCCCTGCCTGTGCTGCGAGAGATGCTCGAGCCCTTACTCTCAGGCCAGGGAGAAGCAGCCATCACGATACTTGCCACGCCGGCAGGTCTTGATGTGCACATCACATTCATTCACGTTGGCCCGGTTCGCAAGGAGTACGCGCGAATGGCGGCCATGGCCGCGCGCAACGGGTTTGCCAGGTTGACCGTCGAACAGGACGCGCTCGTGCAGTCGCGGCGACCGCTGCTCACGTTTGGGGAGGCCGAGGTCGACCCGCCACCGGGTGCGTTCGTGCAGGCCGTGGCTGACGCCGAAGCCGTAATGGTTGAGCGCGTGGCTGCCGCTGCCAGCAAGGTCAAGTTCGTTGCCGATCTCTTCTGCGGCATTGGCACATTCACGTTTCCGCTGGCGCGGCATGCGCGTGTGTTGGCAGTCGATCAGGAAGAAGGAGCCGTGGCGGCGCTCCGTGCTGCGGCGCGCTGCACGCGAGGTCTCAAGCCCATAGAAGGGAAGGTGCGCGATCTCTTCCGTGTGCCGATCTCGGCCAAGGAACTGAACGACTTCGAGGCCGTCGTGATGAACCCTTCTCGCTCAGGGGCCGAGAAGCAAGCCTGTCAGATTGCGCAATCGTCCGTGCCGGTCGTGATCTATGTCTCATGCAATCCGGGCACCCTGGCGCGAGATGGGCGCATTTTGCTTGATGGCGGTTATGCGCTCGAAAGCGTTACGCCGATCGATCAGTTCCTCTATGCGCCACATGTGGAGGCGATCGCCGTGTTCAGTCGCCCGAAGCGCCCGCCGCGGTCTTGACGTTGAGCCCGATTGGGCAGCCCAGCCCCGTCCCGCCCAGACCGCAATAGCCGTGCGGCACCTTGGCCAGGTACTGCTGGTGGTAGTCCTCGGCGAAGTAAAACGGCGGGACATCGAGGATCTCGGTCGTGATGGGCCCGTAACCGTTTGCCGACAGCACCGCTTGGTAGGCCTGCTTGGAGGCCTCGGCCGCTTTTCGCTGCGCCGGCGAGTTCACGTAAACGCCAGAGCGATACTGGGTGCCGATGTCATTGCCCTGACGCATACCCTGGGTGGGATCATGGCTCTCCCAGAAGGTTTTGAGCAGCGTCTCGTAGGAGATTTTCTTGGGATCGAACACCACCAGTACGACTTCGTTATGGCCCGTGCGGCCGGTACATACCTCCTCGTAGCTCGGGTTGGGTGTGATGCCGCCGGCGTAACCCACCGCCGTGACCCAAATGCCATCGCCCATTTGCCAGAACTTGCGCTCCGCGCCCCAGAAGCAGCCAAGCCCGAATATCGCCGTCTCGAGGCCTTCGGGATAGGGACCTTTGAGGGAGCGCTTGTTGAGGAAGTGGGCGCTCGCCGTCGGAATCGGCTCTGGGCGGCCTTTGAGGGCGTTGTCGGCGGTCGGCATTTCGAGCTTCCTGCGGGAAAACAGCATGGGGTTCAAGCCGTGGAGTTGCGATCGATGCGCTTGATATAGTGTGCAACCGTGCGCAGGCACAACCCATCCCTCTCAAGTCCTTGTAATGGCAAGAGACGAGCGACGGCGGGTGGTGAGGTGGCTAGGCGGGCTCTCGATGCGGCGGCGCGGGGGGCTCCTAGCATCCCTGTTGGTGGGCCTGCGACGTTGCTGACGGACCTTGGAAACCCGGGGGTGCGGCTGGCGTCGACGAATGGTGGGCGAGGAGGGCCTTGCGGGCAAGCGTTAGCTTTGGCTTGTGCGGCCGCTCAATTGACGAACACGTTGATGCGGCGGCGGCGGCGTCCGGCAAAGGCAAAGAGCAGGCCCAGACCGGCGAACAGTGCCCAGGTAGGCACCAGCAGAACTCTGCGCATCCCCAATTCCCATACCAGGGGATGCGTTGCGCGCGACACCGCGCTTTGCGCGGCCGAGAGCAAGCCGGGCGCAATTTTGGACCAATGCTCGGCGAGTGGGGTGCTTACGAACGCACCTGCAGCCACCGAGCGTGTGCCATCATCGACTGCGGCAATGACGGCGATCAGAAAAAGGACGCCTGCCAGAAACCGGAAGAAGGCCAGCATGGGATCCCGTGCTTTGCGAATTGAGCTCCTGCGGGTCGGGGCGCCTCGGCGCGCGGCCCGCTAGCTCAACAATGCATGCCGATTGCGGCATCACAAGTGCCACCTTCGACAAAAGGCTACCGACATCCCAGGGGACGTTGCGGCCTTGGGCAGTGCGCGAGGGAGCTGAAGGGCGGCGATCAGGTGGAGCGCAGAAACGTGGGTCGGTCCATAGCGCTTGCGCTCGTCCCGGCCGGATCTATAGTGCCGCCGATCCGCCCAGGGTAGGGCGATCGCAGGCTCCGCGAATGCGGGAGGGATGGCCGAGTGGCTGAAGGCGCACGCTTGGAAAGCGTGTATACGGGCAACCGTATCGTGGGTTCGAATCCCACTCCCTCCGCCAAGACACACGAATTCTTCTCAACCCCTGCGAATACGTTCCTGCACTTCCCCGGTTTTCTTCGGACCCCGTTGGACACAATAATTGACTGATATCATTGATTTATTTTCAACGCCTGGGGCTTTCAATCGAGGAAGCATTCGTCAAGCCCTTGTCCATTGAGCTCCGTCGGCCTACGTCTCGATCCAACCACAAAATGGTGGGTTGAATGGTGGGTTGGAGGGAGCGAGCCCATGGCTGGAATTCGAACCCGAAATCGCTTGAAGGTACTTGCCATAGAGAAGGAATGCAGACCGGGGACCTACGCCGACGGCGGTGGTCTTAGCCTCATCGTCACTGAGACGCGCACGAAGAAGTGGGAGCTTCGGATCGCTGTTGCGGGACGCCGACGCCAGCTTGGACTCGGCGTCTATCCGCGAGTTTCGCTTGAGGACGCCCGCAGCAAGGCAAACCAGATCCGGCTCGGTGCCAGCGAGGGCCGGGACGTGGTGTTGGAGAAGAGGCAGGTCGAGCGGTTAGCCGCCATGCCTCCGCGCACGCGCACCTTCCGCGCTGCCTTCGAGGGTTACTTCGAGATGAAGGAGCCGCAGCTCTCCAACGAAAAGCACAAGAAGCAATGGCGCTCGACCATGCGAGCCTATGTGTTTCCGTCGATAGCCATACGCCCCGTTGCCGAAATCACCGCGGCTGAGGTGATCGACATTCTCAAGCCGATTTGGAATACCAAGCGCGAGACAGCCAGGCGTGTCCTGCAGCGCATGCGCGCTGTGTTCGAGGCCGCGATCGTGCGAGGCGAGCGTGACAAGGCGTCACCCACAATCGGTGTCGCCACAGTGCTCGGCGGCCGCAACGTGAGGCGCGATCATCACCCAGCCATGCCTTACGCCGAAGTGCCGGCGTTCGTCATGCGGCTCCATCGTCTGGAAGGGTGGACCGCGACCCGGCTCGCCTTCGAGTTCCTTATCCTCACCGCATCGCGCAGCGGCGAGGTTCGCCTAGCGACTTGGAGGGAGATGGATCTGAACAATGCCCTATGGACCCTCCCTGCTGAGCGAATGAAAGCACGCGTCGAACATGTCGTGCCTTTGGCACCTCGTGCACTTGCTATTCTGCGTGAGGCTCGTGCGACCTATCCCTCAAGCGACCTGGTCTTCCCGGGCACCAAGCCCGGCCTGCCGCTCTCCAACATGACATTAACAAAGGTGCTCCGCGATGCAGACCTCGATGGAAAGGCGACACCACATGGCTTCCGGTCCAGCTTCAAGGATTGGTGCGCCGAAGTCGCCAAGGCGCGCGATGAGGTGTCAGAAGCCGCGTTGGCCCATAGAATTCCAGACAAGGTCCGTGCGGCCTACTTGCGGACCCGATTTCTGGAAGAACGACGACAGCTGATGCAGGACTGGGCTCGCTACATTGCGAAGGCAACGAAAACAGTAGCGCGCCACAACCAGCATGGCCACTGAGGCGCGGCCAATAGCTTGACGCGCCCGCCAAATCAGTGAACCCCAGACTGGGGGACTGGGGGTCGGGAGTTCAAATCTCCCCGCTCCGACCAACAAAATCAATCACTTAGCTGACATTGAATGCAGTGGAATTTCGCTTTGGGGTTCCCGTAGGGTTCCCGCGCGAGCCGGCTTAGGGCGGACATCGTCGGCTCTCCTACGACACCAACAGGTCGGATCATTGGAGTGAGGCCTCGCCACCCCTTTTTCGGTGACGTTCAATGCGATCCGCGAGGCCATCGGGATGATCGATGCCGCTAGCCAGCGTATCGACGAAGCCCGCCGCTTCTCCGGCCAGGCAAACCTCCAGCGCATCGCCCAGTGGTCGCAGCTCGAGGCAGCGTCGGCACAGCCCCGCATCCGACATGCGGTCAGAGCACGGGGGGCGTACTTTAACGCATCCGGGCCCATGCCAGTAACCGCGAGTTATTGGCGCTGCCGGCCACAATGTTCCGGATCTGAGTCCTCGCCCGGCTACGATCGCTAACTCTCGGGCCGCCTTCTCGGCAATGCGCTGGCGTGCTTGCGCTTCGAGCCGCTAGAACTCGGTCCGCGACGCAATCTCCAATTTCTCGATTTCGCTGCGCGGGTTCTGCACATCATGGCGCGTCGCAACCCGTCCTCCAGCGCTGGGACGCGGCTAGTGCTGCTTGCCGCCAAGGTAAAGTTCCTTCAGCACTCTGAGCTTCGATACTGGCGCGTCACGTAGCCCGAAACGAGGAAGTGCCAAACTCAAAGAATAGAGTGCCAAACTTCGGCCCATGTGCCGTTCTCTGAGGCTCGGAAAATTTAATGTCTGCTTGGGTGTGGTGTAGAAGGACACGAACCTTCGACCCGCTGATTAAGAGTCAGTTTCCAGAGCGGACGCAATGAGAACGCATGGACAGCATGAGACGCTCTCTGTCTATAAATTATTGAATTTTCAACAGCCTAGTCGGTGACCCTTCTTTCCCATCGTGCCCATAAGCTGCATACAGTCTCGCTGAATCGTACCGGGGAGTGTACCGGGGAAATCCGCCGGCACACTGAAGATACCAAGCGGGAGCCTGAATGCTGAAGGACATGGGCCGGGTATTGCCGG
>DATBGH010000022.1:0-99419 GCA_036558085.1 Hyphomicrobiaceae bacterium
CGGCCTCCTGCGGCTCAACGAAGCCGAGACCGTCGTCGACCTGTTCCGGCATCACTACAACATCCCGCTGGTGCATGTGGACGCGTCGAAGCAATTCCTCGGCGAGCTCCACGGCGTCACCGACCCCGAGGTGAAGCGCAAGACCATTGGCCGTCTCTTCATCGACGTGTTCGAGGCGGAAGCGAAGAAGATCGGCGGCGCCGAGTATCTCGCGCAGGGCACGCTCTATCCCGACGTGATCGAGAGCGTGTCGTTCACCGGCGGACCGTCGGTGACGATCAAGTCGCACCACAATGTCGGCGGCCTGCCCGAGCGCATGAACATGAAGCTGGTCGAGCCGCTGCGCGAATTGTTCAAGGACGAGGTGCGCGTGCTCGGGCGCGCGCTCGGCCTGCCCGAAGCCTTCGTCGGCCGCCATCCGTTTCCCGGCCCCGGGCTCGCGATCCGCTGTCCGGGCGAGATCACGCGCGAGAAGCTCGACATTCTTCGCCTCGCGGACGACGTGTTCATCGAGGAGATCCGCCGCGCCGGCCTCTATGACGACATCTGGCAGGCCTTCGCCGTAATCCTGCCGGTCAAGACCGTCGGCGTGATGGGCGACGGCCGCACCTATGACTTCGTCGTCGGCCTGCGCGCCGTCACCTCGACCGACGGCATGACCGCCGACTTCTATCCATTCGACATGAAGTTCATCGGCCACGTCGCGACGCGCATCATCAATGAGGTCAAGGGCGTCAACCGCGTGGTGTACGACGTGACCAGCAAGCCTCCGGGCACGATCGAGTGGGAGTAGGGGTGAGTTGATCCAACCAGACCGCCAAGTTGCTTCGGGAAACGGGACGACCTCTCCATGACAACCAGCAACCGCGTCGTCCTCTCCAGCGACCATGCCGCCATTCAGCTCCGACAGGCCATTGCGACTCATATCGCGGCGCATGGCTGGGTGGTGGTCGACATCGGACCGACGACGCCGGAGAGCACACACTACCCCAAGCACGGCGAAGCGGCGGCGCGGCGCGTCGCCTCTGGCGATTGCCGGTTTGGCATCATCCTGTGCGGCACCGGCCAGGGCATCATGATGGCGGCGAACAAGGTGAAGGGTATCCGTTGCGGCGTCTGCGCCGACACATTCTCGGCCCGCATGATCCGCCAGCACAACGATGCCAACATGCTGTCGATTGGCGCGCGCGTGGTGGGCGAAGGGCTGGCGCTCGATATCGTGGATGCGTTCCTGACCGCCCGTTTCGAGGGCGGAGGGCATGCGACGCGGGTGAAGATGATCGAGGCGCTGGAGGAGTAGCGGTAAGGTTTCGGGCGCCACACGCGATGGTTGAGCCGCCGAGACGTACGCGTGATACGCGGGGCGCGCACATGGACACCATCACGGACAAGTTCGGCATCACCTACACGATCGGACGCAACGCGATCGGTGCTGAGGCCTCACTGAAGGGAGTGACTGCCATGGCGAGTCAGGACGAGATTCTAAAGGCGTGGGACGAGGCCGTAGCCAATTTCGGCGACGATCCAACAGATGCAGAGATAGCCGCAACGGAAGCTATCGTCTGCGCCGAATGTCCGGCGTCACGCATGACGACATACTTGAAGCGTTGCGCGCCGGTATGGAAGAACTGAAGGCTGAGGTCGCCTCCGCGGCCCGCACGCTGCGCATTCTCGAAGCAATGGTCAAGGAGCGCGAGGGAAAGCTCCCGGGCCTTCCTGGCGGCCCATCACTCAAGAACTAACGTGAGCCCATGCATCTCGCCATGTACCAGCTATGCTGAGTCCTGCGCATAGATCTCCCGCGCCCGTCGCACCACGAGCTCTCCCGCCAAGGCGAATACGTTTGGCCCGCTACCGCCGGTTTCATCGCCGCTGGTGTAGCCATGCGAAAGGGCTGAAGCCAGGAATATGGCAGCAAGCTCTATTCGTGTGATCAGTGTCATGCCTTGTGCTTCGATCGGTTCCACGGCCCGCAAGCACGCATGCACCTTGGCCAAGTCTTGACGGGTGAACGGTGACGCCAGGAGCTCAGGGATCGAGGTGTTCCACTCGGCGGCGCTCGGTCGATCAGGCTGCTTCGATGCCTCTTCTATGGCGAAGTACTGGTCAATCGCGTCGTCCCATTCTTTGACCCGGTCAGGCGGCCAATGTTCGCGCATGTTCTCCATTAGCAGTAGACCCCCGGTCCTCTTGTACGCGTAGATGAACTGCGGCGGGGTGCCAGCCTTGCGCATGGCCTCAATCGTCTCGGCCTCAACCTTCACGGCCGACATGGGGACAGGTTCGGTGGCGTCCGGTTCGAAGAACACCGGATCACTGGGTCCCGGGTCGCGGCCGAACTTCTCGCGGAACCGCTGGCGTTGGTTCTCAAGAATTTCTCGGGTCCGCTCAGTGATTGCCACCTTAGTGACGCGGCTCTTCTTGCCGGGCTTACCGCGGCGACTTTTGGGCATAGTGGTCCCCCCTGGGTTGACCCACTGCACGGAGCAGCGCGCGACGTGCAACTTTTAGACGCCGGCGCGCCGCTCGATGTCGGCAGGTCAGTTGCTATGCGGCTCGACCAATCTGCCCTTATCGACCATCGCTGCTAGCGCGGTCACGATGAGATGGCGCGCCACTTCTGACCTGGTTTCTCCATAGAGTCTGCGGGCAACGAGCTGATCCAACAGAACCAATGCGTTCTGAGGCAGGGTGATCGGGACCTTCTTAGAATCGGTGGATGGCCTCGCCACAACACATTGCCTGCATGCACTAACCCTTCTGCCACCGGTCACGCAACGCCCCGTCCACAGCGGGGCGTTTGTGCTTCCGGCTAGGCCGATTCTCGAGGTGGCGGAATGGCTTTGGGTGAACCGATCCACAGGCAACAAGTCTGGTTTTCCACCCGATACACACAGCTGGTGGCGATTACAGCGGACCGGCAAGAATTCAGTCTCCGCGAGCGAATGGTCTCGCCTCAACTGGTGGGAAAGATTGTCCCGGAATCCAGCGAAAGACCGTTGAGGGAGTTGGTCCGGTGGGAAATCGCAAGTTGTTGAGACTACTTACTTTCTGCAGTCCTGCCGGGACCGCCATCTGCGCATTCTTGCCTGCACATTCTTCCCTGCGCATTCTTCATTCATCAGCCCTTGGGCGCATTGGGCAAATCCCTTGGTGTCCCCAACACGGCGCCAGGCGGATCGGCATAACTGGGCCAGGCCGCGGAACACCCATCCAGCCATGGGCGTTGCCTGGGCGATGCTTGAACGCACGCTTGAACGTACACAAGAAGCTGCTCGCCGCGCCCTGGAGCTCGCCGAGGCCGAACTTGCAGTGCTGAAGCAGGAGCTCGTCCTGCAGCATCGCATCGATACCGGGGAGCCGACAGAAGAAGCGCGGATGGTTCTGGCTGGACTCCGCGACCTAGCGGCACAGCTGAGCGCAAGCGCAGGCCACGCGGATATCGAAGCCGCTGGAGAGGCGGCCTGAGCTGGGGGCTTACTTCTTTTCGAGAAGGATGCGCCCGCGGCTGCTGACGGTCTTTTGCACAGCGGCGGCAAATTTATGCAACAGCCACGGCAAGGTGACCTCCAGGCGAACGGTGTCCTCGCCCACCGTGACGCTGCCGGCGACCAACTGTCCAAGCGCCCGCACCCGGAAGTCCATGCGGTCGTCCGACCAAGTCTCTTGTTCCGCCTTCAAGAGCGGAAAGGTCTCGCAGGCCTTGGCAAGCGCCGGCCGGATGCGGCGCAAGGCTTCTTGCTTCCCGAGCTTATGCGCGATGGTGATAACGATAGGTTCGGTCACGAGCGTTCTCGAGCTTGCGGCCGGGGCTGACGACGATCCCCTCGGCCGGGCCTGCCTCCATTTTAGCCGACGCTGAGGGGCTCGCCATGGATGATTGGGCGCTTGGGGCACGTGAGCCCGCGCCGTTCCATGTGCCGTCGGAGCAATGCCATATTCTTCACGTTGCTGCGAAACAGCGCATCGAAGGCATCGCCCACGACAGGGACCGACCCGACGGCCGTGTCGAACAGCGTATTGGCCATCATTCGCGCGATCAACCACTTGGGTGCGCCGAGCCGTCGCGCCTCCCAGATCAGGTAGGTGGAGATCAGGCCCGAGATGATGTCGCCGACGACCGGGATGAGGCCGACGAGGGGATCAAGGCCGAACCGGAAGGTTGTGCCGGGCAAGACGAACTGACTGTCCATCAGCCAAGCCAGCGCCTCAAGTCGCACCACCGATTGGGCCGCCTCGCGTGTCGAATAGTTATGGTAAACGCCGTGCATGGCGCGCAAGATGGGAATGGGCGTGGCGGCAAACAAGGCGACCACCACCAAGCGCGACAGTCACCCCGAGCCGTTCCTGGCCAAGTCGGATCAAAGCGCGTCCTAGCTCGAGCGAGGCTGGGAAATGCGAGCCCCGATGCAGATGCTCGCGCCTATCGCAGCGCCCAACGCAGGCCACTAGGGCGCGAGGATCGGTCCGTTGACGGCTGCTTGCCCCAAGAGCGAGGAGGCAACTGGAGCGACGATCGGGCGTGGCGATGTGCGTGGTCTTCAACTCTGCCGCGCCGGCCCGCGAGCCATCGCTCGCATTGCCTAGCTGGCACTCAGCTCGATGCGGTCCATCTCTTCTTCGAGGCGGTGGAAGGCGGCATCGCCGATTTCGCCACTATGGCGCAGTGCAAGCAGTGCGCTTCTGGCCGAATTCACTGCACGCAGACGCAAGCCGTCTGCCGAGCCATCTGGATCGGACACAGCGGCTTGGCCGTTCACCTGGATGAGGGCATCCTCAAGTTCGACGCGCAAGGCCTCGGCAAGCCGCGATGGCTCGCCGTCGAGCGAAGCCAACGCCGCGCGATAGGCGACGAGGCGGGCACGCGTTACCTCCTGGGCCACCGGATCGTCATCGCGCAGATTTAGCTTCGTGAGCAACGGGCGGAGCGTGAGCCCTTGCAAGAGGAGAGTTCCAAGCACGACGGAGAAGGCGACAAAGATGATGAGGTCGCGAAACGGAAAGGCCGGGCCGACATCGCCGTTCGGCAGGGCCAGCGCCGCCACCAAGGTGACGATCCCCCGCATGCCGCACCACGAGACGACGAGGCCGCCCTTAACGGTCGGCGCCATCATCGGCCTTCGGGGGTGGAAACCAACGCGTCGTATGCGCCAGTTCGCGACGGCGTTGTAGCTCATGACCCAGGCGAACCGTACCACGACAACCGTTGCAAGGACGGTGGCGCTGATGAGGAGATAGCCGGCGCGCTGATCTGGCGCCAAGCTCTCGATGATGGGCCCGATCTGCAAACCTATCAGCACGAAGGCTAGCACATTCAGCACGAACACTGCTGTTTCCCAGACGGCATAGGATGGGACCCGCACGCGTGCAGGCGTCGTGGCCGGAGCGCGTCTGGCAATGGTAATGGCGTAGGCCACGATCGTTAGGATGCCAGAGAGGCCCAATCGGTCGGCCAGCAACCAAACGCCGAAGGTGCCGATGAACTGCAGCAGGATCGACGTCGGCGCATCGCCCGTTCGGTTCAAGGCGGTGGCGAGCCGCATGAAGATCAACGCAAGAACCGGCCCCGCGATGATGCTGCCCATCACGCTCAGCAGAAAGGTGGGCCCAACGGAGGCGAGCGTGATGCTGCCGGCGGACATGGCGGTCACGGCCACGCGATAAATAAGCAAGGCACTGGCGTCGTTGAGGAGACTTTCGCCTTCCAGAATGGTGCCGATGCGATGCGGCAATCTCACCTGGCGCAGAACTGCCGTGGCCGCGGCAGCATCGGGCGGGGCGACGATCGCGCCTAAGGCGATGGCCGCGGCCCACGGCATGGCCGTGAGCCCATGCGCCACCAGTGCCACGGCGCCCGTCGTGAGCCCGACGGCGACGAGCACCAGGGAGGTCACTGCCAACCAGTTATCTCGAAGATCGCGGGGGGAGGTGTCAAAGGCGGCGTCCAGCAGCACGGGTGCTACAAAGAGGGCAAGGGCCAGGTTGGGTTCTAGGACGATGCGCGGCGCACCTGGAATGAAGGCCAGGACGACGCCGCCGAGCGCCAACAGCGCCGGATATGGGATTGCCAGTTTGTTGGCCAGTGCCGATGCCAGCACGGCGCCGAGCAAAATGGTCAGGACCCATTCAAAGATGATCATGCGGGATCTTTACACCGGACATCTAGCCCAGAATATCCGGCCCAGAACATCCGACCCAGAACATCCGGCCCAGAACATCCAGCCCAGAACATCCAGCCCAGAACATCCAGCACATCCTGCCTGGCGTGATCCGTTGGGGCGGCAACAGCGTTGGCCCCTCACAAGGGTCAAGCCTTCCTCGGCATAGCCCAAGGCCACACTGCCGGCCGTGACCAGTCACGTGTCGGCCCCGGGCAGTCGCAGGTTGTCACTGGAGTTCGCGGTCAAGGGAGGGTTTTGGAGATGGAGTGCGACGGCCAGCGGTGAGGCGGGAACTGAAGGGCTGCCGTCTGATCAGGTATCGCGCGGGGCGGTCGGCAGCGTTGAGGTGTGCTAGGCTGAGACTTCCTGAGCCAAGGTTTGCCAAGGAGGGTTGTCATGAGCACACGGCGCGTCAAAACGGGTCTTCGGCGCATCGGCATGGTGCTCGCCCTGATCTTGTCGTTGCCTCTGCTCTTCGCATTGTGGACCTGGATCACCTTGGGCCGCACCCCTCCCGCTTACGTCTATTTGTTCTTGGCGGCCGGTCTCGGAGCGTATCTGGTGGCGACATCGATCGGCTGGATCGCGGCGGGTTTTGGGGGCGAGGACGAATCGCAGTCCTTGTGAGAAGCGCCCGGTGCGACAGCGGTTCCAGCGCCGCTGTTATGTTTGTCACACGCGCACCGCCGGCTTCGGCGGGCGCGTGTTGGCCAAGCTCGGCGTCGTGCCGCAGCAGATCGCCGCGGGCGACATCTATCCCGCTCTGGAGAAAGGCACGATCGACGCCTGCGAATGGGTGGGCCCCTACGAGGACGAGAAGCTCGGCTTCCACAAGGTTGCCAAGTACGACGACACGCCCGGCGTCATGGAGCTTGAGGCCTACAATCAACTCTTCATCAACAAGGCGACCTGGACGGCGTTGCCCCCGGCCTATCAGGCGGCCTTGCGCTACGCCTGCTGGTACGCCCTCAACGAGATGTTGGCTTCCTACGACGCCAAGAACGCCAAGGCGATCAACCGGGTGGTCGCTGCCGGAGCTCAGCTGTCGGTCCTGCCGCCGGAGATCATCAAGGCACTGCGCGGGGCGCTCGAGAGCGTCCTCGACGAAGAGGCGGGCAAGAACCCGCTTTTCAAGAAGATCCTCGACAATTGGCGCCGCTGGCGCGCGGAACAGCATCGCTGGTTTGCCATTGCCGACACGCGCGCGGAGCTGGCGGTCTACAGTACATGAGCGGAAGCTGAGCCATGGAGGGCGAGTGCCGCACTCCTCTCCGGGAGCTTTAGGAGTTGCCCTTTCGAAGAGAGGGTGCCGGAATGGACCCAAAAGCGGAATAGACCGTTCGATTCGAGGAGGTAAGAGCCATGGTGGTGGCAATGAGCAAGGCGCCGGCGGTGCCGGCAAAGCCCGTGCAGATGCTGATCGACGGGGAGTGGGTCGATGCTGTCTCGGGCGAACAGATCCTCGTCGAGGCGCCCGGCAATCGCCAACCGATCGCGGGCGTGCCGCGTGGGCGGGCAGAGGATGTGGAGCGCGCCGTTAGCGCGGCGCGCAGGGCCTTCCCGAACTGGAGCCGTCTCGTTCCCCGCGAGCGCGGCCGTCTGCTGCAGAGGATCGCCGATGCGGCAGAGGCCCGCGTGGAGGAGCTCGCCCGCATCATCGCCGAGGAGACCGGTAATGCCATTCGCACCCAGGCCCGTCCCGAAGCCAAAGGTGCAGCCGACATCATCCGCTACTTCGGTGGCCTTGCCAGTGAACTCAAAGGCGAGACAATCCCACTCGGCGAGAACGTGTTGAGCTACACGCGCCGCGAGCCCATTGGCGTGGTCGGGGCCATCATCCCCTGGAATGCGCCGGTTCTGTTGGCAGCGCTCAAGATCGCCCCGGCACTCTGTGCCGGCAACACGCTGGTGCTGAAGGCCGCCGAGGACGCACCGCTGGGGGTGCTGTGGCTTGCGCGCATCTGTCAGGAACATCTGCCCAAGGGCGTCCTCAACGTGCTCACCGGTTACGGTGAGGAGGCAGGTGCTGCGCTTTGCGCTCACGCTCAAGTGCGCAAGCTTTCTTTCACCGGCTCCACCGAGGTGGGCAAGCTCATCATGCGAGCCGCATCGGAGCGCATCGTGCCCGTGTCCCTGGAGCTCGGGGGCAAGAGCCCCTCCATTGTCTATCCAGATGCCAACGAGGACTGGGTGGTGGACGGCATCATTGCGGCCATGCGCTTTACGCGCCAGAGCCAATCGTGCACCGCCGGGTCGCGCCTCTTCCTGCACGCCCAGATCTTCGACGACTTCCTTGCCAAGTTGGCGGAGAAGACGAGGAAGCTCAAGATCGGCGATCCTCTCGATGAAGCCAGCGACGTGGGCGCCATCATCAACGAGAAGCAGTTCAAGAAAGTGTGCGGTTATGTTGCGGAGGGCATGAATGAGCCCGGCAGCAAGCTGCTCATCGGTGGCCTGCCGCCGAAGAGTGGCCCGCTGTCACAGGGTTATTTCGCCATTCCGACCGTGTTTGCCAACGCGGCCAACGATTGGCGGCTGGCCCGCGAGGAGATCTTCGGGCCGGTGCTGGTGGCCATCCGCTGGACCGACGAGGCGGAGGCAATTCGCATGGCCAATGACTCTCACTACGGGCTCGCGGCCTATGTATGGACGCACGACATCGGGCGGGCGCTGCGCGCCGCGCACGCCATCGAAGCGGGCTGGGTGCAGGTCAATCAGGGCTTAGGCCAGTCGCCTGGTCATTCCTATGGCGGCGTCAAGCAGTCGGGTATCGGCCGCGAGTTCTCGCTCGAAGGCATGCTCGACAGCTTCACGCAAAGGAAGAACGTGACGGTGAACCTCAACGCGCCGTCGCACTAGTGCCGTGCCAACGACGCACCGGTCTGAACTGGGGACGCCAACGATCTCAGCGGGCGGTGCACGCATTGGTCGGGCGATGATGGTCGCCGCCGGGAGAGGTGCGGGTGCGACTGGCCCGGTGCATCTGGCCCAGTGCGATTGGCCCGGTGGGACTGGCCCGGGTGCACCTGGCCACGTCTGAGGGCATACAATGACGGCACATCGGGTATGATTACCGGCATTGGCAAATGACACCGCCGCCTTCGAGCGCGCGGCAAGCGGAGCATGAGGAGCACATCATGGCGCGGGTGGGATTCATCGGCGTGGGTAACATGGGCGCGCCGATGGCACGCAATCTGATCAAGGCGGGCCACAGTCTCAAGGTCTTCGACCTCAACGAGGACGCGGTCAACTTCGTGGTGCAGTCGGGCGCCAAGCGGGCCACCTCGATTGCGGACGCGGCCAAGGGAGTGGACTTCGTCGTCACCATGCTGCCGGTCGGCGGCAACGTCCGCAATGTGTTCCTGGCCGATGGCGTCATCGCCGCCGCCGATGCGGGAACGGTGCTGATCGACAGCTCCACCATCGACGTCGATAGCGCCCGGGCGGTGCACGCCGCTGCGGCCGAGCGCGGCTTTGCCATGCTGGACGCGCCGGTCTCGGGCGGGGTCGCCGGTGCCGAAGCGGCTACGCTCACCTTCATGTGCGGCGGCGACAAGGCCACGTTCGCCAAGGCGCTGCCCCTCTTGCAGGGGATGGGCAAAAACATCGTGCACTGCGGCGGCCCCGGCTTTGGTCAGGTGACCAAGATCTGCAACAACATGGTAGCGGGGATCATTATGCTGGCGACGTCTGAGGCCTTCGTCATGGGCGAAAAGCTGGGCGTCGCCCGCCAGACGCTCTACGACGTGATGTCGACCTCGTCGGCGGCCTCGTTCATCCTGACGCGGATGTGCCCGGTATCGGGCCCCGTACCGACGTCGGCCTCGAGCAATGGCTACAAGCCAGGGTTCATGGCAAAACTGATGCTGAAGGATCTGCGTCTTGCACAGGCAGCCGCACAGATGGCCGAGATCGCCACGCCTCTCGGCGCCGCGGCCGCGGCCGCGTTCAGCATGCACGTCGCCAATGGCAACGGCGACCTTGACATGAGCAGCATCGTCAAGCTCATCAACAAGGATGCCTGAGCGCGTTCATGCAACGGGCAGATCCGGCTAGGCATTGGGCCGGCGGGTCGGGCGGCATTGGTAACGCTCGAGCCGGCGGTGGCTGCGCGCAGGCGCGCTCGCTTCACGCCATTGCGGCGCGCTCGGCCCGCGCGGAACGCGAGGACTGGATCATGACCAGCTCGGCCAGGTTCTCCGAGGTGATGTAGCCGACGAGGCGCTGCTGGCGATCGACGACGCCGACCATGCGCGGTCCCCGCCGCTGCAGGAGCGGGAAAAGGTTTTCGAGGCAGGCATTCTCCGGTACGGTTGGCACGTCGCGCGCCATAAAGTCGAGCACCGGCGCGTTGCCGCCTTTATCCTGCAGTGCCTGGATTAGGGCCTCGCGCGTGACCACGCCGCGCAGCATGCCGCCACCGTCGACGACAGGAAACTCCTGCTGTGTCGTGCGCAAGAGCAGGGCCGCTGCATCATCGGCGGTCGAGTTCGGCCCCAGGGCCTGGTAGGCCGTAATCATGGCGTGGGAGGCAAGGTAGCCCCGCGCGTAATCGCGCGCCTGGACGTAGCCGGCCTCGCCGCTGGCAGCGAGAAAGATAAAGACGGCGATCAGCACCAGCAGGGGATTGCCCATGAGCCCCAGGAAGGCAAAGAGGACGGCGAGCCCCTGGCCAATCGAGGCGGCCACGCGCGTGGCACGCGTGTAGCCCATGCCGATCGCCAGCAGGGCGCGTAGCACGCGACCGCCGTCCATCGGGAACGCCGGGATCAGGTTGAAGACGAACAGCATCACGTTGGCGGCGGCGATGCGCCCGACGAGACTGGTTTGCGCCTGTTCGAGCTGCGCCATTTGCGAAAGATCGAAATGGGCGCCGAGCACGAACATCAACACGAGGGCGATCGCGAGGTTGACGGCGGGCCCCGCCAACGCCACCACGATTTCCTGGCTGGGCTTTTCGGGCATCCGTTCAAGAGAGGCTACGCCGCCGATCGGCAGCAGCGTCACGTCGGGAGTGCGGATGCCGTAGCGACGCGCTGCAACGATGTGACCGAATTCGTGCAGCAGCACGCAGGCAAAGAGCGCGATGATGAAGATCACGCCATCCACGGCCGCTGGGGCTCCGCCCCTTGACCAATGGATGGCGGCGATCCAGGCAAGCAACAGAAAGAAGGTTAAGTGGATGCGCACGGCGGTGCCGCCGACATCGAAGAGCTTGATCGACCAACCCATGGCTCTGCTCCGCCGCTCTGCAACCCGCCCACTTTGACCATGCAACCACGCTTCCTGCGCGCTCACAATGGGCAGCGTTTGCGGAGCCAGCGACCATCGGTGCCGTCGGCCAAATGCTCGCGTTGCTGTCGTTGCCGCTCGGCCAGGCGACGTCCTACTACTTCGGTCGCACCAGCTCGGCGCCGGGCCAGATTGCGCGCGACACGCGCGCGTACTGGGGCGGATAGGACACTTCGGTGCCCAGACGCTCGGCCGCATGCCACACCCAGCGCGGATCATCGAGGAAGGCGCGCGCCAAGGCGACGAAATCCGCCTCGCCCGCGGCGAGGATGGCCTCGGCCTGCTCGGGCGTAGCAATCAGGCCGACGGCGCGGGTCGCCAGTCCGGTTGCCGCCTTCACCTTGGCGGCGAAGGGCACTTGATAGCCAGGGCCGAGGGGGATTTTGGCGTGTGCAACGTTGCCACCACTCGACACGCACACATAGTCCAAGCCAGCCTCCTTGAGTGCGCTCGCGAATGCCACGGCATCCTCAACCGCGAGGCCACCGTCGGCCCAGTCGCTGCCCGTGACGCGGGCGCCAAGCGCAATCGTACGCGGAACCACGGTGCGGACCGCGTGCACAACCTCAAGTGGCCAGCGCATGCGGTTCGATGCGCTGCCACCAAAGTGATCGGTGCGCCGGTTGGAGAACGGGGAGAGGAATTCGTGCAGCAGATACCCATGCGCTGCGTGGAGCTCGATCGCATCGAAGCCTAGTCGCACCGAGCGCTCGGCGGCTTGGGTAAATGCGCCGAGGACCCGTTTGAGACCGTCGCCGTCAAGCGCCTCCGGCGTCGGCCATCCCTCGGCGAAGGCCACGGCCGAGGGGGCGACAACGGGCCAGGGATCCTCGCCATCGCGCAGCGGACGCCCGCCCTGGAAGGGCGCCTGGCAGGAGGC
This sequence comes from Hyphomicrobiaceae bacterium, assembly GCA_036558085.1. Lineage (GTDB taxonomy): Bacteria > Pseudomonadota > Alphaproteobacteria > Rhizobiales > Hyphomicrobiaceae > AWTP1-13. The sequence goes on from DATBGH010000022.1 coordinate 12,334, forward strand.
CTTGCGTCCAGCGTGGGCGAGCTGGATGGCAAAGGCGGTGCCGGGCGCCGCGATGGCGCGCGCCGAGCCAAGCACGCGTGCCAGCGCCCGCTCGTTGCTGTCCGAATAGAGGCCGAGACAGCCGTGCGAGATGCGCCCTTGCCGCTCAACAGCGGTGGCCTCAAGGGCGATCATGCCGGCGCGGCTGATGGCAAATTGCATCAGGTGTTGGAGATGCCAGTCGGACGCGCTGCCGTCGCTCGCCGAATACTGGCACATGGGCGACACGACGATGCGGTTGGGGAGCTCGATGGGGCCGAGCTTGAGCGGCGAGAAGAGATGCGGCACAGCAAACACCCTGATGGAGGAGGAGGCGACAGAAGCGTGGAGGCAGTTCACGCGTTGCTACTCAATGGGCCCCGCGCCGTCTACCCACGCATTGCCGGCAATTTGGCGCGCCACATATGTCCTACTCGATGAGCGGCGTTGGCCGGCGGCGAGGAGACCAGCTGTCATGGCCATGTCACGTTGGGCCATGTCACGTTGGGCCATGTCACGTTGGGCCATGTCACGTTGGGCCATGTCACGTTGGCCCCATGTCACGTTGGCCCCATGTCACGTTGGCCCATGTCACGTTGGTGTCGCGTGAGAGTTGGGTCCATATCGCTACCGGGACCTCTTCGGTCACCGGCCAACGGGCAATGCGGGCTGATCCTTGGGACTTCGGAGGGAAGGAGAATTGACCCGCTGGAGGCAAAGTTGGCGCTCGCGGATGCCACGCGCTCTTTACCCTTTTTGCGGCGCGTGAGGAGCCCGACACGCAGCGAGCACCCCCTGACGAGGTCTGTCAGCAGGGCAAGGCGCAGGCGTGGTTTCCTGTCGACGCGCCCAAGCCTTGGGCGTATCAATGCCATCCGCAATGGCGAGGAAGCGTGTGCGGAAGAGATTATTCGAGCGCTTGAGCGCGTGCCGGCGACTTTCTTGGAACCGGGGACGCGTCCGTGCATTCAACGTGGCAAACTTCGGTAGGCCAAGAGTAGAGGGCAGGTTTTAGTGTGACGGCCACCATCGATGCTCCCAGCGACAGAGCTGGTGTCTCACCGCTGGCGGAGCGTCTGTGGGAGACACGGCGGCTCTCCCGCGCGCTCGCAGAACCCCTCAGCGCCGAAGACCAAGTCGTCCAGCCGATGGACGATGCCAGCCCGACCAAGTGGCATCTCGCCCACACGACGTGGTTCTTCGAGACGTTTGTGCTCAAGCCGCACCTTGAAGGCTTCCGCAGTCTCGATGAGCGCTTCGCTTACTGTTTTAATTCCTACTACGAGGCGGCAGGGCCCCGCCAGCCGCGCCCCAAGCGCGGGCTACTCACGCGCCCGAGCCTCGATGCCGTTTTGCATTACCGGCGCCACATCGACGCGGGGCTGGAGGCGCTGCTCAAGAGCGGCGTGCCCGAGCGACATCCCGGCGTGGGCGAGCTGATCGAGCTCGGCATCAATCACGAGCAACAACACCAGGAGCTCATCTTAACGGACATCCTGGCGCTCTTTGCATCGCAGCCGCTGCGGCCCGCCTATCGGCCCGCTGGGTTTTCTTGCCATGGCGCAGGCGATGCGCGTGGCCCGGTGCACTGGCTGGAGTTTCCCGGCGGCATTCATCGCATCGGGCACAATGGGCAGGGTTTCGCCTACGACAACGAATGTCCGCGCCATGAGGTGCTCCTCAGCAACTATCGGCTGGCCGATCGGCTAGTCACCAACTCCGAGTGGCTGGAGTTCATGGCAGATGGCGGCTACGCCTCACCGGCACACTGGCTGGCCGACGGCTGGGCCACGCTCAACAACCGAGGCTGGACGGCGCCTGGCTATTGGGAGGGCGAAAACGGTGAATGGCGGCAGATGACGCTTGGCGGGCTCGTTCCCATCGATCGTGCCGCGCCGGTGTGCCACATCAGTTACTTCGAAGCGGACGCCTTCGCACGCTGGGCCGGCAAGCGTCTGCCAACGGAGTTTGAATGGGAAGCAGCCTTGCAAGGTTCGGCCGTGGACGGCAATACGCTGGGCTCGGGCGCCTTGCGGCCGTTGCCGGCCAAGCGCGGCGATTTGAGCGAGCCCACGCAAGTGTTCGGCGACGTCTGGGAGTGGACGCAAAGCGCCTATGCGCCTTATCCTCAATATCGCGCCGGCGCCGGTGCACTCGGCGAGTACAACGGCAAATTCATGTGCGGCCAATACGTGCTGCGCGGCGCCTCGTGCGTCACGCCCGAGGGCCACTCGCGCGCCACCTACCGCAATTTCTTCTATCCTCACCAACGCTGGCAGTTCACCGGCATTCGTTTGGCTGACGACGCATGACACCGCGTGCACGGACGATCGAGGCCGTTCGCTCGCAGCCGAGCTCCCTCGACGAATTTGCCCAAGCCGTCCTCAAGGGCTTGTCGGCACCGCGCAAACGGCTGCCGTGCCAGTACTTCTACGACGCGGCGGGAAGCGAGCTGTTCGAGGAGATCACGCGTCTTGAGGAGTACTACCCAACGCGCACCGAGACTGCGATCTTGCGCGCACACGCGCCGAGCATGGCGGCACCCAGCGGGCGCGATGCCGTGCTCGTCGAGTTCGGCTCCGGGTCGAGCCGCAAGACCGAACTGCTGCTGGCAGCGCTGGCTGCCCCGCGCGCCTACGTGCCGGTCGACGTCTCGGCTTCGGCGCTCTCGGACGCCTGGGCGCGGCTTGAGTTCCGCTTCCCCGGTCTTGAGATCATTGCGGTCAACGCCAGCTTCTGGGAGCCGCTGCGGTTGCCGGCGCGCGTCCTCGCCCATAGCAAGCTCGGCTTCTTCCCCGGCTCGACCATCGGCAATTTCGATCCGCCCGATGCCGGGCGCCTGCTCATGCACTTCGCACGCGCCTTGGGCTCCCCTTCACGCCTCATCGTCGGCGTGGACCTCGATAAGGATCCGCAACGCCTCGTGGCCGCCTATGATGACGCCAAGGGCGTGACGGCTCGCTTCAATTTGAACCTGTTGGAGCGGATCAATCGCGAACTCGGTGGCGACTTCGACGTGACGCGGTTTGTGCATCACGCCCTCTATGATCAGGAATTCAAGCGCATCGAGATGCACTTGGTCAGTCGTGCCCGCCAGACGGTAGAGGTGCTCGGCCGCTCCTTCGCGTTCGCTGAGGGCGAGAGCATCCACACGGAAAATTCCTACAAGTATTCGGTGGAGCAATTTCGGGCCGTGGCGCGCGGCGCTGGCTGGCAGCCGGCGGGGCTGTGGATGGACGCCAACCGCGACTTCAGCGTGCACGAGTTGGTGCTGCCGGAGGCGCGTGCGGCCGGTTGCACCTAGGCCGGCCGCTGCAGCCCGCCTTGACTAGGGGGATGGCCGATCCCTGCGGGTCTCACACGTGGCAATTCTGCGGGCCGCGGGCAGAGATTGGGGAGGGGTGGCGACCGGGCTCCTCACGCTTTGGTGATCGCAGGACCTAAGCCGATCGCTGGAGGGCCCGGCCCATTGGATTTCGCGACGGCGAAAGCGTCCCATCGCTGCTGGCATCGGGTGCCGCGCTGCGGCGTGCGTGGCAGGCAGGAACATTTGCTGCGCTGCGTCGTTATGCTCGCGGTTCTGGTTGTGCGGGCAGCGCTCCATGCGATTTCTCATTGTTGCCCTGACGAGTGGCCTCATGGGAGCAGGTCTCACTTTCCCGCAGGCGCATGAGGCTCAGACCGGTCAGGACTACACCAAGTATCGCCAACGCAACGGCATGTCTTGCTGCAGCGGCCACGATTGTCGTCCCGCGCGCTACGAGGTTAAGCCCGATGGCAGCGTGGTGATGTATCCGGAGGGTCGCGCCGTTTCAATTCCGGGTGATCGCGTCACCCAGGATCCTTCCGACGATGGGCTCGCGCATTGGTGTGGAGTGTTACACGGCAATGGCAGCGCCACCACCTTTTGCGCCATTCTGCCCCTTCACGCGGCAAGCGAGGACGCGCCGGGCCCAACGGCTCCCGTGCCTGGCCTGACCCCCGTCTCGACGCGCCGCGACGGGGCGACAAAGGCGTCTGGCCAACCGTGAAGGGCTCGCCTATGGCTCAGGCGTTGGGAGCGGTTGGGCCGTGGCCTCGCGTCCAGGTCTGATCGCGCTTCAGAAAGTCATGCAGGGTTTTGCCGGACTCGGCCCGGAAGCGGTCGGTGCGCACCATGAAGTCCTCAATGCGGTCCAGGCGAAAGGTGCGGAAGTCGTCACGCAGCTCACACCAGGCGGAGAGCAACCACACCGGGCCAAAGTAGGCAAGGCACAGCGGCCGCACGGTGCGCTCCGAGGCCTCGGCGATCGCATTGCGATAATGGAAATGCACCTTGAGGTGGTTGCGCAGGGCACGGCGCAGGTCCGCCATGTCGAAACTGATGGGCTCCATGTAATGATGTGATGGGGCCAGCAGGGCCGTATTGGCCATGTAATCGCGCAAGCGCTCGGGAATGACCGCCTCCACCTTGGCGATCACGTCGGTGGCGGCGGTGGCAAGCTCCGGATCGGCCCAGGACTGCACGATGCGGGCGCCGAGCACCAGGGCCTCGATCTCCTGCTCGCGAAACATGAGGGGTGGTAAGTCGAACCCAGCCTTGAGCACATAGCCCACACCGGCCTCGCCTTCGATGGGCACCCCGCTCGTCACGAGGTCTTGGATGTCGCGATAGATCGTGCGCTCGGACACTTCGAGCGCACTGGACAGATCGCGGGCGCGCACCAAGTCCTGGCGGCGCATGAACTGGATGATTTCGAACAGTCGGTCGGCGCGGCGCACGTATCACCTGCAGGGCTCGATGCGGGGGCAGTGCGGTTCTAAACTAGCGCTCCTGACACCACCATGTCAGGAGCCTGTCAGACCTCCTGACAGCAGGGTGTCAGTGGGCCCTCTCCATATTCCGGCAATCGCAAACGCCGGCCGGACCGGCAAAAAATGAAGGAGAGGCTCATGACGCGTGCTTATCAAATGGCGACCGGCGGACGAAGTTTGGCAACCCTGGCGGGGGGCGCTGGTGACAGGATCGCCGGGGCGTGGCGCCGCTACTGGCAGCGCCGGGCCAAGCGAGCAACGGTGGAGCTGCTGCATGCTCTCGATGACCGCACGCTGCGCGACATCGGCCTTAGCCGATGCGAGATCACGTCGGTCGTCTACGGCAGGGCAGGCGAGCGAACGCGCTGCTACGAGGAGGCTTGGCGCAACTGGCATGCTGGCATTTGACCGGTCAACCTAGCCACCTGGGGAGTTGGAGGAGGGATCGGCTTGCGAGACTATCGGGCAAGCACGATCACCTCGGAGCCAGAAAATGAGCGAACCAACCAATCCCCTGTTGGGGCTGTCTCAGTCCTTGAGCGGCCTTGTGGAGAGTGCGGCCCATAGCCTGATCGGGGTTTTATCGCATGGGCGGCTTGTGGCGAGCGGCTTTGCCTGGAAGGCGGATGCCGCCGTCACGGCCAGCGATGCCCTTGAAGCCGACGACGAGATATCCCTCCTGTTGGCGGACGGTCGCACCCTTGCAGCGACACTGAGGGGGCGTGATCCCAGCACGGATGTTGCCCTCATCAGTGTGGGCGACGGCACGCTGCAGCCGTTGGCGAATAGCGCTGCCCGGGGCGTGCGCGTCGGTGGGCTCGCCCTGGCGCTTGGCCGCGGCAAGGAGGGTGCCACCGCCAACCTCGGCATCATCTCCACCGCGGGTGGTCCCTGGCAGAGCCTGCGCGGCGGCAGCATCGACAGCCGGATCCGCCTCGACATGCGGCTCGAGCCACTGAGAGAGGGGGCACTGGTCATCGATGCGGAAGGGGCAAGCCTTGGCATGGCGGTGCTCGGCCCGCGCCGGCGTCCGCTCGTCATTCCTATGGCCACTATTGAGCGAATTGCGCCCAGATTGCTCGCCGACGGCCGCATCCGCCGCGGCTACCTCGGGCTCGGATTGCAGTCGCTGCGGCTCGACGAAGCGCTGGCCCAGGCCCACGCACTGGCGAGCCGGCGCGCCATCATGGTGGTAAGCCTCGATCCCCATGGACCGGCACGCGCCGCCGGCGTGCACGTCGGTGACATCATCATCGGTCTCGATGGCGAGGCAGTACCGGGAGTGCGTAGCCTCTATGCGCGACTGACACCGGAAAGCGTCGGCCGGAACGCCGAACTCAAGATGGTGCGGGCGGGCCAGATCGCGACGGCCAAAGTCACGATCGGCGCACGCCCGAACTCGTGAGCGTGCGCGAGAGGCAAGGCGTGCGCTCGGATCGGCCGGTGGTCGTCGAGGTCGCCATCGATGATCCGGCTTTGGCGCAGCGGATGCGGCGGTTGGTGCGGGACAATCCGCGGCTGCGCCTTGGCGAGGATGACGCCATGCCGACTGTGCGCATCCGCGATGCCGATCGCGGCGACGATGGGGATGCCCCCGTGATCGTCATCACCGATCGCGTCGGCGCCGTAAAGGCGCTCGGGGCCGGAGCGGCGGGCGTGTTGCCGCGGCACACGAGCGGGCGGGCGCTTGGCGCCGCGATCGGCGCCGCGGCCGCAGGCCTCAGCGTTGTCGCGAGGGATTTTCGCGATCTCATAGGCGATGGCCCGCACGCCGCGATCGCGCTCGAGGGGGAGGCGGAAGGAGAAGCGGAGCCAGGCAACATCGATCTGACGCCACGCGAGCGACAGGTCTTGGAGTTGCTGGCACGCGGGGCTTCGAACAAGGCCATCGCCCGCCGCCTCGAAATTACGCCGCACACGGCCAAGTTCCACGTCGCCGCGATCGTGGCCAAGCTCGGCGCCGCCGGCCGCACGGAGGCCGTGGCACGCGCCATGCGCCTCGGGCTCGTGATGATCTGACGGAAGGCGGGGTGTGATGGGGATCCTTGGGTGCTCGGCGCGCCCTTGTGGACGGCGCCCCCCCGCGAACGGGTGCATAACGCGGGTGCCCCAGGAGTGCACCCGCAGCTGCGGGGGCCATTTAGGACAAGCCGGCGTCCGAGTGGTCCGCACGCAGCGCGAACGGCATCGCCTCGACGGCCATCACGCCGCGGCCGATGCCTTCGATCGCCTCAACCATGCGCCCGTTGCGTCCGAGCGCCGCGTCGGCAAGGCGGATCATGAGGCGATTGGGATAGGCCGTGGGGGAGGCCTCGCGCAGGCGCCGTGCAATGAGCTCTTCCTCCACGCCGGGATTGATGGCGCACAACGCCGCAAAGGCGGCGGCGGTCGACCGGCTGATGCCCGCCCAGCAGTGCACCACCATTGGCCCCCGCCCGCCCCACCCGAGAGCGAAATCGATGAGCCGGCCGACGTGGTCCGCATCGGGGGCGATGCATCCAAGCATTGGCTCGGAGATGTCGTGGATGTGCAGGCGCAGGTGGCGATCCGGCAAGATCGGGTGGGGCGTCTCGACCAGGACGGCATCCTGCAGGCAGGTAAGAAGGTGCGATGCCTGGTGACGCATCACGACGTCGGGCAGAGCGCTCAACGGGCACACGTGGACGGCGCCGTCCTTGGCGCGGCCGAGGCTGCCGGTGGGTTGGCTGCTCGGGGATCGTTCGCTGTTGTGCATTGCTGTCTCGCTTGGCGTCATTTCAGTTTCGTTGCCCTGCAGGTGAAACGCACCTGGGCCAAAAGGGCTAAGCTCCTATTCGTGCGCCAGCTCGTGAAAGCGCGCCAGAAACGCGGCCTGGGCAACCCCGATCGGGGCCGGATCGAGCTCGTGGAGACGCTGGCGCAACGCGGGCGGCACCGCCCGCGGGACGCCGAAGTAGCGGCTTGCCTCCGTCTCGCTGAAGCCAGCGAGCTCAGTCGCCTCGAAGTAGGCGGCGATGCGGTCGGCGGCCTTGATCGCCGCGGTGATGCGGTCGGGCAGCGACGGTGGGAGGGAGAAGCGCCGGTGGATCGCCTCGAGCAGCTTGGTCTCGAACGCCTTGTAGTCGAGGCCGATGGCAGCCTTGAACGGGCTGATGAGATCGCCAATCACGTACTCGGGTGCATCATGCAGCAGCGCGGCGAGCCGCCAGCGGCGCGCCAAGTCCGCCTGCATGGCGCTCGCGATTTCCTCCACGAGCATCGCATGCTGGGCGACGGAAAAGGCATGCTCCCCCACCGTTTGGCCGTTCCAGCGCGCCACGCGCGCCAGGCCGTGGGCGATATCTTCAATCTCGATGTCCTTGGGTGAGGGATCGAGCAGATCGAGGCGGCGACCCGACAGCATGCGTTGCCAGGCGCGCTGGGCGCGCGGCGCCGTCTCCGCGCGCGTCTGTGGCTTGTCGCTCATGCCGGGGCCCGTTCGCCGGGCGCCTTGAAGCGGCGCTGCAGTTCAGCACATGCCTCATGTCGATGGCAGGTTACCAGGTGGTCGTTGACCATGCCCGTCGATTGCATGAAGGCATAGACCGTGGTGGGACCGACGAAGCGAAAACCCTCCGCCTTCAGCGCTTTGGAAATGACCTTCGAGGTGGGCGTCTCGGCCGGTACCGTCTTGAAGCTTTTGTGGCGGTTGATCTGGGGATGTCCGTCAAGGAAGCTCCACAGAAATGTCGACAGGGGCGTGCGTTGCGCGAGTTTCAGCACCGCCCGCGCATTATCGATGCTGGCTTCGACCTTGAGCCGGTTGCGCACGATGCCAGGATCGGCCATCAGGCGAGCGACGTCCTTGGCACCATAGCGCGCGATGCGTTCGGGCACGAAGCCGTGGAATGCACGCCGGAAATTCTCGCGCTTTTTCAGGATCGTCAGCCACGAGAGGCCGGCTTGGAAGCCCTCCAGCACGAGTTTTTCAAAGAGAGCCCGGTCGTCTGGCTGCGGCACACCCCATTCCTGGTCGTGGTAGCGCGCGTAGATGGGCTCGGCGATGCCGCTCCAAGGACAGCGCACGAGTTGCGGCGCCGTCATGACACCCCCGTGGTCGCGGCCGGCGCCAGCTCGAAGTTCGCCCAATCGGGTTTGCGCAGCGCGATGGCGACCCCATCGGCCATGAGGCTTGTGCCCTTGGCGGCGGCTTCGGCGGCGCGGTCGAGGCGCACGAGCGCCAGTGCGTCGCTGCCGGCGACCGAGCCCACCGTGCCGATGACCGCGGTACCTGCGGTAATTGCTGCGCCCGCCAGCAGCGGCGCATCCCCGACGATGGCCACGATGCGCTTGCGCACATGTGAGCGGTTTTGCATGCGGCTCACCACCTCCTGGCCGACAAAGCAGCCCTTGGCAAACGACACGCCGTGGAGCTGGTCAAGATCGGCATCATGGGGGAATGCGTCGCCGAAGGCGTAATCCTTGCCGCCCTCCGGCACCCCCAACGCGATGCGATGTGCATGGTAGTCCAGGGCTGGAACCTCCAAAGCCCGGCTGGTCGCGGCGAAGTCGGAGGCCAGCGGCGCCCGGGCCAGGCCGCGCAGTCCCAGCGCCGTGAGCCGCGGATCGGGAAAGACCTGGGTGCCGGCGGCTCCCGCCAAAACCTCCGCTGCGCCACCCCATAGGGCAAACGCGCGATACTCGGCCGAGCGATCGTGGATGTCCACTTTGGCGCGCAGCCGATAAAGGGCGAGCCGCTTGGCGAGATCGGCGGTCTTGTCGGCCGCGGCCTCAAGCCAAAAACCGTCTGGCGCCTTCACCACGAAGAACTCGAAGAGGATCTTGCCTTGCGGCGTGAGCAGGGCGGCGTGGATCGCCGGCTGGACCGACAGCAGATCCATGTCATTGGTGATGACGCCCTGCAGCAATTTCGCCGCGTCGGCGCCCGTGACACCTACGATGCCACGATCGGCAAGCACCGCAATCTTTGCACCTGTCGCTGGGCTCATCATGCAAGGATATCGGGCAAGGTGTTGGGGGCAAGCTCCGCGGGCGAGCGCTGGAACCCAAGGTCAAGTGTCAAGATCTGGCCCCGAACGAGGACGGCCCCGCGGCCAGCACACAACCACAGGTAAGCGCGGGCGCTCTCACAGGCAAGCATGCATCACGGCCCCTGTGGAGTGTGAGCCCATGCGTGCGCCGGAACGGGCGGCGTTGCCCGCGCGTCAGGGGCCTTTGCGGAACGCGTGCCAGGTGCCGTCGGCGCCGATGACGATGCGCCAGTGTGTATAGGCGCGGGCCGACCGCATGTCCTTGAGCACGGCAGGGCTGACCAGGCGAAGCAACTCGACTTCCTGTGCCGGGGTCAACCGATCGAGGCGCATCTCGGCAAAATAGGGCCACACGTAGAGGCGATTGTTCTCGATGTCGCCGCCCAGCGGCAGCACCACATAGCCGGCGTCCAGGATCTGGGCCAGCGCAGCTAGAATTTCGCGCCCCTCGCCATCCCCCGAAATTTGCTTCCAGTGCGCGATGGGATCGCTCGATGGGACACCAAGGTCGGGCTTGAGTTCGTTGAGTTCCCAGGCATACCGCATGTCCTCAATGCGACCCGACCGCACCGCGCTCAGAATGGCCTCGCGCATCTCCTCTACCGGTGGCGGCAGGCCGTCGGTCCCATAGTGGATTTGGGGAAGAAGGTCTCCTGTGGACGCCCGCTCTTTGCCGGCTGTGGACTTATCACCCTCTTTGATCGGAGACTTGGCGGCGGCGGGTGCAGACAAGGAAAGGACGCGTGAGCCATCACAATGGACAAGCGAAAACTGCGCCAGTAGGAATAGCCCCAAGACACGCAGCACAATTCGCTCGTCTTGCGTCATCTGGAGGTTCCTCTTGCAACCGAGCCGATCGGCTGCTTGCGCCGCGCGTGGGGCCATGAGCGGTGATTTGGAGCAAGGTTGCCCCGTCGCCGCGCTCGATGGTTGGCCCGATGCCGCGCTTGGCGCCTGGCCTGGTGGGCCCGCTGCTTGGCCCGATGCCTGGCCCGATGCCTGGCGTGATCAGCGCGATGTGACATCGGCGCGTGCCCTGGTGACGGTGCCGGTCCGGCCGTGGCTTTGATCCCCAACCCCCTGATCATACCAGTGGGTGTCGCCATGGGCATCCTGCTGGCGATGCCGTTCGGTCCGATCAATCTGCTGGGCATTCAACGTGCAGTGGAACGCGGCTTCTTCGGCGGCATGGCGGCCGGTATCGGCATCATGGCCGGGGACGGCTTGATCGCCCTTGGTGCGGCGCTTGGCGTCAATGCCATCACGGGCGCCATACGCCAATACCGCACGGCCATCCAGATCGTGGGCGGCGTTGCCCTGTTGGGTTTCGGCATCAAGCTTTGCCTGACGCGTGCTGCCATTGCCACGGAGGCCTCGGCGGAAAAGACCTCGCTGCGCGACTACGTCTGGGATATTCCGCAGATGTTCATTCTCACGCTCACCAATCCCGGCGCGCTGTTGGGGCTCATTGCCATTTTTGGCGGCGTCAGCTCGTTCGTGGAGGTCGAATCCTACATCGATGCTTTCACGATGGTGGCGGCGATCATGGGCGGCAGCTTCCTTTACTGGTTCACGGTCTCGGAGTTCATCGCCACCATCCGCCACCGCTTGGATGTGGTGAGGCTCGAGCAGATCAACCGCATCGCCGGCCTGGTGTTGATCGGCTTTGGCTGCGTGCTGATCGGCGAAATGGTGATCAAGCGACTGCGCTTCTGGTGAGGCGCCTTGCGGGGGTCGCTATTGACGCGTGCGATAGAGCGTGAATTCGCCCTTTTCAACGCGCGGCACGAGGCCGCTCACCAGCGAGACAACCGAGGCTTCTCCATAGGACGCCACGAGATCGGTGAGCGCCGTATAGAGCGCGGCATAGGCCATCAGCTCCGGGGCGATGCCGCTGCCGGTGCCCGCCTCCCAGGCCGCCAGGATAAAGTTGAGAGCCTTGAGTCGCTGATCGTCGCCGCCAGCGGGTCCGAGTGCCTGCATGTCCATCCCCCCAGCGCCCAGCGAATACACCCATGCGTGGCATCGCTCGTTGCGCCGCCAAGTCCGCTTAACACGGCCGAGGCTTTGGGGTAGGCCCTACAACGGTTAACGGTTAATGCGCCAGGATCGCCACTTGGCGTAATCACCGCGCCTCATGGCACGGATTTGATGAGGGCCTCGGCAAGTTCCGCCCCTTCAGACAAGAAGCGCGTGATGGCCGTCTGCGCCGATGGGGTGCAATTGTTGTAGGTGCGGCTATAGCTGCGGTAGCCATTATTGAAGCTGCGCGTCAGCTTGGCGCGGCGCAAGGCCGTCGAGCCTTCTGCGTCCATCAGCTCCTTCATGCGGTCGCGCCAGGCCTGTCCGTCGTTGGACCCGCACAGTTCGCGCAGATAATGAATGGCGCCCAAGATTTCCGAGAGGCGCATCAGCCGCTCATCGTAGGGCCGCGTGTCGGAGCCGATGATCGCACTTTGCGCGGCCGCGGGGGTGACGGCCGCCATGCCGATGGAGAGCGCGATCCAGAGCTTGCCGCAAGTCGCCAGGGCCGATTGCATGGGGCGCATTCTAGGCAGCGCGGCGGCGCCGGCAAGCCTGGCCGAGCCCGCTGTTGGGGACGGCGCGTCTCCTCAAGACGACGGCGTCTCTACCTGGGCCCAGGCTCGGCGGATCAGTGGGCCTGCACCAGGAGTGAGCTGGAGCCCCTCGACGTCGGCCAAGGGCACGAAGCGCGCAAGGGAAGCGTCGCTGCCGGCGGTGGGCTCACCCTTCCGCCAGCGGCCGCAGTAGACGGCGATGAGATAGTGCGCGCTGAGCGCTCCCTCGGGGTTACGCAAAATGACGTCGTGGACATCGACAAGCGCGTCGATGGTCGCTTCCACCGCGGTCTCCTCCAGCACCTCGCGCTGGGCCGCGGCCCGTGCCGTCTCGCCCGGCTCGATGTGCCCACCGGGCAAGCTCCACAGTCCCTTGAGCGCGCCTTTGGCGCGCACGATCAGAAGCACGGCCTCGTCGCGAAAGACGGCAGCGCTGGCGCCGCACCTGGGCCAGGATCCGGGCCGGGACCAGGCGCCGTTGCTGGGGCGGGGTTCGTTATCTGTGGTTTTTGCGGCCATCCGCGCCAAGGCTAGCCGAGCGGGGTGGGCACGTCGATGCCGAGGATGAGGGCGCGGGGCCAGTCGGCGTGGGCATCACGCTTCGCCCTTGGCCCCCTTGGCCCCCCGGCTCCCTTGCGGAAATTGCCGCGTTTCAATCGGCGCCGATCCTCCCTTAGTGTCCAAGCGACACCAGTTCGCCGATATTTCCCGTCACGGAGGGGGGCAATGGCGAGGCTCGATGGAAACGGCGTGGCACTGGCTTGCGCCAACCGGAGCCGGGATCGTGATCCCGGCTATACGGGCTGCAAGCCTGAGCTGACACGCGGTGTGAAGGACGAGCTCGGAGCATGAGCTGGAGGAATGAGCATGGCCTACAAGGGCACGGATCTTGACTTGCGGACGCCGCGCCTCGCAACGAGCCTCGGCGAAACCCCGGCGAGCCCGCTCCGCGAACCGGCCGGCAACGGCGGTGGGCGCTTGGCGGGCAGTTTCGGCGCTCCGATCAGCGTTGATGAGACGGTGCTTGCCTGCTGCAACCGCGCCTTTGACATCGCCCGCGTCCACGCGGCGGCGGATGTGCGGCTTGAGCATCTCTTGCATGCCCTGACCCGCGTTGGCGTGGCTGCTGAGGCGCTGGCCGAGCTCGGCATCCGGGTCGACGGCTTGCGGCGGGACACCGCCGTGGCAATCGCCGCCGACCTGCCCACAAGCCCCCTTGACGTCGATGCCAGCCCGCGAGCTTCCGTGGCATTTGAACATGTACTGCGCCGCGCCGCCGACCAGGCTGGCAGGTGGCACGCCCCGGCGGGCGTGCACGATCTCGTCCGGAGCATGCTGGGCGCAGGAGCCGGATCGCCCGCGGCCGGGCTGCTGATGAAGACCGCGGCCGATCCCCAGCGGCTCGAACGCTGGCGTGACGCTCCGCTCCGCGGGGCGTTCGAGGCGGCTGCCCCGGAGGCAAGCGGTGGGGCGGCAACGGGCCAAGTGGCGTCGCCTGAGCTCGCCCAAGCGCTCACCCAAGCCCTCGCCGGCCGTCTCGATGCGATGGCCTCGAGCCTCAAGAGCCTCGAGGCCCAAGCCGCCGCTGATCGCCAAGCGTTGAGCGCACTCCTGCGCGATGCGCAATCGGCGCTCCAGGCCTTGAGTGGCGCGGGGATGCCCACGGCCAGCGTCGGGGCGGACGCGGTGGAAGGACTGGTTGGCAAGCTCGGCGAGCTTGAGAAGATGCTGGGCGTGCTCGGCAATCGCCTTGCTGGCCTCGACGGACTTGCCAACACCGGTGATGCCTGGCAGGAGCTGCGCGAGCGCACGAGTGCCATCGAAGGCCGGCTCGGCACGCAGGCGCTCGACATCGCCAATCGCGTCGGTGCGGCACTCGCCGAGCGGCTCGAAGGGGCACAGAGCGGGCTGCGGCACCTTGAGGAGGAGACCGAGAAGCGCTGGAGCTCCAACGGGGAGCGACAGATCGCCCTTGAGGCCTCGGTGCGCGCGCATCTGCAAAACGCCGAGGAATCCGCCAAGAAGCACGAGCGCGACCTCAACGAGATCTACCAGGCGCTGGTCAAACTCGGCGCCAACCAGCAAACGTTGGGCGACAACTTTACGGCGTGGCGCATCGAGAGCGGCGGGGACATCGGCATCGTCAGCAACCGCGTGCAGCAGCTGGAGCGCACGGTGCTCGACCTCTTGGACCACTTGGGAACCGATTTGCGGGCCTGGCGCCAGGAGAGCCGCGCAGGCGGCAACGGCGTGGAGAGTTTCAAGCGTTGGCTCTACGGCACCAGCAAGGCCTTGGCCTCCGGCTGGCGCGAGGAGACCGCTTTGCCGAGCAAGGCGGGCCAACCCCCCACGGACACGGCCAAGTCCGACAAGGCGTCCTGAGGCAGGGCAATTGGTCGGCCCAACCCTGGCTCGCATCTGAGCGGCGCTGCCGACATCGCCGCGCCTCCCAAACCGACGGCGGCTCTTCATCATCTTTGGCAACGCCACGCGAACGGCCTGGAGCGTGGCGCAGGAACGCGGGGATGCGCGCGGAGATCGTCGACGTGTCCAATGCCCGTGCCCAATACCCGCGCCCCGTATCTCGCCCGATCATCTGGCCCGATCATCTGGCCCGGTATCTGGCCCGGTATCTGGCCCGGTATCTGGCCCGATACCCAGAATGGCCCAGGTCGTCCCTGCGGCGACAGCCATCGCGCAAAGATATGTAACTTATAAGTGATGTAATGCAGGTATAGGATACTTATAGGTGACAATTTGACATTGATGTTGAACGGATGTATGTCACTTGTAAGTGACTCTAAGCGGTACAAGAGATAATAGAAGTTACATCATGTCGAGACATAGCCGCCTCCTGGAGGCGCCGCCGTTCGCCGTCGAGCGCACGCTCAAGGCGCTCGGCGCCAATCTGCGCACGGCCCGCGTGCGGCGCAAGCTCACGCTTGAGGATGTGGCGCAAAAGATCGGCGTCAGCCGACGGATTGTCGGCGACGCCGAGAGGGGCAAGGCATCGACCGCAGTTGCGGTCTATGCGGGCATCCTGTGGGCCTTGGATCTGCTGGATCAGCTCTCCTTAGTCGCCGAGCCGGCCAAGGATGCTGAAGGGATGGCGCTCGCGCTTTCCCGTGAGGGCTCCAAGGTTCGCAAGCCTCAGGTGTTGGACAATGACTTCTAAGAAGACCAATCGTCCAGACCCGCGATGCTACGTCTACATCACGCTCCCGGGACAAGTGACTGCGGTGACGGCCGGAAGATATGAACTGCAGGCGGATGTGGAAAGGGTCGCGGTTGGCCGCTTTGTCTATGGCAAGAGCTACCTGGCTAGGAAGGACGCGGTCGAAATCGACCCGGCTGAACTCAAGCTTGCGCAACGCCTCTACCAGACGACGCAACATGACGGGGTGTTTGGCGCGCTGCGCGATGCTGCCCCGGATTATTGGGGTCGGCTGGTTGTGGAACGTGCCCTTGGCAAAGACAAACTCCCGGAGATTGAATACCTGCTGAAGTCCCGCGATGACCGCGCCGGGGCGCTCGGTTTTGGGCGCAACGAGAAAGCACCGGCTCCGAACTGGAAGTTCAACAAGACGCTTCAACTCGCAAAGCTGCAAGCCACAGCCCTGGCGCTGTTGAAGACCGATAGACCACTGACGAGCGAAGAGGCCGAGCAGGTGCGCAGGCTGCTGTTGCGCGGCACTTCGATGGGAGGCGCGCGCCCAAAGGCGGTCGTCGAAGATCGGGATGGGCTTTGGCTTGCGAAATTCAACCGACCGGAGGACGATTGGAACGTCGCTCGCGTCGAACATGCTATGCTCACGCTTGCAAAGGCGTGTCAGATTTCGGCTGCGGAGAGCAGGATCGAAACCGTTGCGGGAAAGGACATTCTTCTCGTCAAGCGGTTCGATCGGGACAAGGCGGATGGTGGCGGCTACTTCAGGCACCGCATGGTGAGCGCTCTCACGCTGCTGCGCTCCGATGAGGGCATCACGGATAGGGCAAAGTGGTCGTATGTCGGGCTCGCTGAAGAGCTGCGTCGCGTAAGCGCAAACCCAAAGAAGGACACAACCGAGTTATTTCGCAGGATGTGCTTTAATGCCCTCATTTCCAATACCGACGATCATCCGCGAAACCATGCCATCCTCGCGAGAAATCAGCACTGGAGGCTCTCGCCTGCATATGACCTCACGCCGTCACGGCAGGTTAGCCAAGAGCATCGCGATCTGGCCATGACCGTTGGAGATTTGGGGCGCTATGCCAGCGCGCAAAACCTGCTTTCACAATGCAAGCGATTCCTATTGGACACCGAGGAAGCGGCCAAGATTATTGCCGATATGGTGGCCAAGATCGACAAGGACTGGCGCAAGGTAGCGACCAAGGCTGGGGTGACAGCGCAAGATCGCGAAAAGATCAAGGGAGCCTTCGTCTACCCAGGATTTTCGCTGGCATTGCAAGCCAATGCATAGGTCCCGAGGTCGCCAAGAACGCTGCCAGTGAGTGCCTCTCCTTCTTGCGTCGCAGCGGCCAGAACCCGCGGCAAAACCAACCGAGCTCGCCGCTCATCGGCTCATCGAAGCTCACGTGCTGCGTGCGCCGGGGGTCATCGCAATTGGCCATTCCATTGGGTCACTTTGAATGGCAGGCAGCACGAGAGCCAATCGACGCGCCGTGATGAGCTTGCGAAGATGTGGATCGAGAAGGATGGCACTTTTCAGAAGGGAACGCGCGCGTTTGGGCCTGCCTTGTGCGCCGCGCCGGTTCCTCCGTATCCTTTGCAGACGCAAACGAAAACACGAGGTCGGACATGCCGGCGTATCTGGTCGTCGAACATATCATAACGGATGCGGCAAAATTCGAGGAGTACCGAACGAAGGTCGGGCCGATGATCGCAAAGTACGGCGGACGCTACTTGACGAAGGGCGCAACCCACACAATGCCCGAGGGGGGACATTGGAAACCTGAGCGGGTGGTCGTCATCGAATTTCCGGATATGGATAAACTCAACGCTTGGTATCGCTCAGCCGAGTACCAGCCCCTCATTGCCCTTCGCAAGCAATCAACGAGTGAACTGGACATGATGTTCGTGCTGGAAGGCGCCTAATGGGACCGAGAGTGGCGCAGCGGAAAGAGTTGGCCTGGCGCCGACGGCTGTGCGCCATGCCTGGTGGTGTTGCCTCGGGCCGCGGCGCGCTGCCGCACAGCCCTCACTGGACCCTTCGGTGAAGTTGGCCAGGCATATTCCCAAGCGAGCGAAATCGTCACAGCACCTTTCCTGGATTGAGGATGCCCTTGGGGTCGAGCGCGGCCTTGATGCGACGCATCAAGTCGAGCTCTACCTCGCTCTTGCTGCGCGCCAGATCGGCGCGCTTCATCTGGCCGATACCGTGCTCGGCGGAGATCGAGCCACCGAGGTCGAGCACGATTGCGTGCACTGCATGGGTGAGATCGTCCCACCTGTCCAGGAATGCGGCCTTTGCCATGCCGGGTGGCTGGGCGATGTTGTAGTGCACGCTGCCGTCGCCGAAGTGCGCCAGCGCAACCGGACGCGCGCCGGGGCATAAGCGCTCCACCGCGGCGTCCGCCCGAGCGATAAAATCGGGAATACGGGCGACCGCCACCGAAATATCGTTCTTGATGTTGCCGCCTTCGGGCTTCTGCGCCGGTGAATAGGATTCGCGCAGACGCCAAAAATCCTTGGCCTGAGCGAGCGAGCTGGCAATCGCCGCGTCGATGAGGAGGCCCTGCTCGCCGGCCACCGTCAGCACCTCGGTCAGAAGGCGCTCGGCCGCACCGTCGGCTTTGAGGCCCGACGTCTCGATCAGCACGTACCAGGGGTGCCGGGTGGCGAAAGGATCGCGCGTGCCGGGCGTGTGCTTGAGCACGAGATCCAACACGATGCCCGCCATTACTTCGTAGGCCGTGAGGCCATGACCGGCCGTTGCCTGGGCCAAGGCATAGAGCGGCAGTGCCGAGTAAAGGTTGGGCAGCGCGACGAAGGCGGTCGCCTTCTCAGCGGGTTGGGGAAAGAGTTTCAGCACCGCCGCCGTGATGATGCCGAGCGTGCCTTCCGCACCGATGAAGAGATCCTTAAGGTCGTAGCCGCTGTTGTCCTTCTTGAGACCCTTAAGCCCGTCCCAGACACTCCCGTCCGCCAGCACCACCTCAAGTCCGAGCGCCAGTTGGCGGGCGTTGCCGTAGGCGAGCACGCTGACACCGCCCGCGTTGATGGAGAGATTGCCGCCGATCTGGCAGCTGCCTTCGGAGGGCAGGCTCAAGGGAAAGAGACGGTTGGCGGCAAGCGCCGCGGCCTGGGCCTGGGCGAGCGTAAGCCCTGCCTCTAGCGTCATGGTATAGCCCGCGGCGTCGACGTGGCGCACCCGCTTGAGGCGCGCGACGGAGAGCAGCATTTCCCCGCGCATCGGGATCTGTCCCCCCACGAGCCCCGTGTTGCCGGCCTGCGGCACCACCGGTATGGCCTGCGCGTGGGCGAGCTGTAAGATCTGCGACACCTCCTGGGTCGTGCCCGGCCTCAGCACCACCGCGGATCGTCCCGCATACTTGTCGCGCCATTCGCGCAAATAGGGCAGTTGCTGAGCCGGGTCCGTCAACGCGTGCTCCCCACCCACGATGGCGCGCAGGCGCTCGAGGACATCGACGGAAAGGGAGATGTCGCTCATCGAGACCGCGCCGCCCGTTGCAGTCGATCGTTGATGGCCTCGCCGAGGCCCGCGCGCGGGATCGGCATCACGGCAATCGCCGTTGCACCTGCGGTATCGAGCTCGCGCAAGGCGGAAAAGAGATTGGCCGCAGCTTCCACGAGATCGCCGGAGGGACTGAGGTTGACGGTTGCGGCCGCGCACTTTGGCACCGCGGGACCGAACGCGAGGAGCGCCTCCCCGGGACGCACTTCGACTGCATCGAGCCGCAGCTTGGTGGCGGGCGCATAGTGGCGCGTGAGCATGCCGGGCGAGGCCGGCCGACCGGGTGCACCCCGAGCCAGCGCGAGCGGACGGCTCAAGACGCTCTCGAGGCTTTCGCGCGCCACGCCCCCCAGCCGCAAGATCACCGGCTCAGCACCCGTTGCGTCGACGACGGTCGATTCGAGGCCGATCGGCGTCGGCCCTCCATCCAGGATGATCGACACGCTGGCACCCAGGTCCGCCGCAACGTGGGCTGCAGTCGTCGCACTCACGTGGCCGGAACGGTTGGCGCTCGGCGCGGCCACTGGCCGATCGGTCGCGCGCAACAGGGCCCTGGCGATCGGGTGGGCCGGCACTCGCAGCGCAACGGTCGCCAGACCGGCGGTCGCTAGCTCGGCAACCCGACAGCGCGGCCGCTTGGCAACGACGAGGGTCAAGGCGCCCGGCCAGAAGTGAGCCGCCAGCTGCCGGCCGGCGTCGGTAAGACTGCCCAGCCGTTCCGCCCGATCGACGTCCGCAACGTGCACGATGAGCGGATTGAACCGTGGACGTCCCTTGGCGGCAAAGATCGCCGCCACGGCCCGTCCATCGCCGGCATTGGCGCCGAGCCCGTACACGGTCTCTGTGGGAAAGGCGACGAGGGCGCCGCCGCGCAGGGCTGCGCCCGCGGCCGCAATCGCCTCTGGCGTTGCTTCCATGACCGCCATGCGCCCTCAGGCGAGCTCCATCGCCATGGCCTTCGCGACGGCCGGGCGCTCGGACACGCGTCGGCTGTGGTCTGCGACCTTGGGAAAGCGAGCGATGTCGACACCATCGCCGACGAGCCATTGGGCGAGCGTAAAGAGGTAAGGATCGCAGATCGTGTAATCCTTGCCCATTACCCACGGCCCCGCGAACATGTCCTCTTCGATCAAGGCAAAGCACTCCCCGACCGTCTGGGGCACCTTGCGCTGCATCTCCTTGATGGCAGCGGGGTCGTCCGCCCAGCGGTAGCCGCGCACGCGGTGGGCGTGGGCGACGTGCACCGTGGAGCAAAGATAGCTGTTGAATGCCTGCACTGTGGCCAACGCAAACGGATCCTCAAGCGGTGCCAACCGAGCCTTGGGGAAGCTCTGGGCTAGGAAGCCCAAGATCGCCGGCGTCTCGGTCAGGGTGCCGCGGTCGGTGACGAGCGCGGGCACCCGTCCCTTGGGATTGATGGCGAGATAAGGGGGTTTTTTCTGCTCGCTGGCCCGGAAATCGACGCGCGCGAGCGTGTAGTCCGCTCCCGCTTCCTCCAAGGCGATGTGCGAGGCGAGCGCGCAGGTATGGGGCGCCCAGAACAGCTTCAGCATGACCTCCTCCGATCGCAAGCGGATTGATTGTAGCACGCCAACCCCACATTTATGATCGTGGTCAAGCGACGCCCAACGGGGCGCCAAAGGCCCAAGCACAGCGCTAGCTCATGCCGCTAAAGAACACCCGTGAGGTGCCGCTCGGCCACAACGAGCGCAACCAGCCGGCGCGGGAGCCCGCCAAGTCGGGTCCGGCGGTGATCGCGCAGTATTTGAAGACCCTGCCCGGCTCTCCCGGCGTCTACCGCATGCTCGATGCGGCCGGCAACGTCATCTACGTCGGCAAGGCGCGCAATCTGCGGGCGCGCGTCACGAGCTACGCCCGGGCCGGCAACCACACCAACCGGATCACGCGCATGATCGCCAACACGGCGGCGATGGAGTTCGTGACGGTGCGCACCGAGGCCGAAGCGCTGCTCTTGGAAGCCAACCTCATCAAGCGCTTTCGCCCGCGCTACAACGTGCTGTTGCGCGACGACAAGTCCTTCCCCTACATCCTCATCGCCCGCGATCACAAGGCGCCGCAGATCCTCAAGCACCGCGGCGGGCGCAATCGCAAGGGCGACTACTTCGGACCGTTCGCCTCGGCCGGCGCCGTCAACCGCACCATCAACATGCTGGAGCGAGCGTTTCTGCTGCGCTCCTGCTCCGACCCCGTGTTCGAGAGCCGCACGCGGCCGTGCCTGCTCTACCAGATCAAGCGCTGCTCGGCGCCCTGCACCGGCGAGATCGGCCTTGAGGACTATGCAGGGCTGGTTGAGGAGGCGACGCGCTTCCTCAAGGGCGAGAGCCAGAACGCGCGCCAAATGTACCAACGCCTGATGCAGGAGGCCGCCGCCAACCTCGACTATGAGCAGGCCGCCAAATACCGCAATCGACTTTGGGCGCTGGCGCACGTCACCGCCGATCAGAACATCAATCCGGAGGGCATCGAGGAGGCCGATGTGTTTGCTGCCTATCAGGAGGGCGGGCAGACCTGCGTCCAGGTGTTCTTCTTCCGATCAGGTCAGAACTGGGGAAACCGCGCCTACTTTCCGCGCGCCGACAAATCCGTCGGCGTGGAGGAGGTGCTCGAGAGCTTCATTGCCCAATTCTACGACGACAAGCCGGTGCCGCGCTGCATTCTGTTGAGCCACGAGCTGCCGATGCGGGGACTGCTCGAGGAAGCGCTCTCGACCAAGGCGGAACGCAAGGTCGAGATCCGCGTGCCGCAGCGGGGCAGCAAGACGACCATTGTCGAGCATGCCACGCAGAACGCGCGCGAAGCGCTGGGGCGCCGCCTCGCCGAGACGTCTTCGCAGCGACTGCTGCTTTCGGGACTCAAGGAACGCTTCGAGCTGCCGAAGGTGCCGCGGCGCATCGAGGTGTTCGACAACAGCCACATCCAGGGCGCCAGTGCCGTCGGTGCGATGATTGTGGCGGGACCTGAGGGCTTCGTGAAGAACCAGTATCGCAAATTCAACATTCGCTCGGCCGACCTCGCCCCTGGAGACGACTACGCCATGATGCGCGAGGTGCTGACGCGTCGGTTCAAGCGGCTGGTGCTGGATGAGGCGGAGGCGCCGACGGGAACGGAGGTATCGCAGACCTCAGGACTGACGGCATTGGCCGCGACACCCCCGGCAGGGTCGGCCGATCCACCCGCACCCGCGGGTGAACCCCTTGATGGCTCGGCCTCGCGCATCGAGCAACCCCAACCACCACCCATCGACCGGCGCGGCGGGAGCGCGCTGGCGTTCGGCGTCCTGAAGAGGGATAGGACGGGCACCCCTCTTTCTGAGACCGAGCTCGCCCTGCTCGAGGCAGATGCCGATGCGAGCCTTCACTCCGACGAGGCAAGCGACGAATTCCCTGTCCGCCCCGACCTCGTGCTGATCGATGGCGGCCGGGGACAGCTCGGCGTCGCCCAGGCGGTGCTGGATGAGCTCGGCATCATCGGCATGGCGCTGGTGGGCGTTGCCAAGGGCCCCGATCGCGACGCCGGCCGCGAGCACTTTCACTTTGCCAACCGCGACAAACCGCTGTTGCTCGAGCCGCGCGATCCGGTGCTTTATTTCGTGCAGCGGCTGCGTGACGAGGCACACCGCTTTGCCATCGGCACCCACCGCGCCAAGCGCGGCAAGGCCATTTCTGCCAACCCGTTGGACGAGATCGCCGGCATCGGCTCGGCGCGCAAGCGGGCGCTGCTGGAGCATTTCGGCTCGGCCAAGGCCGTCTCCCGCGCTAGCCCCGACGACCTCGTCGCGGTCTGCGGGATCAGCCGGGCCATGGCGCAGACAATCTATGATTTTTTTCATGAACGGCGCGAGTGAGGGCAAGCCCCGCTCGCCCGAGCCGGGGCGAGCTTCGCTTGGCGCCCGATCGGCCCCTGAAAGGGCAAGCCCGATCGGTGGCCGGGGGGGGTGCCCAACTCGTGATCGGTCGCACCGGGGCCTCCCCATTGACGCTCCCCACCCTCAAGTGCTCTTGTCCGCCCCATGAAAACCGTCGCCCCGTCGCCGGCGGCCGTGAGTGCCGTCAGCCTGCCCAATGTCTTGACGTATTTGCGCATCCTCGCCGTACCGGCCGTCGTGTTGTGCCTCTTCCTGGTGCCGGGGAACGCGGGACGCTGGTGGGCGCTTGCCGTCTACATCGGCGCCTGCATCACCGATTGGCTTGACGGCTATCTGGCGCGCGTGTGGCGGCAGCAGACGGTGCTTGGGCGCATGCTCGACCCCATCGCCGACAAGCTGCTGGTGGGGACGACGCTCTTGATGCTGACTTACGACAACACCATCGGCAACGCTCACGTGGCGGCCGCGGTGATCATCTTATGCCGAGAGATCCTGGTCTCGGGTTTGCGCGAGTTCTTGGCGGAGCTCAATGTCAGGGTGCATGTGACGCAGCTCGCCAAATGGAAGACGACCATGCAGATGATTTCGCTCGGCATCCTGCTGGCGGGCCCGGCCGGCGACAAGCTTATTCCCGGCGTGACATGGACCGGGCTGGTGATGCTTTGGATGGCGGCACTGCTGACGCTGTGGACCGGCTATGACTATCTCAAGGCTGCCATTCGCACGGCCATGGAACACTAGGGCGCGGCGATGCCCGTCAAGATCCTCTATTTCGCCTGGGTGCGCGAGAAGACGGGCAAGGCCGAGGAGATCCTCGACCTGCCGGCCCACGTGACGACCGTGGCCGAGCTCATGGTCTGGCTCAAGAGCCGCGGGCCGGAGTATGCGGAGGCCTTTGTGCGCGAGGACGTGATCCGCGTGGCCGTCGATCGCAACCACGTCAAGTCCACGGCGGCGGTTGCCGGCGCCCGCGAGATCGCTTTCTTTCCACCGGTGACCGGAGGCTGAGCCGTGGTGGTGCGCGTTGAGCGCGAGGACTTCGATGTCGGGGTGGAGGTTGCGCGTCTGACCGCCGGCCACACCGACATCGGCGCCATCGTCACCTTCTCCGGCACGGTGCGCGGTGGCAGCGGCACCGACGCCATCACGGCCATGACGCTCGAGCACTACCCGGGCATGACGGAGGCGGAGCTTGCCCGCGTGGAGGCCGAAGCGGTCAAGCGTTGGCCGCTGCAGGCAAGCCTCATCGTGCATCGCATCGGCACGCTCAAACCCGGAGACAACATCGTGCTGGTGGTGACAGCCTCGGCACACCGCCAGGCGGCCTTTGCCGCGGCCGAGTTCCTAATGGACTACCTCAAGACGCGGGCGCCTTTCTGGAAGAAGGAGATGCGCGGCGACGGGCAAGCACGTTGGGTGGCGGCCCGGGAGTACGACAGGGAGGCTGCGGGACGGTGGGAGGAGGTCCTTCCCCCTCGCAGCTGACGCGCCGCTCAGGCCGCAAACCTCCTGGCGCGAGCATGAGCAGAGCGCCCAACGACGGGCGCATGGATCTCCCAGGCCGCGGCGTCACAAGCCGCGGTGTCCCAGGCGCGCAGCCCGCAAGCGCGCCTTAGCTCGCGCTTTGGCCTGCAATTTCGTCGGCTAGAGGCCGCCGGCCCGTGCCAACTCGCGCAGATGATGGTCGGCGTCGCCAAAGGCCATGTCGATCATGGTGAGCCGCTTGAAATAGTGGCCCGCCTTGTACTCCATGGTCATGCCGATGCCGCCGTGCAGCTGGATTGCTTCCTGGCCCACCAGCCGTGCCGACCGGCCGATCTGCACCTTGGCAGCCGACATCGCCTTGCGACGCTCGCGCGGTTCGGGTTCGGCCGCCATCATGGTAGCGAAGTAAGCCATGCTGCGGGCCTGCTCGACCGCGGTCAGCATGTCCACGGCACGGTGCTGCAGCACCTGAAACGAGCCGATGGGCTGCCCGAATTGCTTGCGCGTCTTCAGATATTCAACGGTCAGCTCGTGCAGCGCGGCCATCCCGCCGACCGCCTCTGCCGCCAGGGCGGCGATCGCCTCGTCGACCACGCGGTCCAGCACCGCCAGCCCTTGCTCGGGTCCTGCCAGCACCGCCTCCGGTGCGACGCGCACCGCCGACAGGGTCACGTCGGCCGCGCGCATGCCATCTTGGGTCTGGTAGCCGCGGCGCGTCACGCCGCTGGCCTTGCCGTCGATGAGAAATAGGCCGATGCCGGAACGATCGGTGCGACCGCCGGTAACGCGCGCGGTGACGATCAGCTTGTCGGCACTATCGCCGTGGAGCACGACGTTCTTCTCGCCTTCCAGCGTGAAGCCGCCTTTGCCGTCGGCGCGCGCGGTGGTGGCGGTGTCGGCGATGTCGTAGCGCGCCTGGCGCTCCTGATGGGCGAGCGCCAAGGTCAACTTACCCTCGCCAATGGCCGGCACCAACGCGTTGAGCTGGGCGCTATTGCCGGAATGGCGCAGCGCGCCGCCGGCCAATACGACGGTGGCAAAATAGGGTTCGATGGCGAGCGCGCGCCCGAACGCCTCGGCGATGATCATGGTCTCGGTGGGGCCTTGACCCAGGCCGCCATGCTCCTCGGCAAAAGGCACAGCCAACAGCCCGAGATCGGCGTATTGCTTCCACAGCGCGGCACTGTAGCCCATGGGCTCCTTCATGTAGGAGAGGCGCTTATTGAGATCGCCATAATTGGCGGCAAGCAGTCGCTCAAGACTGTCTTTGAGCTGCCGCTGCTCGTCGTTGAGATCGAAATCCATGAGGTCTGTGTCTCCGCTTCGCCGCTCTGGGCGCACGTGTTCCTATTGCGATCCGCGCATGCTGACCGCGGCAATGCCGGCACCGATGAGAAGAGTGCCGCCGAGGCGATTGACGGTGGCGATGACACGCGGGCTGGCAATGAGACGGCGCGCCCGCGACGCGACGAGGCCATAGGCTGCGGCGTTGGCGAATGCGAGAGAAACGAAGCTGGCCTCGAAGATGAGCATCTGGGGCCAAAACTCAGCGCTTTTATCGATGAATTGCGGCAGGAACGCCACGAAGAACGTCAAGCTCTTGGGGTTGAGCGCCGTCACCAGCCAGGCGTGGCCAAGCATGCGCGGTGCGGGCGCGGGCGCCTGGATGGGTAGGGCATCGCGCGTTGCACCGGCACGCCAGAGCTCTATGCCAAGCCAAACGAGGTAGAGGGCGCCTGCCCACTTCAGGCCCGTGAACAGCAGCGAAGATGTCGCGAGCAACGCCCCGAGCCCGAGCATGGAAAGCGTCATGGCCGTGAAGTCGCCGAGCGCCACGCCGACGGCAACCGGCAGCGCGGTACGCATGCCCTGGCCAAGGGCGTAGGACACCACGAGCAAGATGGTGGGACCTGGAATGACGAGCAGCACGGCCGTTGCCGCAGTGAACGCAAGCCAGGTCTCGATGCTCATCGCGTGCTCCGTCAAGCGCCCTTTTTCGCTGTCTCTTGGAGAGGCGCGAGGGTGGAGCGCTTACCACCCCTGTCGACCTTGCCTTGGCGACCCTTTTCCCCTCCAAGACGGCGAGGGATTGCCTCGCACCGGCCTCAGAACCCCAGCACGGCCTTGGCCAAGATATTGCGCTGGATCTCGTTGGAGCCGCCGTAGATCGACACCTTGCGATAGTTGAAGTAGCTCGGGGCTGCCGGAGCGGCCCAATCGAGGCCGAGCGGCGGCTCGTTGGAGCCAAACTCTGCGTCTTCCGCCTCTGCCTGGTAGGGCAAGGCCAGGGGACCGGCGATCTCGAGCATCAGTTCGGTCGTGCGCTGCTGGATCTCGCTGCCCTTGATCTTGAGGATCGAGGACTTGGGATTGGGCAGCCGGTCCTTGCGGTGCCTCTCCTCGGAGAGCACGCGCATCTGCGTCATTTCCAGGGCCTTGAGCTCCACCTCGACGGCGGCAACCTTCTCACGGAAACGCTCGTCCTCGATGAGCGGCCGGTCGCCCGCCTTCACCTGGCTGGCCAGTTGCTTGATGCGCTGCACGCGCTGCTTGGAGTAGCCGACGCGGGCGATGCCGGTGCGCTCGTTGCCGAGCAGGAACTTGGCGCAATCCCAGCCGCGGTGCTCCTGGCCGACCAGGTTATCGACGGGCACCTTGACGTCGTCGAAGAAAACTTCGTTGACCTCGTGGCCACCGTCCATCGTCTGGATCGGACGCACGGTGATCCCGGGCGTCTTCATGTCGATGAGGATGAATGAGATGCCGAGCTGCTTCTTGGCAGTGGGGTCGGTGCGGCAGAGGCAGAAGATCCAGTTGGCGTGCTGCGCCGAGGTGGTCCAGGTCTTCTGGCCGTTGACGATGAAGTGGTCGCCCTGACGCACGGCCGTAGTCTTGAGACCCGCCAGATCGGAACCGGCGCCGGGTTCGGAGAAGCCCTGGCACCACCAGTCGTCCAGGGCAGCCATGCGCGGCAGAAAGCGGTGCTTCTGCGCCTCGGTGCCGAACGCGATGACCACCGGCCCACACATCGACACGTTGAACGGC
Organism: Hyphomicrobiaceae bacterium; assembly: GCA_036558085.1. Classification (GTDB taxonomy): domain Bacteria; phylum Pseudomonadota; class Alphaproteobacteria; order Rhizobiales; family Hyphomicrobiaceae; genus AWTP1-13. The sequence continues at coordinate 39,845 of DATBGH010000022.1, forward strand.
AGTGGTTGCGGCACGCCATTGAACTGCAGCTCCTCGGTGTAGATGTAGTGCTGCACCGGCGTCCAATTGGCGCCCCCCCACTCCTTAGGCCAGTGCGGGACGACGAGACCCTTAGCGTGCAGGATCTTGTGCGACTGCACGAGCTCCTCCTTGGAAAGGTGCCGGCTTTCCATCACCTTCTCGCGAATGGAAGCGGGCACCTTCTCGCGAAAGAAGGTGCGCAGCTCCTCGCGGAACTGGTTTTCCTCGGGGCTAAAGCGCAGATCCATTTGGCCCTCCTTTAGACGATCTCGAAGAGGCCCGCGGCACCTTGGCCGCCGCCGATGCACATGGTGACGACGGCGTACTTGACGCCCCGGCGCTTGGCCTCGATGAGGGCGTGGCCCGTCATGCGCGCTCCGGACATGCCGTAGGGATGGCCAATGGCGATGGCGCCGCCGTCGACGTTGAGCTTATCGGAGGGGATGCCGAGCTTGTCGCGGCAGTAGAGCACCTGACTGGCAAAAGCCTCGTTGAGTTCCCACAGACCGACGTCGTCGACCTTGATGCCGGTGCGCTCAAGCAGGCGCGGCACGGCAAACACCGGGCCGATGCCCATCTCGTCGGGCTCGCAGCCCGCTACCGCAAAGCCGCGGAAGATGCCCATCGGCTTGATCTTGCGTTGGGCCGCCTCCTTGTCCGACATGAGCACGCAGGCGGAGGCTCCGTCGGAGAGCTGGCTGGCATTGCCCGCGGTAATGAATTGGTCATCGCCGCGCACGGGCTTGAGCTTGGCGAGGCCCTCCATGTTGGTGTCGGGGCGGTTGCCTTCGTCTTTCTCCAAGGTCACGGTGCGCTTGGAGATCTCCTTCGTCTCCTTGTTCTCTACCTGCATGATGGTGGTCAGGGGGACGATCTCCTGATCGAGCCGGCCCGCCTTCTGGGCCGCGGCGGTGCGCTGTTGGCTCATAAGCGCGTATTCGTCCTGCTTCTGGCGGCTGATGCCGTAGCGCTTGGCGACGATGTCGGCCGTCTCGATCATGGGCATGTAGAGCGCGCCCTTGTGCTCGACGATCCAGTCGTTGCGGTAGAACTTGGTATTCATATTCATCTGCACGAGGCTGATGGACTCAAGTCCCCCCGCCACCGCGACCGGCACGCCCTGCTCCTTGATGCTGTAGGCGGCCAGCGCGATGGCCTGCAGGCCCGAGGAGCAAAAGCGGTTGACGGTCTGGGCGGCTGTCGTCACCGTCAAGCCGGCACGCAACGCGCACTGCCGGGCGATATTGCCGCCGGTGGCGCCTTCGGGGTTGGCGCAGCCCATCACCACATCTTCTACATCGCCCGGCTCGAGTCCGGCGCGTTTCACCGCATGTGCAATCACGTGGCCACCGAGGTCGGCGCCGTGGGTGAGGTTGTAGGCCCCGCGCACGGCTCTGCCGATCGGCGTGCGGGCGGTGGATACGATGACGGCTTCGACCATGATGGGCTCCTTCATTCTAAACTTGAGCGAAACTGCGCGGCGTGGCTTTGGTTGGGCGGCTCAGCGACGCCGCAGCGACCCCCGCTGAGGCCGGCCGCGAGCGCGCCGCGGGCAGCGAATTGACCCCGCGGGCGGCGGAGTTGATCCCGCGCGGCGGCGCAAATCCTGTGTCCCTTAAGCGGGTTGTCATTCCGCAGCAGCCTTCCTCTTGCTCCGCTCACCATCGACAAGCTCCCTCTTCGACAGCTTGCCAACGGCGGTCTTCGGCAGCGCGTCACGAAACTCCAGGTGCGCCGGCATCTCGTGCCGACCGAGCTTGTCGGCCAGGAACGCGCGCAACTCATCGAGTGAGAAGGGGACGGCACCGGCCTTGAGTTGCACGAAGGCCTTAGCGGCCTCGCCGCGATAGGCGTCGGGCACGCCGATCACGACCGCCTCGGCGACGGCGGGATGCTCGTAGATCGCCTCCTCGATGGTGCGCGGATAGACGTTGAAACCGCCGCAGATGATCATGTCCTTCTTGCGGTCGACCAGATAGAAATAGCCGTCCTCGTCCATGACGCCGATGTCGCCGGTGAGCAGATAGCCGTCGACGAAGGCGGCGGCGGTCTCGGCGGGGGCATTCCAGTAGCCTCTCGTCACATTGGGACCCTTGATGCGGATCTCGCCCTTTGTTCCCGGCGCCAGCACGCGGCGGGGATCATCGAGCGCGACAACGTCCATCATAATGCCGGGGAGCGGCAGCCCGACCGAGCCGGCTTTACCCGTCCATTCCCTCGGCAAGGCCGTTCCCGCAGGCGCGGTCTCTGTCATGCCCCAACCGCCGCCGAGACGCTGGCCGGTCAACTTCTGGAAGCGCTCAGCCACGTCGATGGGAAGCGCGGCGCCGCCCGATGCCACATAGCGCAACGACGTCAAGTCACGCGTGTCGATATCGGGGGTGTTGGCGAGTGCGATCCACATGGTCGGCACCCCCAAAAACACCGTCGCCCGCTTCACCTCGATGTCGGCGAGCGTGGTGGCCACGTCAAACCGCGGCCGCAGCAGGAGCTCGTTACCCTCCTGCAGGCCGCGCAGCAGCACGTTGGTGAGGGCAAAGATGTGGAACAGGGGCAGCACACAGATGATCTTGTCGGTACCGGGCTCGGTGATGCGCTGCGGATCGCCCCAGGTCTTGTAGATGGAGCACGCCGCGCTCAGGTTGGCGTGGCTCAGCATGGCGCCCTTGGGCTTGCCCGTGGTGCCGCCGGTGTACTGCAAGAGCGCGACGTCCGCTACGTCCCCTTGTGGCCATGGTCGCGGCAACCTGTTGGCACCATCCGCGCTCAGCCTGTCGAATGGAATTATCCCCGCGCCTTCCGGCATCGGCGTCACCGGCATCGCCGAGGGCCCGAAGGCCCCATCGTCGCCGACGATCAGCTGATCGACAAGGCCGTCCGCTTTGAGCTTCTGCGCCAGCAGCGCCATGAAGCCGATGTTGGTCGTGACCAAGACGCGAGCGCCGGCATCCTTGAGTTTGTAGGCCAGCTCGCGCTCGGCATCGAGCGGAGAGAGGTGCACGACGCGCCCACCCGCCTTGAGAGTGGCGAAGAACGCCATCGGATGATAGGGCGTGTTCGGCAAATAGAGCGCCACGACGCTCCCAGCTCCCACGCCCAGGTCCATGAGGCCGGAGGCCAACGCCTCCACGCCGGCGCGCAGCTCGCGGTAGCTGATCGTGCGGTCGCGGTATTCGAGGGCCGGCTTGTCCGCCCACCTGGTGGTGATCTCCTCGAACATGGCGGGCAGCGTTGCGGTCGCGATCGGCGCGTCCCAGCGCACGCCGGGCGGGTAGCTCTTTTCCCAGGGTCGCGCCGCTCCCATTGGCGTCCTTGTCTGATTGTCGGGCCGTTCACTATGATGGGTCGAACCTAGGCGCGCATCGCGGGCTTGGCAACAAGTTAACGTATAGGACAGGGAGGCGCTCGAGCCCCATGCAAAACCCCTTCGACCTTCGCGGGCAAGTGGCTGTCATCACCGGTTCGAGCAAAGGCATTGGCCGTGCGGCGGCGGAGATCATGGCGGCGCTTGGGGCCAAGGTCGTCATCTCGAGCCGCAAGAGCGATGTGTGCGAAGAAGTTGCGGCGGGCATCAGGAAGGCCGGCGGCGAGGCGATCACAATTGCCTGCAACATCTCGCGCAGGGATGAGATCGCGGGGCTCGTCAAAGGCACGATCGAGACGTGGGGCAAGATCGACACGCTGGTGTGCAACGCCGCGGTCAATCCCTACTTCGGTCCGCTCGCCGGCATCTCCGACGATGCCTTCGACAAAATCATGAGCTCCAACATCAAGAGCAACCTATGGCTGTGCAACCTGGCATTGCCGCACATGGTCGAGCAGGGCGGTGGCAGCGTGGTCATTGTTTCCTCGATCGGCGGCTTGCGGGGCAGTGCGCAGCTTGGCGCCTACGGCATCTCGAAGGCCGCCGACATGCAGCTGACCCGCAGTCTGGCGGTCGAATGGAGCCCCAAGGGCGTGCGCATCAACTGCGTAGCCCCCGGCCTCGTGAAGACCGACTTTGCCCGCGCGCTGTGGGAGGACCCCGAGCGGCTGAAGCGTACCGTGTCCACGGCGCCGCTGCGGCGCATCGGTGAGCCCAATGAAATTGGCAGCGTCATCGCCTTCCTGGCCTCCAAAGCGTCAAGCTTCATGACGGGCACGGTGGTGATTGCCGATGGCGGCGTGACGATCGCCTAGGCGGCGCAAGGACGCCGAGCCAGGCGACCATGCCGTGGGGGGCTGCCCTGGCGGTGGCTGTGCCGCCCTCTTTTGCGATGGTGCTTGCCATCAACCTGGTCGGCGTTGGGCTGCGCGACGCCACCGCGCCGGAGAACCGGAATTACCCCGGGAGAACCGGACCTGACAGCGGGCCAACTTGCGCGGCCATGTTTGGGGCGGGGCTTTGGCTTGAGCATCCCGAGGCGAGGCGCGGGCCTTGGAGCACAACTGGACGGCAAATCCCCCAATGTCAAGATTCATGAGGGAGCTTCGTCCAAAACCGGCGACGTGATCACCAGAAAGACCAGGTCCACAAGCCCCGTATTCTCGATGTCGTGCTCGACACCGGGCGGCAGGAAGATGACATCGTGCTTGCGCACGACGTGAGGCGCGCCGTCGATCTGCATGAGACCTTCACCTTCGAGCACATGGTAGATCTGCTCCTGGACCTTGTGCTTGTGCAGCGCCACGCGCGCCATGGGCTGGTACATGGAGATGCGATAATCGATGTGCCGCGAAGCCGCTGTCTGCGGCATGACGAGCGGTTTGGACAGCGCACCGCCGAAGTGGTTGGGAAACTCCTTCCACGCCACCTCGGCGATGTTGCGGATCATCGGCTTGCGCTTGTCGTGCGGCATGGGCGCCTATGTGCGAATTTCGGAGGGTTGCGGAGCGGCAGCCGCCGCGGCTCTCTTTCGGACCATGCTGAAGAGCGCGTTCGTCGTCAACGACGGCCGATCTCGGCCTTACTTTGCGGGCTCTGGTTCCATCTCGGTCGGCAGCCAGCGCTCACCGAAGGCCGGCTCCTTGTAAGGCGTCGGCGGCAGATGCCAGGTGCCGGTCGCGGGAGGCCGGACTTCGGCGTCGACATGCACGTCGAGCAGGAAGGGTCGGTTGGCCGCCACGGCGTGCTCGAGGGCGCCCTTGAAGTCCTCGGATTTGGTGATGGTCATGGCGTCGACGCCGCTGGCCTTGGCCCAGCCGGCGAAGTTGGGATTGTAGGGCTGGTGATTGGCACCGGCGTGGAACATGGTGCCGAGCTCGCGGCCGCCGAACATGCCCAGTTGGATGTCGCGAATGGAGACCCAACCGAAGTTGTTCCAGATCACCCACACGACGGGGATGTTGTATTCGACCGCGGTACACAAGACGTGCGGCACCATGGAGAAACAGCCATCGCCGGCAATGGCGACGCACGGCCGGTCGGGCGCGGCAAGCTTGGCGCCGAGCACGCCGGCGGCGCCAAAGCCCATGCCGGAAAAGCCCCAGGAATTGAGCATGGTCTGCGGCCGCCGCGCCTTCCAGAACTGCATGTACCAGTTGTGGTTGACGCCCACGTCGCAAGCGAGGATGGCCTCCGGCGGCAACACGGCTTGGCAGTCGGCGACGATGCGTTCGGGTCGGATTGGCGAGGCGTGGATGGCGAAATTGGGGGCCGTGAATTTTTCCCACGCCGCCTTCCACGTCTCGATATCGTTGTGCCAGGCACCCAGCCCGTCGGCCCGCATGAGCGAGCGGCTCTCCAATTCGGCGAGCAGCTGGCGAAGAAAGGTGCGCGCGTCGGCGAGAATGGGCAAATCGGCCGGGTAGTTGCGGCCGAGCTCGTCGTGGTCGACGTCGACGTGAATGAGCTTGCAGTGGGGAAAGTTCCACGAGTAGCCGGGGACCCAGGAGGAGGCCGAGCGGTCATCGAAGCGGGCGCCGATGGCGAGCACCACGTCGGCGTGGCGACCGGCCTGGTTTGCCGGATAGGCGCCGTTGCGACCGATGAAGCCCAGTGACAAGGCATCGCTCATGTCGAGGCAGCCCATGCCGTTGGGCGAGGAGATGACGGGGATGCGCAGGGTGTGCACGAGACGCGTGAGCTCGGTGCCGGCCTCGGCCAGCGTGACGCCGTGGCCGATGAAGATCACGGGTCGCCTGGCCGCCAAGATAAAGTCGAGGGCGGCAGCGATCTCCTCTGGGGCGGCGCCGCTGCGCTTGGCGCCGTGTCGCGGCGCGAGAGCCGGCATCTCAACATCGTCCTCCTCTTGGAACACGTTGAAGGGCACATCGACGTTCACGGGTCCAGGCCGGCCCGACAGCATGGTGGTCATCGCCTGGCGCAAGATGAGCGGCAGCATATCGACGCGCGTCGGTTGGAAGCTGCGCTTCACCACGGGACGAATGACGTTGGGAAAGTCCGCCTGGAAGTGGCGGTTGATCTCCTGAAACGGACTGCGGTTGAATTGCTGCGTTGGCACATTGGCGGTGATGGCGAACACGGCGGAGCTATCCGACAGCGCCACCTGCAGGGGCATGACGATGTTGCAGGACCCCGGTCCGCACGAGGTCAGCGTCGCCACCGGCTCGTGGCGCACGCGGAAGTAGGCGTCCGCCATGTGCGCTGCGACCTGTTCGTGGCGCGGGGAAATCAGCTTGATACGATCACGGGCATGGTAGAGCGGATCGAGCATGCCGACATTGCCGTGCCCGCAGATGCCGAACACATAAGGAATGTTGTTGGCGATCAGATAGTCTGTGATCAGCTCTGCACCCTTCATCCGCGCCATGACTTTTACTCCATGCCCAAAAGCTTGGGGGCTATGATCGGCCCCCGCGATCGGCTGTCCAGCACGCAATCCATCGACAGTGGGCCATCACCCCCTGGGGCCATCACCCCCTGGGCCGCCATCACCGGACCACCACCGTTGTGCCGGCATTATGGGCCCATCCACCGCATCCGTTGGGCCAGTCTCCGTTGAAGAGGGCCGGAAGAGGGCCCAGGAAAAGAGCCCAGGAAAAGAGCCCAGGAAACGAGCAAGTGCGCGGAGACTATAACCCAGCCATTCCCTGCCGGTACGCACCCCGGGCGCGGAAAGTTTGGGGTTGCCCTGCGGCCCTTGCGGGAGATGCGGCGTGCAGAGGGGTGAGAGGCGCCCTTGGCCACCCCATCACGTCGCCAGATGGCAAACAGCCTCGATGTTGTGGCCGTCGGGGTCGAGCACAAAGGCACCGTAGTAATTGGCGTGATAGTGCGGCCGCAACCCCGGCGCACCGTTATCTTTGCCGCCCGCCTTGAGCGCCGCTGCGTAGAAGGCGTCAACGGCATCGCGATCCTTGGCCACGAAGGCGAAGTGCACACGTCCCTTGATGGGTTTGCCGCCGCCGATCCAGAACTGCGGCCGAGCCTTGGCGCCAAAGCCCGCGTGGCTTGCACCGCCTGTCTCCTGGGAGGAGACCTCCATCACGAGGTCATAGCCCAGCGGCGCCAGAGCCATGAGATAGAAAGCCTTCGCGCGTTGGTAGTCGGAAACTGGAATGCCCACATGGTCGAGCATGGCAAAGACCCATCTTCTCTGCGCATCGCGGGCTATCCCAACCGGGCGCAGCGCGCGCAAGCCTCAAACGTCATCACCCTCACAAACAACTTAGGCCGCCCGCGCGCTCGTGAGCTCGGCGAGCGCCGAGGCAAAGGCCTCGAGCGTGAAGGCAACATCGGCGTCCGTGTGGGCAAGCGAGATATAGTATTTGCTCTCCCCTTTTAGGATGCCGCGCTGGCGCAGCAGCACATTGCAGCGCTTCATGAGCGCTTCATCGCCGAGGGCAGAGCGATAGTCTGTCACCGGACGGTCGGTAAAGACCACATCAAACATCGGCGCGTCCCCGACCACGCGCGCCTTGACGCGGGCGCGCGCCAAGATGTCGGTATAGCCCTCCATCAGGGCGCGACCGGTCTTGAAGATGCGCTCGTAGGCGCCGGGCCGTTTCAGGATTTCGAGGGTCTTGAGGCCGGCTGCGGCGGCGATCGGATTGCCGGAAAGGGTGCCGATCTGCACCATAAAAGCCTCCTCCCCGACGGCACCTTTATCGAAATGGGCCATGATGTCGGCGCGCCCGGCGATCGCCGCCAGCGGGAAGCCGCCGCCAATGGCCTTGCCAAGCGTGCATACATCGGGGGTGACACCATAGTAGGCCTGGGCGCCGCCATAGGCGAAGCGAAAGCCCGTCACCACCTCATCGAAGATGAGGACGAGACCGTTCTCCTGGCTCAACTTGCGCAGACCTTCAAGAAAGCCCGGCTTGGGTGGGATCAAGCGCTGAAACGGCTCGACGATAATGCCGGCGAGGTCAGCCTTGTGCTCGCGAATGAGGCTCGCCACCGTGTCGAGATCGTTGAAGGGAGCGACCAGCACTTCTTCGCGAAGGCTCTTGGGGATGCCGGCAGAGTCCGGAATAGGTTGAGGAAAGTTGCCGTAGCGCTTGGGTGCCAAGCTCATCAGCCCGTAATCGCTCATGCCGTGGTAGCCGCCCTCAAACTTGAGGATCTTGTCGCGCCGGGTGAAGGCGCGCGCCAGGCGCATGGCGTAGGCATCGGCCTCGGAGCCCGAACTTACGAAGCGCACCTTCTCGGCGCAGGCCACCGCGTCCACGATCTCGGCAGCAAGGCGGATGCCGTAGGGATTGTTGGCAAAGAACGTGGTGCCCTTGGCGGCGATCTGCTGCACGACCTCCGTCACCTCAGGATGAGCGTGACCGACGATCATGGGGCCGGAGCCCAACAGGTAATCGATGTATTCGTTGCCGCTCACGTCCCACACATGGCCACCTTTGCCCTCGGCGATGATCACCTCGTGTGTGACGTTGCCAAAGCCACCGCCCGGCAACACGCCCCGGGCGGTCTCGACCAGCCCCTGTTCCTCCGCGCTCAACGTCTGTGCCGGCATCGGCGTACTCTCCATGCTTTGGCCTTGACCCTGGTATTGCCTTGGCCCGGTTCTGTCTTGGTCCTGTTCTTGCCGCGGTCCTGTTTCTGCGATGGTCCTGTCTTCGTGTTGGTCCCGTGCGGGCCGCCCTGGCGGCCGCCTTGCTCAACGAACGCTACGCGCCTTGGCGCTCCACGACAACTGGGTCGCCCACATAGACGCAGAGCGCGGCATGGCGCGGGCAAACGAGAAGCGTCTCCGCACGCGGCCCCGGGTGGGGCAGCGCCATTGTGGCCAAGCGACAGCTAGGTCAAGGTATGGCGTTCCACGCCGGGAAGGAAAGGGCAGAGCGATGGTTGAGGATGGAGACAAGGCCCCCGATTTTGAGCTGCCGATGGATGACGGAAGGACGCTCAGGCTGTCGCGCCTCAGGGGCAAACCCGTCGTCCTTTACTTCTACCCCAAGGACGACACCTCGGGATGCACGGCAGAAGCCAAGGACTTCTCGCGCCTCGCCGCGGATTTCGACGAGACGGGCGCCGAAGTGATCGGCGTTTCGCCCGACGGCGTGGAGAGCCACCAGAAGTTCCGCCGAAAATATGACCTTGCGATCAAGCTCGCGGCCGATGCCGATAAAGCGGTGGCGCGCGCCTATGGCGTGTGGGTCGAGAAGTCGATGTATGGGCGCACGTACATGGGCGTGGAGCGTTCCACGTTCCTGATCGACGGCAAGGGACGCATCGCCAAAAGCTGGCGCAAAGTCAAAGTGCCGGGTCACGCCGAAGAGGTGCTGGCGGCAACCAAGGCGCTGGCGTTATAGCAACGAACCTCAACCACGCCCCTCGAACGGCATCTTCGTCGCCTTGATCTGCATGAAGAGGACGTTGGTATCAAGCGGCAGGCTTGCCATGTAGCGGATGGCACTGCCGCAGTGCTCTACGTCCATCACCGGCTCCGGCGCCACGACGCCGTGCGCCTGCATGACGCCGGCCTTCATGCGCCCACCCATGGCGGTGTCGGCGTTGCCGATGTCGAGCTGACCGCAGGCGATGTCGTGCTTGCGTCCGTCGAGGGCGATGCACTTGGTGAGGCCGGTGATGGCATGCTTGGTCGCCGTATAGGGCGCCGAATTGGGCCGCGGCGTGTGCGCCGAGATCGAGCCGTTGTTGACGATGCGTCCACCCTTGGGCGTCTGGCTCTTCATGATCTTGATGGCCTCCTGCGCGCACAGGAATGATCCCGTGAGGTTGGCATCGACCACCGATTGCCATTGCTGGTAGGTGAGGTCTTCCATCGGCACTGCGGGAGCACCGAACCCTGCGTTGTTGAAGAGGAAGTCGAGACGCCCGAAGGCCTTCTTGGTCTCGGCGAATAGGGTCTTCACGTCTTCCGGCTTGCCCACGTCGGCACGCACGGCGATCATCTTGCCGCCGCCCGCCTTGGCCAGGGTCAGCGTCTTGTCGAGCTCCTCCTTGCGGCGTCCGGTGATCACCACGTTCCAGCCGTCGGCTTGCAATGCGAGGGCCGATGCCCGGCCGATGCCGCTGCCTCCGCCGGTGACGAGCGCGACCTTGCCATTGGACGCCATGTGAAACTCCCTTTGTGCTTGCTGACGCGTTGCGTGGACTGAAGCGTAACCTGATCAGGAGCACGCGTCACCCATGAACCCCCGATGGACCGAGAGCCAGTCGGCATGGGCTGTCGCGTTTTAGGCGCGGACGAGGTTTTCTTCTGCTGTGCCCACAGGGTCCATCCCCGTGGGCTACGCGGGAGGAGCAAGGGGAAAGCCACGGTTGCGGCAGCCAAAGGCGGCAACCCGCAAAGGTAAGGGCGAAACAAGGCAGCGCAGGCATCGGTTCTTGTGGCATCGGTTCTTGCGAGCTGACCAAAGCGTGGCAGACACATTCTTCAATTGTGTGTGAAGCGCTGGCTATCAATTTGACAAGACGCGCCGTCCGACGATACTTAACCATATGGTTTACTATAGGGACGGTGCACTCGATCGCGCCTTTGGGGCGCTCGCCGATCCGACGCGGCGAGCGATCCTCGAGCGCCTGACGCGGGCGGACGCATTGGCAGTGAGCGAGATTGCCGCGCCGTTCGCGGTATCGCTGCCGGCGGTCATCAAGCATCTCGATGTCTTGGCGCGCGCCGGCCTTATTGTTCGGACCAAGTCGGGGCGGACGGTGCGATGCACTCTGACGCCCGCGCCAATGGAAACGGCCATGCAGTGGCTGAGCCGCTATGAGCGCTTCTGGAGCGAAAAGCTCGACCGATTGGCGGCTTTTGTCGAGGAGAACGCATGCTCACCAAACCAAGCCTCACGCTCAAGCGCAGGCTCAAAGCGTCGCCCGCGCAAGTCTTCAGCGCGTGGACAGATCCAAAGCAAATAGTGCACTGGTTCGGACCCAGCGAAACCCAAGGCGGTTCCATACGGGCCGAGATGGATGTGCGCCCGGGAGGGCGCTACCGCCTCAGCTTCAAGACCGAAGACGGCGAATATCACGAGGTCGCCGGCGTCTACCGCGAGGTGATCCCCGACAGCCGGCTGGTCTTTACGTGGGGCTGGCACTCCACACCCGAGCGCCAGTCGCTCGTGACCATCACGGTGGCGCGGGATGGCGAGGGCACTCTGCTGACGCTCAATCACGAGCAGTTCTTTGATGAGAAGGCGCGCGATGGCCACCAGCGCGGATGGACCGGCACGCTTGAGAAGCTCGATCGTTACCTGTCCTAACGAGCGCGACCAGAAGACGGCAAAAGGAGACCAGCATGGCACGGTCGACAACCACCAAGCGCGCCGAGAAGCGTGCCGCGCCGCAGCAGGCGGCCCAGGCATGGGCGCACGGCAACTTTTACTGGAACGAGCTCAGGACGCGCGACGTTGCGCGTGCCAAGCGCTTCTACAAGGAGACCATCGGCTGGACCTTTGAGGCCACGCAGACGCCGGACGGCAAGCCCTACTGGGTGGCGATGGCAGGCGGCAAGCCGGTCGCCGGCATGTTCACGCTGACCTCGCCGGAGTTTGATGGCGTGCCGGAAAGCTGGATTGGCTTTCTTGCCGTCGACGACGTGGACAAGCGCGTGGCCCAAGCCATCCGGGCCGGTGCCAAGTTGGTCATGCCGGTCTTTGACGTTCCCAATGTCGGCCGCATTGCCATGTTGAGGGAGCCCAGCGGCGCAGGCATCGGTTGGATGACACCGCTTGGGTAAGCCTCCGGTGGGCCGCGCGAAGTGGCCGTTCAAGTGAACGCCCAAGTCAACGCCCAAGTGAACGCTCACGTAGGCGGTAAGGGGACCTGATGCGCGCCCGAAGTGCTGCTGGAGCCCCGCGCAAAAGGCGAAGGCGCCCATCCACACCGGTGCCCCGTCGGTCCGGCGTCTTGCCGAAAAGGCCAACAGCAGGTGCAGCGATGCCACGCATGATCCTCTCAGGCTCGGTTCGCGAGCGCGTCGGTGGACTTGGCACCATCGAAGTTGAGGGTGCAACGGTGGCGGCGGCGGTCCAATCCCTAGAGGCGGCCTATCCGGCACTGCGCGGCTGGATCGTCGACGAACGGGGCGCGCTGCGCCGTCACGTCAAGCTGTTTGTACGCGGCGAGGCTATCGCGCTCGATGCGCCGGCAGCCCCTGCGGACAAAATCCACATCGTTGCCGCAATCTCTGGAGGGTGACACATGACCGAACTGTTGGTGGGCACCAAAAAGGGCCTAATGGTTCTGCGCGGCAGCAGCCGCACATTCGAGATCGCCGGGCGCGCCTTTGCGGGCGAGACGGTGGAGTTTGCCACGCGCGATCGGCGGAGCGGCCGCTATTTCGCGGCGGTCACACACGGCCAGTTCGGTCCACACCTCTTTTACGCCGACGATCCGACCAAGGACTGGAAGCAGGCCGAGGGACCGGCCTTTCCGCCGGCGGCCAACGCGGCCGTTGAGCGCATCTGGGTGGTCGAGCCCGGCGTCGGCGATGGCGTCCTTTGGTGCGGCGTGGCGCCGGCTGCCCTCTTTCGCAGCAGCGATGGCGGCAAGTCCTGGGCCCTTGTAGAGGGGCTGTGGAACGTGCCCGAGCGCAGCAAGTGGGAACCTGGTGCGGGTGGGCTGTGCCTGCACTCGATCTGCCCCTGGCCCGGCGAGGAGAAGCGCCTGGCGGTGGGCATTTCCTCGGCCGGCGTCTGGCTCAGCGAGGACGCGGGCCGAACCTGGCGGCGCAGCGTTGCTGGCCTGGTGCCGCGCTATCTGCCCGAAGAGGCGCGCAAGGACACGCATGCTTACTGCGTGCACAACATGCACCGCGCGCCGCGCCAACCGCACACGCTCTACATGCAGTTCCACGGCGGTGTCTACCGCTCGGACAATGGCGGAGAAAGCTGGAACGACATCGGCAGCGACCGCGGGCTGCCATCGGATTTTGGCTTCCCGCTCGTGATTGACCCCCACGACCCCGATCGCGCCTACATCATCCCGCTCAAGGCGGATGCCGATCGCGTGACGCCGGACGGTTGCGTGCGTGTGTACGAGACCTGCGACCGCGGCAACAGTTGGGTCGCGTGCGCCGACGGCCTGCCGCGATCGCAGGCTTACCTCACGGTGTTGCGCCAAGCCTTCTGCAGCGATGGCGGCAAACCGCTTGGGCTCTATTTCGGGGCAACCTCGGGCGAGGTGTTCGGATCGGTGGACGGGGGCCGCACCTGGTCGACGGTGGCCGAGCGACTGCCACCCGTGGCCTCGGTGCGATGCGGGGTGAGCTAGGCAACAAGGAGCAGGAGCGATGCACAAGATCGTGTCGGGCGAGGAGTGGCTTTCGGCGCGCAAGAACCTATTGGCCAAGGAGAAGGAGTTCACACGGCTGCGCGACGACTTGAGCCGGCAGCGCCGCGAGCTGCCATGGGTCAAGGTGGAAAAGCACTATGTGTTCGACGGACCCAAGGGAAAGGAGACGCTGTCGGATTTGTTCGCCGGTCGCAGTCAGCTGATCGTCGACCATTTCATGTTCGGCGCCGATTGGCAGGAGGGCTGCCCAAGCTGCTCGTTCTGGGCGGATACGTACGACGGCATCGTCGTCCATCTCGAGCACCGCGATGCCTCCTTCGTCGTCGTTTCCACCGCGCCCCTCAACAAGCTCGAAGCCTACCGCAAGCGGATGGGGTGGCGCTTCAAGTGGGTGTCGTCGCGCGACAACGATTTCAATCGCGACTATCACGTGTCCTTCACACCCGACGAGCAGAAGACGGCGGTCTACAACTATCGAGCCGGCGGCTTTGGTTCGTCGGAGGCGCCGGGCATCAGCGTCTTTGCCAAGGATGCGGCCGGCGGCATCTTTCACACCTACTCGTGCTACGCGCGCGGGCTCGATCCGCTCAACGGTGCCTACCAGCTCATCGATCTTCTTCCCAACGGACGCAATGAGGATGGCCTGCCCCACCCCATGGCGTGGGTGCGCCGCCACGACAGGTACGACGGTTGATTGAACGGCCTTTCGTCCCGCGCCAGGCCGCAGCGGCTTTCGCAGCCCGCGTGAACCTCGGCGCGTTAAGCCCTGGCTCACGTAAACTGCAAGCGAGAAAGGAGACCACCCATGAAACTCTACGGCTTCCCACCCTCACCCAACACCTGGAAGGTTCGAGCCGCAGCGCACCAGATGCGGCTGCCTCTGCAGTTGGAGCTCGTCGACTTGACGAAGGGAGCGCAACGCAAGCCCGAGTACTTGGCGCTCAACCCCACCGGCCGCACCCCGACCCTCGTCGACGGCGACTTCACGCTGTGGGAATCGGCGGCCATTCTGCAATATCTGGGCAACCAGCAGGCGACCTCGCTCTGGCCCAATGACCCCAAGGCGCGCGCCGACATCATGCGCTGGCAAAGCTGGCATCTGCAGCACTGGAGCCGGGGGGTAAACGGCTTCGTGTTTGAGAACCTGGTCAAGAGCATCCTGCAGATCGGCGCTCCCGACCCCAAGGCGCTGGCGCAGGCGGGGGAGCTCTTCCATCAGGACGCTGCTGTGCTGGAAAAGCACCTTGAGCGCCGCCCTTATCTTGTGAACGACGCATTGACGCTCGCCGACTTCACGGTGGTGGCGCCGCTGTTTCTGGCCGATCGAGCCAAGATACCGCTCGAAAAATACGCCAACATCCGCCGCTGGTTTGGCTCGCAGGCGGCGCTGCCGGCCTGGACCGAGACCGCGCCCAGGCCGTGAGGGTGCCGCAGTCGCACGGGCTCTGCCCGGCGGCGAGGGGAGGCGCGGGTCACGCGAGCGCGCCCCGGGGTGATGGCGCGCGCACGCGCGCCCCCCGGGCCGCATGCGCGAGCGGGCCGTTGCACATTTTCTCGCATGCCTATCGCCCCGCCATGTACTAGGCTCCTTTACTGGGCTTACTGGGCTCGTTTATGGGCTTGTTGCGGTCCGCCGGTGTGGGGGCGCAACGCCTCGCGAGCGCCAAGGGTTCTCGTGAGAGCCAAGGACTGAAGCAGAGGGGATCAGGGCAGGCGGGATCCAAACCGGGGAGGATCCAAGCCGGGCCTGAAGGGCCGTGGCGGGTCATCATAGGCCATCGAGAGAACGGCGCGGTTCGCGGTCAGTGTGGCGCAAGCCTAGCCAGGGCCTAGCCAGGGCCTAGCCAGGGAGGACGTCGATGAGGCTTGGGATGCTGCTTCGCTATGGAGGGCTGGCCGGCGGCCCGCCGATGGATCGTGTGCTCGAGGCCGAGCGCCTCGGCTATCACTCGGTTTGGTGTGGTGAGGCCTATGGCAACGATGCCGTAAGCCCCATCGCCTGGGTGCTGGCGTGCACCAAGACCATCAACGCTGGAACCGGCATCATGCAGATGTCGGCGCGCACACCGGCCTGCGCGGCGGCGACGGCCGCGACGTTGCAGGCCATGTCCGGCAACCGTTTTCTCCTAGGCATTGGCCCGTCGGGGCCGCAGGTGATCGAAGGCTGGCACGGCGTGCCTTACGGCAAGCCGCTGGTGCGCACCCGCGAGTACATCGAAATCGTCCGCAAGGTGTTCTCGCGCGAGGCCCCGCTCACGCACAGGGGCGAGCACTACACGATCCCCTACGCGGGGCCTGAGGCCACGGGCCTGGGCAAGCCGCTCAAGAGCACAATGCATCCCGACCCTCGCCTCAAGATCTATACGGCCGCGTTTTCACCGGCCGGATTGCGCGTGGCCGGCGAGCTGGCCGATGGCGTGCAGCCCATCTACATGAGCCCGGAGCGGACCGGCCTCATCACCGAGCCGGTGCTCGCGGGAATGGCGGCGGCGGGCGGGGGCAAGACGCTTGCGCACTTTGATATCGCGCCCTTTGTGCGCGTCGCCATGGGCCAGGATGTGCAGACGTGCCGCAACGCGCTCAAGCCGGAAATGGCGCTCTACATCGGTGGCATGGGTGCGCGCACAAAAAATTTCTACAACGACTACGTCAGGCGCCTGGGCTTTGAGGCAGCGGCCGGGAAGATCCAGGACGCCTTCCTGGCTGGGCGCAAGGAGGAGGCGGCCGCCGCCGTGCCGGACGCGCTCATCGACGAGACGGCGCTCGTCGGTCCGCCCGAACGCATCAAGGAGCGGCTGCAGGTTTGGAAGGCGGCAGCCAAGGACCATGGCGTCGGCACCCTGTTGCTCGGCGGCGCCAGCATCGAAGCGTTGCGCGTTTGTGCGGAGGCGGTGCTTTGAAGGCAGGCACCGGCATCTTCGCGCCCGAGCGTAAGGTACGTGCCCCATGACCTCCTCGGGGAGGTTCTCAAGCCTGGGTGTGTTTGGCGGCGGTGCATGGGGCACGGCGCTCGCGCAAACCCTGTGCCTGGCCGGGCGCGAGGTATGCTTATGGGCGCGGGAACCTGAGGTGGTGGCCGAGATCAACGCCTGCCACACGAACTCGGCATACCTCCCGGGCGTGTCGCTCGATGCGGGCCTTGACGCCACCACGGATCTCGCGCAGGTCGCCCGCCGGGACGCCCTGCTGATGGTGGCGCCGGCCCAGCATGTGCGCACCGTCACTGCCGCGCTCGCCCACCATCTACCGGCAGGCAAGCCTGTCCTGTTGTGCGCCAAGGGTCTGGAGCAAGCGACGGGCAAGCTCCTGGGCGAGGTGCTTGCCGAGACGATCCCGCGCGCGAGCCAGGCCGTACTATCGGGCCCCAGCTTCGCCTTCGACGTCGCGCGGGGTCTGCCCGCGGCCCTCACCCTTGCCACCGCGGACGCGGGCCTTGGCGAGGCGCTCGCGGCCGCGCTCGGCTCGCGCACGCTGCGCATCTACTGGTCGAGCGATGCGGTTGGGGTGCAGCTGGGGGGCGCGGTAAAGAACGTCCTTGCCATCGCTGCCGGCATCGTCGACGGCAAGGGTCTGGGCGCCAGCGCGCACGCTGGCCTCGTGACGCGCGGGTTTGCCGAGCTTCGTCGCTTCGGCGAGGCGTTGGGTGCGCGCGCCGACACGCTGATGGGCCTCTCGGGCCTGGGCGATCTCATCCTCACCTGCGGCAGCCCGCAGTCGCGTAACATGAGTTTGGGGCGCGCACTCGGATTGGGCCAGTCGCTCGCTTCGGTGCTGAGCGCCCGTCGGTCGGTGGCGGAGGGCGTTTGGACCGCGGCGGCCGTCGCCCGAGTGGCCAGAGACAAGGGCGTCGACATGCCGATCTCGTTTGCCGTCGATGCGATTGTCGCCGGCCGCGTCACGGTCGATGCCGCGATCGAAGCGCTCCTGTCGCGCCCGCAGCGGGCAGAGTCATGACCCCCCATCACGCCGGCAACCGGCGCTGATGCACGCTAGAGGCTCTCGGCGCAAGGCAATGCCAGCGTCCACACGTGAGCGCGGCTGGCCGCGAACCCCGCGCTCGCATCGATGTTGGCATCGAGCCCCTCGGCCGGCTTTGTCACGTGAACTTTCGCAGGCTCGCGAGGATGCTCGCGCGCTCTTCTGGCCCGAGCCGCCGCGTCAGGTTGGCCTCGTGCGCCGCGGCCAACAGCTTCATGCGCTTGAGCTCCCCGTGTCCTCTCCGGGTGAGGATGAGAGCGTGGGAGCGTCGGTCGCGCGGCGAGGCTCGACGCCGTATCAGGCCGCGACGTTGGAGCCCATCCAACAGGCGCACCAGGCGCGCGCGCTCAATGCCCAGCCGCTCCGCAACGTCGGCCTGCGACGGGCCCGAATTGGCCTCGATCACGACCAGCACCGCGTATTGCGCAGGGCGGATGTCGAGGCTCGCCAGCGAGCGCACAAAGTCCTGGAAAACCCACACCTGCAGGCGTCGCACGAAGTAGCCCACATGATCCTCGAGCACGCCGAGATCGAGCGACTGCCGGCGCTTGCGCAAGCCATCACGCGCTCGTGATGGCGCGCGGTCGGCTTGGCGCGCACCGTCGGGGCCGTGTTGCTCGGCCGCGGAGCCGGCCTCTTTCGTTGCTGTAGACATTTGTTGCTGTTTACAACAATAATGACATCATTAATGCCCGACCGAGCGGCAATGTCAAAGGCGACGGTTGGCCAATGGGACGGCGGCTCAACCGCTGGCCGGGCCTGTGGTATTGAGCTCGTTGTTGAGCTTGGCGACCCCACGTCCATGGAGGGAGGATTGTTATGAAGCCTGGTTCGCATCGTAAAGCGCGCATGGCGGAGGCTTCCATGACGCGGCGCCGCTTCATGGGTCTGAGCTCGATGGGCCTGAGCTCGGTTGGCCTGAGCGCCATGGGCCTGAACGCGATGGGCCTGAGCGCTGGCGCGGCCGGCTCGTTTTCTGCGCAATTCTTTGCGATCGCCAGCGCCCAAGGGGCATCGGCCCCTTTGAAGGTGGGTGTGCTATTGCCACGTTCGGGCATTCAGGCGGGGATCGGCCAGGATTGCCAGCGCGGTGTCGACATTGCACCCGGCATCCTCAAGGACTTGGGGCTACCGGAACTCGCGATCATGAACGCCGACACCGAGACCAACGTCGAGGTCGCCCGTGCACGCGCCGAGCGGCTGATCGGCGAGGGTGCGCAGCTCATCGTCGGCGCCTTCGATTCCGGCCAGAGCACGGCCATCGCCCAAGTCGCCGAGCAGAAGGGCATCCCCTACGTGATCAACATTGCCGCTGCCCCGCCGATCACCGAGCAGGGCTACAAGTTCGTGTTCCGCAATTTTCCGACGGCGTCGATGATCCTCGCCGATGCCTTTGCCAACCAAAAGGAAATCTTTGCGGCCGTGGGCTCTGCGCCCAAGTCGGTCGTCTTCATGCACGTCAACGACACCTATGGGACCTCGATGCAAAAGGGCATCGATGCGGTGCTGAGCAAGGCCGACATGCCCTACAAGATCCTGGATACGATCGCCTACGACCCGGCCGCCCGCGACCTGTCGGTCGAGGTCGCCAAAGCCAAGGCGACGGGGGCGGAAGCGCTGCTGCTGGTGAGCCGGCTCAATGACGCCATGCTGCTGACGCGCGAACTCGTCAAGCAGCGCTGGACACCCATGGCGGTGCTCAGCATGGGCCCTGGCTGGTACGAGGACCAATATCTCAAGACGCTCGGCAAACTGGCCGATGGTCCCATCAGCTTCGTGCCCTGGTACGATCCCAACAAACCCCTGAGCAAGGCGCTCGAGGCGGCGCTCCTGAAGGCTCATCCCGATATCAACCTCAACACCAACCACATCTACACCTTCGAAGCGCTGCTGATTGCTGCCGACGCCTACAAGCGGGCGGGTTCGGCCGATCCCAAGGCCTTGGCCGATGCCATACGCGCCACCGATATCACCAACAACGTGAGCATCGGCCCGGGCATCAGCTTCGACGCCAAGGGCCAGAACGCCACGCTGAAGAACGCCGCGATCCAGAACCGTGGCGGCAAGCTGGTGACCGTTGCGCCAAAGGCTGCCGCCAACGCCAAACCGGAGTGGCCCATGAGCCCCTACGACAAGCGCGGCTGATCCCCATCGTACCGCTTGCGGCCTCGCTCAGGTGGGGCCGGCGGGCCGTGGCAGGAACGTGTGGTGCCCGCGGAGATCTATCTCAACGTCGCCGTTAGCGGCCTGCTGACCGGCCTCGTCTACGGCCTGATGGCGCTTGGACTATCGGTCATCTTTGGCGTGGTGCGGGTCGTCAATTTCGCGCATGGCGAGATGATGACCATTGCCATGTATCTGGCGGTTGCGCTGTTCTCCGCCTACAAGCTCGATCCGCTGGTGATGCTGGTGCCGATCGCCGCGGTGCTATTCGCGCTGGGCTACGTCATGCAGCGCGGATTGATCAATCCCTTCATCAATCGCCCCGAGCACAGCCAGTTCATGCTGCTGGTTGCGGTGGCGCTGATCATGGTCAACGCGCTGTTGATCGCGTTCGGTCCGGATGCGCGGGGCGTGCAAACCTCCTACGCGTTCGCAAGCTTCGCCCTGGGTCCGCTGATCGTCGATGCCAACAAGGCCTATGCGGCACTTGCCGCCGTGGCCGTGGCCGGTGGCCTGTTTGCGTTTTTCCGCTACACGCTCCTCGGCAAGGCCATTCGCGCGTGCGCCGACAATTATGCCGGCGCCCTGGTGGTCGGGCTCGACGTGAAGCAGCTTTACGCGCTCACCTTTGCCATCGGCTCGGCCTGCGTCGGCGCCTGCGGGGCGATGATGGTGTTGCTCGTCGATGTCACCCCGCCACTGGGGCCCACATACACGCTCCTCGCCTTCGTGATCGTCATCACCGGCGGGCTTGGCTCGATGGCGGGGGCGTTATTGGGCGGTGTGCTGATCGGTGTGACCGAGGCCATGGGCGGGCTCCTCTTCACTCCCTCGGCCAAGAGCATGTTCACCTTTGCCATTCTCGTGGTGGTGCTGCTGTTCCGCCCGCAGGGCCTCCTCGGCAAACGGCTCACATGATCCACCTGCTCACCGACGGCGTTTCCCGGCGCGCGCTCAAGCTGCTGGCAGGGCTCTGCCTGGCGCTCATCGCCGCACCCCTGGCGGCCAGCGATTACCTCATCACCGTGCTGATCCTGGTTCTCTACTTTGCCTACGTCGGCCAGGCCTGGAACATCATGATGGGTTTTGCCGGCCAGCTTTCGTTGGGTCACGCGCTCTACGTCGGCCTTGGCGCCTACGCGGCGGCGGCCCTTTACGTGCACTTCGGTGTGGGTCCGTGGCTGGGGCTGTGGGTGGCCATGGCGAGCGCGGCCGCGGTTGGCGCGGTCATTGGCTTCCTGGCCTTTCGCTTTGGCGTCGGCGGCGTCTATTTTGCCATCCTCACCATCGCGTTTGCCGAGTTTGCCCGCATCGGCTTTGACCATTGGAGCTGGCTCGGTGGATCGGCGGGTTTGTTCCTGCCGGTCGCCAACTATGCGCACAACGACCTGCTGACGCTGCGCGGGGGCCCGACCATGTTCTACTACGTGATGCTGACGATGACGGGGGCTGCCTTCGTCGTTTGCCATGCCTTGCTCAGGAGCCGGATTGGCTATTACTGGTTGGCAATCCGCGAAAGCCCGGATGCTGCCCAGGCGCTCGGCATCGACATCTTCCGCTGCAAGATGGTGGCGGTGGTCGTCTCCGCCGCCATGACGTCGCTCGGCGGCGTGCTGTTTGCGTTCTACTACAACAATCTCTTCCCCGAGCAGATCTTCCACATTTCGCGCTCCATCGAGCTGATCCTGGGCCCCATCATCGGCGGCATCGGTACCCTCGTTGGTCCCATCGTCGGGGCATTCCTGTTGACCGCGTTGGCCGAAACGCTGAGCGAGATCTTGCGCTGGGCGGGTATCGACCTGCCGGGGATCAAGCAGGTGTTTTATGGATTTTGCCTGCTGGGGGTGGTGATGTTCCTGCCCGATGGGGTGTGGCCGCCGCTCGGCCGCTGGCTTGGCCTTGCACGGGAGGAGGGCGAACGATGACGGCCTTGCTCGAAGTCGCCGGCATCTCCAAGAGCTTCACGGGACTAAGGGCCCTGGAGAATGTCAGCTTCGTGGTGCCTGAGGGTTCCATCGTTGGCCTGATCGGACCCAACGGAGCGGGCAAGACCACCTGCTTTAACGTGGTTGCCGGTGTCACCCGCGCCGATGCCGGTGAAGTGCGGCTCGCCGGCACACGCATCGACGGTTGGCGGCCCGATCAGGTATGCCGCGCCGGCATCGGCCGCACCTTCCAGCTGGTCAAGCCGTTCGCGGGCTTGAGCGTGATGGAGAACGTCCTCGTCGGCGCCCTCAATGCGTGTGCCAGCGTGCGCGAGGCCAAGGCGAGGGCCGGCGACATCATCGAGCAGTTGGGGTTGGCAGAAAAGCGCCGCGCCATGGCCGCTTCCCTCACTTTGCCCGAGCGCAAGCGGCTTGAGGTGGCGCGTGCGCTCGCCACCGGCCCACGCCTGCTCATGCTCGACGAGGTGATGGCGGGCCTGCGCCCGACCGAAACGGACCACATGGTGGCCCTTTTCCGGACGCTCAACGCCAACATGGGTCTCACCATCTTGCTCATCGAGCACGTGATGCGCGCCGTTATGGCATTGTCGAGCGGGTTGATCGTGCTCAATCACGGGCAAGTCATCGCCGCCGGTCCTCCCGCCGAGGTGACGCGCGATCCGGCCGTGCTTGAATGCTATCTGGGCGAGGAGGCCGTTTGATGGGTCGAGGCTGCCGCCCATGATCCTTCGCATCGAAGGTCTTGATCTCTTCTACGGGGACGCCCAGGCGCTCGACGGCGTCACGCTTGGCGCCGACGAGGGAGAGCTCGTCGCCATTGTCGGTGCCAACGGCGCCGGCAAGTCGAGCCTGATCCGCACCATCGCCGGCATCGAGACGCCGCGCGCGGGCCGCATTTTTTATCGCGGCAGCGACATCACCGGCCTGCCCACCCATCGCATTTGCAATCTTGGCATCGGCCAGGTCGCCGAGGGACGCCAGATCTTCCCCTCGCTAACGGTCGAGGAAAATCTCGAGATGGGCGCGCTGTTGCCGCGAGCGCGCGCCAACATGGCCGAAACCATGCGCGAGGTGTTTGCCACTTTTCCGCGCCTCGAAGAGCGACGAGGCCAACTGGCAGGAACCATGTCGGGGGGCGAGCAGCAGATGCTGGCGATCGGCCGCTGCCTGATGGGAAGACCCGAGCTCATCATGTTCGACGAGCCCTCGCTGGGGCTGGCACCGGCGCTGGTGCAGGAGCTCTTCCGCACCGTCCGTGCCTTGAACGAGCGCGGCCTCACGGTGCTTCTGGTGGAACAGAACGTGGTCGCATCGCTGAAGCTTGCCAAGCGCGCTTATGTGCTGGAGAACGGCCGCGTCATCATGCGAGGCAGCGGTGCCGAGCTGATCGCCGATGATGGCGTGCGCCAAGCGTATCTGGGCATGGAGACGTCAATGAGCAAATCATCGCCGCGCAACTGACAGCCAAACATCGATCCGCGCGCCTGCAGCTCTCGCCGGCACGCCACCCTAAGCATTGCCGATCAGGATACCGGCGGCGAACACGATGAGCCCACCCACCACGACCTCAAATGCGGCGCGCAGGAATTTGGTGTCCATGTAACGGGCCCTGATCCAGGCGATGGCCCACAGCTCGATCACCACGACCAGCACCGCCAGCGAGGTCGCAACCCGGAATTCGCCGATCAGGTAAGGCAGGGCGTGACCGATCCCGCCGATCGCCGTCATCAGCCCAGTGATGCAGCCGCGCAGCAGGGGGTGGCCGCGGCCAGTGAGCTCGCCATCATCCGACAAGGCCTCGGCAAAGCCCATGGATATGCCGGCGCCGACGGCGGCGGCCATGCCGACGAGGAAGGTTTGCCAGGTGTCGTGGGTGGCAAAGGCGGCGGCGAACAGCGGCGCCAATGTTGAGACGGAGCCGTCCATGAGCCCGGCGAGCCCCGGCTGCACGATCTGCAGCACGAACATGCGCCGGCGCGTTTCCTCTTCGGCGTGCTGGGCGCTCGGCGTCAGATGCTGGGTGCCCAACCGTTGCGCCAGGCTGATGTGCGAGCGCTCCGCTTCGGCGAGGTCGCCCAAGAGCTTGCGCACACCGGCGTCAGAGGCGCGGGTGAGCGCACGCTCATAGAAGCGGCGTGCCTCAAACTCCATGATCTCGGCCTGTTTGCGCACCCGGTCGAGCCCCAGCGGCCGCACGATCCACAGGGGTTCGTGGCGCGCAAAGCCTCTGACGTCGTGGCGCCGGATGAGCGGGATGTGCTCGCCGAACTTCGCGCGATGCAGCTCGATCAGCTGCCGGCGGTGCTCGTTCTCCTCGGCCGCCATTTCGTTGAACACCTTGGCCGAGGCCGGGAAATCAGCCTTCAACCCTTCCGCATAGTCGGCATAGATGCGCGCATCCTCCTCCTCAGCCGAGATGGCGAGGGCGAGGATCTCCTGCTCCGTCAGCTCCGAGAACGCCTTCATCGCACACGCCCCCACCATTCTCCCATCGCGTGAGGCCCACTGAGGCTCAGCGCGCGCTCAGTCGATCGCCGGCATGACAAATGGATTGGCCGTCTCGTAGGCGCGCGCCACGCGCAGCACGAGCGCATCGCGATCGAGGGCGGCAACGGCCTGCAGGCCGACGGGAAGGCCGCTCTTGGTGAAGCCGCACGGGATATTGGCGGCCGGCTGGCGCGACATGTTGAAGGGATAGCTGAAGGGCGTCCAGTCGATCCAGATCTCCTCGGCATTTGCATCGTTGAGGTCTTGCCCCACCGGCAGGGCCGGCACCGCCACCGTCGGGGTGAACAGGACATCGTAGCGCGCGAGCAAGGCATTGGTCTTTTGCATGAGCGCGGCGCGCTCGGCCTCGGCGGCGATGAGGTCGACGGCGCTGAGCCGGCTGCCGCGTTCGGCGGCAACCGCAAACCCGGGATCGAGTTGCGTGCGTTGGGCAGCGTTCATGCCGGCAACGATCTTGGCGCACCCGGCGGTCCACAGCGCCCAGAATGCATCGCGCGGGGAGGCAAAGCCGGGATCGACGGCTTCGACCTGCGCGCCGAGCCCTTCGAGCGTGCGCACCGCAGTTGCGACGAGGCGCTGCACCTCGGGATCGACCTTGGCGTACCCAAGCGTCGGGCTAAATGCGCAGGTGAGACCTTTGATGCCCGCGTCGAGACCTGGGCGGTAATCGCGCTTGGGAACGGGGAGTGCATAAGGATCGCGCGCATCCCAGGCGGCGATTTGAGTGAGCATCAGCGCGGCGTCTTCCACCGTGCGCGTCATGGGCCCGGTGTGGGAGACCACCGCAAAGGGGCTTGGTGGTGAGGAGGCCACAAGGCCGAAGGTCGGTTTGATGCCGAACACCCCGGTAAAGGAGCAGGGGATGCGAATGGAACCGCCGCCGTCGCTGCCAAGGTGCAGCGCACCCATGCCGGTGGCCGCCGCCACCGCCGCGCCGGCGCTGCTGCCGCCTGGCGTATGCTGCTGGTTCCACGGGTTGCGCGTGATGCCGGTGAGCGGGCTGTCGCCGATGGCCTTCCAGCCGAACTCCGGCGTCGTCGTCTTGCCGAGGAGCACGGCACCCGCCTCGCGCAGGCGCGCGACCATGGGGGCGTCCTCGTCCCAGGGCTGGTCGGGGGAGACCGATTTCGAACCGCGCAGCGTGGGCCAGCCGCGTGTAATCATCACGTCCTTCACGCTCGTGGGTACGCCGTCGACGAGGCCGACCGGCACACCCTTCATCCAGCGCGCCTGCGAAGCGCGCGCGGCCTTGAGCGCGGCCTCCTCATCGATCAGAAGGAAGGCGTTGAGCGAGGGCTGCAGCTGGCGCATGCGGGCAAGCACGGCTTGCGTCACTTCGACGGGTGATAGCGTCTTGGCTCGGTAATGCTGAAGGAGCGCCGTGGCAGTCAGATTTATCTCTTTGTCCGTCATAGCATCCCCCGTGGGCTCCCTCGTGTGCACCGGGCGAGGGAAGAGTTGGGCGGCCGAGCCCCTTGGGCCGGCACGCGAGGCTAACCCGTTTTCGTGGGCGCGGGAAACCTCAGCCAGCGGGCATTTTCACCTAATGCCCTTTGCTGGCGATCCCAGCCGGCGCGGGGCTAGCCCTCAGCCTCGAGCTCATCGATCATGCGCTCGATGACGGCGAGGCCCTTTTCCCAAAATTCGCGCTTGGACGCATCAAGACCAAAGGGCGCCAGCAGCGCCGAGTGGTGCTTTGAGCCGCCGGCTCGGAGCAGATCCAAGTATTTTGCCACAAATCCCGGATGGGCGTCCTGATAGAGCCCGTATAGGGAATTCACGAGGCAGTCGCCGAAGGCGTAGGCATAGACGTAGAACGGCGAATGGATGAAGTGGGGGATGTAGGTCCAATAGGTTTCATAGCCTTCCTTGAGCTCGATGGCTGGACCTAAGCTTTCCCCTTGCACCTTAAGCCAAATCTGACCCAGTCGCTCGGTGGTGAGTTCGCCCGCCCGACGCTCCTCGTGCACCATGCGTTCGAAGCAATAGAAGGCGATTTGGCGCATGACCGTATTGATCATGTCCTCGACCTTTTGGGCCAGCAGTGCCTTGCGCTCTTTGGCGTCGACGGCGGTCTCGAGCAGGGCCCTGAAGGTCAGCATCTCGCCGAAGACCGAGGCGGTCTCGGCCAGCGTCAGCGGCGTCGGCGCAAGGAGCGGACCTTGCGGGGCCGCCAGCACCTGGTGGACGCCGTGCCCCAGTTCGTGCGCGAGCACCATCACGTCGCGCAGCTTGCCCTGGTAGTTGAGCAGAATATAGGGGTGCGCGGAAGGCACGGTCGGGTGCGAGAAGGCACCGGGCGCTTTGCCTTCGCGCACCGGCGCATCGATCCACCGTCCGTCGAAGAAGCGCATGGCGATGCCGGCCAACTCCGAAGAGAAGTTGTCGTAGGCGGTCAGCACCATGCGCTGCGCATCCAGCCATGACACCAGTCGTTCGGGTTTGTCTGGGAGGGGCGCATTGCGGTCCCAGTAGGCGAGCTTGTCCTGACCCAGCCATTTGGCCTTGAGCCGATAGTAGCGGTGGGCGGTCTTGGGATAGGCGGCGCGCACGGCGGCCACCATGGCCTCCACCACCTCACGCTCGACCCGATTGGTGAGATGCCGGCTGTCGGCGACGTCCTTGAAACCGCGCCAGCGGTCGGAGATCTCCTTATCCTTGGCAAGCGTATTGGTCACGAGGGTGAAGAGGCGGGCGTTCTCCTTGAAGACCTTGGCCAGGCCCTCTGCCGCCCTTTGTCGCCGCTTTGCGTCGGGGTGCATGAGGAGGTTCAGCGTGGGCTCGAGGGGGGCCGGTTCGGCCTCGCCCTCCACCTCGAACCGCAGCCGCGTCATGGTTTCGCTGAAGAGGCGGCTCCAGGCACTGTGCGCCGTAATCGACTTCTCGTGGAAGAGCCGCTCCAGCTGCTCCTCGAGCTGGTAGGGCTTCTCCTTGCGCAGGTCGTCGATCCAAGGCTTGAAGCGCGCCAACGCGGGAGCCTGCAGCGCGCGCGCGAGCTCGCGCTCATTAAGCTTGTTGAGCTCCAGTTCGAAGAAGATGAGCTCGGTGGTAATCGCGGTGATCTTTTCCTGGACGTCGCCGTAGAACTTGGCGTTCTCAGGGTTCGCCATATCGGCGGAAAACAGCAGACCGGCGTAGGAGGCGAGCCGGCCGATGGTGTCGCTCAAGCTCTCATAGGCGAGGATCGCCTCGGCGAGTTTGGCGCCGTCGGTCGCGAGCTGCGAAAGTTTGCCCTGGTAGCGCTGCTTGATGGCGTGCGCTGCCTCTGCGGCCTTCTTCAGGTCCGCCTCGACCGCCTCGGACTTGGGGCTGGGATAGAGGTCGTCGAGCTTCCAGGTGGGCATGGGCCCTAACTGTGGCGCGCTCACCGGCGCCGCCGCACTCGATGGCGCCCGCATGGGCCGCGCGCTGCCGACTGTCTCGCTCATGCTTTACTCCCGGTCCCGCTTGACCTGAAATGCCACGGGCGCGAAGGCGCAACTATGGCCGCGCTCCCACAAGACTACAAAAAAGCATCAACGCAGGGCGAAGGGAAACGATGCGTTTACCCAGATGCGGCAGTGTTTGGCTTGCCCAATC
Source organism: Hyphomicrobiaceae bacterium (assembly GCA_036558085.1). Classification (GTDB taxonomy): domain Bacteria; phylum Pseudomonadota; class Alphaproteobacteria; order Rhizobiales; family Hyphomicrobiaceae; genus AWTP1-13. The sequence goes on from DATBGH010000022.1 coordinate 67,694, forward strand.
AGGCTTGCGCCGCCGGATCCTGAGTTGGGGCGGCGCGCGTTCAGTCCCGTCAGTCAGTTGAGTTGAGTACCCCGCCAGATGCCCAAGGTCGTCCTGATCGTCGATGACGATCCAGCCCAGCGCCGCATACTTGAGGAAACCATCAGACGTCTCGGGCACGAGACGAGGTCGGCCCCGGGTGGCGAACCGGCGCTGCAGATCCTCCAGGGACCGGAGCGCGCGTCGATAGGCCTGGTTCTGCTCGACCACATCATGCCGGGCATGGACGGCCTGGAAGTCTTGCGGCGCGTGGCGCACAAACCCGGCATGCCGCCCATCATCATGCAGACGGCGCACGGTTCGATTGACGCGGCCATCAACGCCATGCGCAGCGGCGCCGTGGACTTCGTGGTCAAACCGACCTCGCCCGACCGCCTCGAAGTGTCGATCAACAGCGCGCTCAAAATCGAGGCGTTGCAGGGCGAGATTGCCCGCATCAAGAAAAGGGCCGACGGCACGCTGGCATTCGGGGACCTCATCGTGCACGGAGAGGCCATGCAGCGCGTCGTCTCGCTTGGACGGCGCGCCGCCGCCTCCAACATCCCCGTACTCATCGAGGGTGAAAGCGGCGTCGGCAAGGAGTTGATCGCGCGGGCCATCCAGGGCGAGAGCGAGCGCAAGAGCAAGCCGTTTGTCACCGTCAACTGCGGTGCAATTCCCGAGACGCTTCTCGAAAGCATCCTGTTCGGACACGAGAAGGGTTCGTTTACCGGTGCCGTCGACAAGCGCATTGGCAAGTTCCAGGAGGCCGATGGCGGCACGCTCTTCCTCGACGAGGTGGGCGAGCTGCCGCTTGAGGCGCAGGTCAAGCTGCTGCGGGCGCTGCAAGACGGCGAGATCGATCCGGTCGGTGCCAAGAAGCCGGTGAAGGTCGATTTTCGGCTGATCTCGGCCACCAACCGCGACATGATCCAGCTCGTCAAAGACGGCAAATTCCGCGAGGACCTTTATTACCGTCTCAATGTGTTTCCGATCTGGGTGCCGCCGCTGCGCCAACGCCTCGACGACGTGCCGGAGCTCGCCATGCACTTTCTGGCGCGGTTTGCCGCCGAGGAGGGTCGCCGCGTCAACGGCATTTCCAAAGACGGTTTGGAGTTGCTCACCAGCTACTCCTGGCCGGGCAATGTGCGCCAGCTCGAGAACGCCGTCTTCCGCGCCGTGGTGCTGGTCGATGGGCCGCAGCTTTCGGTGTGCGAGTTTCCGCAAATTGCGGCGCATGTGGAGGGGTTCCAAGCCGCCATCCCCGCCGCGCCTGCTCCTGTCGATACCCGCCCCGTCATCACCGGACCGGCGATGCTCGGCGCCGAGAACTTAATTCCCAGCACGGTCGAAGTCGAAGCCCCGACAGGGGGCAAGAGCGCGCTCGGCATCCAAGCGGTCACCGAGCAGGGCGAAATCCGCTCGCTCGAGGCAATGGAGGCCGACATGATCCGCCTGGCGCTCGGCCGCTACCGCGGGCACATGACGGAAGTCGCCAAGCGCCTCGGCATCGGCCGCTCGACGCTCTATCGCAAGATGCGCGAGTTTGGCCTTGAGGAGCGGGTGAACTGAAGACCCGGCGCCGGCAAACTCGCGGAGAATAGGGCCGAGCGGTGTGCGCCCGCTCGACTGCCGGTAATGCCGCCCGCCACCGCTGAACCGCAAAGTGCAAGGCTCTGCACGCACCCCCGCCAGGGCGGCGCACACTGTGCTGGGCCAATCGCAAATTTGCCTTGGAGATTTTGAACTCGCGCCAGGCGCCGTTCGCAGGGCTCAGTGCACCAGCCTGGCGACCGTATCCACCACCACGGCGGCCTGGGCGGGCTTGTTGACAACGGGCGCTTCGGGCCAGCGCTTGGAAGCCTCGCTCGCGTCATAGCGGGTCAGAAGCATGAAGGGAACGCCGAGGTGAGCGAGCCGGCGGCACACGCGCGCTGTGGTGTCATCGCCGAGCCGCAGGTTGAGCACGGCGGCCGACAATGCCGGGTGCTCCGCCAGATAGAGGGCATCGCGAAGCTTGTCGGCGGCAAACACCTTGGCGCCGGCGCGCCGCAATCCGGCCGCCAAACCGCAGGCGATGTGGGGTTCCTCCTCGACCACAAGAATCGAGCGGCCCCTGAGAGCGTTACTCAACATGATGTCTACCCCGCTGCTGAGGCCGGGCCGCATCCCCGCCTCGCCGGACATTGGTTCAGCCCACTTTCCATTGGTCAACCCGGTTACAGTGCGCTGCAACGCGTCAGGCGCACGGCGCGCGGGATTGACGGGCTTTTTCAACGCGACGCGGGTGCGAGCGCGGCTCGTGCGGCCTGTGGATTATTGGCGGCGAGCCGTCGCGTCGGCCGATCATGGGCCAACAGCTGGGCTAAACCCGCGATCAGTCCGACGATCACACCGGCTTGCAGCGCGCGATCGTAGGAGCCCAGCCAATCGTAGATAGCCCCGCCACCCCAGGCGCCCAGGAACGAGCCCACCTGGTGGGAGAGGAAGGCAATGCCGGTGAGCGTGGACAAGAACTTGATGCCGAACATCTCAACCACCAGACCGTTGACGAGCGGGATCACGCCTAGCCAGGTCAGACCCATGACGGCGGCGAAGGTGAGCGTCGATGCGGGCGATACCGGCAGAAGAAAGTAGACGGCCATTGCCAGCGAGCGGACGATGTAGATGGAGCCGAGCAGGGTACGCTTGGAGTAGCGGTCACCCAGCCAACCAAAGCCCCATGAGCCGATGACGTTGAAGAGACCGATCACTGCCAGTGCCTCGGCACCGAGCATCGGGTCCATGCCACAGAGTGTGAGATAGCTTGGCAAGTGGGTCGTGAGAAAGACGAGCTGCAGTCCGCACACGAAAAATGCAAGGCTCATCACCACGTAACCGGAATGGCGCCGCGCCTCTCGGAGCGCGCCGGCGAGAGTGAGGTCCTTGTCGCTCGCACTAGAGTTTGGCAGCCGAGCGGCTCGGCCGGCGAGGAAGGCTGCGGGAAGCATGAGAAGCCCCAGCCCGAAGAACGCAGCGAGGGCCAGGCGCCAGCCCGCCGCCGCAATCATCGCTTGTCCCAGTGGGGCCGCAAAGAAGGTGCCCATGGAGCCCGCGGCCGAGACGAGGCCGAAGCCCAAGCTGCGCCGCTGCGGAAGGATGACCCGCGCGGCGACATTGGCGGCGATGCCGCTGGTCGTGCACGACAGGGCGATGCCGATCAGCACACCGCTGCCAAGCAAGATCATGGTCGCGTTGCTGGCGGTCGCAGTGGTCGCAAGCCCGGCAGCGTAGAGGAGGGCGCCGATGATGGCGACGAGACGCGGGCCAAAGCGGTCGACCAGCGCGCCGGCGAAAGGTTGGGTGAACCCCCAAATGAGGTTCTGCACCGCGATCGCCATGGCAAAATCCGCGGCCTGCAGCCCGAGGTCCTGCACGATGGGGATCTGGAAGAGGCCGAGGCTTTGGCGCAGGCCCATGGCAATCGACAGCATGAGCGCGGCACTCGACAAGATCCCGACGGCTTGGCGGCGCGTGAGGAGGTCGGTGTGAAAGCTTCCACTCACTTCTGGGCGCGTTGGGATGCGCTCTTGCATGGGGCGTCTCGCGGCAACTTGGGCTCTTTGCGGGCGCGCAACCTATCTGCCACGTCGTCGACTTGTCACGACAGCCGCCGCGCGCTTCTGCTATGCGCAACCGCAGCGACGGCGAGCGGCGCCCGGTTTGCGGCCGAATTGCAAGGGCAATGGCTTAACTTGAGATTCTCTCATGACAGCGAACAGTTCTTCTCGCTTGTCGCCGACGCGAAGATGGGCTGCCGATACCGTTGCCTTGGGGTGCGGGTCGCGTGGCCGGCTGGATGGCAAGTCGCCGCGTCGAGCCTTCGCCTCGAGCGCCAATGCAGCATCATCGGGGCGCGCGATCGGCGATGCATGGCCTTGGGTGATATGGCAAAGTCCATGCGAACGCGGCTCGACGAGAGGGGCCTTGAGGCATCATGACCACGTTGACCAGCACTGCCACCACGTCCCCCCAGCCCTTCACTCTCAACGTCCCGGACACGGACATCGCCGACCTCAAGTCGCGACTTGGGCGCACGCGCTGGCCCGATGAGCCGCCGCTTGAGCCGTGGTCCACTGGGACCAGCCTTGCCTACTTGCAACGGCTCACCGGCTACTGGCGCGAGGGGTTCGACTGGCGTCACTGGGAGGCCAAGCTCAACGGCTTGCGCCAATTCACGGCAACGGTCGAGGGAACGCGGGTGCACTTCATTCACGAGCCGGGGCGCGGGCCAAACCCGCTGCCGCTGCTCATCTCGCACGGCTGGCCTGGATCCGTGTTCGAGTTCTACAAGCTGATCCCATTGCTCACGCAGCATTTCACGGTGATCGCACCCTCGCTCCCGGGCTACACGCTCTCCTTCGAGCCGGGGCAGAAGCGCTACGGCATCGGCGACATTGCCGAGGTTTATGCAAAGCTGATGGCCGACGTGCTTGGCTACCCGCGCTATGGCGTCCAGGGCGGTGACTGGGGTGGCTTCGTAGCCTCGGTGATGGGGCTGCGCTTTCCCGAGCGCCTCGTTGGCATTCACCTCAATCTGCTGGCCGTGCGTCGCGATCTGAAGATGACGGAAAGGCCCACGCCCGAGGAGCGAGCGTTCCTGGTCGAGCTCGGTCAGTTCCTGAAGGAGGAGACGGGCTACCAGTGGATCCAGGGCACCAAGCCCCAGACCCTGGCGTTCGGCCTCTGCGATTCGCCGGCGGGCCTGGCTGCCTGGATCGTCGAAAAATTCCGCACTTGGACCGACTGTGGCGGCAACCCCGAGACCGCGGTGAGCCGCGACGAGATGCTGGCCAACATTTCGCTCTATTGGTTCACGGGTTCGATCGGGGCATCCTTTTGGCCCTACTATGTGCGCATGCACGAGCCCTGGCCCATCCCCGAAGGCAGGACCGTCGGCGTGCCCACGGGTTATGCCGAATTCCCCAGGGAAATCCTCCACCCACCGCGCTCGTTGGCGGCCAAGACCTACCCGGATATTCGCCGCTGGAGCACGATGAAGAAGGGCGGGCACTTCGCCGCGCTCGAAGCGCCGCAGGCGCTGGCCCACGAAATCATCGAATTCTTCCGTCCCCTGCGCTAGGGCCAAGACTCAGGCGGCTGCCTGCAGCACCATGCGCGCCGCCTTCTCACCGATCATGATCGAGGGGGCGTTGGTATTGCCTGACGTCAGCGTCGGCATGATCGAGGCGTCAGCAACGCGCAAGCCAGAGATGCCGCGCACGCGCAAATTGTCGTCGACGACGGCGCCGGCGTCGCTGCCCATCTTGCAAGTTCCAACGGGATGATAGGTCGTCTCGGCGTTGCGGGTGACGAAATCGATGAGCTCCGCATCGGAGTCCACCTGCGGCCCCGGTGCAAACTCCTGCGCCTCGAGCCAGGCAAGCGGTGCGGCTCCGACGAGCCGCCGCACCCAACGCATGGCAGCCAGGGTGCAGTCGCGATCGATGCGCTCGCCCAGGAAATTGAAGCGAATGGCCGGCGGCGCGGTGGGCTCGCCAGAAGCGATGTGGATGCTGCCTTTGCTTTCGGGGCGCAGCTGATGGGTGATGATGGTCATCCCCGTGTCCTTGGCGAGCTTGAGGTTGGGCGTTACCAAAAACGGCTGCACCGTGAACATGGCATCGGGACTATCGAGGCCGTCGCGGGTTCGGAAGAAGCCGCGCAGCGGCGAGGCCGGAAGAGCCAGGAACCCCGAGTTGCGGCACATGTAGAGGAGGCCCTGCCACAGGGCGCCTGCCCCGCGTGCGCGCTCGTTGAAGGTGACGCCATGGCGCCCGACGCGCCATTTCATGCGCGGCGCCCAATGATCGCGCAGGTTTTCTCCGACGCCGGGAAGGTTGTGGCGCACCTCGATGCCCAGGGCCTTGAGGCGCTGGGCTTGGCCGATGCCGGAGAGCTCGAGAAGTTGCGGCGAGGCAATGGCGCCCGCCGACACGATCACCTCGCGCGCCGCACGCGCCTCACGCTTCTGGCCCTGCACTTGGTAGCGCACGCCCACGCAGCGCGTGCCTTCGAGGATGAGCGAGAGCGCCAGCGCGTTGGTCTCAATGGTAAGGTTGGACCGCGTTCGGGCGGGGTCCAGATAGCATCGCGCCGTGCTCATGCGCCGACCGCGGCTGATCGAGGCCTGCGTCATGGCGATGCCTTCTTGGTCCCCACTGTTGTAGTCGCGGCTGGGGCTGAGGCCGACGCTTTCGGCGGCCTTGAAGAAGCTGTCGTAGAGCCGCCCGTTCTCGTCGATGTCGGACACCTTGAGCGGCCCGTCGCGGCCGCGAAGCGCACTATCCCCGCCGGCGTAGCTCTCCATGTTCCTGAAGATGGGCAACACGTCCTGCCAACTCCAGCCGCGGTTGCCGAGCTGTGCCCAGTGGTCGTAGTCCTGACGCTGTCCGCGCACCCACACCATGCCGTTGATGGCGCTGGAGCCGCCCAGCATGCGCCCGCGCGGAACCGGAATGCGCCGGCCGCCGGTGTTGGCATCGGGCTCGGACGTATAGAGCCAATTCACCCCGGGCCGATTGATGAACTTGGCAAAGCTGATCGGCACGCGCGACAGGGGGTGGGTCTCCCCACCCGCCTCGAGCAGCAGCACTTGGTGGCGGCCAGTCTCGGTGAGCCGGTTGGCGAGCGCGGCGCCGGCCGAGCCGGCCCCCACAATGATGAAGTCCACCGTTAGCTCAAACATGCGCAGTTCTTCCCCTCGTGATTGGCCGCTCCGACTTGGGCCGGCATTGAGCGATGCTGACGGGCGATGCGCCCGGAATGAAGCCCGGAATGAAGCCCCAGCGGTGGCGCTGGTGCAAGAATTGCGAGTGGCCGCCAGATGGCCACCAGTTGGCGCCCACGCAGTTGGGTTGCAGCGCGCAGGTCACATCTTGAGCGGCCGGGCGATTTCGGGCGGCACCTCCCGCTGATAGGCTTGACCGATGGCGAGCAGCAGCCCCTCTGCATAGGGCCGGCCGACGAGCTGCACGCCGTTGGGCAGGCCGCCCGACCGGGGAATGGGTAAGGTGAGCGTCGGCAGGCCCAGGTAGTTGATGGGACGGGTGTACTTGACGACACGACCCATGATCGCCTGCACTTGCGAGCCACCGCTGACATCGAGCTCGGCGATGGTGGGCAGCGGATCGGCCAGGATGGGCAGGACGGCGATATCGACAGCCTTGAAGGTTTCGCCAAGCGTGCGCTTGAGGATGAGCCCGCGGGCCCTGAGCGCGGTCAGGTGGTCGACGGCCGAGATGAAGTGCCCGACCTCGGCACGGGCGCGCACCTGCGGACCGTAGTCCGCGGGGCGGGTGCGCAAAAACACCGAGTGGGCGGACGAGGCATCGGGCAGCTGCACCAGCTGAACGAGGTGGTCGAGAGTTTGCCAATCGAAGAAGCGGCAGGGGGCACGTTTGAGGCCCAGCTTGACCAAGATATCGATCACTTGAGCGACCATGCGTTGCACTTCATGGTGCGCCTCGCCGATGACCGCTTCATCGACGCCGACCCTCACGCCCGCAACCGGATCGCTCAGGCAAGCGACGTAATTGGGCACGGGAACGCTGGAAGCGGCGGGATCGCGCGGATCGGGCCCGGCCAGCACGCCCAGCGTCAGCGCCAAATCCTCAACGTGGCGCGCAATGACGCCGACGGTGTCGAGCGCGGGTGAAAGCGGCATCGCCCCGGCGCGGCTGATCCGCCCCCAGGTGGGCTTGATGGACGTGACGCCACAGCAGGCGGCGGGCAAGCGAAGCGAGCCGCCCGTATCGGATCCAAGACCCACGGGAATGGCGCCGTAGGCCACGGCCGCGGCGGTGCCGGCCGAGGAGCCACCGGTGATGCGGGTGGGGTCCCAGGGATTGCGGGCATGCCCCAGCACGTAATTGTGTCCCGTGGGCCCGTAAGCGAACTCGGCCAAATGCAGGGCTGCGATCTGGAGCGCGCCGGCGGCCTTGAAGCGGGCGATGGCGGTGGCGTCGGCAGCGGCGGGCTTGTCGGGGCGGATCTTGGCGCCCCAGCTGGCGATCTTGCCCTTGCGGTCGAACATGTCCTTGTGCGCCAACGGCACGCCAGAAAGCGCACCTGTGGCGCGGTCACTGGCGAGGGCGGCATCGGCGGCCTTGGCAGCCGACAGCGCCTCATCGGCCTCGAGCGTGATGAGGCAGTTGGTCAGTTCGTGGCAGGCCCTCAGGCGCTCGATGGCGGCCTTGGTGGCCTCCACGCTCGACAGGTGCTTGTCGCGGATGGCCTTGGCGAGCGCACAGGCCGACAGGGTGGCCAAGTCGGTCAAGGCTTTGCCTCCTCGACGAGCACGCGGCGGAAATCGTCGACGTCGGCCGAGAACGGCAGCTCGCGGGCGATCCGGTCTGCCGTCTTGGCCAGTAACGCGGCGTGGGCCATGGCGGCGGCGCGGCGTTCGGGGGGCATATCGAGATGGGCTGCGGGCTCGGCGCTGGCAGGGCTCGCATCGGACGTAGGGCTGGTCATGGGGTCGGTTCCGGTCACTGCGCGCGACAGGGATGCTAGCGACCGCCGACTGCGCAAGCAACAACCGACGGCGGCGCAAGCCAACCCGCCGAAGAACGACGGCGAGAGGGGGTCCCCCGCCGACCGCAAACTGTCAGCTTTCATTTCATCGTCGGAATGACGAACTCGGCGCCTTCTTTGACCCCGGAGGGCCAGCGCGAGGTGACGGTCTTGGTCTTGGTATAGAAGCGCACGGCATCGGGGCCGTGCTGGTTTAAGTCACCAAAGGCGGAGCGCTTCCAGCCACCGAACGTATAGTAGGCAAGCGGCACCGGGATCGGCACATTGATGCCGACCATGCCGACGTTGACCTTGGCGGCGAAATCGCGCGCCGCATCGCCGTCGCGGGTAAAAATGGCAACGCCGTTGCCGTACTCATGGTCGTTGGCGAGCTTGAGGCCCTCATCGTAGGTTTTGGCACGCACCACCGAAAGCACGGGGCCGAAAATCTCCTCCTTGTAGATGCGCATGTCGGGCTTGACCTCGTCGAACAGGCAGCCGCCCATATAAAAGCCCTTCTCGTAGCCCTGCATTTTGAAATCGCGCCCGTCCACCTTGAGCTTCGCCCCCTCCTTGATGCCGAGCGCGACGTAGTCCTTGACGCGTTTGAGATGTGCTGCGGTAACGAGCGGCCCGAAATCGGCATCGACCGAAGTGGAAGGCCCGATCTTCAAGCTCTCCACGCGGGGGATGAGCTTATCGATCAGCACGTCGCCGGTCTTTGGCCCCACGGGCACCGCCACCGACACGGCCATGCAGCGTTCGCCGGCCGAGCCATAACCGGCGCCGATGAGGGCATCGACGGCTTGATCCATGTCGGCATCGGGCATCACGATCATGTGGTTCTTGGCGCCGCCGAAGCACTGCACGCGCTTGCCGGCGGCGCACCCACGGCCATAGATGTATTGCGCAATTGGCGTGGAGCCGACAAAGCCGATGGCCTCAATGTCGGGATGATCGAGAATGGCGTCCACCGCCTCCTTGTCACCGTTGACGACATTGAGAATGCCGGCGGGCAACCCAGCTTCCATGAACAGGTTTGCAAGCATCAGCGGCACGCCCGGATCACGCTCCGACGGCTTCAGGATGAAGGCGTTGCCGCAGGCAATGGCGGGTGCGCACTTCCAAAGCGGGATCATGGCGGGGAAGTTGAAGGGCGTGATGCCGGCAACGACGCCCAAGGGCTGGCGCATGGAGTAAAGGTCGATGCCCGGCCCGGCGCCTTCGCTGTATTCGCCCTTCATCAGGTGTGGGATGCCGCAGGCAAATTCCACCACCTCGAGCCCGCGCTGCACGTCGCCTTTGGCGTCGGCGATGGTCTTGCCATGTTCGCGCGCGAGGCAATCGGCAAGCTTGTCGTAGTCGCGGTTGGCGAGCTCCAAGAACTTCATGAGCACGCGGGCACGACGCTGCGGATTGGTGGCGGCCCACCTTGGCTGCGCCGCCTTGGCGTTTGCTACCGCGGCGGCCACCTCCGCCTGCGCGGCAAATGCGACGCGCGCGCGCAGCTCGCCCGTCATTGGCTCAAACACGTCGCCTGCCCGTCCGCTGGTGCCCTTGACCTCCTTGCCGCCAATGAAATGGCCGTACTCGATCATGGGTCTTCTCCCGGAAAACGCGGTGCTCTTGCTATCAGCGCTAACACGCGGTCGCTAAGCCCGGCAAGCGCAGCCTCCACGCTTGCACCGCCCACCGCATTCAAGCTGGCAGATGGGCCTTGATCTGGATCGAGGCTTGTTTGAGGGTTCGGTGCCAAATTTCTGAACACATTCGCGGAGGACGGGCATGGCGGCCAAACGCGTGGCGGTGATTACGGGTGGAGCGAGCGGAATTGGCGAGGCCACGGCCCGCCGCCTGGCGGCTGATGGTTGCGTCGTGGCGATCCTCGACATCGACCGAGCCGGTGGAGAGGGGGTAGCCAAATCGCTTGGCGGACGCTTCGCGAGCTGCGACGTGGCCGACGCGGAGGCGGTCGATGCAGCGGCTTGCCAGGTCGAAAGGGAGCTCGGTGCTGCCGACGTCCTGGTCACGTCAGCGGGCCTCATCCCCAACAGCGAGGCCATCATGGAGATGGACATGGGCTCGCACGCGCGCATGTGGGAGGTCAACTACAACGGCACCCTCCACGCCTGTCGTGCGTTCGGGCGTCAAATGATCGCGCGCCAGCGCGGTGCCATCGTCACCCTGGGCTCCATCAACAGCCGCCTCCCGTTACCACTTCCCGCCTACAACCCAGGCAAGGCTGCCATCGAGCGTCTGACCCAGCTCCTTGCCGTCGAGCTCGGTCGGCACGGCATCCGCGTCAATAGCGTCGGCCCGACCTATGTGATGACGCCGCCCTTGCGCGCCAAAGTTCAGTCCGGCCAGCGCGACCTCGACAAGATCATGGGCGTCCATGCGTTGCGGCGGTTGCCCGAGCCCGCCGACGTTGCCGACGCCATCGCCTTCCTCGCGTCCGACGCGGCCAGGGCGATTACCGGCGTGCTGTTGCCCGTGGATGCGGGCTGGCTGGCCGCGGTCAGCTACCGCACCTATGCCGGTGGCGTACCGTGGGCGGAGTAATCCGTCGTTGGCGCAGTCATTGAGGCCGCGATCGAGATGCGCCGATGGGCGCGGGTTTGCTAAGTTGACTGGCGCCCTGCGGTCAACGCGGGCGCCGCCATGCGAGCACCGAAATAAACGTCGAGGAGATCACCAGTGAGCACGACCGCCGTCAGCTACCGATCGCAGGAGCGCATTGCCGTCATCAGCATCGACAGGGCCGAGCGGATGAACCGCATCGACGGCGACGTTGTGGAGGGCCTCCATCATGCGTGGCAGCGTTTCATGGCGAGCGAAGCGGACCGGGTGGCCGTCCTCACCGGTGCCGGGACCAAGGCATTCACCGCCGGGGCCGACCTCAAGGCGCCACCCAGCAATCTCTACCGCGGCATTCCAGGCGTCGGCGTTGCCGTCGACAAGCCTGTGATTGGCGCGGTGGCGGGCTGGGTGGTGGGCGGGGGCATGGTGCTCACTACCATGTGCGATATTTTGGTGGCGGCCGACAACGCCCGCTTCTCCTACCCGGAAGTGAAGGTGGGCTTCACCGGCGGCCTGATCAGCAATCTTGCTGCGCGCATTCCACACAAGATCGCCATGGAGCTGCTCCTCTTGGGTGAACCCATTGACGCCAAGCGCGCCTACGAGGTGGGCTATGTCAATAAGGTCGTGCCGGTGGTGGAGCTCATGCCGACCGCACTCGACTATGCGCGTCGTGTCGCGGCCACCGCGCCGCTGCCCGCGCGGGCGCTGAAGCGGTTCGTCGCGGCGGTGCTCCCCAAGGGGCCGACCGAGATCGCCGGTCAGGCTCGCGCCGACACGGATGCCATCTTTGCGAGCGCCGACTGGGAGGAGGGTCGCAAGGCATTTGCCGAGAAGCGCCCGCCCAACTTCAAGGGTCGCTGAGGCGAGCGCGGCGGCGCGGCACCAACAGGAGCGTTCGCGCGCGGGCCAGACCCGGACTAGAATGGAGCGGCGGCGAAAGGCCCAAGCGGATCCAGCTGGGAGGCAGCATGAGCGAGGTCCAAGATGGGTTGACGATCGGTGAGGTATTTGCGTCGGCCGTCTCCTCCCATGGTGAGCGTCCCTTCTTCATGGTTCCGCCCAACGCGAAGCGGGACTATCTCAAGGCCGGTTTCGAGATCACCTACGGCGATGCCGCCAAACGCATTGCCGACCTTACCGCCGCCTATCGGACGGCGGGTTACGGTTTGGGCCATCGGGTGGCAACCCTGCTTGAGAACCGCCCCGAATTCGTCCTCCATAAGCTGGCGCTCAACGCACTTGGCGTTTGTTGCGTGCCGATCAATCCTGACTACCGTGCCGGCGAGACCGCCTATCTCCTCGAGCACAGCGAGCCCGATCTCATCTTGACGCTCGGCCACCGCGAGGGGCAGGTGCGCGAGGCGCTCGCGCAGAGCGCCTGCCGACCACACGTCCAGATCTTGGAAAGATTTTCAGAAGGCGCATTGCCAACGCCATCGCGATACGCGGGCGGACAGTCGGCGGCCCCCGAGACGCCGGCGTCCATTCTCTACACGTCTGGTACCACGGGCCGACCTAAGGGTTGCATCCTCTCGCAGGGCTACGAGGTGGCTTGCGGTGCCTGGTATGCATCGCTGGGCGGCGTGCCGTCGTTCCGTCGGGGCGAGGAGCGCATCTACAATCCGCTGCCACTCTATCATGCCAACGCCGGCGTCGTTTCGTTGATGGGAGCGCTCTGGACCGCCAATGCCCAAGTGCAACCCGATCGTTTCCATCCGCAGCGCTGGTGGCAGGAGGTGGCGCAGACCAGGGCGACCATCGTGCACTACCTTGGCGTGATCGCGCCGCTGCTGCTGGCGCAGCCCTGCGGCGAGGACGAGCGCAATCACACCATCCGCTTCGGCATCGGCGCTGGCATCGAACCGCAGCTGCATGCGGCTTTCGAGCAGCGCTTCGGTTTTCCGATGATCGAGCTGTGGGGGATGACGGAGATGGTGCGTGTGCTCGCTGATTGCTTTGAGCCGCGCCAGGTGGGCACGCGCGCGTTCGGACGGGCGGTGCCCGGGGTGGAGGTGCGGGTCGTGGACAAAAACGACGAGGATGTTGCCGACGGCCAACCCGGCGAGATGCTGGTGCGCCATTCGGCGGCAACGCCGCGGCGGGGATGCTTCTCAGGCTACCTCAAGGACGAGACGGCGACGCAGACGGCCTGGCGCGGGGGCTGGTTCCACACCGGCGATACCGTCTACCGCGCCGCCGACGGCATGCTGCACTTCGTTGACCGCAAGAAGAACATCATCCGCCGCTCGGGGGAGAACATCGCCGCCGCCGAGATCGAGGCGATGCTGCTCACCCATCCCGAGGTGCAGCAGGTAGCGGTGCTGGCGGTCACGGACGACCTGCGCGAGGAGGAGGTGTTGGCCTGCGTGGTGCTAAAGGGCTCGGCAAGTTCCGCCGGCGCGGCCGAGCGGCTGTTCCAGCACTGCTACGAGCGCATGGCCTACTACAAGGCGCCTGGTTGGATCCATTTCCTCGACAGCCTGCCGACAACGGGCACGCAGAAGATCCAGAAACACACCATCTATCCAAGTGGGATCGACCCGCGTACGGCCCCTGGCGTGGTCGATCTGCGCGCCCGCAAGAAACGCTGAGGCCAAGGGGTCGAACCCCCGCCGCGAGCCATTGCCGTGCGCCCGGGAGCGCCGCTCTTTTCTGCGCGGTTAAGCTGGCGGCTTTTTCAGAGGGTCTACGAGCGGCACCAGGGCCTCGCCGCCGCGGCCGAAGTTGGCGGTCCTGCCATCGAGAGATTCCTGCTTGGCGCGCTGCTGTCCCAACGCGACGATAACGGGGATATCGCGCTTGGATATCGGCGCGCGGCGGCGCTTGCGCGCCAGCGCTCGGGCGATGTAGGGCGCAAGCTCAGCCGTCTTCCTGGCCTCGCGCTCGGCGTGGCGGGACTTGAAGGCCGGCAAAACTGACCGCGCGAACAGCTCCAGCGATGCACAGATGTGGCTGTGTTGGTTTTTGCCGCCCTGCTGGAGAAATATGACTTGGTCGAGACCGGCTGCCTCGAAGCGGGACATGTTGGCGGCGATTTCATCCGGGGTACCGATGCCGCCGGCACCGGGCGAGACGGGGAGGATATCGCGGGCCTTCTCGTAGTTGGCCCAAATGTCGGTGCGCCCGGGCGTGTGCTCGCCGAATATATAATGGTGGCCCAGGGCGTAGCCGAAGAAGCGGAATCCGTCGAGCCCGCGTCGCCTCGCCTCTTCCGCGTCGGCGTGGCAGGAGAAGCCCGCGACCATGGCGATGTTGGCATTGACGGTGTGGCCGAGCGGAACGCACTCATCCGATTTGATGATGTCGTAGTACTCGGCAACCCACTTCACCGCCTCGCTCTGGTCGACGAACGCGAACGTGAGCGCGCCGATGCCGTGGCGGGCAGCTTGATGGATGGTCTCGCGTTTGGAGCAGGCGACCCATAGCGGCGGGTGCGGCTTCTGCACCGGCTTGGGGACCAGATTGCGGCAAGGCATAGAGAAGGACTTGCCGTGATAACCGGGGTAGGGCTCCATTACGAGCATGTTGGCGGCTTCGGTGGTGGCCTCCAGCCACATGGCATGGCGTTCGTCGGGGTCAATGCCAAAGCCGCCGAGCTCCGCAGCCGATGCGCCCTGGCCCGTGCCCCACTCGACGCGGCCGGCGGACACGAGATCGAGCGTGGCGATGCGTTCGGCCACGCGCGCAGGGTGGTTGTAGTTGGGCGGCATCAGCACAATGCCGTGACCGAGCCGGATGCGCTTGGTGCGTTGCGAACAGGCGGCAAGGAACACCTCCGGTGCCGACGAATGGGAGTACTCTTCGAGGAAGTGATGCTCGACCTCCCAGGCGAAATCGATGCCGAGATGGTCCGCCAACTCGACCTGATCGAGTGCCTCTTGGAAGAGCCTGAGCTCGCTGCCATCGAGCCACGGACGAGGCAGCTGATGCTCGTAGAAGATGCCAAAGCGCATTGATCTCCTCCTTGAGTATCGCTCCGCCGGCAATCCGACGGCTCGGGCGCCCGCGAGAGCAGCCAGGAGAGCAGCCTGCGGCCCACAGCAAGTCAATAGTGCAGGCGGTCAGCTTGGGCGAGGGGTCGGGAGCGCCTCGCGGAGAATGTGGCGTTGCCCACACACGACTAGCTCATCGTTCCGCGACACGATGACTTCGGATGAGTGGGATGACGAGCCGATCAGTTTGTAGGCCGCACGTCGCCTTCGGCAGCGTCGGCGCGTGGCCGGCACGCGGTATCATCTGCAGGAGATCGAGACTTGCCGTCTCGACCTCGCGCGGCACGCAAAGGATCGCACAGGCCTCATCGCCGCAGGCGAGACGCGCACCCACGCCGCTGCTGGCGACTTCGGCGAGCAGGTATGCCTGCCCCGTTCACGAGCGACGAAGAGCTCGTGCGATCTTCCTGGCTTGGGTGCATTGCTCGCCTTGGGCGTGTGGCCGATGGGCCATCGTGGTATAGCTGCGGGCAGCGCGTCACATGCGAGGGCGTGAGCTTTATGCTGCAACGGTCTTGTGGGCAATTGCGCGACTGGCCAGCGGCCGACGTGGCCATTGAACGACGCGACCATTGCGCGACTGCGATTGGCCGAGGGGGCGATTGGGCGGCTGGAAGGAGAGCTTCTTGCGAGCTCCACGACAAAAATGGCAGTTGAAAAGGCACCGCGGATGGCAACGCGCGACCTGCAGGCTCCCGTGAGAGCCAGTCTACCGATGTACAATCTACCGGAAATGCGCAGCGCCAACGCTGCGTTCTGGCAAGCCGTTCGACAGGAGTTGGCGAACCGGGGCACAAGTGTGCCCGCGATGCTCGAACTTGAACGCAAGCCCGTTCCCGTCGAGATCGAACCCGATACGCTGTTTACACAGGTGTGCGGCTACCCGCTCCAGACCATTTACCGCGGCCAGGCCGCACTTCTTGGTGCGCCGGTCTATGCCGTCACGCATTGCGACGGGCCAACTCACGCGGGCGTCTTCGTTGTACATCGCGACTCTGCCTGGCGAACCGTGGCCGACTTGCGCGGTTGTCGCTTTGTTTTCAATAGCGTCCATTCCAATTCGGGCATGAACTTGCCGCGGCGCGTCATTGCCCAGTTCGCACGCGGACACCCATTCTTTGGCGCGATCGCCGAGACGCACAGCCAGCCCGGAAACATCGAACGCGTGGCCCGAGGTGAGGCCGACGCGACCTGCGTCGATTGCGTTACTTATGCATTTTTCTGCCGGCATCGGCCGCGGCTCGCCGACATGACGCGAGTGCTGGCGACGACGCCACCGAGCCCCTCGATCCCATTTGTGACCTCGTCCGCTACGCCCGATGATCTCAAGGAAGGGCTTGCAGCAGCGCTATTCGCCGTCGCTCGCGATCCCGCCTGGCGGGACGTTCGGGCGGGACTCATGCTCAGCGATATCACTCCCGTTGAACTGACGGACTACGCCGTGCAATTGCGCTACGAGCAGGAAGCGGCTGAGCTTGGCTATCCCAAACTGCAGTGAGGGCCCGGCTTGGTGGCAAAGCTTGAACCAATTCGGAAGTTTGGATTTTCGCAAGGGTTGGGCTGACATTGGAAGCATGCATGCTTCGTCTGTCGCCTCGCGGACAGTATCGTGGCGCCGTAGTGCTGCTCGATGTTTCGGGATGCGTGGGATCTTTATCGTCACGGGATGGCGTGGCGGCGCATTCTGGAAGACGTCGCGGATTGATCCCGAGCCGGTGCGGTTGGGCCTTTGGTCCGGCCCCGGTCTGAGGATCGCTGGTCTCAGCCGGGGCCGGTAGGCTAGGCCCGCGAATTCAGTTCACGCTACCTAACGCTATAGGTTTACCCGCGGTCCACCTGCGGCGCTGTTCCCACCGGTACACGCAGTAAATTGGTAAACGCCAGCAGGGCTCGCCCGCGCGCCCCGACCCATGCGAGAAGCCGCTGAGCTGCAAGCGACACCGGCGACCATAACCGCCGTGACTTTGGTCATCTTCGGCAAAAGCTCCGGCGCCATCGGACGCGCAATGGCGTGCATCGGCAACTTCGGTCCAAGTCGGTTTTGGCAGTCTGTCACCAGCTCGTCTGGCGCTGAGGCGCCACCAGTTCGTGCGCCGCCCGAAGCCTTCTTTGCCAACGGACCTGTTCCGACTTGCGCTAGCTTGGCCGCCCGCTCAATGCGCTTCTCACCCGTTGCGATGTGAAGGGAACAGTGCGCAGCCGTACACCGGTCGCATCGTGCACCGCATTAGCCAAAGCCGCACCGACCGGCGTACAGGCCGCTTCGCCCGCCCCGAGCGGTGGTTCGCTCGGTCTGTCGATCAGATCGATGCGGATGCTTGGTACGGCCGAGAAGGTGAGGATCGGATAGCTCGACCAATCCGTACTCGTAACGCGCGCACGATCGAATTTAACCTCCTCCATCAGCACGCGACTGAGCGTCTGCAGGATGCTGCCTTCAACCTGTGCCCGCACGCCGTCAGGGTTGATGATTTGCCCACAATCGTGTGCGCACACCACCTCTTCGACCTTGATGCTGCCTTTCGCCCGGTCGACGACGACTTCCATGCCCATCGCCACGTAAGTCTCGGTATGCTTGTAGTGGACATACGCCATGCCACGACCTCGGGTGAGCGGTGCCAGCGTATCGCCTTGGGGAGAGGGTCTGGGCTGCCATTGCATGGCCGTCGCCATGCGCCTGATGACCTCGATACCGCGCGGGTTGTTGAGGCCGCGCAGCCGAAATTCGACGGGATCCAGGCGCGCTGCGGCTGCCAATTCGTCGACGAAGCTTTCAACCGCAAAGCAATTGGCAGGCTTGCCCGGCGAGCGAATGGGAGCGGCGCGCAAGGGAGCGTCTTTCAACCAATGCGCGATCACTTGGATTTGGTCGGCCGCATACGGCGGATCGGCGTTTTGCGTTATAAGCCCGGCGTTGAACCCGCGCTTCTGTTCGAGACCAGCCGCTTCGGGCGCCAACAGGGGCACGTTGGGAAGACCCTGAGTGGTGTGCGGCAACCACATCTCGGTGCGCCACTCCAAGATTCGGCCGGCGCCATCGACGACCCCGGATATGTCGAGAAGCTGCGGTGGACCCTTCGGATCCCACCCGAGTTCGTCCTCCCGTGACCATTGCACGCGGACCGGCCGGGCGACGGCCCGCGACAGAATGGCAGCATCGGCCGCGGCGTCTTCATGGCCGTTCATGCCGTAGCAGCCCGAACCGTCGAGATAGATGAGCCGAACCTGTTCTCGCGACAGTCCGAGAAAGCGGGCAAATGTATCGCGGTTCCCGTGCGTCCCCTGCGATGCGGTCCACACCGTTGCCGCAGCGGCGCTCACGTCGGCCACTGCACAGGAGGGCCCGATCGAAGCGTGGCTTTGCATCGGCCAAAAGTAAGTGGCGGCCAGCACTTTGGCTTCGGGCGGGCGCGATCCGGCTGCTGCACCCTTATTGATGAGAACCTGGTCGGTAATGCTGGGGTCTTGGCGCAGCGCTTGAGCGAGGCCGTCTTGCGCCGGAAGGCCTGCCCCCGAGTTCCATTGGGCGCGCAACGCCCGGGCGGCCAATACCGCCGTCCATTCGTCTTCGGCGACCACGGCGAGCAGATCATTGACGCGGACCACTCTGGCTCCCGTGAAGTCCTTGATCGAGCCTTCATCAACCGAGTTGAGGGTTGCGCCGACGGCGGGTGGTCGGATCACACGGGCGTGCAGCATGCCCGGAACGGTGAAATCGTGCATGTAGATGTGGGCGCCGGTGCATTTCGCCGGCACATCAGGGCGCGGCAGGGACTTGCCCACGAGAGCGTAGTCGGCGGGATCCTTGAGCGGCGCCTTTGGATCGAGTTTGAGGTCGAACCGCCGCGTTCCGATCAATTCCGCAAAGCTGATGCCGGCACCACCGGCCCTTGGGCGCACTGAGCCGTCTGTGGCAACGAGATCTTCGCTCTTGCCGTTGAGGCGGCGCGCGGCAAGTTCGATCAGCGCTTTGCGAGCGGTTGCGGCGGCCTGGCGGATCTGCATGCCGCCGCGCTGGATGCCGTTGGAGCCGGACGTGCGTCCCTGATCGGGTGTCAGGGCGGTGTCTCCCTCGATCAATTCGATCTTGCCCACGCCGATGCCAAGCTCTTCTGCCGCAATTTGCCGAATGGCGATGCGTAGCCCCTGGCCCAGATCGACTTTGCCGCAATATACCGTCACGGTACCGTCGGCCTTGACGGCAAGGAAGGCATCGACCTCTTTTGGATCGAGCGTACGCGCGACGTTTGCGGCCGTTTGCGCCGCTGCGCTCGTGAGCAACGGATTGCCCGGCGCCACGGCAAAGAGAAAGCCGATCGTCAGGGCGCCGCCTTTGAGGACCTCGCGTCGGGTGCGTCGAGCGCTTGCACGGGCCGTTTCCATGTCAACCTCGCTGCGCCGATGCCGCCAAGACTGCGCGGATAACTCGCACATGCGTGCCGCAGCGGCATAAATTGCCGTCAAGGGCAGAGCGAACATCGCCTTCAGTCGGCTTGGGCTTTTCGAGCAACAGCGCTGCAGCACTCATGATCATGCCGCTTGTGCAGTAACCGCATTGCGGGACTTGCTCTTTGATGAACGCCTGTTGGATCGGATGCGGCCTCACCGGCGAACCCAGTCCCTCAAGTGTGGTGACAGATTTGCCCTGGACCGCAGCGATGCTCGTCGTGCAAGACCGTTGCGCCTTGCCGTCCACCAAGACCGTGCACGCACCGCACTGGCCAAGGCCGCATCCGAACTTGGTGGCGGTGAGACCGATGCCGCGCAGCCCATAGAGCAGGGGCTTATCTGGGTCCGTCGTCTCTAACGAACGGGTGGATCCATTGATCCGAAGAGTGTAGCTCGTCATGTCGTCCTCGTGGCGGCGGTCGGACATGCCCGCAGGTCCCAAGATGGGCGCGAACTGCCAGACGAGCGGGCCAAGATTGCAATCGCTCCTGGATGTGCGGAGCTTTTGTCGCACCGCGCCTGTGACCGGCGCAATCAAGAGAGCGTGATCGCCAAGTTTAGGAGAGGTCGGCGACCAAACTTGGGTTTTAGGGAGCGACCTGCTGTTTAAGGGAGCGACTTGGGCTTTAGGGAGCTTGGGCTTTAGGGAGCTTGGCCCTTCGCTTCACCGTCGATCGTGGGCAGGCGCGGGTGGACGACGATTGCTGCGAGCTATGCGCCGACGCGTGATCTTTGCAAACCGTCCATGGGCGAACCGTGACCCTCGGTGTGCCGGCCGCACACCCTTGCTGCAGCATCGCGTGTCGCGCGCAAAGCGAGCGGTGCGCCGAGGGGAGACGCACCGCTCTTAAGATGCGCCAGAGAGGGGGGATCTCCCTGACGGTTGGGACGAAGCCGGGGGGAGGCTCGTCCCTGGGGTACATAGCAACGGGCATGGGCCCGCAAAGTTCCCTGTGTGACACCCCAAATGGTGCACATGACCGTTCCGGCGATGGCAGAGGCGATCTGCCGGTGCCAAACAAGCCGGCCGTTCACCCCGAACGGGCGCTGCAGGCAAGGCGTCAGAATTGTGGCGGCAGGCTCGGCGCGATACCGGGAAGTTGATACCCAAACGTATAGATGAGACAAAGCGCTAGGCTCGCCCAGACCGCGGCAGTGAAATAGAGTGACATCCAGGCAATCTCATCCTTCCACTGCGCAAAGTCGTGCGTCACGACCCAACGCGTGCTCGCATCGCGCAGACCCTCCAGAGGCGGTAGCGCTTTGCCGCCGTCGGCAAGCCCGTATCGCCATCGGTTCACGTACATCGGCACGTCGATGGTTATGAGGAAGGCCAGGTAGATGGCAATCCCGACAATCGCGGCGAAGAGGACCAGGCGCGCCGGACCGCCAAACTGCGGCAGCAATCTCAAGATGCCATAGCCAACGACGAGGAAGGCAAGGGCCCATATCGAATTTTCTACGGCGTTGGCCAAATAGTTGGTCGTCAAGACCCCGTACCACGAGCAGCACTGCGCCACGAAGATCAAAGGCACGATCGCCCAGGCGACGTTCATGGTGGCGTCCGATCCCGCAATGCCGCCCAGCTGGCGCAACACGATGGCCCACTGGGCTGCGAAACAGATCTCGGCCACGGTTGCCACGGACCGACCGACGAAAACGCTGGATAGCCAAGTATCAAACAGACAGATGCGCTGAACATCCGCGCGCGGGAGAAACGACCTGAAGGCGCACCCAAAGACATAGGCCGCACAAAGGAACAGCATGAGGTCGACGTTAGAGCCGCTGCCGATGCTGGCGGTCGGCTCAATGCGAAGCTGCCGAAAGAGGAGAAACCAAAGCGCGATATTTATGCTGCTGGCCAGGGTCAATAGGACCCACCACCAGGCCAAAGGGTTTGACGGCTGGCGCCACAGCAATCTCATGCACCGCTCCGCGTGTAATCGAATTGACATCGGTCCGTCACGATGGTGTCACGAACCGCGATCGCTCGCGAGAGGGATGTGTGCAAGCATCGCGCTTGGGCATTGCAGAGGGTGTTTGTCCTTCGCCGCGCTGTGCAGCGACGCGGGGTAGGCTGGCAAGGCGCCGCGTGAGCGGTGTGGTGAGGGCTGGGTCATTGAACACCATCCTTCGTTGAACACCATCCTTCGTGCCATAGGATGGATCCGGGCCGATGGACCCCGGCCGAAGGACCCCGGCCGATGGACGCGGGCTGGGTGTTGATGCCATGGGGAACAGGCGGGGGGTTTAGAGGAAACCGGTGCTCGGCTTTGCCGAACAAGCAGGCGCTCGTTGCTGCATTGACTACCGGGCTTCGTCCCTTTGATATCCCTTGCCAGGTTCGCACGCCGGCGTCTTGGCCATTTGTGCAAGCGCGCTCCCTCAAGGTCTTGGTCCTGCCCAGCGCAAGCAAATTGCGGGCAGCTGCAACGCTGCCGGCAATTTATGGGTCGTGCGATCTGTGGAGGTCGGCGGGTTGATGAGCTCGATCGATGCGGAGAACTGGCGGCGCTGGAGATTGACGGAGGCGACTGCGGTGCGCCTGTAGCTGGGCTGCGCGGGCTGGGCTACGGTTCAGTCATTCGCCTCCAGCGGCGTGCGTTCATTGGGGCGGTCGGTCCCACACATTTCGATCGTCATCGGCAAGGGCTACTCTGCAATGACCCAAGTTTCCGGCGCCGCGTGCCTTGTGACCGGAGCCGCGAGCGGCATTGGCAAGGCGCTGGCGCATGAGCTCGTGGCCGGCGGGTGCGACGTGGCCATCGCCGATCGCGACCCAGCCGGATTGAAGGCGCTGGCGGGCGAGCTCGAGGTCCTGTCCGGCCGGAAAGTGTCCGCGCACGCGGTCGATGTGGGCGATCGCGGCCAAATGGAGGCGCTCGCCAAGGAAGTCGTCGCTACCCACCCTGGCCTCAACATCTTGATCAATAATGCTGGCGTCGCCCTGTTTGGCCAATTCCACGAAATCGCGCTTGCCGACATGGAATGGCTCATCAATATCAATTTCTGGGGTGTCGTCTATGGTACGCGAACCCTGCTGCCCCATCTCGCACGCCAGCGGGAAGCGCACATCGTCAACCTCTCGAGCATCTTCGGTATCATCGCGCCGCCTGGTCAAACCGCCTACTGCGCCGCCAAGTTTGCCGTGCGCGGCCTCTCCGAGGCTTTGCGTCATGAGCTTGCTATGGCGCGCAGCCCAGTGCACCTGTCCGTTGTCCATCCCGGAGGTGTTGCCACCTCCATCGCCCGCAACTCACGAGCGGGAGCGCTCGTAGGCGACAATCGTGGTCAGGCCGAGATGATTGCAGCTTTCGAGAGATTGGCCGACATAACCCCGCAGACCGCGGCGCGGCGCATCGTTAGGGGCATCGAGCGTAATGAGCCGCGGATCTTGATCGGCACCGACGCACGCCGTGCCGACCTCGTGCAACGGCTGCTCCCAGCCTCCTATTGGAAGGTCATTGCACGCAGTCTCGAAAAGGCTCTGCGACGCAACAAGCCGGATGGCGCGTGATGGCGAGCTGGAGGGCCTTCTTGCTCAATGCGATCCTCCGCTGGGGCATGAAGCGCCACGGAGATAAGGCGATCGACCTCGAGCGGTCCAGGCGCATGATGCGCAGGCCGCCGCGCCGGGCGCTGCGTGTGCCGGCAGATATACGGATCACGGAGCTTGTCACTGAGAAGGGTTTGCGTTTCGATCAGATTGCAAGGATTGGGACCGGCGCGGCGAACTCGCCGGTTATCGTCTACTACCTGCACGGAGGAGGATACTTCTTCGGGTCCCCGAAGACCCACCGTCCCATCATAATTTCGCTCGCCAAAGCCTTCGCTGGCCTAGCTTATGGACTAGACTACCGGCTCGCTCCCGAATACCCATTTCCAGCCGCCGTCGAAGATGCCACCGAAGCATATCGCTGGCTGGTCGCGAGGCATCCCACCTCCAGGATCGTGATCGCCGGCGACTCCGCCGGCGGCGGCCTTGCCATCGCAACCGCGATTGCAATCCGCACGGCCGGCCTGCCGCCTCCCGCAGCTCTCATCGCGTTCTCGCCATGGTGCGACCTGGCCTGCACTGGTCGCTCGCTGGTGGCCAACGCGCGCAGCTGTGCGATGTTCACGCCCAAAGGTATCCGGCAGGCAGCGGCGTTGTACCTTGCCGGGTCGGACCCGCGCGATCCTCGCGCCTCGCCGCTGTTTGCTGATCTTAGGGGCCTGCCGCCATTGCTGCTCTTCGCGAGCAACCAGGAAACCTTGCTCGACGACGCGGTGCGGCTGGCGCAACGAGCACGCGCAGCTGGCGTCGAAGTCGAAATGGTGCGGCGGGATGGCGTGCCGCATGTCTGGCCCATTTTCGTGCACCTTCTGCCCGAGGCCCGCGAAGCCGTGGCCCAGATCTCGACATTTGCCAATCGGCTCGGCCTGGCGACCCCTCGCTCAAAAGAGACCGGCGCATTGCTGCGGGCGACGGATTGACGCTCGCCGCCGGGGCCGCGTCGACTCCCCTCACCACTGAGCAGCCTGCGGTGGTTGGGAGGACTTTTGCCGTCACACTTCCGACAAGATGCGAAGCCGCCGTTGGCAGTGCTCGCGGCGCGCATTTTTGCTGCGGATCGTTTGGGGTGACGATCCGAGCCTTGCAGCTATTGCACGGTGAGCGGAAGGATGCCGACGTATCTTGCCCGTGGGCGGATGAGGGCCTCTGTTGCGTATTGCTCGATCGCATGCGCGATCCACCCCACGCAGCGTCCGATCAGGAACATGCCTAGACCCGAGCCCGCCGGCAGCTTCAGCGCTATGGACACCAACCCAAGGGCGAAGTCGACGTTGGGATGGCGTCCGATCAGCTCGCAAACTCGTGCGCCAATATCGATCAGCCTAACGCTCGTGCGCGCATATCTTGAGCGCTTAATTGCGTCGATGATGTCGCGGCCGCGCGGATCACCATTGGGGTAAAGGGGTTGACCAAAGCCGGGAATGCGCTCGCCGCGTTGCAAACGCTCGGCGACGGCACGCTGCACGTCTCCGGAGCGCAGCACGTCGCCAAGAAACGCCTCGACGCGGCCTGTCTCACCGCCATGCTTGGGTCCCGACAGAGCACCGAGCGCACCAAGCACCACGGCATAGGGGGTAGCCCCTGTTGAGGCGATACAACGCCCGACGTAGGTCGAGGCATTGAGTTCATGGTCGGCAATGAGCACCAGGCAGCGGCGTACCAGATCGCTCGCTGAGGCATCCAATTTCCAGGCGCGTCGCAGCTCTTCGTGGACTGCGAGCCCAGAAGGCATGGTGCCGGTGACAGAAGCGGTGAGAACACTCACGAGCCGAGCGCCCGTACGCCGCACGGCCAAGGGCGAGGTGTCGAGCGCCGCGACGTCATGCATCGTCAGCTCAGACAGGATCGTGCGCGCACGATCCATTGCTACGGGGGGAAGATGCCGGCCAGCGAGCAAGCGACGCAACTGAGTGTGCGTTTGGCCAACGCGGAAGTCGTCGGGATCGGCCTGTTCCCACAGGATGTGGGCGACCGCCTCGAGGTCAGCCGTTTCCGCCAGCCTTACCGCATCGCTGCCGCGATAATAGAGGCGACCGTTCTCGATCAGACTGATCGTCGTATCCAACACGGGCATCAGGCTGTCGAAGGGCTTGGGTGGTTTACCGGTGCGGGGACCTCTATGGCGCGATCGCCTTAAGCGTTCTACGTCCTCAGCATAGTAGCGTCGCGACCGACTGTCGGCTCCCGGCGCCGAACGCAACAGCTCACGACTGACGTAGGCGTATAGCGTTGCGGGCTTCACTCCGAGACGCCGGGCCGCCTCCTGCGCCGAGATCAACATGGTACCTCCCTGGCAAATATATTGATCAGCATTATCAAGATTGACCAGAATGCCAAGCAGATGTCCACTGCGAATCCCCGAGGATCGCGCTTACGGAGGCGACCATGCAGGACATTCGGCGCAACTCAGCCGCGATGGTGCTGAGCGATCCGGACTCTGGTTCGGAGGTGAGTCTGCCCATCCTGCACGCGGCCCTGGGCGACGACATGATCGACGTGCGCGGCCTTCGCAAGGAGACAGGCCGATACGCGTTTGATCCCGGGCTGACAGCTACGGGTATCTGCCGCTCGGCGATCACATTTGTCGATGGAGATAACGGCGTGTTGCTCTACAGGGGTTATCCGATAGACCAGCTCGTCGAGCATTCGGATTTCCTGGAGGTCGCCTGGCTGCTGCTCAACGGCGAGCTGCCGTCGAACGGGCAGAAATCGCAGTTTGTCTCGGACATTACGAATCACACGATGCTCAATGAGCAGATCCACGCGATCTATAGGGGTTTCCGGCGCGATGCGCATCCGATGGCAGTCATGTGTGGGGTGACCGGGGCGCTAGCGGCCTTCTACCATGACGATCTCGACATTTTTAATCCCGAGCACCGCCGGATCGCGGCCCACCGGCTCATTGCCAAGATGCCGACTGTCGCAGCGATGGCGCACAAGTATGCGATCGGTCAGCCCTTCATCTATCCGCGCAATGATCTAGGCTACGCGGAGAACTTTCTGCACATGATGTTTGCGGTCCCCTGCGAGCCTTACGATGTGTCGCAGGTCGCGGCACGAGCCATGGACGCTCTGCTTATGGTGCAGGCCGATCATGAGCAGAATGCCTCTACATCAAGCGTTAGGGCCGTTGGCTCGAGCCGCGCCAATCCCTATGCATGCATTGCTGCGGGGATCGCATCGCTGTGGGGGCCCCTGCACGGAGGAGCCAACGAAGGCGTGTTGCAGACACTCGACGAAATCGGTGCAGTCGAACGCATACCGCAGATCATCAAGCGAGCCAAAGACAAATCCAACCCGTACCGCCTGATGGGGTTTGGTCACCGGGTGTACAAGAGCTACGACCCGCGCGCCAAAGTGCTTCGTCGACACTGCTATGATGTGCTCGACGCTTATGGCAAGCGGAATGATCCCTTCCTGAAGATCGCCATGGAGCTGGAGCGTATCGCTCTGGAAGACGAGTACTTTGTTGAGCGAAAACTCTATCCGAATGTCGATTTCTATTCAGGGATCATCATGCGCACCATCGGTATTCCGCTGTCGATGTTCACGCCGATCTTTGCCGTCGCGCGAACGGTCGGGTGGATCGCTCACTGGATCGAGATGGTGACTGATCCCGAGGCCAAGCTGGTACGGCCGCGCCAGTTGTATATTGGTGCCAAGGAGCGTCCTTATGTGGCAGCGGGGTCTCGTGCCGAGCACCGGGCAGCCGTCGGATAGACCGGTGCGAGGAACGCCGCGGGGTAAGGGGCTGGCGCTGGATTTTTGAGCGCCGACCGTCTCCTTACGCGGTTAAGGCCTGATCGATCTCTTGAATTGTGCGCCCCCGGGTCTCAAAGCCAATGAACCAGATCGCGAGCGCACCGAGCACGTACCAGAACGCGAAGAAGTTCATGGCGGGAACCAATGCATCCAGCGTGGCCTTTGGGCTGACGTAGTTGGCTGAGCCGGCAATGAGCGCGAGACCCGCTGGACCGATGAATTTGCCGAGATTGCCGACCCCATAGCCAAGGCCCATTCCGCTGGAGCGAAGTTTGGAGGGCCATACCTCAGCCATGTATGGCCCGACGATTGCGTAAAGACCGCCGCCAAAGAACCCGGCGATAAGGACCATAATGTAGAACACCGAAATGGTGCCCAGGTGAGCATCCCTCAAATAGCCGCTTAGCGAGGTCGCCAACGCCGCCATCACGCAGACAAAGACGACCGAGGGGCGTCGGCCGGCTGCGTCCGACGCCCAGGCGCAGAAAAATCGCCCAGCGATGCCGGCAACGGCGAACCAGATCACCAGAAACGACGCGTCGGCCGGGCTGATTTTGAGCACCAATACGAGCAGCGTGGTGAGCCATAGGGTGAGGCCGGTATTGCCGGTTTGGGTCAACCCGGTGAGGCATGACACCGCGACACTGCGCGGATACTTGAAGAGCTCCCGCCACGAGACTGACTGGACCGGGGGTGGGGAGCTCGGCAATTCGATCTCTTTAGGGTCGACCTGCAGCGCCCAGGCAAGCGATCTGCGCGCCTCATCGAGACGTCCCTTACCGATCAGCCAATGCGGCGATTCCGGTACCCAGGCGCGGATCAGCAGGGTTAGGGCGGCTGGCAGGAGGCCGACGGCAAAGAGCCCACGCCAGCCGATGTAGTGCTCAAGATATGCGCCCGTCACGGCACCCAACAGCGTACCCGCGGGCAACAGGGCTGTGGTCAAGCCGGTGATGCGGCCGCGCTTGGAGGCTGGCACGAATTCCTGCACGATGGCGATGTCGACGGTGTAGAGGCCGGTTACGCCAAGCCCGACAAAGAATCGGCACAGCGACAGAAACAGCCATCCCTGATCGGGTGTCAGCGCCATTAGCCCGGTTGGCAGCGAAAAGTTCAGAACCGTAAGGATCATCACTTTCCGCCGGCCGATCTTGTCGGCCATCCAGCCCCAGAAGAGTGAGCCCAAGGGGGCGGCGATGCCCGAGGACAGCAGTATTGCCCCCGATTGTCCGTAGGTGAGATCCCACCCCTTCAACACGAAGGCGAGGATGAAGCCGATGAGGTAGAAGTCGAAGAAGTCGAGCATGTCACCGATCGTTGCCGCGGCGAAGATCTTCCACTGGTTCGTCGTCAGCGACTTTTGCCGCTCGAGATGCTCCAGCATGGCGTGCTCCACTGCGCGTGCGAAAACGATGCGCACGGGGGCGAGCGTTGCGGCTAAGCCTCGGCAGAACGCCGCTCCCGAGCAATCCACCGGGTTCCCGTTGGCCGGGAACATTATTCGGCAATGCTGCAACAATTTGCGCACACCTACAATCAAAGGTGAAGCCTCATCCCAACAAAGCGCATGGGGAAGTTGTCGCAACGAGGTGCGGACGCAGCCGACAAGTTGCGCAATCGCTGCGCCAAATCACGGGGGGGGTGTGGGTGAGCAACGGCCCCCGACACCGGGCCGACCGAACCCCCTCCAGCATTGACCCGTCCCTCATGGCTTGTCGGCCAGCTTCGGGATCAGCTTGCGCGGGCAAAGAGACCTGGAACACCTCCACGCCGCGGGCGCCTATGGCTAGCTGGCCGCTCGGCCGGCGCCTTGCCGCTAAGATCGGCCAAGAGGGTGAACACGGGAATGCACGCACGAAGAATTGAGCGATATGCGTGACTAAGTCTTGATGTCGAGCAGCTTGGCGGCGGTGCCACCTAGGATTGCGATTTTATCTTCGTCACTGATGACCGGCGTCTCGAGGATCAGGTCGACGGCCGTCTTGGTCCACGGAAAGGGGTAGTCGGTGCCGACTACGAGCTGGCTGGCACCCACCTCAGCGACCAGATGGCGCACGGCTTCGGGCCTAAACACGATGGTGTCGTAGTAGAGCTGCTTGAGGTACTCCGATGGTGCCTTTTTGATGGTGCCGTGCGTGCCGCCGGGACAAAGGTCGGGCCTTGTAGGACACCCGAAATCCCAACGCCCAATGTAAGACGGCAGGAAGCCACCGGCGTGTGCAGCGATGATTTTGAGCCGCGGGAACTTGTCGAGAGTGCCCTCGAAGATGAGATGCGACAGGGCGATGGTCGTCTCGAGTGGATTGCCGATGACATTGCTCAAATATCCGTTGCCCTTAAACCGTTGGCCAAGCTGAACGGGGGCCGTGTCGCCCTGCGGGTGAATAAATATTGTAGCACCCAGCTCCTCGGCCTTTGCCCAGAATGGGTGGAACCGTGGATCGCTGATCTCATCGCCAGCAACGCTGCCGCCGATATTCGCACCGCGCAAGCCGTACTTCTTGAGGCCCACCTCGAGTTGCTCGGCTGCCAGATCGGGAAATTGCAGTGCCACCGTCGCAAACGCCACCAACCGGTCTGGGTGGGCGGCACAGGCCTCGGCCAGCTTCTCGTTCTGGAGTGTGATGATCTGCTTGGCGAGGTCGCGGTCTGTGACTTTGTACCAGTTGGGATTGATGCTCAGCACCTCCACGTCAATCCCTTGCTCATCCATGATTGCCAGTCGGGTCGACAGTTCAGCTTTCATGTCGAGATCGGGGCGCAGCTGCGGTCCGCCCAACTTCAGGCCCATCAGTGCGAGCGCTTCTGGCACAGCGCAATGGGAGTGGACATCGACCGTCCTGGCGCGCTTGCCATTGACCACGACCTCTCGGCGCCGAGCCTGGGTTCGAACTTGGGCTCGAGCCTGGGAAGCGGGAACGAGGTTGCAGCCAATGAACAAGAGGCTCGCCAGCGCACCCGGTGCTGCTTGCAGAATATCCCTGCGGGTTATCACCTTGATCTCCTCCACCTTCGGTCGCCCGGATCATCGGCCCGGTCACAGTCTCCTTGCAACGCTCGACGGACGCGCCAACGAGCGCGTATCGATTGGGTGATGTCCTCCTCCCCGCAGCTGTCATGATCATCATAGCACGCGTTGAAACCAACATGCTGCCAGCATGTGTGTGAAGGCATGCAATGGGGAAGCGAAGGTTCGCGTGCCAGCGATTGGGGCAGCCATGGACAGGGGCTGGCGTCCGACCATCACCACCGAGGGCCGGCTCATGACCCAATTCCGCGGGGATGCCCACGCAATTTGGCGAGAGACCGCGACAGATTACTTTTGCAACGCCAGTTCATGATTCTTCAACCACGCCGCATGTAGGCTCTCTTTGGGCGCGTAGCGCCGACGCACAGCACGGCGCTCGGTTGTGTTGACCGCCACATCGAGGGACATTCGAACATGCGGCTTCGACTTGCCACTTTTGGCGCGTCCGTTGCGTTGGTTGCCCTTGGCGCCGGCGCGGCAATCGCGGACGGTTACGTACCGCCGCCGGATTATGTGGTAGTGCCGTTTGTCAGTTGGACCGGCTTATACATCGGCGGCCATGTCGGCGGGGCTTGGAGTGAGATTGATTGGTCCCACATCAACCTCACCGGCGAACGGTTCGATAAGACGAATAGCGGCTTCATAGGTGGCGGCCAGCTCGGCTACAACTATCAAATCGGCAACCTCTTGTTGGGCGTGGAGGCCACCGTTAGCGGCACTGATCTCAATAGAGATTTCCGCAGCATCGCATTTCCGACCGTGCACTTCAGCGCCGGCATCGATACCATCGCGACCGTAACGGGTCGCTTCGGCTACGCTTCCGATCAGTGGCTGTTTTACGGCAAGGCCGGATGGGCCGGCGCACAGGTTAACTTTTCCGGGCGCAACCCGGCTCTGGCGGATAGCTTCTCGCTCGACAGCTGGCGCAACGGTTGGACACTGGGCACGGGCTTCGAATACAAGATAAACCGCCACATGAGTTTTGGCGTAGAGTACAGCTTCATCGACCTCAATAGCGAGCGGGATAGCGGAGTTACGAGGATTGGTTTTCCCGTGACGATCCGGGACCATGACCTACAGGTGCAGTCGGTTACGGCGCGGTTGAATTTCCAGCTTTATCGCGACGAATATAATGTGCCGCCCCCGGTGAAATAGCCGTCATTGGACGTTCATGCGATGCGTGGTTGCTGATCCGCGACCCTTCGCGGGGTCAACCGGTCCGGTTGTTGTAGGCGACCACGTGATCAAAGTCATCGCTACCCTTGCGGGCTCCAGACCATCTCGTTTGAATTCAAGGGTTGCGCGCGAGTTCGCGGGCCGGCGCGGTTCATTCAGGAAACCAGGAGATGCCGGCGGTGCGGCCCACCTCTCGCGGCAGCGGTCGCAAAGCGAGAAGACCTGCCGATCTGCCGAACCCAAGGGATCACGAAGGTTGAGCTCATCATCAACCATCAGACGTGTCAGGTGGACAGGCTTACTTCACCCCTCCATTGCGCTCGCGCGCACAAGGCGATCGAATAAGTTGCGCTCCTGACCGTGTCGCGGCTGCAGCTGAGATCGCGACCGCAGTGCTCCATCCAAACATCGGGATAGCCCGATGTCCCGCGCAAGGTCTGAGGATCTGCCGGGGGTGATCACCGGGTTTGAGCCGGCCAGCATCAACTGACGAACCCTTTGATGACCTTGAGGAGCTGCATGGGGCTATAGGGCTTCGTGACGTAGTGGTCGCAGCCGGCCGCGCGTGCCTTCTCCTCATCGCCCTTCATCGCAAACGAGCTGACGGCA
>DATBGH010000023.1:0-12037 GCA_036558085.1 Hyphomicrobiaceae bacterium
TCTCGAGGCCAGCCTGGACGGCAGCGCTCACGAGAGATTGGCCGGCAGCCGTTGCGGCCACCTTGTGCTCTCTTGCCATCTCACCAACCCGACAGGCGGCCCAGTGGAGGCGATTGTTCCGTTCTCCTTCCGCCCCCCGCGCTACCCATTTTGCCAAGCGATCCACTTCGGCGGATCCGACGGAGCTTCGCTCATGGGGACGACAGCGAGGCGGAGGCGCGGACGGTGCCAACATCGTCGTTAGCCAGATGGGAAGCCGTGGCACAACCACGTCAAATGGTGAAATGTCCCAGTAATAGCTGCCGCCAGCCCCGTTCTTCGATGATCCGATCTCCGATGGCGCGACAACCACGTATCCGCCCGTCGATTTCACATCGATGCCAGCACCCAGCCTGTTCTTGCTATTGGCAATGCGTGGATCGAACCGGAAGAAATGGTGGGCACCGCCGTTGCCGGTTCGCGCCCGCGGCCCACACGGTAACACTCGGCCCTTCGCGGCGAGTCTGGCGAGGCTTTCGTGCCCCCCGTTTCTCGGATCGATATCGATGACCACGATGCCACTGCTTGGACCGCAGGCGACCCCGATGTTGGCGCGTGGGTGGATACGACCCCATGCTCTAATGTCGTCGGGGCAAAGCGAGGCATCCTTGACACCGTGGCCGCCCTTGATGGCCGGCATCTTTGAGCCGTGACCGAGCGGGAATACGCTCCACCCAATGCTGGCGAAACGCAAAGCCTCCTTGGTGAAATCGATCACTTCGTCGGCCTCCACTTGTCGCGGATGGCATTTGCGGCCATGTCGCAGAAGAGCTCGATCGTGCAAATCGGCCCATTGCGCTGCTTGGCAATTTGCAGCTCGAGATCATTGCGCTTGGCGTTCAAATTCTCGATGCGATTGCGCTCTTCGTTCGGATCGTCATCCCGCGCGCGCTCCAGGTAGTAGGCCGGCCGGTAGGCGAACATCACAGTGTCAGCATCCTGTTCGAGGTTGCCTGACTCGCGCAGATCGGAGAGTTGCGGTCGCTTGTTCTCGCGACCCTCTACGGCTCGATTGAGTTGGTGCAACGCGAGAACCGCAACGTTCTCTGACTTGGCGAGATGAGCCATGGCCTCCGAGATCTCGCCGAGCTCATGCACCTTCTGACCTCGGTAGTGCGCGGAGGGGCGCACCTTCCCGAGATGGTCGACGATCACCAAGCCGAGCTTCTTGCCCTGCCGGTCAAATTGCTCAGCAGCACGCCGTGTGCCAGAGGTAATTTCGGACGCCGTCAGTCCCGAGCGCTCTTCGATCAACAGCGGCAGTTCCGCCAGTGACCTTACTCCCCGCTCGTAAGCGATGCGCTCTCGATCGCTAAGCTTGCCGGCTCGCGCCGCCTGGTAGCTGACGACCAGTTCCCGGGACCAACACGCGTCTGTTGCCATACGGCACATGAGGTCTCTGGCTGGCATCTTCGAGCAGAAAGCGCCTGGGCACGCTCTTGAGGAGGTCTTCTCGTATCGGCAAGCCTACGTGGGCTCAATGATCGGTGGTGCTACAGGCCCGGAGTACACGAAAGACCGAAAACAGGCCGCCGAAACCGAGGTGGAGATCGACATCCTCTGGCGGAAGATCCGCAAGCACGCGCTCGCCGCAGTCGGGCACGGGAAGTATGAAAATAAGAAAGTAGGAACATAACAATGGATCGCCCCGACCAAGCTCCGAAGATCAAGCCGCTCGACCACGGCGACCTCCGGGCGCTCATCCAGCACGCTCCGCGCCAGACGGAAGGCACCACCGTCCGCAGCCGGCGGAGCCGCGAGCGGGCGCCGCTAAAGTCGACGGATGGGCGACGCCGCAAGAGCACCAATCGGGACCGGCAATTCAACACCAATGTCACGTCGGAAGTATTCGAGTTGGTGGCTGATGCCTGCGAGCGGCACGACCTGACCAAGGCAGAATTTGTTGAGCGCGCGTTCCTGCAATTCATCAATACTCTGAAGGGGCAGAACGGAGATGCTCGCGACTAGGGTCCTGGGCACGGCATTGGCCTACATCGGCGCCGGCATCCCAGCAGCGATCGGGATCGCCTTCGTGGCACGCTTTGCTTACGTCACATCGGATACCCCGACCGATGGTGCGGCAACCGCCTTCCTGTTCGCCATGGTTGCCTCAGGGGCATTTCTGGGGCCGGCCATAGCCATCGCCGTTGGAAACCGCGGACACAAGGCAGCCGCGGGGTTCTGGTGGCTGCTGGCTACGCTGGCCATCCTCGCGAACTGGACCCATACGCTCGGCGCAATCGCGCAAAGAGGCGCTGGGATCGAGGCGCGAGGCGCCAAGATAACGGCCGACACGGACGAGGATCGGAAGGCCCTGGCAAGGCTAGAGCGCGAACTCGGCGCCATGAGGTTCACCGCCACCACGGCCGAGGCGATCGCCGCTGCCAAGAGCGCCGCCGAGCTCGCCGAGCACAACCGGAAGGCCGAATGCGGCGCCAACAACGAGACGCGTGGCGAGCGCTGTAGGGCGCGAGAGCTCGAGGAGCAGGCCAAGCGGGACGCCCTTGCGAGAGCAGTTTCCGATAAGGCAGCTACGGACCGCGCGACCCAATTGTCCGCAGAAGCCGCAGGCCTACGGAAGGGTCTAGCGGCGGCCCCTATAGCCCCAAGCAGTAACGCGCTCAGCAACGCCCTAGGGCGAGTGCTGTCGATCCCTGCGCTAACCGCGGCCACGATCCAGCAGGGATTTGTCTCGGCCATTGTGGAGCTGCTGATTGCTGCGGTGCTGGCGCTGCCTGAGCTCCTGCGGTCGAAGCGCGCTGTGGAGCCCGCCGAAGCGCGCCAAGGCCGAGATCTGGAAACCGGCTCGCCTACCCTAGCCATGGAAGTTCTGCCGCCTACCACTCTGGAAACCGTCCCCAGAGCGCTTCCGAAACTGAGTGGCGTTCAGAAAGCTGCGGATGACCATGCGGTCGATCCGAAGCCAGTCATCGCATTCCTCTCCCAGCACATGCCAGCGGCCCGCGGCGCCCGAGCAGACTGGGGTGATGTCTATAGCGGCTTCCGAGAGTGGCAGACGAAGCTAGGGCAGCAGGCATGGCCTGCGACCCAGTTCGGCGCCGTCCTGCGCCATATCTGCGACCAGGCGAACATCCGTGTGAAACGGCAGGGCGATCGAGTTTATTGCCTGGATAGGCGCTTCACATGGACGAGTTGACCGGCCAGCTTGACCTTCACGCAATCGCTTTGTTAGACCTCAAATCGTTCGCGAAAATCGTTCCGCGAAACCCAAGGAAGGATGGTCCGCTAATAGAATCAATGGGGCACGCCTGTTCACACAACAGCTGCCTGCCTCGGGCGAGCGCCACGGCGGGGGATAATCATGGCCTCCGTTGCTTAGAAATCTCAACGCGGGGCCTCAGCGTTGCCGAACCGGTGCAAGCGCGACGCCCGGACACTTGAGATCGGGCTTCCTCGCGGGTAACCAACAGGCATGCCAAAGACCACGATTCTCGCGCCGCCCCCTCCTCCCCCTATCGAGCCCATCCGGCTCAAAGATGCACTGGAGGAGCGCTACCTCGCCTACGCCCTCTCGACCATCATGCACCGGGCCCTGCCCGACGTGCGCGACGGCCTCAAGCCCGTGCACCGGCGCATCCTTTACGCGATGCGAGAGCTCAAGCTCGATCCCACCGGCGGCTACAAGAAGTGCGCGAAAATCGTCGGCGAGGTCATGGGCAATTTCCACCCGCATGGTGATCAGGCGATCTATGACGCGCTCGTACGGCTCGCCCAGGATTTTGCCGTTCGCTACCCGCTTGTCGACGGCCAAGGCAACTTCGGCAACGTGGATGGCGACAATGCCGCGGCCATGCGGTATACGGAAAGCCGTCTCACACAGGTCGCCGGTCTGCTGCTCGATGGCATCGACGAGGAGACGGTCGATTTCCGACCGACCTACGATGGTACCAACCACGAACCTGTCGTCCTTCCAGCCAACTTCCCCAACCTGCTCGCCAACGGCACCGCCGGCATCGCCGTTGGGATGGCGACCAGCATCCCGCCTCACAATGTCGAGGAGCTGTGCAACGCGCTCCTGCACCTGATCAAGCACCCGCATGCGCACGTCGACAAGTTGGTTGAAATGGTGCCGGGGCCGGATTTCCCCACCGGCGGTGTCATCGTCGAGCCGCGCCCGTCGATCTTGGAGGCTTACAAGACCGGTCGCGGCGGTTTCCGCCTCAGGGCGAAGTGGGAGAAGGAAGACACGGGGCGGGGTACCTACCAAATCGTGGTCAGCGAGATCCCCTACCAGGTACAAAAGGCCAAACTCATCGAGCGCATCGCCGAGCTGATCGAGGAAAAGAAGTTGCCGCTGTTGGGCAACGTGCGTGATGAGTCGGCCGAGACCGTGCGCCTGGTGCTCGAGCCCAAGAGCCGGGCTGTCGACACCGTGGTGCTGATGGAAAGCCTCTTCAAGCTGACCGAGCTCGAGGTACGCTTCTCCCTCAACATGAACGTGCTCTCCGCCGGCCAGGTCCCCGGTGTGCTTTCGCTGCGCGACGTGCTCAAGCGCTGGCTCGAGCACCGCCAGGTCGTACTCGTACGCCGCTCCCAGTGCCGTCTCAAAAAGATCGAGCACCGGATCGAGGTGCTGGACGGCTATCTGATCGCTTATCTCAACATCGACGAGGTGATCCGCATCGTCCGCTTCGATGCCGATCCCAAGGCCAAGCTGATCAAGCGGTTCAAGCTCACCGATGTGCAAGCCGAGGCGATCCTAAATCTGCGCCTGAGGTCGCTGTCGCGCTTGGAAGAGATTGAGATCAAGGCCGAGCACGACAAACTTTCCAAGGAGCGGCGCGAGATCAAGTCTCTGCTGAAGTCGGAGGAACAGCAGTGGGACCGCATCGCCGAAGAAGTGAAGGCGACGCGCGAGGCCTATTCCAAGCGGACCGAGCTTGGCCGCCGCCGAAGTTCCTTTGCCGAGGCACCGGCCATCGAGGTCGACCTCGATCAAGCCATGATCGAGAAGGAACCCATCACCGTGATCCTATCCGAAAAGGGTTGGATCCGAGCCATGAAGGGACACATCGACGACACCTCCAAGCTCGAGTTCAAGCAGGGCGATGGCCTGCGGCGCGCGGTACGCGCACAGACCACAGACAAGCTGCTGCTGCTGGCCTCTAACGGCAAGGTGTTCACGCTCGCCGCCGACCAGCTTCCCGGCGGACGTGGGCATGGCGAACCTGTGCGGCTGATGGTGGATCTCGAAGAGAATCATGCGTTCGTCGAGATTTTCGTGCACGAGCCGGGCCGCAAGCTACTGGTTGCCGCCACCTCCGGGCACGGCTTCCTCGTTCCCGAGGACGACGTGGTCGCCATGACCCGCAAAGGCAAACAGGTGCTGAACGTTGATGAGCCGGCGGAGGCATGCGCCTGCGTGCCGGCGGAAGGCGACACCGTCGCCACCATCGGCGAGAACCGCAAGATGTTGATATTTTCTGTCGAGGAAGTACCGGAGATGAGCCGCGGCAAGGGTATTCGCTTGCAGCGCTTCAAGGACGGTGGCCTGTGCGATGCGCGCGTGTTCAAGAGAGCCGACGGACTTTCCTGGCTAGACGCGGCCGGACGCACGTTCAGCGTGCCGATGACGGAGCTCAGAGACTGGGTCGGCCAGCGCGCCCAGGCCGGACGCCTTGCTCCCAGAGGCTTCCCCAAGTCCAACAAATTCGGGCCGGCGTTCTAGGCAAGTGCCCGCCGCTTGGCAGGTTGCCGACTCGCCATACGGCAAGCCCCGAACAGAACACCACTTCCCTGCGCGCGCCATCGACAGGGCGATCTTAGGGTAGTGCCAATGTGCGCCCGGCGCGAGCACCGCACCTTGCGGCCCAGTTCGCCGACCCCACTTGCGCCCGTCTTCTATCCAGGCGATGGGTAACCTCGACGTCGGACGGGGAGCGCAATATGCGGGCGGGCTTGGTGGTGCTTGCGGCTCTGCTGATCGCCTCGCCCACGGGCCGCGCAGTGGTAGCGCAGCCCAAATGCAGCAAAGCAGACTTTGAGTCCGTGGTCGACGAGGCGGGTGACGCGCTGCGGGCGTTGGCTCAGCAGAATACCCCGCCGTTCCAAGCCAAGCTGCGCCAGCTCAAAACCAAGCGCGGCTGGAGCGACGAACAGTTCCTTGCCGAAGCCGAGCCGCTCGTACGTGACGACACGATCGGAGGTTTCGATCGCAAATCCGACGAACTCGTGTCGCGCATTACCAGTGCCGGCCAATCGGGAGCCGGCGCAGAAGCGCCCGATTGCGCGCTGCTCACCAGCCTACGCGCCAGCATGGCGACGTTGGTCGAGACGCAGAAGGCAAAATGGGCCTACATGTTCGATAAGATCGAAAACGAGCTGCGCAAGTAGTGCACGTGGTGGTCACCTCACCACCTCGCTTGCTTGTGACACTTGCGGGCGCCGGCACTCATCTTTGGCCGATCGGACCGACCGCGCCGTCTGCTTTCGCGGAGCGCCGCCCAAATCCAGGGCGGGACGCCGGGCAGGTGCAGATGGCCATGCGCCGTGACGTTCGCTTGCCACGCTGACCGCCGATGGCGCTTTTGCGCTGCGCCCGCCTCGACATTGCACTAGGTTATCTGCGCATATGCGTTGCCTATCGGAGGACGCCTCTCATGGATCTCGGCATCAAAGGCAAGAAGGCCATCGTCTGCGCGGCATCAAAAGGGCTTGGCAAGGGCTGTGCTCAGGCGCTAGCGCGCGAGGGTGTGGAAGTGGTCATCTGCGCGCGAGGCGCAGAGACGCTCACCGCCACGGCGCGCGAGCTGGCTGCCACCGGCGCCAAGGTGACGCCCGTCGTGTGCGATGTGACAACTGAGGGCGGCCGCAAAGCGCTGCTGGCCGCTTGTCCAAACCCGGACATCCTCATCAACAACGCCGGTGGTCCACCTCCGGGCGATTTCAAGGATTTCTCTCTCGATGACTGGCGCAAGGCCGTCGAGGGCAACATGCTCACCCCAATCTCTCTCATCCACGCCACCGTCTACGGCATGGTCGAGCGCGGCTTCGGCCGGATCGTGAACATCACCTCAGCGTCGATCAAGCATCCAATCGCCGCGCTCGAACTTTCCAACGGGGCGCGGCTCGGTCTCACCGGTGCCGTGGCCGTTCTGGCGCGCAAGGCGATCGGCAACAACGTGACGATCAATGGCATTCTGCCTGGTCCCTTCGACACCGATCGGTTGCGCGGCACCACGCAGAAGATGGCGGACGCGCGCAAGGTGGCCTACGCGGTGTTGGACGCCGAACGCAAGGCGGCCGTGCCCGCAGGTCGTTTTGGTTCGGCTGAAGAGTTTGGCTCCGTCGTGGCCTTTCTCTGCTCGGCGCATGCCGGCTACATCACCGGCCAGAACCTGCTCATCGACGGTGGCGGCTATCCGGGCTCGCTCTAGGAGAAGCGCTACCAAAGCGAGCGAATGCTCCAAGCGCAACCGAAGATCGCTGCGACAACGGCCCGAGCGACGAGCAGCTTGCCGACGGGCCGCCCCTCCCGAGCGGTTGCGACAATTTATTCCGTGTGGCCCATACGTCACGCCGCGGTGTGGCGTATGGCTGCCCGCCCTTGAATTTTCAGGTGTCATGTGAGCCTCCTGCGGCAAATGCATGAATCCGGTTCATGAATTGCGGTTGACCGGCTCGGCCTCGCTTGCTGTTTTGCCGCCGCCGGACCGGCACTGCTGAGCGAAATAAGCAGTGCTTTCGTGGGGTTCTGGCATTCGGCTCCAGGACGAACTGCAGGCGGACGGAAAACTAGCCGCTCTCATTCATCC
This sequence comes from Hyphomicrobiaceae bacterium, assembly GCA_036558085.1. GTDB lineage: Bacteria > Pseudomonadota > Alphaproteobacteria > Rhizobiales > Hyphomicrobiaceae > AWTP1-13. The sequence goes on from DATBGH010000023.1 coordinate 7,815, forward strand.
AACATCAACAGGCGGGAACGCCGTGTGGGCTCCCGCATTGACGGGCTGGCGTCGGGTCAGCCCCGGAGCCGCAAGGTCATGCGCAGAGGAGAAGACGTGATGAGATATCTCTTTGCATTCCTAGTGCTCTCGCTCCTTGCGAGCGTGGGCATTTCGCTGCCCGCTGCAGCCCAGTCGCACGGCTCCGTGCGGGAAGGCTCTGCGGAGCGCTGGTCGGAAGGCCTCCGCTTCAGGCCCGCGGTCCCAGCTCTCCGGCTGCACCATGCGCGTCAGGCCCGCGGCTATTACGGCGAACGCGGCGGGGCCATGGCCCGGCACCGCTCCTCTCGGCACGGTGTCTCCCCGTCCCGTTACGCCAAGCGGCGCCATATGCGCATCGCCAAATCCATGCGGCGTCATCAGCGTACGGCGCGCCGGTCCGTCCGCGGCAGGTTCGCGCACCGCGCCCCCGCTGCGCGCGTCGCATCGCTACCGACCGTCAGGCCGCCATCCACCAGCAAGAGCGTCGGCAGCGACGGGCACAAGCGAGCCATGGGCATGGCATCCTACTACTGGCAGCCGCAGGCGCTCGCCTCTGGCGGCCGGTTCAACCCCAATGGCCTGACCGCCGCCCACAAGACGTTGCCGTTCGGCACGCGCGTGCGGGTCACGCATTTGGGCAACGGCCGCTCGGTGGAGGTCAAGATCAACGACCGCGGTCCTTACGTCGCTGGCCGCATCATCGATCTTTCCAAAGCCGCCGCCAGCGTCATCGGCATGACGGCACAGGGCGTGGCACGCGTGGCGGTGGAAATCTTGGGCAAGTAACCCTCGCGTTCCCTTCAACTGTGACGGCGGATGCGCAAGCATCCGCCGTTTTCGTTTGCAGGCGCTGGAAGCGCTCGATGTTTCGTTGCAGGCTGGATGACGGAACCGGACGAGCCGGGAACGAATGGGGCAGCCGATGCAGGGCTGGCGCGGGCCGATCTCATGACCTGGGTTGTGATCCTCGCGCTCGGCCTCGCCTCTGGCACACTCAGCGGCATCGTTGGCTTTGGTTCCTCCATCATGCTGATGCCGGCGCTGATGCTTGTGTTCGGCCCGCGCGAAGCCGTGCCTATCATGGCAATCGCCGCGTTGCTGGCCAATTTCTCGCGCGTGGTCGTGTGGTGGCGCGAGGTCGACTGGCGCGCCAATACCTACTATTGCGCGACGGCAATCCCGGCAGCAGCGCTCGGCGCGCGCACGTTGCTGATCCTGGAGCCGCGCTTCGTGGAAGGTACTCTCGGCGCGCTGTTCCTCGGCATGATTCCGGCACGGCGCTGGCTATTGGCGCGTGGCCTGCGCATCCAGGCCTGGCAGCTGGCGCTGGTGGGAGCAGGCATCGGCTATCTCTCGGGTATGGTCGCCTCAACGGGACCGATCAACACACCATTCTATCTCGCCTATGGGCTCATCAAAGGCGCCTATCTCTCCACCGAAGCGCTGGGCTCCCTCTCCATCGGCCTCACCAAGGCGATCGTATTTCAGCGCTTCGATGCCCTGCCGACCGACACCGTAGTGCGAGGGCTGATCGTCGGTGCAACGCTGATGTTGGGATCATGGCTGGCCAAGGGGTTCGTGCTGCGCCTTGACGCGCGCCAATTTCGCGCCCTGATGGATTGTTTGCTCGCCGGCGCTGGCCTCGTGCTGCTGTGGGGTGCGTTCGGGCTAGTCCGCTGACCGGGTCAGACGCGAGGAATGAGAATGGTCGACGCAACGTATCGCGCCGTGGTCTGTGCCGCGCTTGGCGCCCCCGAAAGCCTGCGACTGCAGCCCTTGGCTCGCCGGACGCTCTCACCCGGGGCAGTCCGCGTCAGCGTCAAGGCGGCCGGCATCAACTTTCCCGATCTGCTCACCATCCAAGGCCTCTACCAGCATCGCCCGCAGCTGCCGTTCGTACCTGGTGTCGAGGCGGCTGGCGTCATCATCGAGATGGCGGCCGACGTGCACGGCCTCTGCCTCGGTCAACGCGTGATCGCGCGCATGCGCACGGGCGGCTATGCGGAGGAAGCGGTGGTGCCCGCCAGCCAGGTGGTTCCCATGCCGCAGGCCTTCACGTTCGCCGAGGCGGCGACGTTTCTCGTCGCGCACGGCACCGCCTACCATGGCCTCGTATCGCGGGGTGGGCTGGCGGCGGGCCAGCGGCTGCTGGTGCTCGGCGCCGCGGGCGGCGTGGGTCTGGCGGCCGTGCAGGTTGCCAAGGCCATCGGCGTGCACGTCCTCGCCGCCGCCTCCAGTGCACTGAAGCTCGAAGCTGCGATCAGCAACGGAGCCCATGCGGCAATCGACTACAGCAAGGAGCCCGTCGAGGCGGCGGTCAAGCGCCTCACCGGCGGCGAAGGGGTCGATGTCGTGCTCGATCCGGTCGGGATCGATCAGGCAGCCGTGCTGCGCTGTCTCGCCCATGGCGGCAAGCTGCTGATCGCGGGCTTTGCCGGCGGCAGCATCCCCGCCTATGCGGCCAATCGCATCCTGCTCAATGGCTGTTCGGTGATTGGCGTGCGCGCGGGCGAGGCCGGGCGTCGGGATCCGGCGCTGCGCCGCTGCGAGCTTGATGCTGTGCTCAGCCTCGCCGCTCAAGGCCGGCTGCGCCCCCTCGTCAGCGCCCGGTTCCCGCTGCCAGAGTGGGCCGCGGCAATGCGGCTGCTCAAGTTGCGCACGGCCATCGGGCGAGTGGCGCTCGAAATAGACGCCGCATGAGTTTGAGTTTGAGGGATTACAGTTTGGCTCCGATTCCGCTACGCTCACGCTCGGTCGAGGCAAGGAATGAGCGCTCATGCGCACGAACAGCAAGCAATCGGCTGCGCTCTCGCTCATTAAGACGGCGATGATCGAGAAGAAGATGACGCAGGCCGAGCTCGCCGACGCCGCCGACATTCACGAAAAGACCATCCAGAACCTGCTCTCCGGCCGCTCCGTGCGCGATCAGACCCTGTTTGACGTGTGCATGGTGCTGGGCCTCGACTTCGACAAGGTGCGGGGCGCCTGGGCCAAGGAGGCCGGCTCCGCGGAGCCGCGCGAGGCTCCCGAGCCCAATGGTGCAGAGGGTCGAGCAGCGCCCGTCTATATGGGCGCTTATACGCGCGCCGGAACCGACCACTACATCGGCAGCTATCTCACCATCCGCCCCTCATTCACCATCGCCGGCGGCATCATGGCCTATCGCACCGACATCTCCTGGGAGGACGACTGGCCAAGCCTAGTGTTTCAGGAGCGCGATCGACCCGACAAGCCGTTCCTGCACCGGGGTCGGCTCTACGTCCCGGCGTCCAGCATGTACATCCATCTGGTGTCGCTGACGAAGGGTGCCATGCGCATGGTCATGGTCTCCCAACTCGACCCCGCTGGTCAGATGCGCGGGCTCGTCACCACACTTGCCAAACAGCGCGCTCAGCTGCTTCCGGTGAGCGCGCCCATTGTCTATCTCAAACGCGACGACTTTGCCGGCGCGGCCATCGGCGAGATCGGCGCCGAGCAGGCCAACTACCGCGAATACGCCCAGCTGCTCGCGGACACGGTCGAACAAGGCTACGCGCGGCTGGTCACCATGCGTTGACGGCCGCGACCATCAAAAATGCGGGGATGTGTTACGGCGATTGCGGCCAATGACTTGGCTCAACACGCAGTCAGGCTACGGCGCGCTGACCAAGCTTGTCCATTGGCTGGTGGTCGTGCTGTTCGCCTTCCAGTTCGCAGCCGCCAACATCATGCTGCGCCTCGATGCCGGCGCGACCCAGTTGGGTCTGTCGCAGGCCACCTACTACAACTGGCACAAATCGATCGGTCTCATAGCGCTCGTCGTCGCTCTATTGCGCTTGCTCGCGCGCAAGCGCGGCCAGTTGCCTGATTGGGCACCAACGCTGAGCGCGGCCGAGCGCAAATTCGTGCATCATGCAGAGCAAGGGCTCTACACCGCGATGTTCGTCATGCCGATCAGCGGTTACCTCTACGTGACGGCTGCAGGCTTTGGCGTGACGCTCTTCGGCGCCTGGGACCTGCCCAATCCCATGGGCGAGTGGCAATTGTTGGCGACCGCAGCCAAATGGACGCACATTGCCGGCAGTTTCGCTCTGCTGCTGGCCCTGGCCGGCCACATCGGCGTGGTGCTCCGTCACCAACTCATCCTAAGGGATGGCCTCCTTCTGCGAATGCTGCCCACTCGCCGCCTCCGCCGCGACTGACCGCGCATCCTCGCGAAATAA
>DATBGH010000024.1:0-49931 GCA_036558085.1 Hyphomicrobiaceae bacterium
GCAGCGCCGCGCCCAGGGCCGGGTAGTGCCGGAGACCTTCACCCACGGTTCCGCCGAGCAGCGCGTCCGGTGGTTCAAGCGCGGCATCGATTCCGGCCAGCCCCAGTCTTGTGACACGTTCGGGACATCGCAGCTGTGAACGGCCTTGTGGGAGCGACCAGCGGGCAGCGGTTGACCTCCCGCTCATAGAGGGTGCCGCCGCAGAACCTAGCTGCGATCACGAAAGCAATTGTGACTGGCGTCGTCGCAGCTGTCCTGGTGGCGCAGCGGGATCAGGCGAATTCCATGATCACAGCATCCACGGCCAGACTGTCGCCCGGCTTGGCCTTGACGGCCTTGACGATCCCATCGCGCTCAGCGCGCAGGATATTCTCCATCTTCATGGCCTCGACGATGCACAGAGCGTCGCCCATCTTGATTTCCTGCCCAGGCCCTACGTGGATTGCCTTGACGAGGCCCGGCATGGGGCAAAGCAGCAGCTTGGAGGTATCTGGCGCTGCCTTCTGCGGCATCAGCGCTGCGAGGGTGGCCTCCTCTTCGGTGTAGACGTGCGTGCGAGCGTTGAAACCCTTATGGGCTAGCGCGTAGCCGTTGAGGATGGGGCGAACTTGCACGCAGACCGGCTTGTCGTGCACCGTCCCGGTCCAAACCGGCGCGCCGGGCCACCAATCCGACTCGAGCCTGAGGGTGTCACGGCGCTGGCCGTCGCGGTCGAGGAACGTTACCTGGATCGGCGCGCCCAGGTTGCCTTCAACGACCGCCTCTACCCGCTCGTTGCCGACCACGGCGATGCGGCGACTGGCAAAGCGCACGGCGGGCCCACCCATTTGGTCGGTGATCTGGCGCCGACGGGCGTTGCCCAGATGATCGATGGCGATGGCAACGGCGGCCAACAGCTGCAGCTCCTCGCCCTGTGGAACGCGCGGTTTGAAGCCGCCCTTGAACTCTTCGGCGATGAAGCCGGTCGAGAGCCGGCCCTCGCGCCAGCGCGGGTGCTGCATGACGGTGGCCAGAAAGGGAATGTTGTGCTCCACGCCGTCAATGACGAAGGCGTCGAGCGCATGAGACTGCAGATCGATGGCAGCCTCGCGCGTTGCCGCGTGCGTCACGAGCTTGGCGATCATCGGATCGTAATAGACGGAGATCTCGGCACCTTCGAACACACCGGTATCGTTGCGGATGGTGCCGCCGAGCGCGGCGCCTTCCTGCGGCGGGCGGTAGCGGGTGAGACGGCCAATGGAGGGAAGGAAATTGCGGTTGGGATCCTCGGCGTAGACGCGCGACTCGATGGCCCAGCCACTGAGCTTTACGTCCGCCTGCCGGATTTTGAGCTTCTCGCCGGCGGCGAGGCGGATCATCTGTTCGACAAGGTCGATGCCGGTGACGAGCTCAGTGACGGGGTGCTCCACCTGCAGACGGGTGTTCATCTCCAAAAAATAGAACGATCGGTCTTGACCGGCGACGAACTCCACGGTGCCGGCGCTGTCGTAGCCTACGGCCCGCGCGAGAGCCACCGCCTGCTCGCCCATGGCCTTGCGCGTCTTGGTATCGAGCAGCGGCGATGGGGCCTCCTCAATGACCTTCTGGTTGCGGCGCTGAATGGAGCATTCGCGTTCGCCGAGATAGATGATGTTGCCCAGCTTGTCGCCCAGCACCTGGATCTCGATGTGGCGCGGGTTCTCGATGAATTTCTCGATGAACACACGGTCATCGCCAAAGCTGGAGCGAGCTTCCGAGCGGGCGAGCCCGAAGCCTTCCTCTGCCTCCTTGGGGCCAAAGGCCACGCGCATGCCCTTCCCGCCGCCGCCCGCTGAGGCCTTGATCATGACGGGATAGCCGATCTCGGCGGCGATCTCGACCGCATGCTTGGCATCTCTGATCTCGCCGAGGTAGCCCGGAACGGTGGAGACTTTGGCCTTAGCCGCGGCCCGCTTGCTCTCGATCTTGTCACCCATTGCGGCTATGGCGCGCGCATTCGGGCCGATGAAGACGATGCCGGCCTTCTCGAGCGCACTAGGAAAGGCGGGACGCTCGGATAAGAAGCCATAGCCAGGATGCACGGCTTGGGCCCCTGTGCTACGGCAAGCTTCGATGATCTTATCGATCAGCAAGTAGGACTGTGCGGCGGGCGGCGGTCCAATGCCGACGGCTTCGTCCGCCATCTCCACGTGAAGGCCATCCTTGTCAGCCTCGGAGTAGACGGCAACCGTCTTGATGCCGAGCTTGTGCGCGCTCTTGATGATGCGGCAGGCGATTTCGCCGCGGTTGGCGATGAGGATTTTCTTAAACATGCACGCCCCGGGGACAGGGGGGGCCGCCCCCCCGGCCTGATGATAGGGAAAAACGTGGGCCGCGGAAGGGGGAACGCCAACCCGTCGTCGACTGCTGCGCCACTGGGCCGACTGGCCCGAGCGAGGCAACCACAGGGCCCGCGGCGACCTCGCTCATGTTGTGGCGAGGTTGCGGGATGGGAAATGGCAGGGGACTTGAGGGGGACTTGAGGGCACCCCAGGTTGAGAACCCCTCAGGTTGACCGGTACCATCGAGGCTTGAGGATCGGCGCTCGGTTGGTGCCTGGGTCGGCCGGGCAGATCAAGATCGCAAAGCGCCAATCCGAGATCTTCCAGGTACGCGTTCAGCGTGAGGCTCATTTGTGCCAGCCGTTGTCCATTCACCACAACGTTGCCTTCGAGGTGCCGAGGGCGCACGCGCTGGCGCCGTTGCGCGAAGTGCGCCGGCGACGGCCCTTGCTCGTCGCGGGCTGGAATGGAGCCGCCGGGTTGCTTAGGCTGGCAGCACCATTTGCGTCTGCGTGACCACGGCACACAGTTTGCCAGTTTCCGATCGGATCATCGTCTGCCAGACTTGCGTGGTCTTGCCGCGGTGGAGCGGTGTGGATTGCGCACGCACACGCGTGTTCACGGGCGCCGCACCCAGAAAGTTGGTCTTGGACTCAATTGTGGTAGTGCGCGTGCCGGGCGCCAGGTTCATCACTGTGCCGATGGCACCAAGTGTGTCGGCGAAGGCCATGAAGGCACCTCCGTGCAGCACGTTGCCCACGGTGCATAGATCCGACCGCACCAGCATGGTGGCAACGACTTTTTCCGGCGTCGTCTCCTCGATCTCGATGCCCATCAGCCCCGGCAGGAGCGTGGCGAACATCTCTTGAATTTGTTCGGCAGTGGGCATGCTTTCCTCCGATCACGCGATGCGCTCGACCACCCATTCGCTCCACTAGCACAGGCCCGACCTGGGGCGGGGAAGTCTAGGCCTCGGCAGCAGAAATCCGGGTGCATGGCCATAGTCATTTGCTCGATCCGGTGCAAGAGACGCCTTGCAGCGGAACAGGTCCCCAGGTGCCGCGCCCATCACACATCTGGGCCACCTTGCGGACATGCGCGAACGCTGGCGCGTGACCATGGCTGCGCTTGAGCGCAGTCGCTGCGTCAATACGAGCAAACAGTCTAACGGCTTTATCTCTTTGCCGTCAGAGCATTTGGCATCTGCAAGGCCTCACGCAGGGCCATCGCGAGGCGCTGCGGCTTGCCCGAGGCAGAGATCAACACCACCATGACGTCGGCGGTAAAGAGATCGACGCCGTCGCGGCTGATGCGCTGATCGAGCGTCAAGGTGGCCGCGGTGGTCTCCTTGGCGCGCGTGGTGACCTCCAGCACTTCATCGATGCGGGCAGGCTTTAGATATTCGATATGCATGCGGCGCACGACGAAGGCGGCGGGCTCGCGTCCACCGGCGCCCGCGCTGAGGCCCTGGTGGTCGTTGCCCATGAGGCGAAGGAAGTCGGACCGACCGCGCTCGCACCAGCGCAAGTACGTAGCGTGATAAACGAGGCCGGAGAAGTCCGTGTCCTCGAAATAGACGCGGACAGGTAGCACATGGCAACGCCCACCGCCGTCCTGGATGAGGCGGCCGGCGAGATCGGGCCAGCGAGCGGGTTCAGGCAGCCGCGACATCGACCATCACAATCTCCGGCGGCACGCCGATGCGCACGGGCAGGATCGAGCAGCCGAGCCCGCCGGAAACGATGAGGTGCCGCCCGCTCTCGATAATATGTCCATAAGCGTAGCGGTTGCCATAGCGTGACGGCACCATTGGCGAATAGCCGAGCAAACGGATCTGGCCGCCGTGCGTGTGGCCCGACAGGGTGAGGGCGACGCGAGCTGGCACGCGGGGAAAAATGTCGGGTTCATGCGCTAGCAAGATCACCGGCGCATCGTCGGTGATCTTGGCCAAGGTGCCGTCGAGGTCGTGCACGCCCGCAAAGCTGCTCCAAGCCGTTTTGCGCCGGCCGTTGAAAAAGGCCAGCTGGTCGCCAAGGCCGGCGAGCCAGAAGGGGCGGCCGTTATGGGAGAGCCGCACCACGTCGTTTTCGTAGACGGGCACACCCCGACGTTCCAGGGCGCGTCGGCCGACCACGGGCCCTGCGCGCGCGCGCTGGGCGACAGGGTCGTCCCACCAGTCGTGATTGCCCAGGATGGCGTGCACTCCCAGCGGGGCGGAGAGCTCGCTCATCGCTTGGGCCCACTCATCCGGCCCCACGGTTCGCGTTTTGAACTTGTGGCTTGCTGCGAAATCGCCAAGGAGCACGATCACGTCGGGACCCAAGGCGTTGGTTTGCGCCACCATGCTGCGGATGCGCTCGGCAGGCATGGTCGGGCCGCCAGCGTGTACGTCGGCGATGACAGCGATGCTCAAGGCGAGGTCGCCTGGCCAGCGGGTCGGAGACACACGATAGCGTGTCACCTCCAGCCGCCGAAGGGGCTCCACCGCGAGGCCGTAGCCGGAGAGGCCTACAACGCCGGCTCCGGAGAGGCCGAGTGTCTGCAGGAAGTGACGGCGGGAGATGCGTCTCACGTGGCCGGATCCTGGGATGGCGGCGCGCTTACCCACCCCGGCGACCTTCGCCGGGCGTGCACGCAATGCGCCTGTGTGGCGGCAAAGCGTGGAAAAGTTGGGGCGCCGGTAAGGCCGTGGGGTTTGTCAGTCAGCCGGTCCCTGCTTTGCCATCCTCCGCCTCATCGGGGTGATCGTCGAAGAGGCCGATCTGCGGGGAGGCGGTGCGGGAAGGACCAGTCAGGCCCAAATGCTTGTAGGCGCGCAGCGTCAGCACGCGGCCGCGCGGGGTGCGGCTGATGAAACCTTGCTGCAGCAGGAACGGCTCGACGATCTCCTCCAAGGCGTCCCGCGGCTCGGAGAGGGCAGCCGAAATCGTCTCGATGCCCACGGGGCCGCCGTCGTAATTCTTGGCAATGCAGGTGAGGTAGCGGTGGTCGAGCGCATCCAGGCCCTCGCTATCCACTTCGAGCTGGCGCAGCGCGCGATCGGCAATTTCAGCGGTGACGAGTTCGGCCTGCTCCACGGCCGCAAAGTCGCGCACGCGCCGCAACAGACGCCCGGCGATGCGCGGTGTGCCGCGTGAGCGGCACGCGATCTCGGCGGCCCCGTCGGGACTGATCGCCACCTTGAGCACGCGGGCCCCACGCGTGACGATCAGTTCCAGTTCCGCGTGAGTGTAGAAGTTGAGTCGGATCGGAATGCCGAAGCGATCTCTCAAGGGCGTCGTGAGGAGCCCTGTGCGGGTGGTGGCACCGATCAAGGTGAATTGCGAGAGTTCGATCTTGACCGAACGCGCCGCCGGTCCCTCACCAATGATGAGGTCGAGCTGGTAGTCCTCCATGGCCGGGTAGAGGATTTCTTCCACCGCCGGATTGAGACGGTGGATTTCGTCGATGAAGAGGACGTCACGGTCCTCCAGGTTGGTGAGCAACGCGGCGAGGTCACCCGCCTTGGCAATGACGGGGCCCGAAGTGGAGCGGAAGCCAACGCCGAGCTCGCGCGCCATGATCTGAGCGAGCGTGGTCTTGCCTAGTCCCGGCGGTCCAGCGAACAGCACATGGTCGAGCGCTTCCTTGCGCGCCTTTGCCGCGGCGATGAACACCTTGAGATTGGAGCGCGCCTGCTCCTGGCCGATGAACTCGGCCAAGAGCTGCGGCCGCAAGCTCGCCTCCGCGGCGTCGGCGTCGCGCTTGGCACCGGTGACGAAGCGGCTCGCATCGGTCATGATTTGTTCTCTCTGGGATGGTTCGTGGGGGGAGTCAAGCGCTGTGCCTCTTTGGCAATGCGGCGATCGGGGGCATAGGGTGAGACGGTCGAAGGCTTTTGGCCACGCATGAGGCCGCGCAGGCAGAGCCTCGCTGCTGCGGCGGTCCGAAGAATCGTTTTTTGCGAGCACTTGGGCCAGCGCCGCTCACGCCGAGCTCGCTGGAGATGTTGCCGCCGCGAGCCCCCATGCGGTCCCGTCCCCATCCACATGGGCTTTTCCGGTCACCCCGTGCTCCGCCTCGATCGCCAACAGGGTCCTTTGCCCGCGAGGTTAATGGTGCATGAACCGGGCATTGCGTTCAGTGCTGGGTGCTGGGGGCGCAGGGCCCGAGCGCGTGCTCATGGCCTTGGAAGGCAACCCGCGCCTTGCAGCAAACCTGCATGTCGACCGAGCTTGCGCTTGCGGGGCCTCGCACTTGCGGCTGCGACCCTCGCTCCGGGGGGCGCCAGTACTGCCGTCGCAGTCGCCGATCCCAGCCGCTGCCGCAACCGACGGCGGCCTGAACTCGAAGGCACAGTGGGGGCTGGGAATACGGCCGCTGCCACGCTTGCCGGCGGGAGTGGGCGACGCGGCGGCTGGGGTTGGCGTAGCCCGGGGCGTCTTCCGCCACCTGGCTGTTGGCAGGAGCAAAGTCGGACATTTCGGGGCGCAGCGAGGGTCTGACAACTCGCGGTCGGAGTTTGCTGCCACTTTTGATTTCGACGAATTCTAAAGTGAATACACAGACTTGACACCGGTTGCGCACGTCGCGAAATGTCACCTGCGCGCCTCGTGACGTACGCTGGGGCGTTGCCGAGGTCGGGGCTTTGAACCCCAGCCATTGGAGATGGAGATGGTCGATTTGACGGCGCATCGCGGCGTCCGCGGGCCAGTGCAGGACGGCCACGCGCATTCGCGTTGTCACTCTATCAGGACCGTCTGATGCGCGTGCGCGACAGCCTCAACGGGTCGGTAGCGATGCGCGCCAGCGAACCAGTGGCGGCAGAGCGGCTGATCGGCCTTGGCTTCCGCTATTGGCTGAAAGGCTTACGCACCGGCGACATCTCATGTTGGGAGCGAGCGTGGTGCGCCTACTGCAAGACTCTTGGGGCGGCCACGGCGAAGGGTGCGGTCACGGATCTTGCCTGCTGGGTGCGGGCCATCAACCGACATGCCCAGCGCGATCTTGAGACTGCAGCCGTCGACTGTGACCGGTTCTGCCGCGACGAATCAATCGCCATTGAGATGATCTCGGCCTGCCAGCACGCTGCCTGCCCGGCCATGCGCGCTTGTGCCTTCGCGCTGCTCGGCTGCTCGATGATCGAGGAGGTGGTGCGCGGTGCGGAGAACTTTGCTGCGACGATGCGCGGGGCCGACCAGGTCCTGCCCCGATCGTATTCTTCTGGTGCCGCGTGGCTGGCCATTGAACCCGCCAGCACCTTGATGCAATGACCGCAATGGGATCCAGGTGTTCATGATCGTTTGTTCCTGCCTCATCATCACCGACGCGCAGATCGAGCAAGCCCTCATCGAGATGTTGCGGTCTCCCGACGCACCCCTGCCGACGCCCGGCGTGGTCTATCGCCACCTTGCCAAAAAGATGGTGTGTTGCAGCTGTTCGCCGCTGGCGGTCAGCACGATCTACAAGAAGATCGACGAGCTGGCGCAGAGGGGTGTGGTCTGCCCATACGCCTGTGCCACTGCCCAGGGTTGGCTGCGCAAGTGCGCCAGCGATACGCCGGCCCAGCGCTTGATCGAGCTCCATCCCCTCAGGCCGCGGAGTACCGAAACTCCCGCCGCGGTCTCGCAGGGGCCGGCTTTGGAGCCCGCCTAACTAAGCTCGCCGGCACTGGCCCAAACCTCTCAAGCAGCGTAGGTATGCACACGTCGCGGCGGCCATGTGGCGCGCCATGACTTGCGCGCGGTAGGTTCATCGCCCGGTAGCAGACTGCCGAGCAGGGTAGGGGAGAGGTGGGATGAAAGGCAAGAAAGAGGTCATCGATATCCTCAACGAGGCGCTGAAGCATGAACTGGGCGCCGTCAACCAGTATTGGCTGCACTATCGCATGCTCGACAACTGGGGTTTCACCAAACTTGCAAAGAAGGAGCGCAAAGAATCCGTCGAGGAGATGCAGCACGCCGACAAGCTGGTGGTGCGCATCATCTTTCTGGAAGGCCTGCCGAACCTGCAGTACATCGCCCCGTTGATGATCGGCCAGAACCTCAAGGAGGTGCTGGAGTGCGACCTCAAGGGTGAATGGAACGCGCGCGACCTTTACACGCGCGCTCGCGGTGTGTGCCGCACGCATGAGGACTACGTCTCAATGCAGCTGTTTGAGGAGCTGCTGAAGGATGAAGAGAGCCACATCGACTTCCTTGAGACTCAGCTCGACTTGTTGAACAAAATCGGTGTGCAAAACTACGGCCAGCTGCAGGCCGATGCTGCCGATGACGTGGAGGGGGATGCTTGAGCACGATGGCACCTGGCTCGGGCGATCCCCCCGGCGATCGATCCACGATGGTCGCAAGGTCTCCGACGAGCCCGGCTGCGCCTCAGCTGAGGGGGATGCGTTAATCCTGACACCACATGCGCACAAGGTTGGCGGCGCACTTGGCGAGAAGATCGCCGTCGGATGTTTTGCCTTCGCGCTCGAACAGCCGGCGACGTGCCGTCTCCAGGTCGAACAGCAGTTCACGCTGTGCGGCATGGCGGATGTAGCTGCGAACCCAGCCGACCGCGGCCAACCTTCGCCCCCGCGTCACCGGCGCAACGTGGTGGAGCGTGGCTGAGGGATAGACGATGAGGTTGCCAGGATCGAGCTTGAACGTGTCCGCGCCTGCCGAGCTATCAAGGACAAGCTCGCCGCCGTCATAGCTCTCCGGTGCCGACAAGAACAGGGTGAAGGAGACATCCGTGCGCACCCCGCCCATCACGGCGTCGTCCACGTGAGGTCCATATGCGTGTCCGGGCTCGTAGCGTGAGAAGAGGGGGCCGAGAATGGTCTTGGGTCGAGTTGCGAGCGCGAACACGGCGTGCTCGACGAGGCGCGCTTGCACCATCTGTCGCAGCCTTTGCAACTCGGGGCTGTCGAGCGCCTGCAGGTTTGCCTTGACGAGCTTGGCCGACCAGCCGGCAGTCGTCTTGCCATCGACGAATGTGGCGCTCGCGAGACCAGCGCGCACCTCGGCGATGTCGGTGCTGGTAAGGGCATCGGCGATGGCGAGGATCATCGGCACTCCGACTTGCATCAGACGCTTTTTGCATAGCGAGTATAGTGCAGACCAGCAGGATGGGTCCGACCCGTGGCCGAGAGCCGGGACGCCTGTCGGGAGGGATAATGGCAAAACTGACGCGCAAGCTGTGGGTGGGCATCGGCGCCGTTACGCTCGCCGGAGCTTCGATTGGCGCCATGGCGCAAGAGGAGCACAAGGGCCATGCGAGGCCGGCGCCGGCCGATGTCGGGACTGCAACCTCCACTCAAGCTGACGGTGGTGAGGCCTACCTCACCGACGGCGGCCCCCGCGACCCGCGCATTCGGTTCTACCGCGATCTGGCCTTGATGCGCGGGCATCTCTTGGTCGGCGGACAATTGATCGAGCTTGGTTTGTGGGACGAAGCTCTGGCGCATTTTCTCCATCCCACGGAGGAGCTCTACGGCCTCATGGAGAAGTACATCGAGCTGCATAACATGCACCCCTTCCGGCGCGAATTGCAGGCCCTCGCGCAGACCGTGAAGGCCAAGCGGAAGGGCGCCTACGAGCAGGCGCTCAGCGTGGTTGATCAGCGCTTGCTGGAGGCTTTGGGGGTGGCGCAGAAGTTCATGAATCCCCTGCGCGGCTTCACCATCCGCTCCGCCGCCGAGGTGCTCAAGACGGCGTTGAGCGAGTATCAGTCCTCGATTGAGGACGGACGGTTCGTAAAGCCGGTCGAGTACCAGGACAGCCGCGGCTTCGTGTGGGAGGCCGAGCGCATGATCGACCGGGCCGCGCCGGAACTCGGCAGGGTCGATGCAGAAGCGCTAGCCCGCATTCGCACCGCACTCGCCAAGCTCAAGGCCGCGTGGCCGGCGCCGATGCCGCCCCCAGCACCTATTCTCGCGCCGGGCGAGCTGTCGGCGCTGATCTCCGACATCGAACTGCATGCCTCGAGATACTGATGGGGAGGGGTGTGGGCACATCACCCGCTTCCCGTTCCTTGCGGGTCAGTGAGGAGCGACCGCGGAGGCAAGCGCAAGCGCAACCCGCGCACCCAGGGGCGCTCACAATGGACAAAGCGGCCGGCGCCAAGCGAAGCCGTCGGCGTAGCGCCGCAAGCGCGTTCCTGCTCGCAGCGGCGATGGGGTTTCTCGCCGTCGCCGCGTTGGCGCCCCGACCCTTCGGAGAGGGCGTGCGGGCCGCAGAGCCAACCGATGCGTTCGCCGTCTTGAAGACGAGCTTCGCCCGTCCGAAGTTCATCCCGCATCCGACCGGTAATCCGCCGACTGCGGCCAAGATTACTCTGGGCAAGCGCATCTTTGAGGATGTGGAACTATCGGCCACTGGCACCGTGGCTTGCGCCTCCTGCCACGATTCTAAGCTTGGGTTTGCCGATGGTGAACCCAAAGGCAAGGGGGTGACGGGCCGGCGCCTCGCGCGGCACACCCCTAGCCTCTGGAACGTTGCCTGGAGCCCCCTGTTGTTCTGGGACGGACGCGCCTCCAGTCTCGAAGACCAGATCCGCTTTCCCATCGAGCATCCCGACGAGATGGGCTCCTCCCTAGAGAATGCGGTCGACCGCTTCTCCCGCCATGACAGCTACGTGCGGGCGTTCGCTGCAGCGTTCCCCACGGACGCTCCTCAGATCTCGCCGCACACCATCGCACAAGCGCTCGCCGCCTATGAGCGCACACTGGTGTCACCGCCCACGCGCTTCGACAGATGGATTGCGGGCGAGACCAGCGCACTCACACCCTCTGAGGTCGCCGGGTTTGCCATCTTCACCGGCAAGGGCCGCTGCAGCAGTTGCCATGCCGGGTTCGCCTTTACCGACCACGGCTTTTATGACATCGGGCTGCCGGGTTCGGACAAGGGGCGCGGAGCCCAGATTGGCCTCTCAGCTGCCAACCACGCCTTCAAGACGCCGACGTTGCGCGAGCTCACCTGGACGGCGCCTTACATGCACGACGGCTCGTTAGCGACGCTGGACGACGTGGTGCGCCACTACGAAAGTGGCGGCCTTGCCCGATCCACGCGCAGCCATGATCTGCCGCAAAGCCTGGCGCTCAGCGACCGGGAGCGCTCAGATCTCGTAGCGTTCCTCGAGGCGCTCTCGAGCGAGACGCCGCCGCAACCCTCGCGCGAGGCCTGGGTGAACGCGGCCGAACCAGCGGCGCGTACGCCACCGACCGAGACGACGCTCGTAAGCCAGGCCAACAAGCTCTTTCACCCGCAGTACGTTCGCGTCAGGTCCGGCGAGGTGCTGACCGTGCTCAACGACGACACGCGAACCCACAACGTGCGCATCTATGACCCGCGCTTCGACTACAACTCCGGGGCGCAGGAGCCCACAGAGACGGTGACGATCCGCTTCCCTGGTCCAGGTACGTTCGAGGCCTTCTGCGCAATCCATCCGTCCATGCGGCTGACCGTCGTCGTGCAATGAAGCGCTTGGTTCTGAAACGCATGGGCCGGGAATATCGGCCAGGCGCCACGAGGGGCGCTACTGGGGATACATCGCTGGTTCGGGGGGGCATGCTCGAGCGCGACCGCCACCTCGCCGCTGGTGCGACGATCAACAAGACCACGTTGCTTCCTGGGCGTCAGCCGTGCTGCAGGGCTCGGCGATAGCGCTGGGGTGAGCTGCTTGCGGGGCGGCGGCGTGGCGCTGGGTGAGGCTCTGCGGGCTGACCGGATGCCATATCGGCCAGGGTGTGCTGGTCGAGAACGTCGATGAAAGCTTCGAGCGCGTCATCGAGGATGCGGTTCACCCGCGCCCGTTTCGGTTTGCGGCCCCCTGGGCGCTCCTCGATTTCGACGTGCGTGACCTCGGTGGCGCGCACCACATCGCCGATCCGGATCGCACCCGCCGGCCGCGCCAGCCGCACGCCGCCGTTGCGCCCGCGCATCGCCTCAATCAGGTGAGCCCGGGCCAAGAGGTTGACGATCTTGAACACGTTCTGCTGGGTGATCTCAAGGCGTGCCGAGAGCTCCGCCACCTTGACCAGGCGACCTTCCGCCCGTGCGCAGTCGATCAGGATCCGGATGGCGTGGCTCGTAGACTTGGTCAAACGCATCGCCGCAGTTGCCCCATGACAGCGTTGGGGCTCAACATATGGCACGACGGAGCCGCGAAAGCGAGCGGGCACAGAGGGTTGCCCGGCTGTGGCCGGATGCCTGGAGTGGCCACTGCAGAGCCCAGGCTGTTGGCCTCATTCAGGATGGGTGCTGCCCCCCATGAGGTTTTGTTGCGGATCGGCTTACCTCAAAGATCGCACGGAACCCATGGTGCCGTCGCGCTCTGCGATCCACCCCGCTCGGGTCGAGCGGCTTGTCCACCCTTGCAATCGTGCGGTGGAGACCCCCCAAAAGGAATGTTTGAGCCGCGGCCTGCTGGGATGCGGTCCCTTCTGGCTGCGGCGATGCCGCTCAAGGGTTAACGGTCTGCAACGGTCCTACCCAGCCACCCGCGCCACCAAAAGGCGCTTCGCAACGCCCATAGCGGCTCCAGTGCAAAGGCAAACCTTCGGTGCGTGCATCGCGACGGCCAGTCAGAGAGCCAGGCCGAGGCGGGCCGGCACTCAGATCAGCCGCTCAGCGGCTCGGCGCAGCCCCGCCAGGATCGGCTCATAGGCCTCCTCGTCGCGCGCCTCCGGGTAGACCATATAGACAGGGTAGCTGAAAGCGCGGGCGCGGGGCGGGATGCGCAATCGGCGGCGGTTGACGTGACGCTTTACGAGCCGCCGCGGAAAGTAGCCCGAGGCCTCGTTGGCGAGCAGGAAATCAAGGCCCAGGGAGCCCAAATCCAGGTTCACCGCCGTGTTGGTGAGCTCAGGGTAGGCAGCGGCGTGCTCGGCCTGAAAATCGGGACCCCAATCGACAAACACATAGTTGCTGTCGCTGCGACGCGAACGCGACGCGGCGCTGGAGACCAGCACGAACTCTTCGTCGAACAGGTGCTCGATCGTGAGGCCTGGCGGCTGACCTGGGCGGTACATGATGGCCAAATCGAGGGTGCCTTCGAGCAGGCGCTGGATCATCACAGCTGATAGGCTGGCAGACGCCGAGATGGCGATGTCGGGAATGTTGTCGCGCAGCCACGAGATCCAGCGCATCAGAAAGCCATCCCACAGCGTAGCATGCGCGCCGACCGCCAGATGGTCGCGATAAGGACCGGAAAATCCCACTTCCAGCTGGGCATGTTGCCACACGCGCACCAGCGCCAGCGCGTGCTTCTGGAACTGTTCACCGGCGCCTGTCAGCGAGGCGCCGCTCTTGGAGCGTTCAAACAGCGGCCGGCCGAACAGCTCCTCCAGCACACGTATGCGCGCGCTAACCGTCGACTGGGTGATGTTGAGCTTGCGTCCTGCGTCGATGAAGCTGCCGGTTTCGGCAACCATCAAGAAGGTGCGTGCCAGTGCAATGTCCATGCTCGACTCTCACTTCGTTCGACAATGACAATCTATCTATCGAAATCATCGATAGGCGTCAGCGGAAAATTGCGTTTGGCATTTGGCTGAAAAATTTTCACATTGACATGGCTCGGACTCGATTCGGGCGACTCGGTCACAGATGGAAGGACACTGCTATGAAGGCGAAGAAGGCGAAGAAGACGGCGAAGAAGAAGACGGCGAAGAAGAAGAAGAAGTAGAGCCGATAAGGGTGCACCCTTTGCGTTTGATGTTGTCGATGCGTTTTGCGGGGTTGATTGGAACGATCGTGCTCCTGTTGGGCAGCACCGCAGCCCACGCGGTGTCGATCACCAATCGAGACGATCAGGATCACAAGGTGACGGTCGTCGAGGGGGATACCAAGACGGACTACGTCCTCAAACCTTCGCAAGCGCTGAATGGCATCTGTGCCAAAGGGTGCACCGTTCACCTGGATGACGACGAGGAGGAAGAATATCAGCTCGAGGCCGACGACGTCGTCTCCATCGAGGAAGGCAATCTTTACTACGATACACCCGGCACTCCCGGCGCATCCACGCCGGCACCCGCCACCGGTGGCGGGGGCGGGACGCCACCCGGTAAGGGGTAGGCGGTCTCCGGCGGAGCCTCAGGGTCCCTGGCAGGTGCGCCCGACCCGACGCTCAAAGGCCCTTCGCAGCGCCCCATCGAGCGCGTCCATGTCAGCGCCACAGCCCAGGGCGGCCAGGCTCGTGACCCCATCCTCGCGGATGCCGCAGGGGATGATGCCAGCAAAATGCGACAGGTCCGGTGCCACGTTGATGCTGAAGCCGTGCGAGCTCACCCAGCGCCGCAGCCGCACGCCAATGGCAGCGATCTTGTCCTGCCGGAGCGCATTTCCCTCCTTGTGCCCCACCCAGACGCCGACCAGACCGTCGCGGACGTGCGCCTCTATACCGAGTGCAGCCAAGGCCTCGATGATCAGTGCCTCGAGCGTGCAGATGAAAGCGCGTACGTCGCCCCAGCGAGCGCGCACGTCGAGCATCACGTAGCCGACCCGCTGCCCGGGACCGTGATACGTAAACTGACCGCCACGGCCGGAACGGTGCACGGGAAGTCGGTTCGGCTCGATGAGATCGGTTGTCTTTGCACTGGTGCCGGCAGTGTAGAGCGCAGGATGCTCGATGAGCCAGACGAGCTCGCGCGCCCTGCCGGCCGCGATGGCATCGACGCGCTCGGCCATGAAGCTGCAGGCATCCTCGTATGCGACGAGGCCGCGTGCGACGCTCCATTCGATGGGTGCTGAGGACGGCAAACTCATGGCCTGGTGAGCGAGTGCGATGGTAAACGGGCCTTCCCGCTATCGTTCAAGATGGCAACTGGGGGCCCGTTTGACCAGCCGCCCCGATGGAGATGTCGGCTCGACGGCCTGCCATTGGCTAGCCATCGGCGGGCCATCGGCTTGCGGGCAATCCAGACGGCACCCGTCGCTGCGCCGGCAAAAAGTGCCGGCTTGCCCCCGCTCTTGTGGAAAGATCGATGGCTATGATCTGTGGCCCGCGTGGGGGCGGGTCCGTTAGGCCGACGTTGTCGGCTCTCTCGCGCCGCTGTCGGATGGTGCTTTTGATGAGCGAGCCAACCGCGAAGATCGATGCTGCAGATGGCATCTTTTCCATGCGAGGAGGATCCATGGAGCCGTCGATGGACCTGAGGTCGGTGCCACGCATCGCCGGCAGAGGCTGGCCCAGGACGGCGGGATGCCAAGCCAGCCAGCCCATGGTCGTGCGGGCGGGGATGCACCTCGTCTAGGCACGCCTGCTTAGGGTTGCCGGGGGGTCTTTGCCATGGGTGCACCCCCCACGCTGAGCAAACCGCGCCCCGGCCTTGCCGCCCCACTCCGAGCCCCCCATCGGGCGAGCTTGGGGTCGGCCAACCCGGTTGGTTGCTTGTGGCGTGTGCAGCGGGAGGCCCATCGGGTGCGGCTTGTTCGCGCCCTTCCAGTTTGCTAGACGTGCGCCCGATGCCTCGCCCTCGTGCGGTCGTGGCGGAATTGGTAGACGCACTAGCTTGAGGGGTTAGCGCCGCAAGGCGTGGAGGTTCGAGTCCTCTCGACCGCACCAATCAGCCGCCGCCAGCTCAGGCGATGAGCGAGCCCTTGGGGTCGGCGGCCAGAATGTCGGCTGCTGGCAGGCCAAGCTCGCGGCGGACGATGTTGGTGCCACGCACCAGCGCCACCATCTTGTAGAAGGCGTGCAGTCGGCTCATGCCTTGGCGGCCGAAGCCGCAGTCGGTGGAGACGATCAACCGCTCAGGGGGCATGAACTGCAAGGCCTGCCGGATCAGGCTGGCCACGGCCTCGGGCCGTTCCACCTGCAAGGTGCGATGGCTGATGACGCCGATGGCGATCTTCTTGTCGGTTCCGAGACTTTTGGCGAAGCTCTCGATCTCGTCGCCGCCGTTGTCGGCCGCTTCGAAGGTGACTACGTCGACATCGAGTGCATCGAAATGGGGCAGCGCGTGCTTATAGAAGCGCCGCGTCGTTTCGGTGCGCTGGGCGGCGGGGTTGCCCCAACAGGTGTGGCACCACACTTCCGCCTTACCACGCAAGCCGCGCACTTCGCGGTTGAAGGCCTGGACCAGGAACTCGCCCGTTACGTCCTGGTCGTCGACCCCGACCATGCCATGGATGGCAGGCTCCTCCACTTGGATCACTGGGCAGCCGGCATCGGCCAGCTCGACGAGTTCCTCGTTCATGGCCTCCGACAACGCCATGATGAGATCGCGCCGGTTGCCATAGTGTTCATCATGCACACCGGTCGCGATCATCTGGCCGGAAATAGCGCCGAACTTCACGGGCATGCGCGTCAGCCGCTGTGCCACCTTCCACACGCGCGCATATTCGAGGGGTCCGCGGTCAATGCCACCCCTCACGTTCGGCAGCACGCGCGTCTCGAGCACCTCGAACATGATGTCGCCCGCCGCCTTGTCACGGCTGGAGGCGGTGCGCCCGCGCCCTACGTGATGGCCCTCAAGCCCGTAGAGCCGCTCCGTCGCGTACGCGAACCAGGAGCGGCCGCCGACGTCACAGTCGCAACGTGCGTCGCCGTCCGTAAGCAGGTCAAGGCCGGCCCGCACCTGGTCGGAGAGATACGCCGCGACAGCGTCAGTGTACTGCTCGCGAAAGGCAATGTCGGCCATGGCAAGGGAAAACGGCCGTCCCTGCAGGTTGGCAACGAACCAGTGCGGGCGCGGCAACGAGCCGGTGATGGTCGTGAGCAGCGGACGATCTTTCGAGACGGTCAGCATGGGGGCTCCATTTCCGGTCGGGCGGCTCGAGCTTCGTTGTTTAGCCGCGCCATTCTTGTGCAGCAATCGGCGAGGCTCACGACCTCGTCTGGCTCGACACGGGCCGGCTCGACACGGGCCGGCTCGACACGGGCCGTGGCATGCTACTATCTCGGGGGCGATGGGTGCGCGGGCGCCCATCGGTTGCCTGGCGACAGCCGAGGGCTGCCAGCCCAGGCGCAAGGACGCATCGTAACGAGGACGCTATGGGACCACTCGCGGGCATTCGCATCATTGATTTGACCTCGATGCTGTCGGGACCCTGGGCCACCATGATCCTGGCCGACCAGGGCGCCGACGTGATCAAGGTGGAGGAGCCAAGTCAGGGCGACCACACCCGCTCTTACGGCAACAAGCGCAGGGGCTTCTCGGCTTCGTTCCTGAACCTCAACCGCAACAAGCGCTCGGTGGCAATCGACCTCAAGGCGGCAAAGGGTGTCGAGGTCGTCAAGCGCCTGGCGGCCGGCGCCGACGTCTTCGTGCAGAACTTCCGACCGGGTGTGGTGGAGCGGCTTGGCATCGACGAGGCCACGATCCGCGCTTTGGCCCCCAGCATCGTCTACGTCTCAATCAACGGATTCGGCGAGAGGGGTCCCTACGTACGAAAACCCGTCTACGACCCGATCGTGCAGGCTTTCTCGGGGCTCACGACCGTGCAAGCGGGTTCGGATACCCAACGCCCCCGCCTGATCCGCACGGTGCTGCCGGACAAGCTCACCGCCGTGACTGCCGCGCAAGCAATTGCTGCCGCCTTGGTGGGTCGCTTCAAGACCGGCAAGGGCCAGCATGTGCGACTTTCCATGCTGGATGCAGTGCTCGCCTTCTTGTGGGCTTCCGATATGGGGGCGCAGACTTATGTGGGTGAGAAGGTACCGCAGCGCACAGCTGCAAGCTTCATCGATCTCATCTACGAAACCAAGGACGGCTTCATGACCGCCGCCGTCATGACCAATAAGGAATGGGCCGCCCTGACGCGGGCGCTGGAGCGGCCCGCCTGGCTCGAAGACCCGCGATTTGCCAGCCCCGCCCAGCGCGATAGCAACATCGACGTGCGCCTTGGCCTCACGCAGGAGGTGCTCAAAACGCGCACGACGCAGGAGTGGCTGGAGCGGCTCGAGGGCGAGGGCGTGCCGTGTGCGCCGGTGCTGACGCGCGATCAGGTCATCACCCACCCGCAGGTGCTTGCCAGCGGCATCTTGCTCGAAAGCGACCATCCCACCGCCGGCCGGCTGCGGCAGACGCGCGCGGCCGCGCGCTTCGAAACGCCGATGATCGTGCGCTACGGCGCGCCGCGTCTGGGAGAGCACACGGGCGAGGTGTTGGCTGAGCTTGGGCTGTCGTCAGCGGAGATTGCAAGCTTGCGCGGGCAGCGCGTCATTGCTGAGATGGCCGAATGAGACGCACGAGCAGGCCCATGCTTCGGGGGCGGATACTGAGATGGCGTTCCCTCGCGCGGCCTCCTTTGGTTGCAGGGGGTGGCACCGGAACGCTACAAATGCCCAGTGATGGTCGTCGCCTGCCGATGGCCATGAGCACCAGCAATCCCAACGCAAAGGTGTGTTCATGCTGAAGTTCTATTTCAACGGCTCGCCCAATCCCACCAAGGTGGCTCTCTTCCTCGAGGAAGCGGGACTGACGTACGAGGCGATCCCCATCGACACGCGCAAGGGCGAGCAGTTCAAGCCGGCCTATCAGGCGATCAACCCCAACGGCAAAGTGCCGGCCATCGCCGATGGCGACGTGACTGTGTTCGACAGCAACGCCATCCTGCTCTATCTGGCAGAGAAGACCCGCAAATTCATTCCCACCGACCCGGCGGTCCGCGGCGAACTGCTCTCTTGGCTCATGTTTGTCGCGACGGGGGTTGGGCCGTTCTCGGGTCAGGCTGTGCACTTCAGACACCACGCGACCGAGAAGGTGGCCTACGCGCACAACCGCTACCAATACGAGGCCTATCGCCACTACGACATTCTCAATGACCGGCTGAGCAAGAACGCCTACATGGTGGGCGGCATGTACACCATCGTCGACATGGACGTTTGGGGCTGGGCGCGGATGGTGCCCTTCATCCTGGGCGAGGAGGCCTGGGCGAAGTTCCCACATCTGAAGCGGCTGGTGGATGAAATCAGCGCTCGGCCGGCAGCGGTGCGCGCGAGCAGCCTCAAGGACAAGTTCAAGTTCAAGGCGGAAATGGACGAGGAAGCACGTCGCAATATGTTCCGCCACCTTGCGACCTCGGCAGCTTGAGGCCTTGCGGACGTCTGAGCCGGTGGGGGTACTTGGTGCGCATGGTCAGATCGGCTGGCGGCCGATAGGCGCGTAGGTCCGACCTGTGTTGGAGGCGCGCCTGCGGCAGCTGTTGCGGTGGCGCCCGCGCCAAGCTCGGCCATGCCAGGGGGGGTCCGGTTGCGAAACCCCTCGGCGCTGGCAGCGCCCTGCTGCGGGTCGACGACTATATGCGGCGGCACCACGAGGCTATCGGTCGGGCGATCACGGCCGCCCTGCCTACTTTGCCGGTCCGCAGGCTGCAGCACCTGTCTATGTTGGGCCCCCCGTCGTTTATTCTCCACCGGTTATCCCGCATGACCCGCCACCGGTGGTTGCCTTCCCGGCACCAGTCGCACCCTAGGCCTACGGAGCGCCGCCGGCACCCGCCCATTACGGCACCTATTCGGATTGGTGAGGCAGAAGCGGCTCAGCTGTTTGGCGCATCGAGCTTGCGCGTGAGGTTTTCGAACTCGCGCCGCAACTCCTCGTTCTTGAAGATCTGGTCGAAGGTGGGTGCCTCGAGTTTCTGTAGGGCCTCGAAGGAGGCGGCCGAGTCCTTCATCAGGTTGCGCAGCTGATAGCTCGCCTCCACCGTTTCAAATGTGTTGTCGGCGATGCGCAGGTCATGAGTGGCGCGCCGTCGCGCATTCGCCACTTGTTCGCGTTGCTGCAAGAGGTATTTGCGGTAGCCCCTCGCGGCATCGTCGGCAAGTCGTTGACTGTCGCGGTTGGCCTCGAGGGCGCGCTTCTGGTCCTCGCGGTTCTCGGCCTTAAGCAGCTCCGCCGTCTTAAGTCGGGTCGCCTTGATGTCCTGCTCGATGGCCGAGAGCTTGGGCAGGTACTGCTGATCGATCTTGGCCACCAGCAGATCCTGGGAGTGCACCAGAAGGGCGAAGAGCGCGGCATGCATGGCAAAATATTTGCGCGCAGCGCCGATATTTTCACCCGACGCGACCAACAGCCTGCCGAGCTGGCCGTCGATGAGCTTGGCCGAGTTGAACACGGCAACCAGGCGGACCAAATCGCCAGACAGCACGCTGTCGAGCAGCAGATCCACCTGCTCCGGTGCCAGTTTGATGCCGGCCTTGTCGAGGGCGATGATTACCTCACCCTTGGCCTTGGCGATCTCGTCACGATTGAGATCAATCTTCTTCTTGGCCTCATCGATGTCCTTGCCCAGGCTATCGACGGTGTCGGTGATGAGCCCCGGCAGCACGCCTTCCTTGGGCGCGCCGATCTGTTTCTCGCGCAGCTTGACGATGCGCTCGTCAAGCTCACGAATGTTCTTGCGCAGGCCTTCGACCTTCTTCTGCACTTCGACGACGGGCACGTCGGTGACAATGCCGAGGGCAGCGTCGAGGAGATCGCGGATCTTCTTTTCACGATCCTCCTTCGTCTCCGTCCACAGCGGCTTCATCAGGAAGTCCTTCTCGGAAGGAAGCTTCCTGGCCTCGCTGCGGTTCTTTGCGGTGTCCTGCAAGATTGCGTCGACCGCCTTCATGAGGCGTTGCGCCTGCTCGAAGCTGGGATCGCCCTCGCGCGGATCCTTCTCTGGCGCAGACGGAGTTGCGGAGGGTCCGGGGGTGGTCGCGACGGGCGGCTGGGTGGCAGGGGACTCGGCGATTGCCGGCGCTGCCAAACTGGTAGCGCTGCAGGTCAGCGCGAACGAGAAAATCGAGTGGCAAACACGTGGCATGGAACCCGCACCTCCTCACGCCTTCATCCGCCAAAATGCAGCGCGGATTGGGGTATTTTCGTGGCCCGGCCGCCGTTGATCTTAGCCGTTGACGCGCGTGTTGGCAGCCTTGATTAGGTTAAGCAGATCAGTGTTCACTTGGCGGGCATCGGTGAGCACCACCATGTGCGAAATGGCCGGACCCGGCCCGCGCATGCGCGGCTTCTGGAGCGCATGTTCATGGGGGGCATCCCCCAGATCGAGACCGAGCCGCAATTCGGTGGCATAAAACGTGACGGCGGCGAATTCACGCGGTGCGCCGAGCGAGAGGTAGCCGGCCTTGGGCCTGACGGCGAGGTCTGGCACCAGGCCACGGATTTCAGCCTCCAGCATTTGATAGAGGGGACGATAGCCCTTGCTTGCTGCCAGCAGGCGGTCGAGA
The DNA here is from genome assembly GCA_036558085.1 of Hyphomicrobiaceae bacterium. GTDB lineage: Bacteria > Pseudomonadota > Alphaproteobacteria > Rhizobiales > Hyphomicrobiaceae > AWTP1-13. The sequence continues at coordinate 21,435 of DATBGH010000024.1, forward strand.
TCCGCAAGCTCGCGACGGCTCGGCGGGCGTGGTGGCGCTTTAGCTGGGGGCGGCTGCGGCTTACCCCCATCGCCAGTCTGTTCCGGCGGCTGCAAATAGATCGGCCGCCCGCCGTTGCTGTGGATCCGTTCCAGCCAGGAGGCGCGGGCGAAGGGGATGCCTTGTGCACGCAACCAGTCGATCACCTCGTTCTTGTCGGAGAAGTTCTGAGCGGCAATCGCAGCCATCCATTGAGCGAGGTCGCGACCCGTGCGGGTCTGGAGGTCCGCCAGGAATTCCTGCTCCTCTGCCTCTTCATCGCGAGCCATGCGCGAGGCCCCCTCAGAACCAACAGCGTGTGCGCGCCTTGTAGGCAAGATACTCCTCGCCAAAGCGCGCCTCCAGATGCCGCTCCTCTGGTAGGATGGCAAGGGCGAAGAGCAGGATCGCCAAGGGCGGCGCCACCAGTGCCATCCAAATGTTGCCTGTCACCTGCGCCAGGCCGAGGAAGATCAGGACTTCGCCCATATAGACGGGATTGCGACGAAAGCTGAAGGCACCGTGCATGACGAGCCGCTTCGCCGGTTTGTGCGGCAGCATGGTGGTGTCTGCGCGATTGAGCGTGATGAACCCCCAACCGGTGAGCAGCACTCCGAGGACACCCAGGCCGTAGCCTATGATCCGCGCGGGCAAGTCATCGAGCCCAGGCCAGCGCAAGGGGTAGAAGTTGCCAAGGAGAACCGCCGCGGCAAACGCGGCCGCGATCAACAGCGGCGGCCACGCAATGCGCGAGGGAGGTTCCTCGTCAGGAGTCGGCAAGGCAATCCCCAATGATCCTGCCTCACTGTTTGTGACTGCCATCGGCGCAGAAAGTGAGGCGGATACCGCACGCCTCCGGCGTCTTGGCCTGGCTTCGGCACTCGCTGAGCGCAAGGTCCATGGCCTGTCCGAGCGTGGGGCGCACGATGGCGTAGGCACCCCAGTGTGTCGTGCGATGCACCATGCCCATGTAGAAGCCGAGCGCGCCACAGCCCGATTCTGCGGCCGTCACGACCTTGCAGTTGTCGCGGCCCGCACGCGCGTGGCAGTCGGCGAGGGCGGCGCTGGCGGCTTCCTGTCGCGAGGGCCGGTTCCAAACCACTGCGCTGGCACCTCGTGCGGCGTAGGCCAACGCCCCCCAGGTGGTGGGAAGGCGAGCGCCGCGCAGTTGGCTGAGCTCCTCATCGGTGAGCTCACCCGTCGGCTCGCGCTTGACGTTCCTTTGCCAATCCCGGATGGCGTTGCGCGTTGCTTCGGTCATCTCCCCGTTGAGTACGCCAATCTCGTAATTGAGATTGTAAAGCCGTTCCTGCACCTCGCGGATCACGGCCGCGTCGGCGAGCGCCGTGCTGGGTGCGGAGGGTACCCGCGGGGCCAGCGATATGGGGGCGAGCTGCTGGAGACGCACCCTGGCCGTCTGCGCGAACGCGCCGTTGGGATAAGCCTCAAGGTAGGCCTTGAGCTCGTCGGGGTTGGTGGAATCCCGGACGCGGTTCCAAAAGACGACCTCCGCGGCGTTCTGCGCCTGCGTGGTGCCGGCGAGCGCTCCCGCGATCAACACAGCGGTAAGCAGCAAGCCCCCACTCCTCCCATTCCTCACCGCTCGCGCCCCATCTCGCGCGCCCCGCATCTAATCTGCGGCCACACTATGAAGCCCCCCGACGAGGTGCGTAAAGGGCTGGCGCGGCCGTGTGCAAGCCAATCGGTGCTTGCTCGCGTTGGCACTGAGCGTTAGCCAATGTCCAAAATGGCGGAGACACCCTCATGATCCCCAACGATTTCCCCTCGCTCAACTTCGATCTCGGTGAGACGGCGGACCAGTTGCGCGCCAGCGTACGCGGCTTCACCGCCGATCAAGTCGCCCCGCTCGCCGCCGACATCGATAGGTCCAATGAGTTCCCGCGGGGATTGTGGCCTAAGCTCGGACAAATGGGACTGCTTGGCATCACTGTCGAGGAGGAGTACGGCGGATCGGGTCTTGGCTACCTGGAGCACTGCATCGCCATGGAGGAGTTGAGCCGCGGCTCGGCCTCCGTGGGGCTATCATACGGTGCGCATTCTAATCTTTGCGTCAATCAGCTACATCGCAACGGCTCCGACGGGCAGAAGCGCAGGTATTTGCCCAAGTTGATCTCGGGCGAGCACGTGGGAGCGCTCGCCATGTCGGAGCCGGGGGCCGGTTCCGACGTGGTGTCTATGAAGCTGAGGGCCGACAAGCAGGGCGACCGTTACATTCTCAACGGCAGCAAGTTTTGGATCACCAACGGCCCCTGCGCTGACGTGCTGGTGGTTTACGCCAAGACGGATCCTGCCGCCGGCCCCCGCGGCATTACCGCCTTCCTGATCGAACGTGGGTTCAAGGGCTTCGCCACCGCGCAGAAGCTCGACAAATTGGGCATGCGAGGCTCCGATACGGGTGAGCTCGTCTTCGAGGACTGCGAGGTGCCGGCCGACAACGTATTGGGAGAGGTCGGCAACGGCGTGAGCGTGCTCATGAGTGGGCTCGATTATGAGCGGGCAGTGCTGGCGGCCGGCCCGCTCGGCATCATGCAGGCGGCATTGGACGTGGTGATCCCCTACGTGCATCAAAGGCGCCAATTCGGTGAACCGATCGGCACCTTCCAGCTGGTGCAGGGCAAGCTCGCTGACATGTACACCACCATGAACGCCTGCAAAGCGTACGTGTATGCCGTGGCTCGTGCCTGTGATCGCGGTGAGCCGGCGCGCAAGGACGCGGCCGGAGCCATCCTTTACGCCGCGGAGAAGGCAACTGGGATCGCGCTCGATGCCGTACAGCTCCTGGGCGGCAACGGTTACATCAACGATTATCCAACCGGACGCCTCCTGCGCGATGCCAAGCTCTACGAGATCGGCGCCGGCACAAGCGAAATCCGCCGCTGGCTCATCGGCCGCGAGCTGTTCGAGGAGACGACCTGAGCGGCCTCATGGGGCGCCCAGGCCAGGCAACGGCAGCGTGCCGTGGCTGAGGTGCACGCCTTCCAGGGTCAGCAGGCGTTGTTTGGTGTCGGCACCGCCGTGAGCCGAAAAGCCGCCGATCTTTCCGCCAGCCGCTAACACCCGATGGCAGGGAATAATGATCGGCACGGGGTTCTTGCCCATCGCCTGCCCGACGGCACGCGCTGCATCCCGCGCGCCAACCCGTCGTGCGAGCTCACCATAAGTGGCGGTCTTGCCCCATGCGAGTGCCCGTGCGGCGTCGTAGATTTTGCGATGGAACGGGCTCACACCGCCCAAATCGAGGGCAACACCTGACAAGTCCACCGCCTCGCCCACGAAGTAGCACTTCAGCAACCTTATAGCGGAGCGGACCGCCGCCGGCGGCCCGCCCGCGCTGCTATTCGCCCCCTGTTCCCGCAAGCGGCTCTCCGTGGCGCTGCGCGACCTTTCCGGCAATTGCAAGCGCGTAACGCCACGCTCGCTCCAGGCAACGCCGCAGGCGCCGATTGCAGTCTCAAACAGGCAGTAGTGCTGCAGCACGTTTAAGTACCTCCTGTGGCATTCCTCCCCTGCGCGTGGTTCATCGGCGCAATGTCGAAAGCCCTTTGCCTGCCGATGCCGCGTTTGCCCGACACCCTCTCGCTCCGATCGGCCAAGTCAAGAAGTTTGACCGCAAAGCTCGATCGGCAGATCGTCGCGCGGCGGCGAACAAGTAATGCGCTCAGGCTGCCCTCCTGCGTTCGTTCCCCCCTCGAGCGTCTCCTTCATCGCCCACATCCCCTGCTCCATCATGCCGGCAATGGGTTCGGCGAGATCGTTGGGCAGCAAATCTGCAATCCACACGATGCGACTGCCTCCGGTTGCCTCGGCAAATACCTGGAGCGACGCGTTGTGGTGCTTCGGTCGGCCCTCCACCACGGCCCAGACGAGACGGCGGGCTCCATCGTCGATATCCACAATGCGCTCGCGGGCCACGAGACCGTTGGCAAAGGTCACGACCCTGGTATCGCCCGCGTCCTCGAGCCGGCAGTCGGCGACAAAGCTCGGCGCCAGCTTGCGGTGGACCAATCCCACATCGCGGATGGCGTTCCAAACTATGTCGGGGGCTGCATCAAGCCGTATCTCTTTGCGGATGGATGCCATGTGCGTGTCCTCATCTTGGTGCTTGTCTCTCATGCAAAACCTGCGACGACTGCGGCTAGCTTGTGCACACCGCCTCGACATTGTTGCCGTCTGGGTCGAACAGGAACGCGGCGTAATAACTGGGGCAGTAATCGGTGCGCAGGCCGGGTCGACCGTTATCGCGGCCTCCGGCCTTGAGCCCGTCCCTGTGGAAGCGGTCAACGGCGTTCCGATCGGTCGCGCGAAAGCCGATATGCACCCCGGGCCCCGTCGCGTCCGAGCCGGCCGAGAGCCAAAGCGCTGGCCGATGAGCCGGGCCAAAGCTCGCGCTTGAAGCATCGTTGGAGCACACGTCATGGCCGAGCGCGGCCAGCGCAGCGGCATAAAAGTTCACGCTCGTGGGCAAGTCCTTAACCTTCAGGCCGATGTGATCGTACATGGATGACCTCCTGTGGTTGGAGATCACCCTAGTGCGAGGGGCCCAAGCCGTTCTTGGAGAATCTTGCGCTCGCCCCGCGCCACCAGCCGAAAGCTGCGCGGTGAAATGCCCGCCGCGCGGCGGAATGTGCGCACGAAGTTGGAGAGGTCGGCGAACCCCACCTCGAGCGCGACGTCGGTGATGGAGCGCCAATCATCGGCCAAAAGGCGCGCGGCGTGTCGCAATCGGACTCGCACCAGATATTGATGCGGGGTCACGCCGAGGACATTGGCAAAGAGGCGCAGCAGGTGAAATGGGCTCAACCCGGCCTCGCGCGCGCAGGCGGCCAGAGCAATCGGCTGATGGGCGTTGGCATCGATCCACAGGGCCGTCCTGACCGCCCGGCGCCGATCGCGCGCGGTTGTGAGGGGTGCTTTGCGCTTCTCTCCGGAGGCAACCGCAAGGTAGCGGGCAAGGAGCAGGTGCCCGACCTCATCGAGCCCCAAATCGCTGCTGCCATTCGCGGCAGCCTGGGCGAGCTCGCCCATCACCATGAGCTCGGGGAGCGGCGGCAGGGCGCGCGGCTGCCAACGGTCAACCGCAGCGCCGGTTGCGTGGGCCAAGTCGGCTGCAAGCTGAAAGGACAGGCATTCATCCCCGCAAGCGTCGTGCTCGTGGGTGCACATGTATTCCTCGCCTGGATGGCCGATCAGCACAGAGCCCGGCACGAGCTCGTAGAGCGCGCCGCGCACGCGATAGCCGAAGGTGCCCCGGCGCACGTAGGATATCGAGAAGCGGTCATGGACCTCAGCATACGGTCGCTCGCTGGGCCTTGCCGTGCAGCGGTAGTCGTAAACCGTCATGCCGTCTTGCTGGATGAGGGTTGTGCTGCCCATGTCGCATTGTGGCCCGGCCCGCGGGTGCGGTCGAGGGAGCCACACCCCGTCTCCTGACACGTTGGCGTCAGGAGGGTTGGAGGGTCAACCCACCGCCCTGGCCACGCGCCTTGGCGTGTTCGTAGGCTTCGTCGGCGGCGAGCCAACGGGCCTCGGCTTCGGCGCGAGCGCGGATCAGCCCGCCTCGCTCGCGAGCAAGCGCCTGGGCGCGTGTGGGCTCACGCTGGTAGAGCGCTCCCTCCGTCAGGTCGCGGTCGATGGCTTCGATGCGCTTCGACAGGTGTTCGATCTCGGCCTCGGCTGTGGCGACAGCCTTCTTCAGGGGGGCCAGATCGGCGCGCGATTGCGCCGCCTGTCGGCGCGCGTCTTGAGCGGTCGTGCGACCGGCGAGAGCTTTCGCTTTGCCTGGACGGGCATCGGCATCGACGCCGCGCTCGGCCAGGCATTGGGCGCGGTAGTGGTCGATATCTCCCTCATAGGGCCGCACAGTGCCGTCGCGAACGATCCAAAGCCGGTCAGCGCACGCGTCCAACAGATGCCGGTCGTGGCTGATGATGAGGACGGCCCCCGCGTAATCGTTGAGGGCCCGTATCAGCGCCTCGCGCGCATCCACATCCAGGTGGTTGGTGGGCTCGTCCAGGATCATGAGGTGCGGCCCGTGGAATGTTGCCAGCGCCAGCAGCAAGCGCGCCTTCTCACCGCCGGAAAGGTCCTGGGCCTTGGTGTCGGCTTTGCTGATGCCGAACCCTAGACGCCCGAGCCTTGCGCGCCGCTGCGCCTCGCTCGCTTCCGGCATGCGGCCGAGCATGTGCTGATAGGGCGTCTTGCCCGCGGGGAGGTCCTCCATCTGATGCTGGGCGAAATAGCCGAAGGCAATCTTGCTCGAGGCATAGCGCTTACCGCAGATCGGCTGGAGGCGCCCGCACATCAGTTTGGCAAACGTACTCTTGCCGTTGCCGTTGGCGCCGAGTAGTCCGATGCGGTCATCGGCATCGAGCCTCAGGTCGAGGCCGCCGAGCACCGGTACGTCCGGTAGATAGCCCACCGCGGCGCCTTCGAGGCGAATGAGGGGGCTTGTCAAGGGTTGGGCCGGATTGGGGATCAGGAACGGTGCAACGCTCTCCTCGATCTGCTCGGCGATCGGCTGCATGCGCGCCAACGCCTTGATGCGGCTTTGCGCTTGGCTGGCCTTGGAGGCTTTGGCCTTGAAGCGGGTGATGAACGCCTCAATGTGTCGACGCTCGTCATCTTGTTTCTTCTTGAGCTTGAGGTCGAGGCGCTGTTTGGCACGTCGCGCTTCCTCGAAGCGGTCGTAGCCGCCCGAGTAGAGCGTGAGCTTGCCCTGGGACAGGTGCAGGATCGAATCGACCGCGCGGTTGAGAAGCTCACGTTCGTGGCTGACGATCAACACGGTATGGCGATAGCGGGCGAGGTAGTCCTCAAGCCATAGCGCCCCTTCCAGATCGAGATAGTTGGTGGGCTCATCGAGCAGCAACAATTCTGGTTCCGCGAACAGCATGGCCGCTAGTGCAACGCGCATGCGCCAGCCGCCCGAAAACTCCGCGCACGCGCGTCGCTGCACCATTTCGTCGAAGCCGAGCCCAGCCAAGATGCGCGCCGCGCGCGAGGGCGCGGCGTGTGCCTCGATGTCATTGAGGCGTTCGTGGATCTCGGCAATACGGGCGGGATCGCGCGCGATCTCGGCTTCCGCCATGAGGCGGGTGCGCTCCTTGTCGGCCGCCAGCACGAACTCAAGGAGGCTCTCCTGCCCGCCCGGCGCCTCCTGTGCGACCCAGCCAACCCGCGTTGCGCGCGGCAGGCGGATGGCGCCCGCATCGGGCTGCAATTCACCCAGGATCAAGCGCAGCAGCGTGGTTTTGCCGGAGCCGTTGCGGCCGACCACGCCTACCTTATGCCCGGCGGATATGGCCGCCGTGGCGTTGTCGAAGAGGAGCCGGCCCTCGATGCGGTAGGTAAGGTCGTTGAGATGCAGCATAGGGAGCAGGCAATAGCCCAATGCAATCGCAAAGTCATGGGGTCTTGGCGGGATGGGCGATTTCGATGGGCTAGGGCCGAGGCGGCTAAAATGCGGCCATGGCCGAGTTGGCGCTCAGCTGCATCTGCCGTCGCAGACGGGAGCGGCGGCAACCCAACCCATGGCATGTTCGGCTATGTTGCGGGAGGCGCGTGATCACCTCACCAGGTGAGGGGCAGCAGCCACAAGGGCGGATAGCCCCAGCAGGCATTAAATCTTTTGATTGTACTCGCCCACTTCCGGACACTTGGCGAGCCGGCCGTCGATATCGGCGAAGATGGCGCGCATGTTGGCTTCTGATGTTGGGCTCTCCACCACGATCACCAGTTCGGGCTTGTTGGATGAGGCGCGCAGCAGTCCCCAGGTGCCGTCCTGCAGCACCACGCGCACACCGTTTACGGTGACGAGGTCACGGATCTTCTGGCCAGCCACGGTGCCGCCGTTGGCGGCAGCGTCCTTGTATTGGGTGGTGATCTTGTCGACGATGGCGTACTTTTCCTCGTCGGCGCAGTGCGGCGACATGGTGGGCGAGCCCCAGGTTTTCGGCAGCTCGCGCTCGAGATCGGCGAGCGATTTGCCGGCAGCGCGGTCCAACATGTGGCACACGGCGATGGCTGCCAGAAAGCCATCGTCGTAGCCCCGGCCGAGCGGGGGCTGGAAGAAGTAGTGGCCCGACTTCTCAAAACCTACCAGCGCCTTCTGCTCGAAGGTGTGGCGTTTCATGTAGGAGTGGCCCGTCTTCCAGTAGAGGGTGCGTGCGCCGTTGGCTGCAAGCACAGGGTCGGTCATGAAGAGGCCGGTCGACTTGACGTCGACGACGAACAGGGCATTGGGGTGCAGGGCGGAGAGGTCGCGTGCCAGCATGACGCCGACCTTGTCGGCGAAGATCTCGTGGCCCTCGTTGTCCACGACGCCGCAGCGATCGCCATCGCCATCGAAGCCGAAGCCGACGTCGGCTTGGTTGGCGAGCACGGCCTTGCTAATGGCGTGCAGCATCTTCATGTCTTCCGGATTGGGATTGTGCCGCGGAAAATTGAAATCGAGATCGCAATCAAGGGGCACCACCTCGCAGCCAATTCCTTCGAGCACGCGCGGCGCCCACGCGCCCGCCGTGCCATTGCCGCAGGCGGCGACTACTTTGAGCCGCCGCGTGAGCTTCTTTCCCCCCGTGAGCGCCCTGACGTAGCGATCGGCTAGATCCGGAACGAAGACGTAGCTGCCGCCTGGGGCCGTTTCGCCTTGGCCGGAGAGGACGAGGTCCTTGAGTGCGGCCATCTCCTCTGGCCCGAAGGTAAGGGGGCGGGAAAAGCCCATCTTGATGCCGGTCCAGCCGTTGTCGTTGTGGCTGGCCGTGACCATGGCTACCCCCGCCACGTCGAGCTCGAATTGCGCGAAGTAGGCCATCGGCGACAGGGCAAGCCCAATGTCGTGGACTTCAGCGCCGCCGGCCAGCAGGCCAGCGATCAGGGCCTGTTTCACCGCGCCCGAATAGGAGCGATAATCGTGGCCGACGACGAAGCGCTTTGCCAGGCGCCGCTTGCCGGCGAGCGTGGCGAGCCCGAGGCCGATGGCATTGAGCCCCATCAAGTTGATGTCCTTGGGGTAGAGCCAGCGCGCATCGTATTCGCGAAAACCGGTCGGCTTGACGAGTGGCAGGCGCTCAAAATCGGCGGTGTTGGCTACCAGATCGGCGCGCGGCTTTACGAGCATGCTTGCCCCTTCCCTGCCAGGTGCCAGCTAAAGACCACTTAGAGGAGGTAACGTCAAAGGCGCGCTGTTGGGGCATGCGACACGTGGACCGCGGTGCCCTCCCGCCCGGTCCGCAATTTGCGCCCGGTACGGTCTCTCTGCAACAGCCGGGTGCCCGAGCGTGCGTCGAGGCGCTGCTGGCCGCCAAGAACGATATGCCAAGTGGCGAGCCGTGTAGCTTGCCCGGTCGCGAGGTGGTGCGAGCTCCAGATCGGATCGAGGTGGCGAGCCTACCGGCACGCCGCGGAGGGGTGTCAACTGCGCAGGGTCAGCATGTCGGTGGTGAACTCGTAAGAGCGCAAGCGGCTTAAGAAACTCATACCGAGCAAATTCTCTTTCAGTGTGCCGGGTTTGGCCACCAATGCCTCGACATCGTTGAGACTGATCGGCCCCAAAGTCAGATTGCGCAGACGCACGTGCGCGGCATAGGTCGTACCGTTGGCCGTTTGTACCGGCACTGTGTACTTCAAGCGGTCAACGTCGATCCCCAACCGTTGGGCATCAGCGGGCTTCAGTACGACCGTTGAGGCGCCGGTATCGATCAGCATGATGAGGGAGACGCCGTTGACCTGCGTTTTGGCGATGAAATGGCCATCGGGCCGCCGCCGGATGCGCACGGAGCGCTCGCCTTCGATCTGGGCCTCGCCGCTGCGCAGTACGGTGCCTGGCGGCAACAGCTCACCCACGACGCGGTGGCCGAAGCTGAAGAGCTCCTCGCGATAGCTGTAGCCGGCCACCAGGAGCAGCGCCATCAGCGTCCAGGTGAGAAGATCGCGCACGGCATGGCCGCTGCGGCCGCGATAGCTGCCGGCGATGGAGGAGACGAGAAAGATGAGCAGCGCCACGCAGGCCACGGCGATGGCGAAATCGGAGGGATCAAACCCGGCGATGGAGCCTGCGTCGGCGCGCAGCAGCAGCGCCAGCCCGGCAATCACGAGGAGCGTCAGGGCGATCCAAGCCCCCATGTTACTTCTCCACCGCTTGTCGCGCGCGAGCCTGCCTAAGGGGCAGCTCCCGCATAATATGTTGGCGCTCTGCGTCCGTCATTGCCGCCCAGCGGGCAATCTCATCGAGCGAGCGGCCGCAACCGGCGCAAAGCTTGGTGCCGGTATCGATCACGCATACCCTCGTGCAAGGGGTCTCGATTGGCCTCTTGAACTCCGCCGAGCGTTGGAGAAAACCCCGCCTCGCCGCCAGAATGTAGGAAGCGGCGGGATCCATGGCAATCCGCCTCAGCGGGACACTGTGGATTGGCGCTCCCTGGCGAGGGGCGCCGCCAGCCGGAGGCGCTCCTGGGCCGAGGGCGGCACCGGCGGCATGGTTTGCAGGATCCGGCTCTTGGGCAGACAAACAACCGCTTCCGTGCCTTTGCGCAGCTCCGAGCGCAACTCGAAGGTACCGCCGTGCAGAGCCACGAGGCTCTGCACGATGGGAAGCCCCAGTCCGGTTCCACCCTCCGCCGTCTGGTGCGCCAACGAGCCCTGTCCGAACGCCTGCATGACGCGCGGGATCTCCTCCTTGGGGATGCCCGGCCCGGTGTCCTTAACGGTGAGCCTCTGCCCACCGTCTGGCGTGCCGGCGAGGGTGAGTGTGATGCGGCCGCCACGCGGGGTGAACTTTAAGGCGTTCGACAATAGGTTGAGGCAGATCTGGCGGATGGCGCGTTCGTCGGCCCAGATTGGCTCCAGGCCCTTGGGGAATTCCGGCGCCACCTGCAGGCCCTTGCTCTCCGCGCGCAGGGCCAGGAGTTGGAGACATTCCTCGACGATCTCGCTCAGCCTGATGGCCTCCTCATTGAGCTCGTAGCGACCGGCCTCGATCCGGGAGAGATCGAGGATTTCGTTGATGAGCTGCAGCAGGTGGCGACCGCTGGCCTGGATGTTGCTTGCATAGTCGAGGTAGCTCTTGTTCCGCATCGGCCCCAGCAGTTCCGCTTGCATCACTTCTGAGAAGCCGAGGATGGCGTTGAGCGGCGTTCTGAGTTCGTGGCTCATGGTGGCAAGGAAACGTGACTTGGCGACGTTGGCGGCCTCGGCGCGCCGGCGCGCTTCATCCGAGATCGATTTCTCCTCCTCGATCTCGGCGATCAACGCATCCTTCTCGGCACGGAACTCGACCATGGCGAGGGCCGTCGAGTTCAGTCCCTTGGCGAGGAAGATGAAATAGACCTGCAGGCCCACGGCCATCGCCGCCATCGCCATATAAAAGGGATGATCCTGCATGACGAGGCGCATGCAGACTGCGACGGTCATCGGCACGGTGCCGACGTAGAGGAGGGTCATGACCGAGGAGGCGAAGGTCATGCGGATCGCCAGGAGCACGATCAAAGACGCCAAGATGAAGACGTGACTGATGGCATCCGTCGTCCCAAGGCCGACGACCGCCATGCCACCCCAGGCCATGCTGGTGGCGAGCTCGAGCCATACGAAGAGATCGCGCCACGTGCTGAGGCGAATATTCGCGCGGGGCTGGGCAAGGAATTTGCGACAGGCCGCGATCATGCAGAATTTCATGGCGATCACCGCCGCCAGCCAGGCCGACGCCTGGCCGACCGGGGCCCAGAACATGGAGGCGAGCGAGAAGATGACGGCCAGCAATGGCAGGGTGACGCGGGCGGAAAGCTCGTTCTTGACGAACATTGCCAAGAGTTCGTACTCGAACTCGGGCTTTAACCCGCTGCCCTGGGCAAGGCAGGCGCGCAACTTGCGGATATGCCAATCGGCCGCGGCCCACCGGCCCTTGGGCCGCGGACGGGGTGCAGAGCCGATCGTGGCGTCCTCGCCTTGCATCGTATTCCTCGCCAGGTGTCCCCGATGCAATTCGCCTGCGTAGGCGCGCTCCGGCGTCGGCGCGCCTGCAAGGGTCCATTTTGGTGGACATCCGTTAATTGAGGTTTATCAACGAATTGTTGGCGTTGGATGAATTGGAACGGCAACCCAGAGCGCGGCGCGATGGGAGGAAAGGCGAGCAAGGCTTGCCTTGCACCGTCAACAGCGCTCAGTTACCACTGTTCAGTACCGACGAGCCCGGGGAGCGCGATGAAGATCCTGCAAACCAAGACGGCGCCCAATCCGCGCCGGGTGCGCATTTTCTTGGCGGAAAAGGGCATCCAGGTGCCGTTCGCGGAGCTCGACATCGTCAAGGGTCTCAAGACCCCCGAATTCACCCGGCTCAATCCCTTCCAGCGTGTTCCCGTTTTGATCCTCGATGACGGCACGCCCATTGCCGAGACCATGGCCATCTGCCGCTACTTCGAGGAGCTGCAACCGGAGCCGGCCCTGTTTGGGAAAGGTCCCCAGGGCCGCGCCATCGTCGAAATGTGGAACCGGCGCATGGAGCTGGGCCTGCTGGCCTCGATTGCGCAGGCGTTCCGGCATCTGCATCCCGCCGCGGCGGCGCTGGAGGTGCCGCAGGTCCCGGCGTGGGGTGAGGCCAACAAGCCCAAAGCGCAAGAAGTGCTGGGGCTGATGGATCGGGAGCTCGGCCAGCGCCGCTTCATCGCCGGCGACGAATTTACTGTGGCCGACATCACGGCCCTGGTGGCGGTCGACTTCGCCAAGCCTGCGCGCGTCGAACGACCGCCGGGTCTCGGCCATCTCGCCCGTTGGCACCAGGAGGTCTCGGCTCGGCCGAGCGCCAAAGCTTGAGGCTTGCCAGGGACCCGGCACGCAGGGTGTTCCCTAGGGAACAGACGAGCCGCCCGGTTCGTGTCCAGGCGTGAGGGGATTGGAGCCCTCGCATGCGAGATGACGTGCCATGAAGCTGACGGTCGTAGGATGCGGTGACGCGTTCGGATCGGGCGGCCGCCTGCAGACTTGCTACTGTGTGGAAACAACGGCGAGCCGGTTCATTATCGACTGCGGTGCCACCACGCTGATCGGTTTCAGTCGGTTCAATATCGACCCCAACGGTATCGAAACGATCTTCATCTCCCACCTGCACGGAGACCATTTTGCCGGCCTGGTGTGGTGGCTGGTCCACGCCCAACACGTTGCCAAACGCACCACGCCGCTGACCGTCGTCGGCCCGCGCGGCGTTCGGGCGCGTTTCGAGGCCGCCGCCGACATCCTCTTTCCGGGATCGATTGCCATCCCACGCCGCTATGATCTGCGCTTTCTGGAATTGGTCGACGAGACGCCGTTGGACGTGGGTTCGGTGCGCGTCACCCCGTTCGAGGTGAGGCACCCCTCGGGGGCGCCACCTTATGCGTTGCGCTTTGAGCTTGAGGGCAAAGTGCTGAGCTTTACCGGCGATACGGAATGGACCGACGCACTCGTCCCCACCGGCCGTGGCGCCGATCTTTACATCATGGAATGCTATCAGTTCGAGGGCGAGCCCCGCTTTCACATGAGCTGGCGCAAGATTGCCAAGGAGCTCGACCGCATCGGCGCTAAACGCGTGCTCATCACGCACATGGCCGATGCGATGCTGGCGCGGCGCGCCGAGGTGGCAGACCCCCGCGTCGTCCTCGCCGAGGACGGCCTGGTGCTCCACGTTTAGACCGTGCCGGCCGCGGGCAAAGGCGAGCGCGTGCTGGCGCGCCTCGTGTCGGAAATCGGGGCCTGCCGCATCTGCTGTGACACTCCACGCGGAGCGCCATTGCCACACGAGCCGCGTCCGGTGTTGCGACCGAGCGCGAGTGCCTCCATTTGCATCTGCAGCCAAGCGCCCGGCGTGCGCGTGCACGCCTCCGGCATCCCCTTTACGGATCCCTCCGGAGATCGACTGAGAGCCTGGCTGGCGCTCAATGCCGCTGAGTTTTACGATGCGCGCCGCATTGCCATCGTGCCCATGGGCTTCTGCTTCCCAGGGCAGGATGCAGCAGGCGGCGACTTGCCCCCGCGGCGCGAATGCGCCCTCACCTGGCACGCCCGACTGTTTGCCGCCATGCCGCAGCTCAAACTCATCCTGGCCGTCGGCAGCTATGCCCAGCGCTGGCACATGGAGCGCGGCGGGGATGGCGACATGACAGGGGCGGTACGGCGCTGGCGCGAAGCGCTCGCTGCGCGGGCCCTGCCGCGCCGAATTGCCCTGCCGCACCCCTCCTGGCGCAACAACGCGTGGCTGACGGCCAACCCGTGGTTTGAGGCCGAGCTGTTGCCGGCCCTGCGGGCAGAGGTCCGGCGGCTGATGGAGGACGTGGGACCGGCCTACGGATGAGCCAGACTACGGCAAGACATGAAAAAATAGCATTGGATACGCGCCGCTTGACGCAATAAAAACCCTGCGATACCCACCTTTTCCAGCGGCTCGAGGAAAAAATGTTTCAATTGGCACCAGCGCCGGGCCGACGCCGATCCGAGGCGGCTAGCCCCATGCTCGACGACATGGATGTCAAGATTCTCAAGATCCTGCAGCAAGATTGCACGCGATCGGTGGCCGACATCGGCAAAGAGGTGGGCCTTTCGACCACGCCCTGCTGGCGTCGCATCCAGAAACTGGAAGAGGCAGGCGTGATCCAAAGGCGCGTGGCGATCCTCGATCCGCCGCGGGTGAACGCGGGCGTCACGGTGTTTGTCTCCATCAAGACCGATCAGCACTCGCTTGCCTGGCTGGAGAAGTTCCACACGGCCGTCATCGACTTCCCAGAAGTCGTGGAGTTCTATCGCATGAGCGGGGAAGTTGATTACCTTTTGCGCGTGGTGGTGCCCGACATCGCCGCCTACGATCGCTTCTACAAGAAGCTTATTGCCCGCATCGAAATCGCCAAGGTGTCCTCCGCCTTCGCGATGGAGCAGATCAAGTATACGACGGCCCTGCCACTCGGCTTTGCCATCGATGGCGAACAGAAGGCGATAGAGGCAGCGACGGCGAGCGCGCAGCGTGGCTAGCTCGATCGCTGTCGGGTGCAGGTGAGGCTTGGGCCGCATGAGCAACATGGCGGGCAGCGTCGGCGTGCCGTCGCCGGATATGCTGAAGAGCTTGAGCGGCATCGAATATTTGCAGCGCATCGTCGATGGGCGCCTGCCGCGGCCGCCCATCACCGAGACGCTGGGCTTTGCCATCGTCGAGGTCGCGCCTGGATTTGCGCTCTTTACCATGACGCCGCAGTTTCGCCACTACAACCCGATCGGTACCGTTCACGGCGGGGTTGCCGCCACTCTGCTTGATTCGTGCATGAGCTGCGCGGTGCAAACCCACCTTGAGCCCGGCACCGGCTACACCACCCTGGAGATCAAGGTGAACATGGTGCGGCCGATCACCGACAAGACCGGACCGATCCGCGCCGAGGGCCGCTCGCTGCATGTCGGGCGCCGCTCTGCCACGGCTGAGGGTCGGATCCTCGATATGGCGGGCACCCTGCTGGCGCACGCCACCACCACCTGCATCATCTTTGCGTTATGAGCGTGGTCCAGTCCCCAAGCCGGCTGCCAATGGTGCCGAGCCCTATCCGACCGCAGGGTTCCGAAGGAGCCGTAGGTGGGCGCGCGTTGTCCTCAACATCTGCTTTCGCCAACGCGCAGATCGTGCTTCCCTCGCGAGGAGAGCGCGCATGCCTAGGCCCTGGCTTCGGATTTTTCCGCGCGGATCGGGAGCTCCACCTGGAAGGTCGAGCCTTTGCCAGGCGTCGATTCCACCCAGATGCGCCCACCGTGCATCTGCACGATCTGTTTGGCGATGGCGAGCCCGAGACCAGTCCCACCCTTGGCCTTGGTGTTGGAGTTATCGACTTGATGGAACTCGTCAAAGATGCGCGTCTGCTCCTCTGGAGGGATGCCAGGCCCCGTGTCGGTCACGCTGACGGCGAAGCTGCCGTTTGCGGGCATGGCAACGATTGACACCTCACCGGCGTCTGTGAATTTGAGCGCATTGCCGACGAGGTTGAGCAGCACCTGGGTGAGGCGCTGCTCATCACCGAGGCCCAGTGGCATGCGCTGGGCGACTTCGGTCTTGAGCGCGAGGTTTTTGGCGGCAGCAAGAGACTCGGTTGCCGCGCGCACGGTTTCGACCACACTTTCGAGTGCGTATTCCCCGATGTTGAGGGTGAATTGTCCCGACTCGATCTTGGCGATATCGAGCACGGTGTTGATGAGGCCCAACAGGTGCTTGCCGTTGGTGCGAATGCGCGTGAGGGCGTCCATCGACTTCTCCGGCAGCGGCCCATAGAACCCCTCCTGGATCAGCTCGGCATAGCCCAGTATGGCGGCAAGGGGGGTTCGCAGCTCGTGGCTCATGTTGGCCACAAACTGCGACTTGTGCTGGCTGGCGATTTCCAGTTCGCGGCTCTTGCGGGCAATCTCCTCAAACAGCCGAGTATTCTCGATGGCGATTACGGCCTGGTCGGCGAACGTCTTGAGAAGTTGCACCTGGGCGTCGGAGAAAAGGTCGACCTGTGCGCGCGCGACGAAGATTGCGCCAATCACCTGGCCGTCGCGCATCATGGGCACGCTCAGACAGCTGCGATAGCCACTGATGAGCGCGGCATCTTTCATTGCGTACTGAGCATCGTCAAGAACGTTGGCAGTGTGCACAATGGTGCCCGCCCGCACGGCACGCGCAGTCACCGTCTCGCTCTCCCTATGCATCGGGAAGGCGCGGCGAGCCGCCTCCACACCTGCGGCGTTGACGCCGTGGATCGACGCAAGCTCGATGGTTTCGCCCCTGACCATCGAGACAACGCTGATCTCGGCTTCGCACAGCTTCTCGGCTCGCTCGCCGATGATGTCGAACACGGGCTGGGCATCGGTGGGCGAGCGGCTGATGACACCGAGTACATCTGCGGTCGCCGTCTGCTGCTGCAACGCTTCGCGCAATGAGTTGAGCAGTCGCGTGTTTTCCAGAGCGATGACGGCCTGATTGGCGAAGCTCAAAAGCACGGCGATCTGCTTTTGCGTGAACGGTCGGACCTCCTGCCGGTAGATGCCGATGGCACCAACCAATCGGTCTTCCTTCTGCATTGGCACAGCAAGCAGGGTGCGGGCCCCAGCAACGTCCGCCAGCTGAACTGCAGCTGCATCACCGTCACGATAGGCCTGTTCTGCGGTGACGTCGGAGATATGCTGCGGCTCTCTCGTCAGGATGAGGCGCTTGAGCGCCTGCATAGGACCGGGTCGGACCACCGCGTCACGCCGGCGCAGTTGCGCAAACTCGGGCGGGGCAGCGTGGATCGCGACGGGGCGGAATGCCTCTCCATCGTACAAGAACAGATCGGCAAATTTGGCGTCGCAGATGCGCACGGCATTCATCAACACTGCCTCGAACACTGGCCCGAGTTCGCCAGGTGAGCTGCTAATGAGCTCAAGCACCTCGGAGGCCGCGGTCTGCTGCTCGAGTGCCTCCTTGAGCTCGCGCGTGTGCTGCTTTTCGACTTCGAAGAGCCGCGTGTTCTCGATGGCGATCACGGCTTGGTCAGCGAAGGTCGCCATCAGGTCGATCTGCCGTGGCGTGAAGGGGGCGACACGCGTGCGGTAGAGCGACAGCAAGCCGACCGGCCGGCCGTCGCGCAATATCGGCACGCCGAGCATGCTGCGGGCGCCGGTGATGCGCGTGAAGTCGTGGAACGTGTACTCGGCGTCTGCCTCGACGTCTGGAATGTGTACCGCCTGCCCTTGGGCGATGGTGCGCCCGGCAAGCGAGCCTCGGTCCAGCACCTGGCCAATCTTGCTCAGGGCCTCAACCATCTCCGGCGGGAAGCCGTAGCGCGCCCGGCCCGGGAGTTGAGCATCGCGCTGCACGTGGATTGCAACCATTGGCGCATCGCACAGGTGTGCAGCCGAGGCAACGAGTGCGTCGAGCACGGATTGCAGATCGAAGGCCGAGCGGCTGATGATGCGCAACACCTCCGCAGTGGCTGCTTCCCGCCGATGCGCTGCGCTGAGCTCGCGCCGCAGGTCCTCGACGGTGCGGGCGCGGTCTTGCTCGGGGCTGGCTGTCGCCGCTGTGGCAGTCATTAAATCCAATCCTCGTGATCCAATCCACGATGCTCAATCGGGGCCGCTGGAGCCAGAGAGATGGCGTTGGTTTCGGTCTAACCCTGGTCGACCCCGCCATCTTACGCCGGGCGAGCGCGTGATAAAACGGCTTCGGTAGCCGGTTCGATTTGGGCCCCAAACCCGGCCGCTAACCCAATGCGGCCTCACCGCGCCGGCGGGACAGCAGCAACATTAAGGCTGCCGGGAACTCGCGATAGTGATCGATGAGGGCGTCGGGCCCAAACTCGGCGACAGGGCGCGGGGTGTAACCGAAGGTCACGGCAATGGAGGGAACCTTGGCCGCCGCCGCCGTGGCGATGTCGACCTCGCTGTCACCCACCATGACCGCTCGGTCCACCTGCCCGCCCGCCATGGTAATGGCGCCGATGAGATGGCCTGGGGCGGGCTTGAACACGCTGAACGTATCGCGGCCGGCAATGGCGGCGAACTTGGCTTCGAGCCCGAGCTTGGCCAGTAGCAGCTTGGAGAGGTGTTCGACTTTGTTGGTGCATACTGCCAGGCGGGCGCCGGCCAGCAGCAACTGGTCGAGAAGTGCCGGCACCCCTTCGAACGGCCGGCTGCCAACGGCAACGTTGACGGCATAGAAGGCGAGGAAGTGGTCGTGCAGCCGCGTCAGCTCAGCGGCTGTGACGGCCACGTCGTGAAGCCGTAGCCCAGCATCGATCATCGCCTTCGAGCCATGGCCAATAAACGGCTGCAGCCGCGCGGTGCTGATGGGCGAAAGCCCAAGAAGGCCTAGGACGTGGTTGGTGGCGGCCGCCAGGTCCGGCGCGGTATCGACGAGGGTGCCGTCGAGATCGAAGACAATGGTGGCGTCGGTGAGATCGAGGGGCATGGGCTTGCTCGGTTGCGGCGCGGCAAGCTATTCGGCTTTGCCGCGACTGGAAAGAGCAGCGCCGGCGCTGCCGCATTGGCGCCAGGCCTCCAACGCGCAGATTGCGCCCCTCGGCGACGAGGGCCGCCCCAAAACCGAGGCCGAACTTGGGTGTTGGAGCCGCGCAGCGGATCGCCCTGGCTTGCTTGCGGCACATCACAGGCCTACACAAGCCCAGACCTACACAAGCCAGACCTACACAAGCCCAGGTCTACACAAACCAGTGCCCCATCGCCCGAACCAGGGTGCATCAAAAAATCGTGGAGGCGTCCATGGATAAGCCCACAATTAGCCTGATCAGAAACCAGTGCTACGTCGACGGTCGCTGGCTTGGCGAGCCGACGCTGCCCGTCACCAACAAAGCCACCGGCGATACCATCGCCAAGGTGCCAAGCTTCGGCGAGGCTGACACGCGGTCCGCCATTGCGGCCGCCCACGATGCGCTGCCCGCCTGGTCGAAGCTGTTGGCCAAGGAACGGTCGAAAATCGTGCGCCGGTGGTTCGACCTCATGGTCGAGCACGCGGACGAACTGGCTTTGCTGCTGACCAGCGAGCAGGGCAAGCCGCTAGCCGAAGCCAAGGGTGAGATCCTTTACGCGGCGGGCTTCGTGGAGTTCTTCGCCGAGGAGGCCAAGCGCGTCTACGGCGAAACCATTCCGACCTTCAAGGCCGATGCGCGCATCGTCTGCATCAAGCAGCCAATTGGGGTGGTCGCGGCGATCACGCCATGGAACTTCCCAGCTGCCATGATCACGCGCAAGGTGGCGCCTGCGCTGGCCGTGGGTTGCACGGTGGTATGCAAGCCAGCCTCCGAAACGCCGCTCACCGCGCTGGCGCTGGCGGAGCTTGGTCACAGGGCCGGCATGCCGAGGGGCGTGTTCAACGTCATTACCGGCAAGGCCAGCGTGATCGGCAAGGAACTGACCGGCAATGCGCTCGTGCGCATGCTGACCTTCACGGGTTCAACCGAGATCGGCCGCGTCTTGATGGCGCAGTGCGCGCCCACGATCAAGAAACTCGGGTTGGAACTTGGCGGCAATGCCCCCTTCATCGTGTTCGACGACGCCGATCTCGACCGAGCCGTGGGCGGCGCTATGGCCTCCAAGTATCGCAATGCCGGTCAGACCTGCGTATGCGCCAATCGCATCTACGTGCAAGATGGCGTTTATGAACGCTTCGCCGAAAAACTTGCCGCCGAGGTCAAGAAGATGAAGGTCGGCGCCGGCACCGAGGACGGCGTCAGTACGGGTCCGCTAATCAATAAGGCTGCCGTCGAGAAGGTCGAGGAGCATGTGGCGGATGCGCTCAAACACGGGGCGACCATCGTGCTGGGGGGCAGACGTCACAGTCGCGGTGGCAACTTCTATGAACCCACCATTCTCGCCAACGTCACGCAGCAGATGATGGTGGCGCGCGAGGAGACCTTCGGCCCCGTGGCACCGCTCTTCAAGTTCAAGACCGAGGCGGACGTGATTGCCATGGCCAACGACACCCCCTTTGGGCTTGCCGCCTACTTCTACGCGCGCGATGTGGGCCGCGTGTGGCGCGTCGCCGAGGCGCTCGAGTGTGGCATCATCGGCATCAACGAAGGTATCATCTCCAATGAGGTGGCTCCCTTCGGCGGCTACAAGCAATCGGGGCTTGGCCGCGAGGGTTCGCACCACGGCGTGGAGGAGTTTCTGGAGACAAAATACATGCTGATGGGCGGCCTGTGACACGGCCTGTGACACGGCTTGTGACGGGGCCTGTGACGGGGCCTGTGACGGGGCCTGTGACGGGGCCTGTGACGGGGCCTGTGACGGGGCCTGTGACGGGGCGTTGGCCCGCTCTCGTGGCGCACCCGCCGCGCCGGCAAGGGACGCGCATGGCGAAGGTCGGCAGTAGGCCCAAATGCACGCTGCGGTGTCGGGGGGCGCCGTTCGCCTTGATGCACTCCCCCCCGATGCACGGCCCGCCACGCCACGCCCTGCCACTGCACGCTCGGTTGCCGGCGGGCCGGCGGGGGAGGTCTGGCCCCTGCTGGCGCCGGGGATTGGAATGACGTCACCGTCGCAGGTCGACAGCTGGAAGCTGCAGGCGGCGGAGCGGGCGCTGGCCGCCGTCGAAGACGGTATGCTGGTGGGGCTCGGGAGCGGCACCACGGCGGCGCGGTTTGTCGATCTTCTTGGTGAGCGCGTTCGGCAAGGACTAAACGTGACCTGTGTGCCCACGTCGGAGGGCACACGGGCGCAGGCCGAGCGCCTGGGCGTCGCGCTCACAACTCTCGACGACGTCCCGTTTCTCGATTTGACGGTGGACGGGGCCGATGAGCTCGATTCCCACCTGCGTCTCATCAAAGGTGGCGGGGGTGCGCTGCTGCGGGAGAAGATCGTCGCGGTAGCGTCGCAGCGCATGCTTGTCATTGCCGATGCATCCAAGCGCGTCGACACGCTCGGCAACTTCCCGCTCCCGGTTGAGGTTGTGCGTTTCGGTCTTGCTGCGACACGCAACCTATTGGGAGCGATGGCGGCGGACGCGGGGTGCTCGGGTGAGATCAGACTGCGCCTAGCAAAAGATGGTGAGCCGTTTGTCACCGATACTGGCAACGTGCTTTTCGACTGTGTGTTTGGTCGCATCGACAACCCTGAGGCGCTCGATTTGGCCCTCAAGAGCATCCCCGGCGTGGTCGAGAACGGGCTCTTTCTCGGCATCGCCGATGCCGCCATCATCGCCGGCGCCGATGGCGTCAGCGTCATCGAACGCGACGCCGTTGCGCGCGAACCCTGAGCCCCAAGATTTGGCAGTGAGCTCGCCCCGCTCAACCGAACCGGTGGGATGCAGGCGACTGGCGGGCGCAGCGCGCAGTTATGCGCTGGATTGCCAGACCTCGAAGCTTCGGCCACCCTGTCGGGAGCCAAGGCCTGGCCAGATGAGCACAAAGAGATGGCTGAGTTCGACGTTGACCTTTTCGTTATCGGCGGCGGTTCGGGCGGGGTGCGCGCGGCGCGCATCGCTGCCGGCCACGGCGCCACGGTGGCAATCGCCGAGGAGTATCGCTTGGGCGGCACGTGCGTGATCCGCGGCTGCGTGCCCAAGAAGCTGCTCGTTTATGCCAGCCGGTTTCGGGACGAGTTTGAGGACGCGGCCGGTTTTGGCTGGAGCCTAGCCGAACCGGCTTTCAGCTGGCCGAGGCTGATTGCCAACAAGGACGCCGAAATTGCCCGCCTCGAGGGCCTTTATCGCGCGGGGCTGGAACGCGCGGGTGTCGCGATCCACGAGACACGCGCCGAGCTCGTCGATCGCCATACGCTCGCCTTGGGAGACAGCACGCGCAAGATTACCGCCCGCACCATCCTAATCGCCACCGGGGGACGTCCGATCGTGCCCCAGGTGCCGGGCGCGAACCACGCTATCACTTCCAACGAGGCGTTCCATCTGGAGGCCCTGCCCAAGTCCATCCTGATCGTCGGGGGAGGCTATATTGCCGTGGAGTTCGCCGGCATCTTCAATGGATTGGGGGTCGACACGACGCTGATCTACCGCGGCCCCAAGATCCTGCGCGGCTTCGATGACGAACTGCGTGACCACCTGACGGAGGAGCTCCTCAAGCGCGGCATCGATATCGTGTGCAACGCCGACATCGCCGCCATCGACAAGGGTTGGGGACACTATCACGTCACCCTGCGCGACGGCAGCAAGGTGGAGACCGGCAGGGTGATGTACGCCACGGGCCGCTTGCCCAATAGCCGGGCATTGGGCCTCGAGGCAGCCGGCGTGGAGGTTGGCGAAAAGGGCGCGATCGTCGTGGACAAGTTCTCGCGCTCTTCGGTGGAGAACATTTATGCCGTGGGAGATGTTACCGATCGGGTGAACCTGACGCCGGTCGCCATTCGTGAGGGTCACGCCTTTGCCGACACCGTGTTCGGCAATTCGCCAGTCTGCGTTGACCATGAGCTCATCCCTACGGCCGTATTCGCCACCCCCGAGCTCGGCACCGTTGGCTTGCCTGAGCACTTGGCGCGGGCACGTTATCCCAGGCTTGATGTCTACAAGGCCCGCTTCAGGTCCCTCAAGCACACCCTCTCGGGGCGCGACGAACGTATGTTCATGAAGCTGTTGGTGGATGGTGAGAGCGGTCGAGTTGTGGGGTGCCACTTCCTAGGACCCGATGCGGCCGAGCTAACCCAAATGGCCGCGATCAGCATGCGTGTTGGCGCCACCAAGGCCGATTTTGACGCCACCATGGCACTGCACCCGAGCGCGTCGGAGGAGCTCGTCACCATGCGCGAGAAGTGGGTGGCGCCGGCCAAGCAGGTGGCGGCTGAGAAGGCGGGACAGCGATGAGCCGGCTCGGGGGCCGCATTGCATTGGTGACGGGGGCTGGCTCGGGACTGGGCCGAGCCACCGCCCAGCTGTTTGCAGCGGAAGGAGCGCACGTTTACGTGACCGACAACAATGGTCCGGCTGCCGAGAGCGTCGTCAAAGACATCCTGGTAACGGGTGGATCGGCGCAGGCCATCATCGCCGATGTGACACGGGGCCCGGACGTGACGGGGATGTTCAGGGCGGTGGAGACGGCGCACGGTCGGATCGACGTGCTCGTCAACAACGCAGGGCTCAACGTGCGGGGGGATTTCCGGCACTTGAGCGACGCCGAGTGGGCCAAGATTCGCGGGGTCAACCTTGACGGGGTCGTGCGCGTGGCCCGCGATGGATTTGCGCTGCTCAGGGCCTCTGGGCGCGGCTCGCTCATCAACATTGCATCGATCATGGGGCACCGAGGTTTGCGCCAGCTCGTCGCCTACTCGGCCACCAAAGGCGCGATCCTGGCACTGACGCGCGGGCTTGCCGTCGAATACGCGCCGTTCGCTATTCGCGTCAACGCGCTCGCGCCCGGCTTTGTGGAGACCGCCTTGACGCAACGGGCGCTCAAGCATCCCGGCATTCAGAAGGCCCTCCTGGAGAGCACGCCCTTGCGCCGCTTCGGGCTGCCCGAGGAGATCGCCAAGGCCGCCCTGTTTTTTGCCAGCGATGATGCCTCCTACGTGACCGGGGCGGACCTGGCAGTGGATGGGGGCATGTCGGCGAGCCTGTAGCCAACCGCGCGGTTGAAACCCCCGCCCGGTCCGCTGGAGCGTCGCCCATCCCCCCATTTCGTGATGAGCCAAAGCGGGGCAGGTGGCGGCGGCCGAGAGCTTTGCGTGGGCCGCGTGGCCGGAACCCGCGCCGTTGCACGCGACAGCCGTCATGGCCGGGCTCCAGCCGCCTGGAACTGACCCCCTTTCGAGGCCGTTGCATTCGCGCTATGCCAGGGGCAAACGGGCAAGGATGATTGATGCGATGGAGACGAGCCCATGACGAAAGCTTTGACATTGGAACAGGTCGCCGAGGCCATGGTGGCGCCGGGCAAGGGCATCCTCGCCGCCGATGAGAGCACGGGCACGATCAAGAAGCGCTTCGATACGATCAAGGCCGAGAGCACGCCCGACACCCGCCGCGACTATCGCGAGATGTTGTTCCGCTCCACCGAGGCGATGAAGAACCACATTTCCGGCGTCATCCTCTACGATGAGACCATTCGTCAGAAGGCAAGGGATGGCACGCCGCTGCCCAAGATCATCGAGGCGGCGGGTGCCTTGCCCGGCATCAAGGTGGACGCCGGGACCAAACCGCTGCCGTTCTGTCCCGGCGAGCTCATCACGGAGGGCCTCGATGGCCTCGGCAAGCGCATCGCCGAGTACGTGGGCCTCGGGGCCAAGTTCGCCAAATGGCGTGCGGTCATCGACATCGGCAAGACCATGCCGTCATACAACTGCATCAATGCCAATGCCCAAGCGCTGGCGCGCTACGCGGCGCTGTGCGTGGAGGGCGGACTGGTCCCGATCGTGGAACCTGAGGTCCTGATGGACGGCGACCACGACATCGATACCTGCGAGAAGATCACCGAATGGGTGCTCAAGGAAGTGTACGCCCAGCTCTATTACGCCAAGGTGCCTTTAGAGAAGACCGTGCTGAAGCCGAACATGGTGATTGCCGGCAAGAAATGCCCCAAGCAAGCGAATCGGCAGGAAGTCGCCCAGCGCACCCTAAAGGTCTTGAAGCAATGCGTGCCGCCAGCGGTGCCCGGCATCGCCTTCCTGTCGGGGGGTCAGTCAGACGAGGACGCCACCGCCCACCTCTCGCTCATGAACCAGATGGGACCGCTACCCTGGAAACTCTCCTTCTCTTACGGGCGAGCCCTGCAGGCGGCCCCGCTCAAGGCCTGGGGCGGCAAACCGGAGAACGTTGCCGCCGGCCAGCGCGCCTTTGCCCATCGCGCGCGCATGAACGGGACCGCGACGCTCGGCAAGTGGAGCGCTGAATTAGAGAAGGCCGCGTAGGCTGGCCGCTATTCCGCCCCAATGGCGCCCGATAGCGTGCGATGTCGGCGAATGGCTCCTCGGGGAACGGTGTGGCGCAGGACGAGGCAGCAACGCAGCTCTGTGCGATGATCGAGGCAGGCGAGGCCGCGCTCGGGCACCTTGCGGCGGCGCTGGCGGCGGCCGAGGTTGCTTGCGTCCTCATT
This sequence comes from Hyphomicrobiaceae bacterium, assembly GCA_036558085.1. GTDB lineage: Bacteria > Pseudomonadota > Alphaproteobacteria > Rhizobiales > Hyphomicrobiaceae > AWTP1-13. Next base: position 46,982 of record DATBGH010000024.1, read on the forward strand.
GCACCCGCCCCCGGTGCCGGGCTTGATGCCCGCGCCGCCGGGCCCTTGGTCGAGGCAGCGCAGCGGCGCAACGCCGCGGCCCTGATCGTGGAGGATGCCCAGCTTGCGCGCACGCTGCGCGCGGACGGTGTGCATCTCAGCTTGGCCAAGACGGGGGCGAACGGCTACGGGGAGGTTCGCAGCCTGGTCGGGCGCGGTGGCATTGTTGGGGTGGATGCCGGCATCTCACGGCACGACGCCATGACCGTGGCGGAGGACGGGGCCGACTACGTTGCGTTCGGTGCGCCGGCGCACCTCAAGGACCGCACCAAGGCGCGTGTGCGCCGGGACGAGCTGATCGCTTGGTGGGCGGAGATTTTCGAGGCGCCCTGCGTTGCCCTCGATGTCGAGACGCCTGAGGAAGCCGAAGCGCTCGCGCGCACCGGCGCCGACTTTGTGGGGCTTCGGCTGCCCTCTGCAGCGCCCGCCGCAGCCACGCGCGAGCTGGTTGGCGCCATCGCTGCAGTGCTGGGCTTGCCCGCATCGGTGGGATGAGGTTGGGCGGTGTGCCTAAAGCTCAAATTGGCCGGGACGGCGTTGCTGGCGACGGTGGGTGTCCTGCTGGGCGGACCGGCGATAGCGGAGACGAGTTCTTGGTCCGGACGGGTCGAGAGCCCCGCCGAGGCGATACCGAAGCGGCCGGCGCCCGCCAAGCCAGCCACGCCAGGCACGCAGGTCAAGATCATCAAGACGGTGCCGAACGGCTCGGTGGAGCGGCCGGCGATCGCGCCGCCCGCGGGCACGCAGGCGCCCATCGATACCCAGCTAAAGCCCTCGTTGCCGGCGCCGGTCTCCGCCGTGGGGGCCAGCGAGTATGCCAAGGCCCAGCCGACGGGTGAGGACGCCGCCTACGAAGCGTTCGATCAGGGCAAGTACCTCACCGCGCTCGATCTTGCCCAGAAGGCGGCCGAGAAGGGCGATCCGCAGGCCCACACGCTGGTCGGGCGCATCTATGCGGAGGGTGTCGGTGTACCGCAAAACCTTGCGCTGGCCGCGCGGTGGTATGCGCGCGCCGCTGAGCTCGGCGACGTCGAAGGGGCGTTCGCCTATGGGGTGATGCTGGCCAAAGGGCAGGGCGTGCAGAAGGACCTCGAGGCGGCCGCGCGCATGTTCGAAGCGGCCGCGGCGCGCAGGCATCCTCTCGCCAACTACAACCTGGCGCTGCTCTTTCTCAGCGGCCAGGGCAAGCCAGAGAACCCCTATCGAGCCTTCGGCCATATGCTGTTTGCCGCGGAGGCCGGCATCGCTGCCGCGCAATATGATCTGGGCAACCTATATGCCACCGGTACCGGCGTCGATCCTCCCAACGCCTTCGAGGCCGCCAAATGGATCGGCAAAGCGGCGGCCGCCGGCCATACGGATGCTCAGGTCGAGTATGCCGTGCTGCTGTTTCGCGGTCACGGCGTGCCGCCCGACCAAAAGCACGGCGCGCAGCTCTTCCGCGCCGCGGCCGAAAAGGGCGTGGTGATCGCGCAAACGCGATTGGCGCGCTGCTATGCCAATGGCGCGGGCGTCGACAAGGACCTCGTGCAAGCGGCGAAATGGCATCTCATTGCCAAGGCGGCCGGCGGGGAAGACGAAGCCCTTGACAAGCTCGTCGCCAAACTCTCCAAGGCCGATCGCGCCAAGGCCGAGAAAGCGGCCGAGGAATGGCGCGACCGCTCCCAGATCGGCATCGAGGAGTGACCTTGGGCTGGCTGGCTCGCACGCCGTTTGGCCCCTTTGACCGCGGCCCGCTATAGTGATGCGAATCGCGAGGGAGAGCGGCGGTGAGGACGGCGATCATTTTGGCGCTCCTTGCGCTTGCATCGTTGCGCGCTGAGGCCGCGCCACGCCGCGGCGAGGCGCAGGAGGCGCAGGGATCCGGCCGGGTGTTCCGCGACTGCCCGATCTGTCCGGAAATGGTGGTGGTGCCGGCGGGCGAGTTCTTGATGGGCTCACCCGAGAGCGAGAAAGGTCGTGGCAAGGACGAGGGGCCACAGCACAAGGTCACCTTCCCGACGCCCCTGGCCGTGGGCAAGTACGAGGTGACGTTCGCGCAATGGGACGCGTGCACCGCAGAAGGCGGGTGCACCCACAAGCCGGGCGATGAGAACTGGGGTCGAGGCCGACATCCCGTGATCAATGTGTCGTGGGACGATGCGCGCCAATTCGCGGGCTGGCTGGCCAAGAAGACCGGCAAGCCCTATCGCCTCCTCACCGAGGCGGAATGGGAGTATGCGGCCCGGGCACAGACCAAGATTCCAGAGATCAATGCCCCGTTCTCGACGGGGGAAACGATCACCTACAAGCAGGCCAACTACGACGCCAATTTCACCTACAACAAGGGCCCGCAGGGCGTCTATCGGCAGAAAACGCTGGACGTGGGATCGTTGCCAAAGAACGCCTTTGGGCTGCACGACATGCATGGCAACGTCTGGGAATGGGTGGAGGATTGCTACAAGGACAGCTATGCCGGCGCCCCCTCCGACGGGTCAGCGGTGATCGCGACGAGGTGCAGCCTGCGCATCCTGCGTGGCGGCGCGTGGAACTACTATCCGCGGTTGTTGCGTTCCGCCTACCGCTATGCCACCGCGCCCGGCGTGCGTATGGAGAACGCCGGGTTTCGGGTAGCGAGGGCGCTGTAAGCCCAGGCAATCGGGGCGCAGTCAGCAATGGTTGCGCCCTCGCAAATGACCCCGCAAACGGATCTGATGCGTGCGTGCGGGGCGAGTGTGACGGGGACGGTGCATGCCCAATCATCGTGTCAGAGGTCGAAACGTGAAAGCCACGCCTGTCCTGGGTTGCTGCTTTGCCCTCCTGGCCGCGGTTGGGTGTGTGCTCGTCGCCCTGACGGCCAGCATCCATGGGGCAAACGCCAAGGGCCGAGAAGCCAGAGGTAGAGAGGGTCAAGCCAATGCGCCGGGCGCGC
>DATBGH010000025.1:0-1545 GCA_036558085.1 Hyphomicrobiaceae bacterium
ATATGCTTTGGCATATGCCAACCACGGGAGGTGTGGCGGCATGGCGGAACGAGCCAACAGGCTGACAAGGAGCAGACGCAGCCAGGCGAAGCGCGGCCCAACGGAATATGAACGGCCGAAGGCCAAGGCGCACGGGCTTGCAGAAAGCGGCCGGCCGATCACCGGGGCGGCCGCCACCCAGGCGGAGCGCCGTGTGAGGCTGTTCAAGAATGGGCGCAGTCAGGCCGTGCGCATCCCGCGTGAGTTCGAGCTGCCGGGCAAGGAGGCGATCATGCGCAAGGAGGGTGAGCGACTTATCGTCGAGCCGGTGCCGAAGCGCTCGCTGATCGAGCTGCTCGATTCGTTGGACCCCATTGACGAGGAGTTTCCGCCCATCGAGGACTGGCCGCCGGAGCCCGTCGATCTGTGACGCGCTACCTCCTCGACACCAATACGATCTCCGATTTCATCCGGCACCCCCGTGGCCCGGTGGCTGATCGCATCCGCAAGCTGGGCACCGCAGCCGTATGCACCAGCATCATCGTTGCGGCCGAGTTGAGGTTTGGCGTCGAGAAACGGGGCTCGCGGAAGCTGGCCGTCCGCGTCGCCGAGGCACTCGACATCATGGAGGTGCTGCCGTTCGAGTCCCCTGCCGATGCCGTGTACGGTGTCATGCGCGCCAAGCTGGAGAAGGCCGGACGCCCCATCGCCGCGAACGACCTTCTGATCGCGGCGCATGCGGTTTCGCTGGGCTGCACGCTGGTTACGGACAACGAGCGGGACTTCGCCCGCATCAGCGGTCTGTCTGCTGAGAACTGGTTGCCCTGAAACGGCCTACGCCAGCAGATTGGCATCGCGCGCCAAGCGCCATTTCCCGTCGGGCTCCTTGCGCAGGATGGTGAGCGTGTAGCCCGAGCGCGTCGTGGCCGCACCGGCCGGTGGGGCGATCGTCACCTTGAGGCGCGTGCGCAGCCAGGCCCAGTCGCCCAGCACCTTGATCTCCACGATGTCGCTGGTGCCGTCGATCAGGCTCGGCCCCCCACTCCTGGACGCGGCGGCGAACGCCTCCTTCCCGAACGGCTCGCGGCCGGGCACCATGAACGCCACGTCGTCGGTCATCAGGCTCAGCACCGTGTCGTGGTCGCCGGCCTTGGAGGCGGCCATCCAGGTGGCGATGAGATCGCGAATGGCGCGTTCGTCTTCTGACATGGCCTCCTCCTCCGCAGAAGCTGTGGCACCCTATCGACCGGCCTTGCGCGGTGCGGGGGATGGCGGAGGAGGATGTCCGCCGAAGTAGCCTAGGAAATACTGGGGTTTCTTGCGCATATCGGTACACTGTGGGAGTTTCGGTGTACACCACGACTTCGGCACCCGCGGTTTAGATCGCTGCCACGCGCCGCCGGCAATCAATAGAGGCAACTCCCACCCCCTATCTGCGCTCCCGGCGAATTCACCGGGATTCACCGTCCCCGACCGTTAATACAATTTCCGATACCTGCCGCCGGCTGTGAGTGTGAGTTGTGAGCGCCCCTATAGGGCGCGCCTCACATCACTCACACGTCACGC
>DATBGH010000026.1:0-135686 GCA_036558085.1 Hyphomicrobiaceae bacterium
GAGTTTCTTCACGGCGGTGATTTCGTACCGAACCGTGCAAATGCTCATCCGCTGCGGGCAATCTGCTTCAGCCGCGTTTCATTGCGCTGTCCACAGCCCCGGCAAGGCTGGTGGACGCCATCCCTCGGAATGGGTGGACGCCATCAATCGGTGCGCCCACCCACTTGACATACGCATAGCTCATCAGTTATATGTTTGATTAATAACCAACAGGTTATGTATTACGATGCCGAACGCTCGCGATGTGCTCTTCAGAACGCTCGCCGACCCCACTCGACGGGCGATCTTCGAGCGATTGTGCCGCCACGGAGAGCAGACGGTCGGGGCTCTGACAGCGCGGGCCGGAATCTCGCAACCGGCCGTGTCAAAGCATCTCCGCGTTCTGAAACAGGCCGGGTTGGTGCGCGACCGCCACGAAGGCCGCCACACGCACGTTAGCCCACAGCTCGGTGCACTTGCCCCGCTGATCGACTGGACGATCCAAATGACCGGTTTCTGGCAGAGCCGGTTCGACGACCTCGAAGATCTACTAAAAAGGATGGACCAATGAAGGAAACGTCGAGCGAACCGCGCTCTGTCGTAGTCGAACGTGAGATCCCTCATCCACCGGAAAAGATCTGGCGCGCGCTCACGCAACCGCACCTGATACAGGAATGGCTCATGAAGAACGACTTCAAGCCGGTCGTCGGTCACCGTTTCAATCTGCGCGGAGACTGGGGCGGCGTGCTGGACTGCGAGGTCATGGCCGTCGAGCCGAATAAGACGCTGTCCTACACTTGGAATTTTGCGCACGACGATGCGGCCTACAATCTGCAGAGCGTGGTGACATTTACGCTCACCCCGACGAGCGCGGGGACCCACCTGCGCATGGAGCAGTTGGGCTTCCGGCCGGATCAGAAGCAAGCGTTCGGGGGCGCCAAGGCAGGTTGGCAGCAGTTCTTCGCGAAGCTGGAGCAGGTCTTGGAGCGGGCGAACTGAGGTCTGCCAGTTGCACCATGGCTCGTCTTCAAGAGGAGGTCCCATTGAATTGGAACAATTGGATACGGCAGATCCACCGATGGCTATCGATCGCCTTGACGGCGACTATCGTCGCCAACTTGGTCGCCATTGGACTGGGAGAACCTCCTACCTGGGTCGTCTACTCGCCAGTGCTTCCGCTCTTTTTACTCCTGCTCACCGGGCTATATATGTTCGTTCTGCCCTATGCGGTCAGGTGGCGTAGCGGGCGACGCGTCGGCGAATGGGCGTGAACCCGAGACCCGCTTGCCTGGCGACATCAGATGCACTGAAATGGACACGGTTACCCAAGCCATCCCATTGCGAGACATCAGGCGGAGACCGTATCGGCATTAGGTCTGGTCCGCTTGACCAACTCCAGGAACCGGCGGACTGGCGGGGAGGTATCGCCGCGCCGGCACACCAAATAGAGTGGCGCCATCGGCTTTGCGGCGTCGCCGATGCGACGAAACACGACCCCATCCATCCGCATCCGCTGCAACGATTCCGGGACGAGAGAAATTCCAAGTCCGGCGGCAACGAGGTTGAGCGTCGATACGATGCGCGGCGCTTCTTGGCCGATGTGCGGGCTGAAGCCTGATGCGTTGCAGGCCGAGAGGATAGCATCGTAAAGCCCGGGACCATTGTGTCGCCGATAAACGATGAACGTCTCCTCGGCGAGCGCTTTCAACGACACCGCTTTTTTGTGCCGAGCGAGCCGATGCGCGCGCGGCAACGCGAGCACCATCGCTTCTTTCAACAGTGGACTGACGACGAGTCCCTCAAGATCGGTGATTGCGGTGCGTACGAATGCGACGTCGATCCGTTCGTCTCGCAAATCGTCGACAAGATCCATGGTCCCACCCTCTTCCAGCGTAAGCGCGACCAGCGGGAAGGCGTCCCGGTAGCTGCGGATGAGGCGGGGCACGACGGGGTGAAAGGGAGTAGAGCTGGTGAACCCCACGGCAATGCGCCCCTGTTCGCCGCGTGCAGTGCGTTTGGCTGCCGCAGCGGCATGATCGATGTGGGCCAGGATCGCCCGCGCTTCGTTGAGCAGCGTCGATCCGGCGTCAGTCAGTTCCATGCCGCGGGGCCTTCGTCGGAATAGTTGCACGTCGAGTTCACGCTCCAGGGCGCGAATCTGCTGGCTGAGCGGTGGCTGCTGCATGCCGAGCCGCTCCGCTGCCCGTGTTACATGCCCCTCCTCGGCCACTGCGATGAAATAACGAAGATGCCGGAGTTCCATCTGCCATATTCGTTCGATATGAATATTGCCGTTGCCATATTATAGCTCACCGCGCCCGTTGGGGGTATGCGTAAGTGCATGCACCGTGGAGCGCATCCACAGATGACCCATCCCTCCCGTCACTACCGGTCGGCCGAGGACTGGAGTGCAATGCAGTACCTCAAGTTCGAGGACGAGCGCACGCGCCCGCCGCGCGATCTCCTTGCACAGGTGCCGTTGCAGTCGCCGCGGCGCGTCGTCGATCTCGGCTGTGGGCCCGGCAATTCCACCGAGCTGTTGATCAAGCGGTTTCCCGGGGCACAGATCCTAGGGATCGACACTTCGCAGGGCATGTTGCAACAGGCACGCGGACGGTTGCCGGGCTGTACGTTCGTCCAGGGTGATCTTTCGACCTGGATGCCGGAGCCGGATACCGATCTCTTGTTCGGCAATGCCGTGTTCCACTGGGTGCCGGACCATCCAAGCGTGCTGGCGCGGTTACTCGGCTCGCTGCCGCCCGGCGGCGTGCTCGCCGTGCAGATGCCGGACAACACCAGCGAACCCGCGCTCCTGCTGATGGAGAAGGTTGCGACATCTCTTGCGCAGCCGTGTCCGGCCCGTGCCGAGCTGCCGAAGCCGGAAGCCTATTACGATCTGTTGCGTCCGATCTGTCGGCACGTCGATATCTGGCACACCCGCTACAATCACATCCTCGACGACCATCGAGGCGTGGTGGAATGGTTCAAGGGTTCGGGAATGCGGCCATTTCTTGCGCCACTAAGCGAGCCAAGCCGTAAGGCATTCCTAGCCAGATACAGCGATGCAATCAGGCGGGCCTATCCGGCTCGCTCCGACGGCAAGGTTTTGCTGCCATTCCCACGCCTTTTCATTGTTGCGGAGCGATGAAGCCACATCGAGAGCAGAGACGCGCTATTCGCTTCTGGAGGCCTCATTGTCCCCCGGCATGCTGATGTCGAAGCAGAACTAGCTTCCGGCGCGAACTACGCTCCCGATGAGGCAGCGCCCAGATGGTGATGTCGAACCTCGCTGGCGGGCCAGAGCGTCCCAAACAGAAGGTAGGGTCGAGAACAAGCACGAAAGGGCGCCTGAAGGCATTCCATGGTTCCAGCGACGAGATGCGCATCGGAATCGGCCGAATGGGCTACCGTTGCCACCCGAAGCTGGGTCGGTATGCGTCAATGGTATGCCGCGACGCCCGTGACTATGGCGAGCTACCGTGACGCGTCGAAATGATAGGCGATGATGCCTACTTCGGATTGTCTGCCGGATTGACGAACTTGCGGCCGCTCGGTCCGTTGCCACTCACTTGGATTACCACGGGTTCACGTACCTCGACGAAATGGGGGACGTTGGCCGGTTCCGTATAAAAGCTTCCCGCGGGCAGTGCCTTGAGTGCGGCTGGGTCAAACTTTTCGCCGTAACCTGTGTGCCACGTACCAGAGACGACCGTCACCTCGCGATAGTCAGGATGGGTGTGAGCTTCAAGCTTGTAGCCTGCTGGGAACTTCAGGCGAAGGGTGTAGGGTCCGGGCTTGGCCGGATCTCCTACCAGAACTACTTGCTCCATACCCGCCAACGCTAACCCACCTTGGGTGCCCCATTTCATTTCTGCGGGCGTCAGCGCCATCACATCCGGCTTAGTCTGGGCGCGAAGCCCTTGGACAATCAGAGGAAGTCCAGCTCCCACGAAGACCAATGCTATCGCCACACGCGTTTTCGTCCGGTCCGTTCTCATTGCTTTCTCGCTTTCTGGAGGGTGTCACGCATTGTCCCGCAGCAACCTCGAGAGTCGCGAGCGGAGCCGCTAATCTCGAAGCTAACCATCCGTCGGCCGAAACGCATCCGTAGTGATACGGAATTGACATCACACCTCGAAATTTACTGCAGCCATTTGATCTCTATTGCCGATGGCCATTGCGGTGCAGCAAGTTGCACGCCCATATTCGGGCCGCAGATCCTGCACGGCCTCGTCAGTGCCACATGAAACTCGTTGCCACCCAAGTACGCGCAGCAGATGCGCCAAGAACGGCTCAACTCGCAAGCCCTCCCGTTGCTGCCGGTCTGCGATAGCCCGGCAACATCATTTCTTGCGTTCCTTATTGTCGAGCCGGCGTTCGCCGGTGACGCCCTTGGCGAGCGAGCCTTGCACCGCATCTTCGCATACGAACGCGTCATGAAGCGCGGCGCACGCAGCAGCGCAGCGAGCGCCGCGCTGCAACGCCACTTCCTCCGGCTCTATCGCATGCGCGCCTCCCTCGATGCCGGTCGGAAGCTCATGCGACGCTCGTTCCCGAGGGCAAAGCATTTTCAGGCGTTATCGTGCGAGACTTGCACCGTGCGCCCGGATCACGTTCACTGAGTAACACTTGGTCACAAATCGTGATCGGCTCAGCCATGCCGTAGCCGCAGCGAGCAGCGCAAGCTCTCCGCGGGGCGCCAGAGGAAGTTCAGATGATGTCGCAGGCCGAGATCGGACTCGTTAAAATCGATGAAAATATAGCTGACGCCGACCGCTACATTAGGGAGCTTGGATCGTTGGTTCCCCTACTTGCCGAGAAGGGCTATCCGACGACCGAGATCAAAGAGATACTCACAATGCTGTGGCAGGCACTTCATCGACTGCAAGTCCAACGGTGCGCCATCGTGGAGATGCTGGACGGAGATGCATTGCCACCACGCATTGCACGACCGACCAACAGGGCTCGTCGATGAACCAGGCGCACCTGCCGCTCGCGGCCGTCCGAGGTGCGACTTAAGGCTGCTATGCAATCTGCGGAATAGATGCCTCCTGGGGGCGCTGATTTCGTTGTCATTCGCAGTAGCGACTTCATTACACGCCAGACGGTCGCCGTCGACGGTGGACCGCTCAATGCGATTGCGCGCGGAGGTGCGCGGTCGGTAACCTTCGTTAGCGGCCGCAACCGCCACACTTCGGAAGTCGACAGCTGAGCGCCTCGAGCTGCCGTTGCCATAGAAGCCCAATTGCTCGATGAATGGGGTACCGCGGGCCCTGGCACACGTGGAGGGCTGAGGCGTCCTATGCTGTACCACGACCGTCCCGGAACCGCCTACGACGCCGCATTCTGGCAGGCGCTGCACGCGCTCCAGGATCGCATCTGGCCGCAGATGTCGGCTCGGATCGAGGCGGCGCGGAAGTTCGGCGTGCACTGGGAGGCCCAGACCACGCCATTCGCATGGGTCGAACAGGAGCGCGTGCTAGCGCACGTGGGAGTCATCGCTCACCCTCTGCGCCTTATGGGAGGGGACTATGTGGTGGCGGGAATCCACGCGGTGTGCACCGACCCCGAGATGCGCGGACGCGGGCTAGGACGCCGGTGCATGGAAGCGGCCCTGGCTTGGATCGACAAGCGATTCGATCTGGCCAAGCTCTCCACCGCCATCCCGGGCTACTACGCGCGTTGGAGCTTCTCTCTGGTACCCACCCACCGGTTCGTCGCTCACCGTGCCGGCGGTGGCGGTCCTGCGCGGCCGGCGACACTGGCCGACAGTGCGCGCATCCGCACGCTGCTCTTGGCGCGCACGCCGACCTCCGAGGTCTATGCCACACGCGACCCCGGGTGGCTGCCGATCACCAACCTCGCGCTGCAGGGCCGCCTGCCAGGAGGCATGCTCGTGGTACCCCAGCGGGATTTTCTCATTGTGGCACGCCAGCAGGGACAAGTCCTACACCTCGATGACATCATCGGGCCGGAGTTGCCCGCGCTCGAAGAGGTACTGCTCGCGATCCCGTTTCGGTTTGAGCGGGTGATTTACGGCTTCACACCTGACCGCCTGGACCAAAGCGCGCGTCCAGAACCGATCCCAGTCACGGAGGCGGTGATGCAGATCCGTGGGGCCTGGCCGACGCTGCCGCCCTTCGCCGTGTCCCCAGTTTGGGAACACTAGGCGTTCGTTTCGGCTGCCATTCAGCACGGCCGACGTCGGGAGCCAAGTCTTCTCCTTGCCTGTGCTGGAAAATCGGAAGGCACGGCGTTGACGCTAGCCGACCTCGACTGCTTAAAGCAATCGAAGCGGTGTCGCGGCGACATGTTCCGCGTCGGCTGAGCGCCAACCCCCTGGGGGTTCACTGTCTCTCTTTATTTCTTCCTCTGTCGTCCTCAGCTCACGCGAGCACAAACGCTGCGGCGATGGAGCGATGCGTCGCGCGCGGATTTCCTTTTCGGGAACAAGGACAACATGGGGTACGCGTCATTGCGTTGGTGGTATTTGGTTAGATGAAGAGCGATCGCACAGCGACAACAACATATGCCACGAGCCACACAGCGATAAGCAGCGCCAGCCCGACAGCGATCACTAGATCAACTCTAGTGAAGCGCGGATCATCGTCCATCCATTGATCTCACTCAGTATTCAACCACCCTCTGACGCCTCTGCGCGTTACCAGCCGCGCTCCCCAATATCCCTCGGCAACAGCCGGCGGAAGAGCTAACCCGCTGCGCGTATCGCCGATTCCTGGCATGACCGTGGGGGATTGGAGCACTTGTGCATAACTGCCACTTTCTGCCGTGAGCACCGTCCGTGATCGGCGGCGAGGACGGTTTAGCGAAGCCGAGTTCCTTTGAGCTTACTCCTCAGCGCGTAGTTGATCGCCGAGCACTCCGTGACATTACGAGCTTGCGTAAACGCGAAGTCAGCTGCGATGCTCTTCACTGCGATGAATGGATCGCCGGGAGGGCTCGAACAAGTTCGGCGGGCCGCAAGGCTTATCCCCGGCGCCTTGGCGCTATCCCGCCGCCGCCACAACGGCATGTGGAAGTCATGCTCATCAATTGCAAGCTCATGAATTGCAAGCTGCCGGCCATTGCGCTTTGCGTGGTGTTGATCCTCGGCTTGATGGCATCGGCCGGCCATACCGATGATAGGGCCCTCGCTCTCGTCGGCGCCAAAGTTTATCCCTCGCCGACCGCTGCTCCAATCCTCGATGCCGTGGTCATCACCTCGGGCGGCGTTATCACTGCGATCGGCGGGCGCGGGGAGATCAAGATTCCGCCCGATGCACACGTCATCGATTGCTCGGGAAAAGCCATCGTCGCCGGGTTCTGGAACAGTCACGTCCATTTCACTCAAACGATGTGGAAAAATGCGGCCAACGCGTCCGCCGGGGTGCTGGAAGCGCACATGCGTGAGATGTTGACGCGTTGGGGGTTCACGACAGTCTGGGATCTCGGGTCGGATCCCTACAACTCCCTGGCGCTGCGCCGGCGCGTCGAGTCCGGCGAGGTGCCGGGCCCTCAGATCCGTCTGACCGGCCTCATCTTTCAGAAGGGCGGACATCCGGCTTATGTGCCCGCGGAGCTGCAGCTCCCCGAGGCCAGCACCCCACAAGAAGCCGCGCGCATGGCGCGTGACGAGTTGCAGCTTGGCCTCGACGGTATGAAACTGTTTACCGGATCTTACATGGGCAACAGGCCGGTTGTGAACATGGACGCCGCCGTTGCCAGGGCGGCTGTGGACGTTGCGCATGCGCAGGGCAAGCCGGTCTTTGCCCATCCGCAAAACCGCACGGGCGTCGACGTCGCGCTCGCGGCCGGTGTCGATGTGCTCGCCCACACCATTCCCACGGAACCCGGCTACACCACCGACGAGCTTGCTCAATTCAAATCCCAGGGCACCGCCCTCATTCCGACGCTCTCAATTTGGATGTCCAGTTCGATCGACCCTGCCGTGACCGAAGAGCTTGTTCGATCCGGGGGCGACCAACTCAAGGCTTTCTCGGCCATTGGCGGTCTTGTCCTGTTCGGAACGGATGTCGGTTTTTTTACGTTCTCTGATCCGTCGGTCGAATTGGAGCTCATGAATCGCGCATTGTCGGAAACGGAGATACTCGCCTCGCTAACCACCAACCCGGCCTCGTACTTCAAAGCCGGCCGGAAGGGGCGCCTAGAGCAGGGCTTCGACGCTGACCTCGTTGTCCTCGACGGCGATCCCGCCGCCAATGTCCGCAACTTCGCAAAAATTGTCTCCACTATCCGGGCTGGTCAGGTTATTTATTCGAAACCCTGACGAGGAGACGTCGCTTTGTCGTTTCGCACCTGCATGGGGCAGGCTCGTTTGCGAAGTTTCGCGTCAGGTGCCGACTACAACAGCCTTCGGCTTCGGGTCTGCTCTACCGACCCCTCATTGACTGCCGCGGTTGCTTCAATGCGGAGGTTCGCCGCCGTGGGCCAGGTCCCGATGCATGCAACGCCGCAAGTTCCGCATACGGGTTGCGGCCCGGCATCATTTGCAACGTGGTAGCCTGATCGGTCTAAGCTCGCCAGGGCCAGTCAAATTTGTTGCGATCCTCCTACCGGATGGCTTGCTTCCTCAATGTCTCAATCGCATCAACTCTGCCGCGCCTGTTTTGCAGCCAGTGCGCTTGTTGCCGCCGCATTCGCCACCGGTCCCGCCCGCCCTGAGACGATGGAGCAGCGATATACGAAGCCGGTCAAGGTGGTGGCGCCGACGATGATCGAGGTCCCGGTCGGCGGTGAGGCGCCAGCCCTTCTTCCCATCTACGTCTCGGAGGACTGGTCCAGGCCGATGCTGGAGCTTCGCCGAGCCGTCCTGGTCTTCCACGGCCTGACTCGGAACGCGGACGCCTACTTTAAGAGCGCGCTCGCGGCGCGCACGAAGGCGGGGTCGGCGGGGGCCGGCGTGTTGATGATCACGCCGCAGTTCCTTGCCGTGGAGGACGTCGAGGCGCACCATCTGCCCGAGCGGACCCTGGCGTTCAATTGGAACCGCTGGGCGGGTGGCGAGGCAGCACTGATGCCAGCTCCCATCAGCAGCTTCGCGGCCATCGATACCGTGCTCACCCGCCTTGCGGATCGCTCACGCTTCCCCAAGCTCGAGACCGTCATTGTCGCCGGCTTCTCTGCGGGCGGGCAGGTGGTACAGCGATACGCGGTTGTAGGCCACGGCGAGACTTTACTCGATGCTGCCGGCATCCACGTGCGCTACGTCGTCTCTGATCCCTCGTCGTATCTCCACTTCTCCGCCGACCGGCCGGTGCATGACCCCTCCTGCGCAGGGGAGAACGCCTGGAAGTACGGTTTCGGTGCCGACGTGCCGCCCTATGTGTCGGGTAGTGTCTCTGACCTTGAGGCGCGCTACGTCAAACGCGATGTCGTCTACCTGCTCGGGTTGGCCGACAACGACCCCGACAACGTCTCGCTCGACAAGAGCTGCGCGGCACGGGCCCAGGGACCGAACCGGGTGGCGCGCACGATGAATTACATCGCCGAGATGCAGCGACGTAATCCGGACGACTTCACGCACGCGCTCGTCACCGTGCCCGGCATCGCCCACGAAGGCAGAAAGATGTTCGAGAGCCCGTGCGGACAAGCGCTGCTGTTCGGCGCGGCCGGCTGCCGGCTGTTCGACCGATGAGATCAGGCCGGTTCGACGATCGTGGAGCGCTCATCGAGGGATTGATTGCTGCCGACGATCTTGCCATCGCGCGTCGCGACAATCTCATGAGGGGAGGAACCTGATCGAATGGGTGGACCTCCTTCACGTGGTGATCGCTGGCGTAACTCGGTCAATGTCACAGGGCATTAGTGGCGCGCGCAGGAGCGCGCGGCGCGATGGCCACCTGCTTGCATGAATGGAGACAACAACATGACGCTGGTTGACCGACGATGGTTTCTGACATCAGCTGGCACTCTCGCCGCCTCGACAGCCGTGTCGACGGGAATTCTCCGGGGGGCGCGTGCCGCAAGCAAGATTGGGGACAATGGCATGCACTATCGATCGGTGCGGGATCTCGCAGCGGCGCTGGCGGCCCGCCAAGCGTCGTCGGCAGAACTAGTCGACCTCGCGATCGCCCGAATCGAAGCGCGAGACGGGAAGATTAATGCCGTGGTGGTGCGCGATTTCGAGCGTGCCAAGATGGCTGCCGCCGAGGCCGACAAAGCACTCGCGCGCGGTGAGAAGCGGCCGCTCCTTGGCGTGCCGGTGACCGTGAAGGAATCCTTCAATGTCGCTGGGCTCGCCACCACCTGGGGCATTCCGGCCGGCAAGGGCTTTCAACCACGAGAAGATGCCCTTGCAGTTCGACGCCTCAAGGCTGCTGGCGCCATCGTGCTCGGCAAGACGAATGTGCCGCTCATGCTCGGCGACTTTCAATCGTACAACGAAATTTACGGCACGACCAACAATCCATGGGACATCACCCGCACGCCGGGCGGGTCGTCCGGCGGTGCGGCAGCATCGCTGGCAGCCGGCTTTATTCCGCTCGAGCTCGGCTCGGACATAGGCGGCTCGTTGCGCAACCCTGCTCATTTCTGCGGCGTCTTTGCTCACAAACCGACCTATGGCCTGGTGCCGGGGCGCGGACATACTCCGCCGGGTGGTCTGGCCATTCCGTATGAGGTGGATCTGGCCGTCATCGGTCCGATGGCGCGCACGGCAGCCGATCTGGCCCTAATGCTCGACATCCTCGCCGGACCTGACGAACCGCAGGCAACCGCCTATCGCGTGGCCTTGCCCGACTCCCGCCATAGCGAGCTGAAGAACTTCCGCGTTCTCGTCATCGACGAACACCCGCTGCTGCCAACCTCGCGCGATGTGCGTGGGGCGCTCGATCGCATGGTCGAGAAAATCGGCAATGCCGGCACCAAGATCACGCGGTCGAGCCCTCTCGTTCCAGATCTCGCCTTGCAGGGTAGAACCTTCACGCGGCTGCTACTGTCGATCTTCGGCACTGACCTGCCGGAAAACGTTTACTTGCGCTTCCAGGATGTCGCCAAGTCGATCCCTTCGACCGACACGAGCCTCGCAAGCGAACGCGCGCGCGGCTTCGTCGCAAGCCATCGCGACTGGATGAAGGCCGACCGTGTGCGCGCAGGTCTGGCTCAGCGCTGGCACGAACTGTTTCGTGAGTTCGACGTCGTCCTGTGCCCGATCATGCCGACGACCGCCTTCCCGCACGATCATTCCGACATCGCGACGCGCCGGATCATGATTGATGACCAGGATGTTAACTACGGCGACCAAACAATGTGGGCAGGGGTGGCCACGCTCACGGGCCTGCCCGCGACAACTATGCCCATTGGCCTGTCTGAAGGCGGCTTGCCGATCGGAATGCAGATCATCGGACCCTATCTCGAGGATCGCACGCCCCTCGCCTTTGCGGCCCTCGCGGAGGCTGAGTTCGGCGGCTTCATACCGCCACCCGGCTACGCCGGTTGAATAATAGCATTGCAAACCGTGGAGGCCCGCCCTCGCCGACGACCCGGCGATGGGTCTCGCTCTCAAGTCCCACCGCAGCGGCGTGACAAAGGCTGTGATCGCTGGTGCCGTTCAGGCAGTGCGCGCCGCGTTCGATACCGGCTAAAGCAGCCTTTCCGACGGCAAGCTATTTCAACGGCGCGTAACGACGATCATCGTCGAACTTGAAGTTGATCCGTCCAAGAACGCTGTTAACCTGCGTGTCTGTCTAACAGAGATGGGGTGGCCAAGGGTTGTCGTAAACGCATGTCTCTCGCTGCCAAAATCGTAGAAATTGTATTCCACTCCGAGAGACAGGTTTCTGGTGAAGGCATATTCCCAGCCACCGCCAACAGTCCAACCGTTGTGCAGCTCACGATGCGTGAACGTCTCAACGCCATTGTCGCCGTTGATTTCGATACCCGCCGCAGCGTAACCACCCTTGGCGTAGGCCAGCGAGTTGCCGAACGCATATCCCACGCGGCCAACCGCGGTGGCCATCCACTTGACATCCGTGCCTAGGGTGGCGCTTAAGACGCGGCCTGACTGATCGATGCCGCTTGTAATAGTCCCTTCGACGCCAAGCACCAGGGGACCATTTTGCCGGTTGTAGCCGACCTGGCCGCCGCCAATTGCACCTTTCAGGTCGTTGAACTTCACGTTCGAGCCCAACCCACCCAGGTCGGTCCAGTCGCTGTCACCCCAAGCATATCCGCCGCTGGCGCCAATGTAGAAGCCAGTCCAGCTGAAGGGCGCTGCGCCCACCTATGAGCGTGGCATTCCGTCGGCTTGGGCAGCGGTTGTGGCAAGGGCGGCTGTTGCTAGCCCAATCGCAACAGCCTTGACGCGTGCCAACATCTTATGGCTGGGATGTCACACGCGCGTCCCAGCAGCGTAGTTGCCCCAATGCAAACTCGCCTGTGCTAACGAACTACAATCGATCCTGCGCAACCTTGGCGGCGAAGTTCAGGCGAGCCCTGTCGCCACCCTTGTGACCTGCGCGCCGTCACTGTGGTCTGCGAGCGATACCAGCATCGATCGCCCCCCGCCGCCTTCCCAAGGTGAAGCCCATGACGCTGATCAGGGCGCGATATCGCAGCCCCACCACGCTGCACTTTCGATGCATCGCACGGCTCCAACCCGTCGCTTGATATGACGGTAGGACTTGGATCGTCACTGGGAAGTAGTCAGGATCTTGTGCCCGGGAACATCAAAATGCGGAACTTGACCGTCTGTTGCCAAGGCCCGTTTTTGGTGTTGTAGCGGACGCGAAAAGTCAAGGGCACTTCCTTACGTTCGGTGACTTCCTTCGCGGTGATAAACACCTGACCACCCGCAACGGGCTTGAGACAGGGGCCGCGCGTCGTATTCGTGGTAACCAGACCGGGCTCGAATTTTAGGGTCAGCTCGGGGGATCCCTCGATGACGTCTATGTCCTCGAACGCCTCGAATAACGGCTCGCAGTTCGAACTCACAGTGGTCACATTGCGCAGCAGAAGCGTCTCGCCGTCTTTGATCGAAAAGAGCGTGACGGGAGCGTCTTGCGCCATGGCCATCGTACCGATCCAACAAAGCGCAACAATCGAGAGCAAGTATCGTTTCATCATTGACCCCCTGCGTTAGGCCCAAAGTATGCGCCCAGCCAACTGCCACTCGAACGTGGCAAATCACGGGCGGTCATCGCACATTATGATTGCAGCTGGCCAAACCTCACCATGCCAATGCTCCCCTGGGCGGACGACTACGGCCTCGAACGACCAAGTCGTCAGCGCGTGGTTGTCGCTTCCTACCCCCCGCCTTACCCGCGACGTCGGGCCGTGACAGGATGACACGACGGCACTGAACGCGAGGCGCTCCATGAACGCGGCTGACCGGCTCACGATAGCTAGAATATTGAAGGTCAATCATGCTGGTGAGTACGGGGCAATACGAATATACCGCGCCCAGGCCTGGGTCGCCCGACGTATTTATCCCGACCTGGTCGCCTTCTTGGAAGAAACGTTACGCCACGAGGTCCGACACTGCACGATGTTCCGGGAGGCAATGCCGGAGAGGGGCGCGCGCCCGTGCCGTGTCATGTCCTTGTGGGGCAACGGCGGATTGATACTAGGCCTATTGACCTCGCTGCTGGGTCGACAGGGAATTTGGATCTGTACGGCCGCCGTCGAGTCGACGGTCCATAGGCATCTTGAAGACCAGCTTCGCTTTCTTCGCGATCGTGACGAGGATCTACGTGCGCTCATTGGCTCAATTCAGCGCGAGGAAGTCGCGCACCTACGCCATGCGGAACAGCGCATCGCCACAAATGCGGCGTGGGCGAAAGCACTCCACGCCTGTGTTTCAGGTTGTACGGACATGGTCATCTGGCTGTCGACCTGGGGGGGATCCACGAAAATGTCCCAACAGTTGGCGGGTGTCGCCCCCGTACATTGACGTAAAGGTCATATAGCGCGTCGAGATGGGAGAAGCTGGAGGATTGTCTTGACGGCGCGGATGGGGGAGTGAGGGGACCCTTTGTCATGTGGGGTGGTACAGGCGACCGCCGGCTCAATTATTCTCCCCAAACGTTGCCTTGTTCAGTGCAACGGCTCCGATCTTGCCGCGCACATAGGGGCGAGCCTCGCGCACTCGAGAAAAATCGAGACCAAATCAAAGCCAGCAGAGGTTGGTCCTGGTCGTTTCCTGAAAGGCAATGGCGGACCGAGAAATCCGGTAAGTTGGTGCGGCTGGCTAAAGGGGGTCTGAAGAGAATCGAGGTACGATAGTCGGCGGCTTGCCGTTACAGGAGATTGGTCATGACAAAACCCTGGCAACTCATCAGCTTGGTCCTGATCGCGCTCTCGCTAATTCTGGCAATTGCCGACCGCGCAATCTTGCAGCCTATGTATCTCTTGGTACTGGCGCTTGTCGTGATGTATGGGACGAACACAAAATTCCCGTGGGGATGATGGCGACCTGAACGTTCCGCACCCATTCTCGTGTTCGGCTGGGAGGCATTGCAGCCGACGGCCGAGACTTGTCCTGCAGGGTAGAGGAGATCATGCAGAGCTGGGCGATTGAGCGGACCCGAGAGATAGGTTTGCTGGTGCCGCAGGAGGGAATTGAACCCCCGACCCACGCATTACGAATGCGTTGCTCTACCCCTGAGCTACTGCGGCTTTACTCAATTGTATCAATACCTTCGTGGTTTGAGCCTCGCGTGCTCGATGGTGTTCTTGCATATCATTAGCACAGCAGGCCCCGCAAACGCGACGAGCCGCCCCCGTCATACGCTACGGGGGCCAGGGCGACAAGCGACCATGCCGCAGGCCCCATGCTGGACCCGCACGACGCAAAGCCGGCCTCGAAGGGCCGGATCAACCGCTGCCTTCACCCTAGAAATAGCCTCAGGTGCCATGTCGTTGTGCTGGGGTGACCGTGCATGGGAGAGCCACGCATTGGTCAAGTTTCTGACACGCAACTGAACGGCGAAATCTGACAGAGCGGTCAGGCCCAATGCCCAGTCGCACAACCCGGTCGGTCGCCCGCAAGCAGCTTGCCCTCAGGCTCAAAGGGAGGTCTTCATCGCAATATCCCGATCGTCGATATACCACTTCTCTACCTCGACGATCTCTGGCTCCTTGCCGCTTGGCAACAGCCAACCATCGACCGCGTACTTCTGTTTCGTCTGACTTTCCACGATCATGGCGGCATAATGCGTCCACCCCGACAAGCCCTTCCGGATGTCCTCTTTGACGTATAGGGGCCCCACGGCATGGTGCTTGAGGAGCCCGTTGGATTCCAGGACAAGGAGATAGCTTGTCATGTTTGTCGCTACATCGACGCAATCCATCTGCCCCGGATCACCGGCCCCGTAAAAGTCGTCTCCTGGCCGATCACCAGAGGTACCAACCACGTCCCCAACCCTCTTTTCCATCCAGGCCAGGGTGTGGCCCAACCTCACTCTTTCTTCTTCGGAACCGGCGCCGCGTTTGGGTTCCGCCATCAACGAGCTGAGTTTCGCTATATCGTCAGGTGTGAACCTGAACTCCGTTTGGGTGCGGCATGTATAGGCGCTGCACACAAAAATTTTGTTCTTTTCGGGCAACCGGGCGGCATACATCAAAAAGTGTTGCTCGATAGAGCGACCTTGGTAGGCGCACCCTGATGCGAGCATCAAAACCCAGATTGCTGCGGACACTTGGACCAGGCGGGTTAGGGGATCAATCATAGCTCAGCGTCATGGTGAGACCCGGCGCGGTAAGACCACGCTTTGCTGCACTCGTCAGCCGCAAACTTGAGTTTTCACCGGAATGCTCACATCCCCAGCCCGATTATCGCGGAGGGCAAGCGCCTGCCAGAAGCGGGCGGGCGGCCCTCTGTCATGTGCAAGCAGCCAGTGCCGCGGGGCGCAAGGCGCTCAGTCGCCCGCGTTGCACCCACACCGGATCCCAGCCGACGATTTCGTCGACTCGCTGGCGCATTCCCGCCCCCGTGTAGGCCCACGGGATGGCCCGCTTCATTTTGCAGTTCCTCGTCGGCCTGCCTTTTAATGCAACGCACCCGAATGATCTCGGTCGCTGCATCGATTCGCGTGCAACAGTTGCCGTCGCAATTTGGGCGCATTCTGGATTGTATTTGCACCACAAGCCTTTGCGGGCGGCGGGCGATACGAGGGAGTAATCGTGATGGGTGGCTCGCGCGCGCTCGCTCTGCTAGCTCTTGCGCTAACGAGTGCGGCGGCTGGAACCGTCCTGCCGGCTGCTGCGCAGAGGGCGGCTAATGACAGCCTGCAATTGGCCGGCCGTACGGTCCGCTGCAAGGACGTGCGCATCATTACCGATCGCGGGTTACCCAGTGAGGGCGCGGAGGCACCGGGCATGCTCATTCTCAATCCGGACATGCTCAACGCGCAGCCCGCGACCGTGCGCCTGTTCGTCTTCCACCACGAGTGCGGCCATCACAATGTGGGAGATAGCGAGCTTCAAGCCGATTGCTGGGCCGTCGGCCAGGGTGTGCGCGAGGGCTGGCTAGATGCCAAAGGTCTCGACCAGGTGTGTCGCTCCTTCGAGGACGCCCCGGAAACATCGACCCATCCCTCCGGCCGTCGGCGCTGCCACAACCTTGATCGATGCTTCGCTAGCGCCCTTTCCTCACAAGGGAACAAGTTGCCCGCGCGCGCGATTGCCGCCGCGCCGGCAAGCGAGCCGACAACCAGCGCGCAACCAAGGCTCGTCAGCGGGCCCCATCTCGTCGCGATTGGCACACTGCGCTACGCCGACACCACAGGCTGCGAGGACCCAATCGGGAGACTTATCGAGGGCAAGCGGCCCGCCCGTTGTTGATTTCCTGAGGTGGCTGGCCGGGCCTCCCTGGTCGACGGTCGCAGGCGCCGCAGCTTCAGCCAGCGCGGCGCTGGCACTTGGCTTGCGGCTTGCGTCTTGGCTTGCACGCCGGCACCCCTTGAGCATGCCGTGGTTGGCGCGCTCCATGGCGCGCGGGGGCTGAAGGGAGTGCAAAGCCAGCGCACAAGCCATCTGCCGGGCTCGGACTTTGCATCGCCCGCGCACGCGCTTTTGGTGAAGTGATGCGGCCAATCGCGTTTCGCCAACCATCTGAACGCGTACTTTGGAGGCTAGTCAGGACACCTTCCCGCAGTCGCGTCGCAGGACTAAATTCTTAGGCCGTCTCAACAGATGGGGCTGGAGACCTGCGCCGCTTCGGCAGACGAATCTGGTAGAGGGGAGCCTTCCAGCACTCGAGTTCCCACTTTCCCGAGATGGGCCGTGGACCATGAAAATCGGAAACGCGATCGCGGTCACTCAGTGCCTGCTTATGGCGAGCTGCCAGGCAGGGCTTAGCATATCTGCGGAGCCTGCTCCCGGAAGAGTTCCATTTGTTACCGAGTTCAAAAGGATAGACGCGTCGAGCAGCGGCCGCATCACGATGGAGCAAGCGCTCCAATACTATCGCAATAGGTTCGTGGAGCTCGACCGGAATGGCGACGGCTTCCTCGATGCCAGTGAACTCGATGCAGCTCTTCCACTCATGTACGCCAAATCAGGCAAGGACTTATTGCTCAGCTTGGACCGCAACTCCGACGGCAAGTTATCGTTGGCTGAGTTCACGGTGATTGCGAATTGGCTTTTTCAGCTGGCAAAAACTCCGACGCAGCTGACTATGGCGGATGTTGAGAAGGGTTAAGACGAGATCTTTCAAACTCTGCCTCAGCGCGTCGGCTCGATGTGCATCAAACCAGTTTGAAGGCCAAATGATGAGGTCACGCGTCCGACGCGCCATTGGGAATGAAGCCGCTCGCTCCAATCGCCACGACATGCAGTCTGCGATGGTGGCTCGAAAGCTCTGTGTCGAAGACGGCAAAATGCAAGCTGGGTTTGGCGACGGCCGAGATCTCGTATCGCTCTGTCGCTGGACCGCTCCAAGGATCAATCTGCTTGGGGATTGCGGCCACGACACATTTCGAGGTCGTAATCTCACGTCGCACGGCCTTCAATTCGGGATCCAGAATCAGCCTCGCGGGATCCTCCCACACGAGCGACGCGAACAACCGCAGGGCGAGTTTCTCGGCAACTGATGTGCTGGGGCACGAGGCGACCAGCATTGTGTAGACCCGACTATCGCGTTTGTAAGGGCGGGCGAAGGCTTCGGGCTCTGCAGAACGGCTTATCGTGCTGATAGCGACCAGCGCTATTGTGATTGTGACCGCGACGACAGTCGCTCGACGGCTGATTTTCGTCTCACACTGCATCGCGTCCCATCATTAGGTTGCCGGCGGAGCCAAGATCCTGCGGCGTCGTTGTTGCGGACTGCCCGACGCGAAGAAGGGCCCCAATGTTGGCTAGCCGAGGGGCCCTTCTCTCGCGAGCGCGGGAAACCCAGTCCGCTCACTGGATATAACTGAGCACGCTCCAGAACCGGAATACATCAGGGGAAACCCTGACTAGGGCCGCAGCGCCGCCAGAGCTTGAGGCCGATGCGTGGGCTGGGCCGAATGGTTTCGGCCACTATCCTTGCTCGCTGGCCGGGTGCCCCTGCGCGCCTTGGCGGTCGGTGAGCCCGCGAGGCTAATGACTTACCCGGATATACACATCTTAATAGGTGTGCAGAGCTAAGTGCGTTGCTGACGCAACATCGCGTTAGGATTTGAGCGCGCGTGCGAATTTGAGGAGAAGAGCATGTCCAGGTCCGCTCTCGTTGGCATCGCGGCGTTGGCTGGCATCTTCGGGCCGACTTCAGCGCAAAGCGCAATGGATTGTAATGCCTTATACAAGGGTGCTCTGGAGAAGGTCCACACAGAGGAAATGGGAGGCCTCGACGCAAACAAGATTGCTGACTTGCATCGTCTCGCGCTGCGAGCGTACGACGCCTGCAGCGCCGGTGATGAATTCAATGCTCGCGATTTCTTCGATCAGATCGATAAGTGGCGCAGGTGACCACGGCGCTGCCGCATGTCGTGTCGTGTTCGCTGCAGTACCGTCTGTTGCAAAAGGCTATCGAACGCATGTGAGGGCGTACTGAACCTCCTCTACTGAGCGAGGCGATCGCCCATCCCCAAAGGTCCGCCGTCTGTTCAACACCGAGGCAAGGCAAACCCTCCTCTCCTTTGAGCCAGCGACGTTTGGGGCACTCACCTCAACCCGGCATCATCATCCGCGGCGCGAGCTTTTGGCGACCCTTGCTCTGCAAAGCTTGCGATCACCCAAAACGCGCGCATGCAGGCTGCCACGGCGCGGTCGCCTGTACACGAGACCTCCCAGGCGCTCGCGTGGAGAAGAAGCTGCTCGCGGCGCTGATCTCGCTCTTCGAGGCCGCAGCAAGCGTGGAGACCCGCAACATCGTATTTCCACAGCCGTCGCTGTCGACCTGCTCGGATCCGCTCCCCATGCTCATCATCGCCGGTGCGCGCTAAACCCAGGTGCCGATTGCGGACACCTACGTGGGACTCGCAAGTGGCGACGCACGCAGGCGGCGGGATCAACCCGTGCCATTTTTTTCTTCCGCCCGCGCGCATTCCTCGTCTAGGTTGCCGCGGGACTCCACACGGCTCCTTGGAGGACGAACGATGCATTTTGGCGGGAAACTTGTGCTGCCAGCTGTCGCCGCTGCGTTTGCCTTGACCCTCGGAAACTCTCCGGTGGCGGTCGCCGCACCCAAAGAAATCCATATCGACTGGGCCACTTACAATCCTGTTTCGATGGTTTTGAAAGAAAAGCGGTTGCTCGAAAATGAGTTTTCGAAGGACGGCATTTCAATCGTGTGGGTTCAGACGCTAGGATCCAACAAGGCGCTGGAGTTCCTGAATGCGGGCTCGATCGACTTCGGCTCCACCGCCGGCTCGGCCGCGCTGGTGTCCAGAGTCAACGGCAATCCGATCAAGTCGATTTACGTCTACTCACGCCCCGAATGGACGGCGCTCGTCACCACAAAGGACAGCAACATCCAGAAAATTGCCGACCTGAAGGGGAGGCGCGTCGCCGTGACGCGGGGCACCGACCCTCATATTTTCCTCGTCCGCGCCCTGCAGTCGGTTGGCCTAACCGAGAAGGACATCGTGCCGGTTCTGCTCCAACATCCCGACGGCAAGACGGCGCTCATTCGCGGGGATGTCGATGCGTGGGCTGGTCTCGACCCTATGATGGCCCAAGCGGAGCTGCAGGAGGGCGCCAGACTGTTCTATCGCAATCGGGACGCGAACACCTGGGGCATCCTCAACGTCCGTGAGGCGTTTGCGCAGGAAAACCCGGACATCGTGCGCCGCGTGCTGGCCGTCTACGAGGAAGCGCGCAAGTTCTCGCTCGCCAACTATGACGAGCTGAAGCGTGTCTTCATAGCCGCAACCCGACTACCGGAGAACGTGGTCGATAAGCAGCTGAAGGAGCGCACCGAGCTCACCCATAACCGCGTCGGTGCTCCGCAACGGGAGTCGATTCTGGCGGCGGGGCTGGCCCTGCAGCAGGCCGGAGTGGTGCCGGCGAATGTGGCTGTAGCCGCAGCGGTCGACGGTCTGATCGACGATCATTTTCTCCCCGTAAGTCACTGAACGCACGGCGAAAATGGGGCCCGACGGTTCGATCGCGGGGCCCGCTTGCCGATTTGGAGAGGCTCGCGGCTGCGCTACGTCATAGAAACCGCCACGTTGGCCAGGGATGCTGGCAAAGCAACCCCGATGCGGGCACCACGGTTTTTGCCGCACCCGAAACGCGTGCCGTTCGCTTACGGGCCGCATCAAACGCAAGGACCTGGTCCGAGTAACCTCAGATGACGATTTCCTTCCAGGCGGTCGGAGCAGAAGGCGAGCTGCGCAAGCCAGCGCTGACGCGCATTCTGCGGCCGGTCCTCTCCCTCATCGTGCCGGTCGGCCTCGCGGTCGCGTGGGAACTCGTGGTGAAGCTCGGGTTGTCGAGCGGCCGGCTGGTGCCGCCGCCGTCGGTCATTCTGTCGACCTTCGCGGATCTCGCCGCCACGGGTGAATTGCAACGCCACGCCACCGTGACGTTGCTGCGTGTGGTAGCCGGCTTCGGTCTGGGCGTGGTGTTCGGCACACTGGCGGGCGCGATAACCGGCTATTCCGGGCTGATGCACCGGCTCATAGACCCGACCTTGCAAGGTTTGCGGGCCATTCCCTCGATCGCTTGGGTTCCCCTCTTCATCCTGTGGTTTGGGATCTTCGAAACGTCCAAGATCATCTTGATCGCGGTCGGCGTGTTCTTCCCCGTGTATCTGGGCGTGATGGGCGCCGTGCTATCGGTCGACCGCAAGATCGTCGAGGTTGGTCGCGTGTTTCGCCTGTCGGGGCCGGCGATGGTACGGCGCATTCTGCTGCCGGCTGTCATGCCAGCCTACGTGATTGCACTACGCGCGGGCCTAGGGCTTGGTTGGATGTTCGTGGTGGCCGCAGAGTTCATGGGCGCGTCCGAGGGTCTTGGCTTTCTCCTCACCGATGGCCAGCAGCTCGGCAAACCTGCCCAAATCGTCGCTGCCATCGTCGCGTTTGCGCTCCTGGGCAAGCTCACGGATTGGCTCATCGCCAGCGCTGCTGCGCCTTTCCTGCGTTGGGAAGATGCCTTCGCGCGCCGCTGAGGAAAGACCGATGCTCGTCCTTGATCGGGTTTCTAAAACATATCCCAACGGCGTGCGCGCGCTGGAAGACGTGTCGCTGCAGATCGCCGCCGGAGAGTTGCTCGTCATCATCGGCGGCTCGGGCTGCGGCAAATCCACCCTTCTGCGCGCCGCGAGCGGCCTCGATACGCCGACGCAGGGTCGGGTTCACCTCGATGGTATGACCATCGCAGCACCGCACGAGCGCATCGGTATCCTCTTCCAAGAGCCGCGGTTGCTGCCCTGGCTGCGAGTGGCAGACAATGTCGGCTTCGGTCTTGAGGGCCGCCCCAGGGCCGAGCGGGACAAGCGCGTGGCCTTCGCCATCGAACGCATGGGCCTCACCGACAAGGCACGCGTGTGGCCGCGGGAGCTCTCCGGCGGCCAGGCCCAGCGCGTCGCCATCGCCCGGGCTCTGGTGACTAGGCCTTCCGTGTTGCTGCTGGACGAGCCATTCTCCGCCCTTGATGCCTTTACGCGGGCGGAGCTTCAGGACCATCTTCTCGATTTGTGGGACGAAGCGCGGCCGATTCTGGTGCTCGTCACCCATGATATCGAGGAGGCGTTGGTGCTGGGCTCACGCATCGCCATAATGCGCTCGCATCCCGGACGCATTGCCGGTGTTATAGACGTGCCGTTGCCGCGTCCGCGCGACCGGCTGTCGGCGGCCTTCGACGAGCAGAAGCGGCGCGTGCTGAAGCTTCTCGATTCCACACTCAATCGACGGGCTCGCAAGACGCCCCTGCACGATTTCCAGATCTGAAACAAGGAGAGTGAGATGCACGCCTCACAGCTAAGAGCTCTGCAAACGCCCCTCAAGGAGAAGTACAGATCGACGCCGCAGGCGGCCCTCATCACGCTGCACGCCAAGGGCTCGCTCGACGATACCGCCATTGCCTGCAAGGTCGAGACCGGCCGCGCGCTTGCCATCGCCGGACTGCACCCGGCCACGGGCGGCAGCGGCGCGGAACTGTGCTCGGGCGACATGCTGCTTGAAGCGCTGGTAGCGTGCGCCGGCGTTACGCTCAAGGCGGTATCAACTGCCCTGGACATCCCGCTTGCGAAGGCCGAGGTAGTCGCCGAGGGCGATCTCGATTTCCGGGGCACGCTGGGCGTCGACAAGGAGGCAAAGGTCGGCTTCCAAGCGATTCGGCTGCGCTTCGACATTTCGAGTTCGGCGCCACGGGAAAAGCTCGACCAGCTTCTGAAGCTCACAGAGCGCTATTGCGTCGTGTTGCAGACGCTAAAGGGTGGTGCTGCACTTTCGGCCGCCCTCAACAACACGCCTATGGGCTAGTGGCAGCAATTGCGGCCGCAAATGCCCAAGGCAGGAGAGCCCATGTCTGACGCCATCGAGATCAAGACGCTGGCGGCCACCAAGAGCTGGGGTCGTGGCCGCGTCTATGGCGATATCACCGAAAGCATAGGCCACACACCCCTTGTCAGACTGGCGCGCATGACGAAGGCGGCAGCCGTCAACGCCGACATTCAGTTGAAGCTCGAGTTCTTCAACCCGCTGTCCTCGGTGAAAGATCGCATCGGTGTGTCCATGATCGACGCGCTCGAGGCACGTGGTCTGATAACGCCGGGCGTCACGCCGCTCGTCGAGCCAACCTCCGGAAATACCGGCATCGGCCTTGCGTTCGTTGCGGCTGCCCGTGGCTATCGCCTGATCCTGGTGATGCCTGAATCGATGTCGGTCGAGCGACGCAGGATTTTGGCTCTGCTCGGCGCCGAGCTGGAACTGACGCCCGCCGCCGGCGGCATGCCCGTCGCAATCGCGCGTGCCAGGGCGCTGCTTGAGACTTTGCCCGGTGCCGTGCAACCCAGCCAATTCGAGAATCCGGCGAACCCGCGTGTGCACGAGTTGACCACGGGCGAGGAAATCTGGTCGGATACGGGTGGCAAAGTTGATGCCTTGGTGATCGGTGTCGGCACCGGCGGCACGCTCACGGGTTGCGGCCGCGTGCTCAAGCCGCGCATCCCGCACCTTAAGATCATAGCCGTCGAGCCGGCCGCGAGCCCGGTCTTGTCGGGTGGAGAACGCGGTCCGCATACGATCCAGGGCATCGGTGCGGGCTTCGTTCCCGCCGTGCTCGACCGTCAATTCATCGATGAGGTGATCACAGTCTCCAACGAGACCGCGTTCGAGACAGCCCGTGCGCTGGCACGGCGTGAGGGCATCCCCGGCGGTATTTCGACCGGAGCAAACGTGGCCGCAGCCCTCTTAGTTGCCGCTCGGCCAAATATGGTCGGCAAGACGATCGTCACATTTGCGCCGTCGAGCGCGGAGCGTTACTTTTCGAGCGATCTCTTTCTCGATCTCCCGTAATGAGGGCAGGGCCGCATTCTCCGTCGGACACGACAGTGCCTGAGGGGCCCGTCTATTCGAGCTTGATGTTGGCAATCTTGCTCAGCTCGGCGATTGATTTGGTCTCTTGACGGCCCCTCCGACAGCGCAAGCGCGAGACGGCATGCCGATCGATGCATGCCTCGCTCATGTCACCGGTCCGCGATTGGCAAAACGTGAAGCGCGCCAGGTGCCGTTCGCCAGAATGTCGTGCAGGATGGTGGCAGCGACATAGACGTCGGCGTAGCTGAGGTATAATGGCGCGAAACCGAAGCGCAAGAAGTCGGGGCTGCGGAAATCGCCGATCACACCCTGGTCGATGAGAGCTTGCATGATCTGGTAGCCATGTGGATGGCGCAATGAGACTTGACTGCCGCGCATTGTCCGCTCGCGCGGAGCTGCCAAGGTCACGCCAAAGGGGCCGCAGGCTTCCTCGACGAGCGCGATAAACAGGTCCGTGAGCCGAAGGCTCTTCGCACGCACCTGATCGAGTTCTATGTCGTCCCAAACCTCAAGCGCGCCGGCAAGTGCGCGCATGGAGAGGATCGGCTGTGTTCCGCACAACATCGGATGGATGCCGTCACCAGCGCTGAAGGAGCGATCGAACGCAAACGGGTTCGCATGGCCCCACCAACCCGTGAGCGGCTGCGAGAGCTTGCCGTGATGGCGCCTGGCGGCAAACACAAACGCCGGCGCACCAGGGCCCCCATTAAGGTATTTGTACGTGCAGCCGACGGCGAAATCGGCGCCGCTGGCATTGAGATCGACCTTGAGCGCGCCCGCGCTATGACACAAATCCCAGATCGCGATCGCGCCTGCCGCATGGATGCGGCCCGTGAGAGCGGGCATGTCGCGCAGGGCGCCAGTGCGATAGTCCACGTGGTTGACGAGCACTACGGCCACGTCCTCATCGATCAGCTCCTCGATGCGCGGGGCATCGACGCT
This sequence comes from Hyphomicrobiaceae bacterium, assembly GCA_036558085.1. Lineage (GTDB taxonomy): Bacteria > Pseudomonadota > Alphaproteobacteria > Rhizobiales > Hyphomicrobiaceae > AWTP1-13. The sequence continues at coordinate 24,849 of DATBGH010000026.1, forward strand.
CTCTAGCCTTATGCGCACGTCGGGACGCACGCTCGCGACGCCCTCGACCATGTAGAGGTCGGTCGGGAACCCCGTGCCTTCGGCGACGACGACCGAACGGTCCGCCCTGAGGTTCAGGCCTGCGTGTATCGCCTTATAAATGTTGATTGAAGTGGTGTCCGTTATCACAGCCTCACCCGGCGCGGCGCCGATCAGGCGCGCAATCCGGTCGCCAAGCGTGCGCGGCAAATCAAACCAGCCGGCCCTGTTCCAGCTTCGGATGAGGCCCTCGCCCCATTCCTGTTCCGCCGCGATTTTGAGTTCGCGCAGCGCCGCCTTCGGTACTGGGCCCAACGAATTGCCGTCGAGGTAGATGACGCCGTGGGGCAAGAGGAAGGCATCGCGCTTGCTGCGCAGGGGGTCATGTTGGTCCAGCGACGCAATCGATGCTGGGTCAATCGACGTTCTCATCTTGGACGCCCCTTCCCGGTCGTGCACCGTGACGGTTGGACCGAGCGCTCGCCGCCATTGCCCTCTACGTGCCGGGGCGCCGTCGCGTTGCCCGTCACAATGTTTCCTGTTGAGGTCGGAGCAGCCCCGCTGCGCTGCCCCTTGCGAGGTGGCCGCACACCCGCACGACGGTGCCTGTCAATCCGCTGCCCAAAGGCGGTCTTTGCCATTCCGCGCAGTCAGTTTTTGCATTGTGATGGCTGCACAGCCTGGCGTCGATACTTTACAGTCGCTGCGGCAGCTGCTGCCGGTCCCATCCCGGCGCCGGGAGCGCTGCGGGCTAATCCATCAGCAGGTGGAGCGGATCGGAAGCGCCACGGGTCTGAAATTGGATCATTGTTCATGCCTGGTGCAGCAAACGTCATGTCGCCGCTTCCTCAACGCCGCGCCACCGCCCAAAGACGCGGGCCTCTCATCGCGCTCATCGTCGTAGGAGTTTCGTTGGGGACGGGATACGGCGCCAGCCGAGTGTGGCCCCTACCAATGAGTTCTGTTCCGCCGCTAAACGCGCAGACGACGGCACTCCTCGAGCCGGCGGCCGCTCAGTCGACGCAGCCGAGGCTGCCCGCATCGAGCCCTTCTCCTGCGCCCTCACAGCAGCTAATTGCCACCCCTGATCTTTCGCCCGCAGCGACGGTCGCGGCTCGAACCGGAGCCGGTTCCCAGACGCCGTCATATTCTGCACCCGTCGAACCCGTCGCCCTCGAGGCTCCCTCAAAGCACAACGACCGCAAAATCGAGGACGAAGCCTCGCCCCCGGGACCGACGATGGTTCGAAGCCCGCATCCGTTCCGCGCAAGGCATGCGCGCAGTACGCCCGCGGCTGGACCGACCGCTCCGGAGTTTGCCCCGAACCCTCGGCCGAACCAACCCGCGCGGGACTTCATGGCCTATCGTTCGAGACACTGAGTGCTGCCACGCCTTCCAAATCGAGAAGCCACATGGGGCTGCACGTCTCGCTTGCGCCTGACAAGCAGCTGCAGCCAGCCGCCTCTGTCTGAGCGTGGGCCGCATCGCGCTGGAAACGGCCGCACACCCACTGGCGATCCGCGCACAGAGGCGACCCATCGGATCTGACTTGGCCTCCACGCGCCGCACCTTTAACCGCCAACATTGGCTTTCGGTTGCAGCTCACGCCGCGACAGACCTCCGGGCCCCCTTGACTTAGCTAGGAATTTTGCTCGACTGCGCGCCTATAATGGGCGCCTGCCGTGCCTGCGGGAAACTGACTGTCAGCACGCCGGGGTAGGCTCTTCGCCGGAGTAGTCGAGATGGCCAACGTCGTGGTGATCGGCGCCCAGTGGGGCGACGAGGGGAAAGGCAAGATCGTCGATTGGCTGTCGGAGCGCGCAGACATCATCGTGCGCTTTCAGGGCGGCCACAATGCCGGGCACACACTGGTGATCGGCAATGAGACCTACAAGCTGGCGCTGCTGCCCTCCGGCGTGGTGCGGCCCGGCAAGCTCAGCGTCATCGGTAATGGTGTGGTGCTCGATCCTTGGCATCTCGTCTCCGAGCTTGATGCGCTGAAGAAACGGGGCATCGACATCAGCACGCGCAATCTCAAGATCGCGGAAAATGCCACCTTGATCCTGCCACTCCATCGCGAGCTCGACCAGCTGCGCGAGGCCGCCGCCGGCGACCACCGGATCGGCACCACCGGGCGGGGGATCGGCCCGGCTTACGAGGACAAGGCCGGCCGGCGCTCCATTCGCGCGCAGGACCTCAAGAACCTTGGCACGCTGGGACCCAAGCTGGACCGCCTGCTCGTCCACCACAATGCGCTGAGGCGCGGGCTCGGCGTGGCCGAGATCAGCAAGGACACGCTGATGCGCGAACTCGCGACCATCGCGCCCAAGGTGCTGCCCTACGTCGAGAACGTGTGGTCTTTGCTCGATGCCGAGCGACGTGCCGGCAAGCGCATTCTGTTTGAGGGTGCGCAGGGCGCCCTGCTCGATGTGGACCACGGCACCTATCCGTTCGTGACGTCTTCCAACACCGTGGCTGCGCAGGCGGCGACGGGCTCCGGCATGGGGCCAGGCGCTATCGGCTATGTGCTGGGCCTCGCCAAGGCCTACACGACGCGCGTCGGCTCGGGCCCCTTCCCCACCGAGCTCACCGATGAGGTCGGCGAGCAACTGGGTCGGCGCGGTCAGGAGTTCGGTGTCAACACGGGCCGCAAGCGCCGCTGCGGTTGGTTCGACGCCTGCCTGGTGCGGCAGGCAATCAAGGTTGCGGGCATTGACGGCATCGCCCTCACCAAGCTCGACGTGCTCGACGGCTTTCCCGAGGTCAAGGTGAGCGTCGGCTACGAACTCGACGGCCATCGCATCGATAGCCTGCCGGCCGGGCAGAATGCCCAGGCGCGGGTCAAACCCGTCTATGAGAGCTTCGAGGGTTGGTCGCAATCGACAAAAGGCGCCCGCAAGTGGAGCGAGCTGCCGGCCCAGGCCGTGAAGTACGTGCGCCACATCGAAGAGCTGATCGAGTGCCCGGTGACGCTGCTGTCCACCAGCCCTGAGCGCGACGACACCATATTGGTGAAGGACCCGTTCGAGGATTGAGTGGCCAAGACGGCCGCCACGAAGGGGAGCCGGCAGTGCGGGAAGACGTTCCGGGTATTTGGGCAATCTCCACCAGCAACGCCGGCTCAGGCATGGGCAGCCGATCGTGGGGTGACGAATGGTGGAGGCTCACCAAGGGCCGCAGTGGTACGCGCACCTTGGCTCAGCCGACCCAGCCAGCCAGCGTTAGCGGCGGAAAAAGACGTCCACCCGCATGCCCGGTAGCAGCGGCACGCCGCCGTCGAGGTCGAGCAACACCTCCATGACCTCCACGTCGGTTGGCCGGCGAGAACCGCGCGAGCCCATGCGCGGAAGGGCGAGCGAGGGCGCGAGTTCCACGACCTTGCCCTCGTATTCCCGGTTGGGAAAGGCGGTGTTCTTCACGAACGCGCGCTGGCCATTCTTGATCTTGTCGACGTCGGCCTCGTCCACCTCGGCGCGCACGCGCACCACCGACATGTCCCCCATGACAATGAGCGGCAACTCGACGGTGGGTGCCACCAGCTCGCCGAGCTTGACATTGACTTGCAGCACGGTTCCGGCGATCGGCGCGCGGATGCGGGTCTTGTCGAGGGCCACCTCGGCCAGCGTGACATCGGCGCGGGCCGCAGTGAGAGCTGCCTCAAGGCCATTTGGCGCGGGTACGCCGCCCTTGTTCTGAGCCGTAGCGAACGCCTGCTGCTCTTGGCGCAGCCTGTCGTTGGCATCGGCGAGGCGGCGGCGCGCATTGGTGAGGAGGTTGGGATTGCCGGAATTCTTGCGGTTGGCGGCAATCGCGTCATCAAGCTCAAAGCGGGCGCTGGTGACGGCGCGCTCGGCGGTAAACACCGCGTCTTCCGCCTTGCTGACGCTCTCGCGCCCAGCCGGAAGCGCCTGGGCGTCGCGATCCTTCTTGGCCGTTGCCGCACGCGCCTCGGCAGCAGTGAGACGCGCGCGTGCCTCCTTGTCCTCGATCCGGAGCAGCACCTCGCCCTCGGATACCTTGTCGTTGATGTGCACGGCGACCACTTCGACCTTGCCGGCCAAGCTGGTGCCGAGGCGGATAAGTCCCGAACGCGGCTCAACTCGCCCCGGCGCCGACGCCGTCCAGGGCTGCTGTCCAACCGAAAGGCCCGGCGCGGCATCGGACCCCGACGTGGAGACCTTGATCTGTGGGTAGTGGCCGGTGATGAGCACGGCGACGGCAAAGCCGGCGAGGCATAGGGACCCCAGACCGGCTCCAATTGCAATTTTTCTGGCCATCCCGCTCCCTTGCGGGCCGGCCGCCATCTGCTGATCCGCCGTCATGGCAATGCCCGCCGCTCGCATGGCTTCATCCTAATCTTATGGACCGGGGAGCGCCGCAGCACAAGCTTGCGGCGCCAGACCACACGACCATAGGGGGCACGCCGGGATTGCGCTGTTTCACCAGGAACATGGCCTCACCGGTCCCGTTGTGCGGCGCGTCTTTATTTTATGCCCCAAGCGAACGGACAGCCTCTTCGTCAACATGGCGCGCAAGGTGAATTTTGCGCCGCGCTCAATCCTGCGCGGCGCACTGGGCAGGTCGGCTCGCGCACGCCCACTGCCCACTGTGCATGTGATGCAGATCAATCACGCCGAAACGGCCTTCGCCGGCACCTTGCCCTCGCCGATGTCCCAGTAGAGTCCGGCCATCAAGGCGATCGCCGAGCGGGCGACCGGCATCAGGATATGCTCGTTGGGCGCGTGCTGGGAACAGGAGGCGTAGGAGTGCGGCACCCAAATCGTCGGCATCCCCAGGATGTCCGTAAACACGTCGTTGCAAATGGATCCGCCGGTGGCGGGCAGCATGGCCGGTTTGGCATTGGCGGAGCGCTGTAGCGATTGGCCGACGAATTGCGACCAGGGATGATCGGGCTCGGTCTGCGTGGCAGCAAAGCGCCCATCGTTCATGCCAGGCGGGGGCATCACCTTCACGCGCTCCAAGCCCCTTGCATCCAAGTGCGCCTGCAGTGCCGGCATGACGCCGGCCAGGTCGGTGCCGGCAACGAAGCGCAGCTGGCAGTTGGCGACGGCCTTGGCAGGGATCGCATTGACGGGCCGACCCGGCGTTCCCGTGGTAAAGGCCAGAACGTTGAATACGTTGGAGGCATAGACGCGCTCGGCAGGCGACAGGCCCGGCTCGCCCCACCAGTCGTCGACCCGGGGTCCCTCCTCCCCACCATCGATCTCCACGTCCGCCAAGCATTCCTTGGCAGCCCTGGACATCGGCGGTGCCGCCAGAGCCGGCACAAGAAGCTCACCTTGAGGACCGACGATCGCGCTCAGCGCGTGCGCAAGGATCACGCCGGGGTTGGCGATCAGTCCGCCCCAGTTGCCTGAATGGTGCCCGCCCTCACGCAAATCGCAGACGAGATCGAAGTTGATCGCACCGCGGCACCCAAGTGTCATGGTGGGGCGCTCCGGTTTGACGCGCGGGCCGTCGGAAGCGATGAGCACATCGGCCGCGAAGGCCGCCTTGTGCGCGGCGACAAGCTCGGCTAACCCCTTTGAGCCCGCCTCCTCACCCATCTCGATCATGAATTTGGCATTAAATCCCAGCTGCCCTCCGCGCTCGGCGCGCACCGCGTCGAGCGCTGCCATATTGATGGTGTGTTGGCCCTTGTTGTCGGCGGTGCCGCGACCGTACAGCCGATCGCCATCGCGCGCGGTGATCCAGGGTCCCTTGCCCTTCGTCCACTGGTCCTCCAGGCCGCGAACCACGTCGCCGTGCCCATAGCCCAGCACGGTCGGCAGCCTTGCATCCTCGATGCGCGTCGCAAGCAGCACCGGGCCCTGTCCCGCCATCGGGTTCTCGAAGATGCGCACGGTAAAACCCATGCGTTGGAAGGCGGGAGCCATTTCCGCGTCCAGATAGCGATGGAGCTCTGGAAGAGAGCCGGGAAGCAATTGGCTTTCCGTCCGGTAGGCAACACGGCGCGCCAGGTCGGTCTCGAAGCTGCCGCTTTCAAGGTAAGCGCGCGCGCGGCTCATGGCTCCGGCGCGGGTCTTGCTGGCGTCCGTCATGGCTCATCCTTGCTGGTGTGGCATTGCGCGATCGTGCAGAAGCCCGCAACCATGCCACCGGCGAGGCGCCCGGCGGCGGAGCAACCGTCGTGCGGGCCTCGACCCGCGCCAGCCCGCCCGCGGCGTGCCGCGAGGCAGTCGGCGCAATGGCGCGTGTGCAAGACCCGGAGGGGGCATCCCCGCGCCGGAACTGGGCGGCCTCAATGCAGCACCGGCCCCTTGAGAAAGCTGCGCCGGTCGCCCGAGCGCACCCGCAACTCGAAGGTCTTGCCCTCGCGGTTGATGATGAGCGGTACCTCGACGCCGGCTTGGCCCAGCGCCCACACGCGCCGGAAGAGGCCAGCCAGATCATTCACCGAGCTGTCACCCACCCGCAGCACAATGTCGCCGGCGCGCAGATCTGCCCGTTCCGCGGGCCCGCGACTGGCGAGCCCCAGAATGGCGACGTTGCTGCCGACCTCGGTGGCATAGATCCCAAGCCAGGGTCGTGGCGGCCGGTTGGCGCGCCCGATCGTCAGCAGGTCGCCAAAGATGGGCTTCAGCAAGTCGATCGGTACGATCATGTTGACGTCCTCCAGACGGCGCTGCGCAGCCGCCTGCTGGATCTGGAGGGAGCCGACGCCAATGAGGTCCCCGGCGGGGCCGATCACGGCCGTCCCGCCCCAGTTGGGATGGGCGGGGGCGGTGAACATCGCCTCGTCGAGCACGTACTCCCAGTAGCCGGCGAATTCCTGTTTGGCGATGATGCGCGCGGCAACCGAGCGCTGGCGCCCGCCAACACCGGCAACGACCACACGTTCTCCGATCTCAGCGCTCTTGGAGCTGCCGAGCGGTAAGCTCGGCAGGTCGAGGCGCGCCAGCGCCTGCACCAAGCCAAAGCCCGTCTCCTGATCATAGCCCAACACGTGGCCCGGCACGGCCGAACCTGTACCGCGGCTGATCCATACCGTCTCAGCCTCGGTGATGAGGTAGCCAATGGTGAGCACCAGGCCCTCGCCGCCACGAATGAGGACGCCGTTGCCCGCCCGTTCGGTGCCCAGGGTCTCGGCCGTGAAGGCATCGGCAGGCACCATCGATTTTATGCCGACCACCGAGGCCAGCGCATCATCGAGGTCGTAGGAGTAGTCGTCCGGCTTCGGTTGCACAGCGCCCAACCTTTCAGGCTGCGAACCCACGTGGGTGCGCCCCAAGCTTAGCGCGGTCCAGAGACAGCTGCGAGCCCGTTCCTGCGGCGGCAAGCCGGAAAGTCAGCGCCCGTTAGCAGCCGCGCCGGAGGGTGCGACAGGACCCCACCGCGCGCCTGAGACGGTAACGCCCCGTTTGCCCGCAGCGGCGCCGAGTGGGCCACCTGACCCCTCAGCGACCCCCGTGCGGCGCCCCGCACGACCACAAGGGCGATGTGCCAATCACTCCCTCAATTCGTCCACGAACGTCGCGAATTCCCCCACCGTCATCCGTTCGGGAGTGAAGGTGTTCACTTTCTCATGTGGATCGGGATAGCCCAGGGCCATGCCGCACACCACCGATTGCGCCGGCGGGATGCCCAGCCGACGCTGCAGGAGGTCGTGGAAGCTCAACCAGGCCGCCTGCGGGCAGGTCTCCAATCCGAACTGCCGTGCCGCAACCATGATGGCTTCCAGAAACATACCGTAATCGAGCCAGGACCCCCGCCCCAGGTCGCGGTCGATGGAGAAGATCAATCCGACCGGTGCGTCGAAGAAGGCGTAATTGCGCGCGTGTTGAGCATGCATCTTGTCCTTGTCCGCGCGGCCGATGCCGAGCGTGCCGTAGAGCCCCCAACCGCAGGCGCGCCGCCGCGCCAGGTAGGGCTCGCGCCAACTCACCGGATAGTAGTCATACTCCCGCTCGCTCATTTCGTTGCGGTCATAGCGCGCCACCGCCTCGCGTACGATCTCCTCGCGCGCCCTACCTTGCAGCACCCACACATGCCACGGCTGCACGTTGCTGCCCGACGGCGCGCGACCGGCGATGGAAAGGATGCGGCTTATGAGCTCGCGCGGCACGGGCTTGGGCAGAAAGGCGCGGATGCTGCGGCGGCCGGCGACGGCCTCCTCGACGCTCATCATGCGGGGATCCTGCACAGCAAAGTCGGGAGAGATCGAAGGCGGGGACCATGCCACGGCCGGCTGGCGGGGGTCAATTGCGCGGCCGGCACTCGGCTATGCAGCTTCTCCCGGCGATGCGCCGGCTGCCGGGGTGAGCAGCGCGGCGGTCCGACCGGGCGACACATCCTTGGCGAAATTGACGGTGCTGCGCCGACCGATGCCGGATCGGTTGCGGGCCAGCCACTTCTCCGTCTCGCCGCGACCGGCGGCGAATAGGTAGGTGAGAAGCTCAAGCTCCGGTTTCGCCTTGCTCTCCGGCGCCAGCGCGCTGGTAAAACGCCCAGCATCAATGAGGTGGAAGCGCTGACGGGCGAGGCGTGCGTCGGCGGCATTCGCCAGGCCTGACCAAGGGCGATGATGCGCACGCACGGTCTCGATGACCTGGATGTCACGCAGCATCGGCTGGTTGAAGGTGATCTGGTTGATGCGGGCGCTAATCTCGCGGGCGCTCATCGGTACGCCAGGGCGATCGATGGAGTTGAGCTTGACGATCAGCGTGTCGCCAACCGGGCTCTCGCGTCCAAGCGTGAGCAGATCGGGATTGGCCGAGAAACCCCCATCCCAATAGGCGTGCCCGTCGATGGAAACCGCGTGATGGATGGTCGGCAAGCAGGCTGAGGCCAAGACGCAGAGCACGCTCATTTCGCGGCGGCGGAAGAGGCGCGCCAGCCCGGTTGCCACGTCCGTGGCAGCGATCAGCAGCTCCGGGCCCGGCGTCGTCCGCAGCAGCGCAAAATCGATGTGCGCTTCGAGCAGCTTGCGGAAGGGATCCAAACCCAGCGGATTGAAATCGTAAGGTGAGAACAGGCTCGCCACCTGGGCCAATGCGTTCGACTTGGAAATGCCGGCGAACCAGGGATTGTTGCGCAACAGGTCGGGTACACCGGCCTTCGCCACGGCTTCCCACACGGCCCTGAGCTTGGCCCGCGCGGCCGCACGCCCGCCTTCGGCGAGACCGGCTGCAAGCGCCACGGCATTGACGGCACCGGCGCTGGTGCCGCTGAGCCAACCGGTCTCGATCGTCTCCTCTTCGAGCAGCCGATCGAGCACACCCCAGGTGAAAGCGCCGTGCGCACCGCCGCCCTCGAGTGCCAGATTGAGTCGCAGTCTTCGTCGCAAAGAGACCAAGGAAGAAATGCCCCAATCGCTGCTGCCACCGACGCGCAACAAGGCCGAAATAGCAGCCCCATCATGGCAGCACGTCGGCCATCAGCACAACGGGGATGCCACCAATTCGCGTGTATTGCGCGGCGATGCCGTAGACAGCGGCAAGGTGCTCGCGCGTCAGCACTTCCTCTGCCGCACCGGCGGCCACACCGCGCCCCGCCTGCATCAAGACGATCCTGTGACAGAAGCGCGCGGCAAGCGACAGATCGTGCAACGCGACCACAACGGTGCGGCCCGCCGCGGCGAGCGCGGTCAGATGGCCGAAAAGGCCCAACTGATGGGCGGGATCGAGTCCCGCCACCGGTTCATCGGCCAGGAGTGCGGCAGGCTCTTGCGCCAGGGCGCGGGCGATGAGCACGCGCGTTCGCTCGCCACCTGACATGTCCGACACCGGCCGCGCCGCCAAGTGACCGATGTCCATGGCAGCCAGTGCTGCGTCAATGGCGCGCCCATCGGCCGGACTTTCGCCGGCGCCCATCGGCTGATGCGGAAGGCGTCCGAGCGCCACTACGGCGCGCGCGCTAAGGGCCCAATGCGTAATGCGCTCCTGCGGCAAGTAGGCCAGCACGCGGGCGCGCGCTCGCGGCAGCCAGCCTGAGAGTGCGGAGCCCGCGAGGGAAACGGTGCCGGCAGAAGGAGCCACAAGCCCAGCTAGGACCCTCAGCAGCGTCGTCTTACCCGCTCCGTTGGGGCCGATCACAGCCGTCATCTCGCCGGCGTGCGCCACGAAATCGAGGCCGCGCAACACCTCGCGGCGCCCCAGACGAACGTGCAGGCCGTGCGCCTCAATCCTCACAGGGCCATCTCCGCCCGCGTCTTGAGCACCAGCCAGACGAAGAACGGTGCACCGATGAGCGCCGTCAGGACGCCGATCCTGAGCTCCACCCAAGGTTGGACGAGGCGCAGCGCCACGTCGGCGGTGAGCAGCATGCTGGCGCCGCCGAACAGGCTCGCCGGCAGCAGCAGCCCCGGTCGGTGTTGGGCTAGACGCCGCAGCATGTGCGGTACGATGAGCCCGACAAAGCCGATGATTCCCGTGACCGCCGTTGCCGCTCCGACACTGAGCGCGGTGCCGGCAATGACGGCAAACCGGGTGCGCCTAAGATCGATGCCGAGGCTAGTGGCCGCATCCTCGCCCAACGTCAGAGCATCGAGCGCGCGGGCGAGGGTCAAGAGCAGCCCACAGCCCAAGAGCATGAGCGGCGCGCTGATCCACAGTTGCGGCAGGCTCCGGTCAGCAAGCGAGCCCATCATCCAGAACACCATCTCCACCGAGGCGAACGGGTTCTGCGACAGGTTGAGCGCGAGCGAAATGAGTGCCGTGGCGATGCTGGAGACAGCAAGCCCAGCAAGGATCAAGGTCACCGGGCCGCCACGCGCACCCGCCAACGCCACGACGGCGAACATGGCGACGGCGGCACCCGCCAGCCCCCCGACCGGCAACGCCAATGCCCACAGGTGCGACAGCCCCAGCTGGATCGCCAGCACCGCGCCCAGGGCGGCCCCGCCCGAGACGCCGACCAAGCTGGGCTCCGCCAGCGGGTTGCGCAAATAGCCTTGCAGCGCTGCGCCCGCGAGGCCGAGGGTGCCGCCCACAAGCGCTCCCAACAGCGCACGCGGCAGACGGATCTCGTTGAAGATCAGCGCGCGGGCCTCCCCCGTCGCATCGATGCCGATGCCGCTTGGACCCACCAGCAAAGAGACAACGAAGGCCAAGCCCGTGATCGCCGCCAACAGAGCGATGAGATATCCCGGCGCGAGGCCCAGATGACCGGGGACGCCCCTCATTGGCCGCGTGCCTTGATCGGGACCCGCGCCAGCCGCTCGATGGCATCGGCAATGTGCGGCGTGCCGCACAGCCAAAAGCGCCACGGCAGCTCGACGGAAGCGCCGCGGGCGCGCAATCGGCGAATGATGGGATGGCGCAGGTTGTCGGCAAGCGCGGTGCGGTAGTCATCTTCTTGGCTGGCCAAGACCAACAGGTCCGGCGGCTTGGCGATCAGCGACTCAAGCGGCACCTGGCCCCCGCGTGACAACCGGTATGCCGCGGACATGTTGCGCAATCCGGCGGCCGTGAGGATCGCGTCAGCCAGACTGCCCGGACCCGAAACGCTGCCGCCGACTTGATAGATTAAGGCGGTGGGCCGCGGGCTCGCGGGCGGCGCCACAAGCGACAGGCGCTGATCGAGCTCGGCAATCAACGCCTCGCCTTTGGCAGCCTCCGCCACGGCGCCCGCCACGGCGCGGACGGACGCGCGCACGCCATCGAGGTCCTGTGGCAGCGCCACCACCACCACACGGCGGCCCAAGCGGCGCAATAGATCGACGGTGCTCGTGACGCCAAACGGCCCCGCCAGGACCAGGTCTGGATCGTAGCGCAGCACGTCCTCGGCATTGCCGTGCGTGATGGGGATGCCGCGAGCCTTTTCAGGAATGGCCGACACGGCCGGATCGGCGGCAAGATGCGTCACGGCAGCGATGCGATCCCGTGGCGCCAGCTCGACCAGCAGCTGGTCGGTGCACAGGTCGAGCGACACGACGCGGATGGGCGCCGGCGCAGGTTCGTCGGCAAGCGCGCAGCACGCCTGCCCGAACGCGGCCATTGCCGCGCCCACCGCCAGACGTCGTATCGAGGCGCTACGCACGATCGCTCGTCTCCTCGCTTGGCATTGCGGCCTGGCCCAGCTCCCACCCATACCGTTCCGGCCGCCCAAAAGGGCCACCGCGGCGCGGGCCGCGATGAGTGCCCTTGCTAATCCAGCACGTCTTGATAGCCGGCATCGCACAGATTATCCACGCGTGCGAACCGCTCTCCCGCCGGCTGTACCTGGGAGGAGGCAGGGCGTGGCCGGCAACTGGCGGGGACCGGGCGCCCAAGAATAGGATTGCAGCACAGAGCGTCCGGTGAGGATCCTTGCCGGTGTCGCCAGCGGAATTTTCTGCACCGGTCGTGAATCCTACTGTGAGAGGGGCCATCGGCCTCAAGGAAACGCCTCATGAGCACCGCCCCTTCGCATCCGATCGCTGTCGCGCTCAGGGCTTGCGATCCCGCCTCGAGCCGGTGCCCGCAGTGAGGGCGGAGATCGGGTAAGGCGGCGTAATTGCAAATACCATCGAAAACGGCGTCAGGTCTTGGGGGGGTGGCCGCCAGGAAGCTACCGATGACATCCAACCAGCCGCTGGGTCCATGGGTGAGGCCGCTACGGCTCGGGTGCGGCCTCCTCCTCTTTGCCTACCTATTCACGCACTTCACCAACCATGCCTTCGGCCTTGTTTCACTCCACGCGATGGAAGCGGCAAGGCTGTGGTTCCTCGCATTGTGGCGCAATCCGATAGGCGAAACCGCACTCCTTGGCGCCCTGCTCGCGCACTGGTTACTCGGCCTGTGGCTCATCTACCGCCGTCGCACGCTTCGCATGCCGGTGTGGGAAGCAACCCAGATCATCCTTGGCCTGACAGTTCCGCCGCTTCTGGCTTATCACATTGTCGGTACGCGGGTGGCCAATGCAATGTACGGCTCGGAGGATCTCTATACGCGCGTGATCCTGGGCAACTGGCTGCAAAACCCGGCGTCAGGAGTTCTTCAGGTGGGACTTCTCAGCGTAGCGTGGGCGCATGGGTGCATGGGCCTTCACTATTGGTTGCGTTTCCGCGCGTGGTACGGCCGCGTCTTCCCCGTCTTGCTTGCATTCTTCGTATTGATGCCCGTGCTCGCATTGCTTGGCATTGCCGAGGCGGCGCGTGAGATCCATGTGCTGGCACGCCAGCCCGACTTCGTTGCACGCCTCTTGACCGAGACGCGCGCGCCCGCCGCGGCGCAGATCGCCACGCTCACACGGCTGCGTGATGGATTGGTGACGATTGCTTGGGCGCTGCTGGCAACGACGCTTGTTGCGCGCATCGTGCGCGAGCAACTGTCCTGGCGCCACCTGACGATCCGGATCCACTATCCCGACGGCCGCGAGGTACCAATACCCGCGGGTTGGACGGTGCTCGAGGCAAGTCGCTCGGCCCTTATTCCGCATTTGTCGGTGTGCGGTGGACGCGGGCGCTGCTCGACGTGCCGCATCCGCGTCGCCGGCGATCAAGCGCTGACACCGCCCGCGCCCCAGGAACTTGCCGTCCTGCAGCGCATCGGTGCCGGGCCCGATGTTCGTTTGGCCTGCCAGCTGCGACCGACCCGCGACCTCGCAGTTACACCGCTGCTTTCGGCGATCAGGGCCGTTGCCGCCGAGCGCGCGCCGCGCGATACCCTCGGCGGGCGCGAGCGCCAGATCGCCGTGTTATTTGCGGACATTCGCGGCTTCACAAAGATCGCCGAACACAAGCTGCCCTACGACGTCGTATTTCTCCTCAACCGCTACTTCGAAGCAGTGGGCAGCGCCGTCGCCGAAGCAGGCGGCATTGCCAACCAATTTACAGGCGACGGCGTCATGGCATTGTTTGGAGTGAGCACGAACATTGCGACCGCTTGCCGGCAGGCACTCTTAGCCTCCAGCGTGATGATCCGCAGAATTGCCGAACTCAGCCGCGAACTGGAGGATGAGTTGCCAACTCCCCTGCGCATCGGCATTGGAATTCACGCGGGGCCCGCGGTGGTCGGCGAGATAGGCTACGGTGATACGCATTACTTGACTGCCGTCGGCGACACCGTCAACACGGCCAGCCGCCTCGAAGCGCTGACCAAGCAATACTCCTGCGATCTCGTTGTCTCCGAGTTGGTGAGCGAGCAAGCGGGCTTGGGTCAAACGGATTTTCCCCGTCACGACATCACGGTGCGCAACCGTGAGGCGCCGCTAAGAGTGGTGATCATCGATGAGGCGCAGCGCCTGGCCGACCAGCTGGCTGTCGCAAGGACCACCATTTGACGGGCTGTTGCTGGCCACACGATTTTGGGCCTCATCTGTGCGCCGGTGCAGCGCCGATTGCACGCGCGGGCCCGCACTCCGGGCTTGCACTCCGGGCTTGCACTCCGGACTTGCACCCCGGGCTTGCACTCCGGGGCCCCCACACCGGGGCCACGCTCCCCTGTTGGCCCCTCTTTGGCCTCGCTTTGGCCCCGCTTTGGCGCCTCTTTGCCTCGGCCTTCACGCACCAGCCTCGCACCACAACGCGGTAGGGATCGCCTTGCGCAAGGCTCATTGAGATTCACAACTTCCGCAGCACCCACATTTGCCTTGTAGCCCTGGCCACGGCATCGTTCCCCCGCACGCATTACCCGCCGAGAGCCCCCCAAACGGTCCCCCCATGACAGATGTGACGTTGACGCAAGTGGCTTTGTTTCTAGCGGCGGCGGTGGTCGCGGCGCCGTTGGCGAAGCTGCTGCGCATTGGCAACGTCTTGGGCTACCTGCTGGTCGGCATGCTGATCGGGCCGTTCGGCGTAGGTTTCGTCTATTCCGTCTATGAGGTGAGCTCGGTCTTGCACTTCGCCCAGTTCGGCGTGGTGCTGTTGTTGTTTCTGATCGGCCTTGAATTGCGCCCGAAGCGATTGTGGGCGATGCGCGCCGCCATCTTCGGCCTGGGCGGAGCGCAGGTGGTGCTCACGGCCCTGCTGCTCGCCATCATCGCCATCGGTTTCGGCCTTTCCCCTCCCGCCGCACTGTTTGCAGCCCTGGCATTGTCGCTCTCATCCACGGCTTTCGCCCTCCAATTGCTGGAGGAGAAGGGCGAGCTCACCGTGCGGCATGGCCGCCTCGCGTTCGCCGTCCTGCTGTTTCAGGATCTTGCCGCCATTCCGCTCATCGCCCTGACGCCCCTGTTTGCCGTCACCCAGCGCGGTTCGACGCCGCCGATGCAGTTTACTGCCGCCCTGGAGGCCATCGCGGTCATCATCGCGGTGGTCGTGGTGGGGCGTTATCTGCTCGACGGAGTGATCCGCCTCATCGCGCGCACACGCGTGAAGGAGGCCATGACCGCGTGCGCGCTCCTTACCGTCGTCGGCGTCACGCTGGTGATGGACCGGGCAGGATTGTCGGCTTCGCTCGGCGCCTTTGTCGCCGGGGTGCTTTTGGCCGACTCCGACTATCGGCATGAAATCGGGGCCGATATTGCCCCGTTCGAGGGGCTGCTGCTCGGTCTCTTCTTCACGGCCATCGGCATGTCGCTCAACCTGGCCCTGATTGTCGAACAGCCGCATCTGGTGATCGCCATCGTGGTCGGATTGTTGGCTGTCAAGGCCGGTGTGCTCTACGTGTTGGCACGGCGCGTGGGGCTGGCCGCGCACCCGTCGCGGCGGCTGGCGCTGGCCATCGCTCAGGGCGGCGAATTCGCATTCGTGCTGTTCACGGCAGGCCTCGCTTCGGGGGTGCTCGAGCAGCCGGTAGCGGATTTGCTTTCCGTCGCAGTGACGCTGTCGATGGCGGCCACGCCGCTGCTGCTGTTGCTCGACGAGCTCATTCTGCCCAAGCCAGTGGTGATGCGCGCCTTCGACGAGCTGCCGCAAAACGACGGCCACGTCGTCATTGCCGGCTTCGGTCGCGTCGGCCAGATCGTCGCCCGCATCCTGGCCGCCAAGCGCATCCCGTTTACGGCGCTGGATGCCGATGCGGAGCAGGTGGATGCGATGCGCAAGTTCGGCGCGCGCACGTTCTACGGCGACGCCAGCCGGCCGGAGATCCTGGACGCTGCGCGAACCGGAAGGGCACGCGCCTTCGTCTTGGCCATCGACCGTGTAGACGCCTCACTTAGGACCGCGCGGATGGTGCGTCAGCGCTATCCGCATGTGCCGATCTATGCACGTGCGCGTGACCGCCGCCACACGCACCAACTCATGGACCTGGGCGTCAAGATCATCCGACGCGAGACGTTCCTTGCCTCGCTCGACCTGACACGGGAGGTCCTGCGCGGCTTGGGCCTCTCCGAGCGCGACGTGCGGTTCGCGGTCGAGACCTTCATGGTCATGGACCGCAAGAGGCTCTACGAGGACTACAAGCACTACACGGATCTAGAGAAATTACAGGCGCGCGCCCGCAGCCATACCCAAGAGCTTGAGGAGCTCTTCGCCCAGGATGCCACCGAGCAAGCCAAGGCGGCCAGCGAGAAGGCCGCATCGTAAAACGAACTCAGCGCTTGCCCGTTTCGCGGAAGCCGAACGCGCCCGTGCTGCCCTGTACACTTGCCGGCGGTATCGCTCCAGCCGGCTGCTCCTTGATAGCAGGCGCATCCCGCTCGATGTCGACGACCTCGCCATTGCCACAGGCGCGCTGCGGGGTCAGCTCGGCACCGAGACCCATGCGTTCCCCGGCGGGGGAGGGATGGGAGAATAACTTGCGCCAGCGTGCGACAATGCCATCGGCCTGCTGGCGTGTCCCCTGCGAGGCACCACAGAAGATGTTCTGATAGATGTCCTCGATCCAGATGCGCTCGTGCTTGGGCGCGTTCTCCACGGCCATGCGGATGAGCGCCAGCGCACGGCGCTCGTCCTTCTTCACAAAGCGCCCGCGCCAATAAAGATCGGCAAGGTAGGCCTGGGCTCCTGAATAGCCATCCTCGGTGAGCACCGACAGGTAGTGCATACCCCGCTTCACGTCCTCCGCCGTGCCGTTGCCGCCCAGATAAACCTTGGCGAGCTCAAACTGCGCATCCTTGTCGCCAAAGAAGGTGGCGGCGTGATGCAGGTAATCGACGGCGCGCTCAGGGTCGGGCTGCAGGCCGATCTCCATCACGCCATCGCGCAAGTAGCCCGCCAGTGCGGTCAACGCCTTGGCGACGAAGGGGGCGCGCTGGCCATCATCGGGATCCACGTCGGCGTTGTCGTCGGCAAACTTTTGGAAAAGAACGTAGGCCTTGGCGTGATCGGTGAACGCGCTGTCGTTGTCGGAATAGATGCGCGCCAGATAGAACTCCGCGAAAAACTTGTTGAGCTCCGCGCCCTTGGCCGCGGCTTCCTCAAGCGCGGGAATAGCGATCTCGTAGTAGCCGGACTTGTAGGCGCCGAGCCCCTGTTCGAACGCCACCTGCGGCGAGGCATATTTGACCGGGCCTTCGCCGGCGCACACAGCGCCAGCGGCCGCCATCAATAGTGCCGCCAGGACCCCGCTAAATATCCGCATAGCCTACAACTTCCGCTCTGCTGCCGCCGCGCGCGACCGGGCCCATGTGGCCGACCCGGTCGGCGTAGTTCGCCAAAGTGCCGCTTTGCTCCGGATTGGGCGGAGCCTTCCCTGCCATGCGCCGCAAGGCGAAATCGGCCTCGCTCGCGTGAAGATCGAAGGTGCTTTGGTGGGCATCGATCGCGAGAGCGATCGGGCCTTCCGCCGGCGCTTCCATGGGCGCAGCGGGGCCGACCTCGCCCACGCACAAATGACGCCTGCTGCCCCACGACCACCCGTCAGAGTGGCACTCCTCGACGTCGAACCCGTGCGCCGGGCCGCGCAACTGCAGTCGGGTCATGGCCGCGACCTCGACGATGGCGCCTTGCCGCGCCCTTGAACACTGCCACCCCACAACGTCGCCCATGGCTGATATGGGGTCAGCAAAGGCGCAGACAACCTCTTGATCCCAATCGAACTTCACGTTTTCGGGAGTCGATGTGACGGCCCGACGAGGCATGGCCAGCCAATCCGCGTTGCCGGCACTGCCATGGCCGAGCGCGCACATCGTCTGCGGCACACGAGAAATGGCGTGGGCACGCTGCGGCGCGTGCGAGGGAGCCTCAGTCACGTGGCGGCTGGGAAGCTTGCAGTTGTCGAACGCCCGCGCGTCCATGCGTCTGGTTCCTTGGCGACCGTTGCCCTTGCCGATGCTCGCAAGCGAACACCACCCCGCGGCGGCCGATCCCCCAGCCGCCTGCAAGACCTTCCCTCGCCGGATCGCCTTTTGCCATTGCCCCGCAAGCGCCGCGCAGCGGCAAAAACTGCGTGGAGATCGCGCGTCGCACCCGCGACTGCACTACCCCGGTGAATGCGATCCGCAACCAATGTGTACGTCCTTTGTGGCCCAACAGTGGCACAAGCACCGGCAATTCGTTGCGTCACGGCAACACTCGGTTAACAACCCGCGTGGGACATCGGCCGCCTTCCGACACAACAGGTGCGAGGCCCATGCGGCCGCCGAGCGATCGAACGCTGGGCGATGCGCGCGGGCTGCGTCCTCCCCAACCTCCAAGGACGCAGAGCCGAGCGGCCGGCACTTGATCAACTTGGGTCAACACGGGTCATCACTTGGGATCCTCGCACGCTACTTGGCCAAGTAGTTGCGGTGGATCCACTGACCGTCCGCTGCCCTGGCCTCGTTGTAGAGGAACTTATCGGCATCGCGGATCTCTTGAAGGGTGCCGGCGGCAACCGGTCGTTGGTAGCTCTTGCCCTTCTCGGCATCGGCTAAGAACTGCGTCGCTGCTGCAGGGGCCGGGGGCGTCGCGGAGGCTGCTGCGCCGCCAGCCTCGCCAATGGCTTCGGTGACGGCGGCTGCCAGCTGCTTGCCCCACATTTTCCGGAACAGCCCGTTGGAGGGATAGAGGTTGGCAGAACTCATGCGGCCGTTGATGGCGACGACATAGCCGACGACGTCCGCCTCCGTCTCGCCGGCGGGTTGCAGCGCGGCCATGAAGCCGGCTTGCGCCCCCTTGAGCTTTTCGTTCTCTAAGGCCAGCTGCAGGCTCGACGCCGACTGTGGCGAGGCGACCGGCGCGTTCAAGCCCTGCGACAGTTTCCGTTGCGTGCTGGCGACGGAGTCCCACACCTGCCGCTGCTTGTTGGCAACCTCATCGACCTCGCGCGCGACGCGCTGCGACAGCGCAGCATTGCCGCTCGACGGATTGAGGCCGGCCTCAGTTTGGGACGGCTCCTTGGGCGCAGGCGGTGGCGCGGCCATCGCCAACAGCGCCGAACGCGACGGCATCGCATCGCCCGCGCTCGAGAACCGCTTCTGATCCTCACTGCCGCGCGCCGACCAACGCCCTTGCTCGACGCAATAGGACGCGATGGGCAGGCGGCCCGAGTTGGCAGGCAGCAGGAAGC
Organism: Hyphomicrobiaceae bacterium; assembly: GCA_036558085.1. GTDB lineage: Bacteria > Pseudomonadota > Alphaproteobacteria > Rhizobiales > Hyphomicrobiaceae > AWTP1-13. Next base: position 44,183 of record DATBGH010000026.1, read on the forward strand.
TTACGGTGAGAACACGATCTTGCCTGCCACCCTTGACGATGTCGCCTGCCTGAATGAACACGGCCTCCGATCCCGTATTCTCGATCTCAAGCTCGTTGACGCGGCCGGTCTCGCTCACTTGGACCTGGCCCTTGGCAACCGCCTCCTGCAACGTGAGCGGCACCGCTCCGCCGGTGCTTGCGCCGTGCACGAAATAGATGGCCAAGTTGTTGTGCACAACGGGACCCGAGACGCGCATGCCCTGATCGGCGAGCGCGGCTTCGCCAGCAGCGCCGGCCAATGCAAGCGCCACCGCCAGAGGTGTTACAGAGATGGAGCGCATAGCCCTTTCCTTTCCTCGCACGAATCTCGCAAACAACTTCTGCGTAGTCGGATTTTTTGACCGCGCTTGGATCGACCGACGGCGAAAGGGCGTTCGATCTGGGGCCGGACGATGACGCGGTCGCGCACGGTGGCGTTAGCGTTACAGTCGGCAGGAGGATTAAGGGATCGTAATGTCGAGGGGCCTGGTGCCCGCTGCGAAAGCGCTGCTAGTTCGTCTGTGCCTCGACGCCCTCTTGTAGCGCCAACACCTGGCCAGCGAGGTAGAGCGAGCCGCAGATCAGGACGCGCAGCGGACGGCCTTCGCTTTTTTGCAGCCTGACAAGTGCGGCTTCCACATCCGTGGCTGCGTCGGCGACCAGGCCGACCGATTGAGCCACCGTTGCCAGCGCGATGGGATCGTGCGTGGCCTCGGGGCTGCCCGGATTGGGAACGGTCACAACGCGGCGCACGAGGCCGCGGAAATGCGAAAAGAAGCCCGCGGCATCCTTCTTGCCCATCATGCCGACAATCAGGCCCAGGGGTTTGGGTGCCCGCTCCTCCAGCTCGGCCAGCGTTTGCGCGATGGCCTCCGCACCCGCCGGATTGTGCGCGCCGTCGAGCCACAGTTCGGAACCGGGTGCGAGCAGCTGCGATAGCGGACCGTTGTCGAGCCGTTGCATACGCGCGGGCCAGCGCACCTCCACCAGGCCCCGCTCAATGGCCGCATGCGTGATGCCGAGCAGGTTGAGTTGCAGCGCGGCAGCAATCGCGGTGCCCGCGTTGGTGATCTGATGTTGGCCGATGAGGTGAGGCAACGGCAGATCGAGCAAGCGCTCTTGGCTTTGGTAGACGAGGCGCCCGCGCTGCGAATAGGCCTCGTAGTCCTCGCCCCACACCGTCAGCGGCGCACTTACCTTGCTCGACTGGGAACGGATGGCCGCAATGGCTGGCGGCGGCTGCCGGGAGATCACCGCCGGCACACCTGGTTTCAGAATGCCAGCCTTCTCGGCGGCAATGAGCGAGATGCTGTCGCCCAACCAATCGGCGTGGTCGAACGCGATCGGCGTGATCACGCTGAGCGCTGGACGCGCGATGACGTTGGTGGCATCAAGCCGGCCACCGAGCCCCACCTCGAGGAGGATAGCATCGGCCGGATGCTCCGCGAACGCCAGGAAGGCCGCTGCCGTCGTCACCTCGAAGAAGGTCACGGGTGCGCCGGCGTTGGCGGTGGACGTCCGCTGCAGAACCTCGATCAGTTCGGCTTCGCCGATGGACCGCGCCTTGCCGTCGGCATGGGCGAGCTCAATGCGCTCGCGGAAATGCACGAGGTGCGGTGAGGTATAGACGTGCACCCGCTTGCCGGCCGCTTGCAGCATGGCCTTGAGCAGCGCGGTGGTCGAGCCCTTGCCGTTGGTGCCGGCAATGTGAATGACGGGTGGCAGGCGCGTGTGGGGGTTGCCGAGCTTGGCCAGCAGAGGATCGATGCGGCCGAGCGAAAGATCCATGCGCCGCGGGTGCAGCGTCTTCAGCTCGGCCAGCAGCTCATCGCTCGTGCGCATGGTGCGCGATAGCATACCCTGGTTGGAAACGCTAAGGGGGATTCCCGGGGTGCAGCCGATCAGTTCAACGCCCCGTCGCGCGATCCCGACTTCGGGCGCGACTTTTCGGGGTCGCGAGTGGTCTCGCGCCCCTCGTAGCGCTCGCCGTCGTCGAGCGGCGCTGCCTCGAGCACGTCGTCGTAGGACCGCGCCAGCGACTCAATCGTAGGGCCGTCGACGACGGCGCCATTGAGATAGCCGTTGTCTTTGGCGGCGGCCGGCCGCGGGATGCGCGCCGCCACACCGCTCCCCGTCAGCAGCCGACACAGGCGCGCCAGCGTCGCGCGTATCTCGTGTCGGTGCACGACCATGTCGATCATGCCGTGCGCCAGCAAATATTCGGCCTTCTGAAAGCCTTCCGGCAGCTGCTCGCGGATGGTCTGCTGGATGACGCGGGGACCCGCAAAGCAGATGAGCGCGCCAGGCTCGGCGATGTGCACGTCACCCAGCATGGCGTAGGATGCGGTAACCCCGCCGGTGGTAGGATCGGTCAGCACGACGATGTAGGGCAAGCGCGCCTCGCGCAGCATCTGCACGGCAATGGTCGTGCGCGGCATTTGCATGAGCGAGAGGATGCCCTCCTGCATGCGCGCGCCACCGGAGGCTGCAAACAGGATGAACGGGGTGCGCTGCTCGACGGCGTGCCCCATGCCAGCAATCACCGCTTCGCCGGCCGCCATACCAAGCGATCCGGCCATGAAGCGAAAATCCTGCGCGGCGGCGACGATCCTTTGGCCCTCGAGCGTGCCCTCTCCCACCAGCACCGCATCTTGCAACTGCGTGTCGCTGCGGATCGACTTGAGGCGGTCGCTGTAGCGCTTGCCATCGCGAAACTTGAGGGGATCGTGGGCCACATCGCGGACCGGCACGATCTCGTACTCAGCGTTGTCGAAGACGTGCGCCAGCCGCTTCGGCGCATCCATGCGCATGTGATAGTTGGAGCCCGGGATGACGAATTGGTTGGCCTCCAAGTCCTTGTAGAACACCATTTGCCCCGTTTCGGGGCATTTCACCCACAAATTGTCGGGGACCTCCCGCTTGGTGGTCAGCAGCCCACGGATCTTGGGACGGATACTGTTGATCCAGTTCACGCGTCTCGTACTCCTTCCCCCGCCGCGTTCGGCGACCTCTCCACCCCCCCAGCCACTTAAGCCCCAGCCACTCAAGCCCCAGCCACTTAAGCCCCAGCCACTTAAGCCGATGCGGCTCTGGCCGATACGGCCAATATTGCGCTTGCCGATATGGCGCCGACCTTAAGCGGGGCGCAACGCCTGCGACAAACTTTTCACCAGATCTAGGACGTCAGAGACCGTTTTTCCAGTCGATTCGCCCTTGGATCCCAGGCTATTCTTGACAGCGTTGACGAGGGCCGAACCCACCGCAACGCCCTCGGCGCCGGCGCCAAGGGCCTTGGCCTGCTCGGGGGTCCTGACGCCGAACCCCACCGCGATCGGCAGCTGGGTCACTTTCTTGATACGGGCCACGTGGGCATGCACCGCCGCGACGTCGGGCGCTGCGGTGCCGGTAATGCCCGTGATGGAAACATAGTAAAGGAACCCTGATGTGTTCGCCAGCACGGCGCTGAGCCGCGCCTCATCCGTGGTCGGGGTGGCGAGGCGGACGAAGTTGAGGCCGCGGGCGATGGCGGGCAGGCACAACTCATCGTCGGCCTCGGGCGGCAGATCGACGATGATGAGGCCATCGGCCCCGGCCGCCTTTGCCTCATCGAGGAAGGCCTCGCGCGGGTAGATGTAGACGGGATTATAGTAACCAAAGAGAACGAGCGGCGTCAGCCGGTCCTGAGTGCGGAAGGTGCGCACGAGCTCGAGGGTCTTGCGCATGGTGTGGCCGCTCTTCAGCGCGCGCAGCGAGGACGCCTGGATGGCGGGACCGTCGGCCATCGGATCGGAGAAGGGCATGCCAAGTTCGATCAGGTCGGCCCCCGCAGCCGGCAGGCCGAGCAGGATCTTCTCGCTCGTTGCGTAGTCGGGATCGCCCGCGGTAACGAACGTGACGAGCGCCGTGCGCCCCTCCGTCTTGAGCGCGGCAAAACGCCGATCGATGCGTGAAGCGCTGGTCACATTGACGTCCTTCTAACGGGAGCAACGCTGCGGTGCTGAACCGCCCAGGACGGGACGCGCATCCCAAGCGTGGTTTACACGCTGAGCACGGTGTTGCAAACGTCGGCCAGCAGGAGGACGCGATTGGCGGCGACACATGGCGGCACCCCTTACATCTGCATCCCTAAGTGCTGGGCGACGGCAAAAATGTCCTTATCGCCCCGGCCGCACATGTTCATGACGAGCAGATTGTCCTTGGGCAAGGTGGGCGCGAGCTTGGTGACAAACGCGAGGGCGTGTGCGGGCTCGAGCGCTGGGATGATGCCCTCAAGGCGCGTGCACAGCTGGAACGCCTCGAGCGCCTCCTTGTCGGTGATGGCCACATAGCTCACGCGGCCCGACTCCTTGAGCCAGGAATGCTCAGGACCGACGCCCGGATAGTCGAGCCCAGCCGAGATCGAATGGCCTTCCAGAATTTGTCCATCCGCGTTCTGCAACAGATACGTGCGATTGCCGTGAAGCACACCCGGCCGTCCGCCAGTCAGCGAAGCGCAATGGCCGTCCGGCACGTCGAGACCGTGACCACCCGCTTCCACCCCGTAGATCGCAACGCTTTCCTCGTCGAGGAAGGGATGAAAGAGGCCGATCGCGTTAGACCCGCCGCCGATGCAGGCCACGAGCGTATCGGGAAGTCGCGCTTCCGCCTTGTGCATCTGCTCGCGCACCTCCCGGCCGATGACCGACTGGAAGTCGCGCACCATGGCCGGATAGGGCGCCGGACCGGCGGCGGTGCCGATGATGTAGTAGGTGTCGCGCACGTTGGCGACCCAGTCGCGCAGCGCCTCGTTCATGGCATCTTTCAAAGTCTGCGCGCCGCTGGTGACGGCATTGACCTTGGCGCCCAAAAGCTTCATTCGGAACACATTGGGCTTCTGGCGCTCGACGTCGACGGCGCCCATGAAAATCGTGCACGGCATCTCGAACTTGGCGCACACCGTTGCCACCGCTACGCCGTGCTGGCCGGCTCCCGTCTCGGCAATGATGCGCTTCTTGCCCATGCGCTTGGCGAGCAGGATCTGTCCGAGGCAGTTGTTGATCTTGTGGCTGCCGGTGTGGTTGAGCTCGTCGCGCTTGAAGTAGACCTTCGCGCCACCCAGATGCCGCGTCAGCCGCTCCGCAAAATAGAGCGGGCTTGGCCGACCAGCATAATGAGCGTGCAACGCATCAAGCGCGCCGTGGAAGGCGGGATCGGCCTTGGCTTCCTCGTACGCACGCCCCAGCTCCAAAATCAGCGGCATCAACGTCTCGGCAACGAAGCGGCCGCCGAAGAGGCCAAAGAACCCCTGGTCGTTGGGTCCGGCCCGGTAGGTGTTGAGCTTCGCTTCCTGCGACTTCTTCTTATCGGTTGCCATGTGGAACGACCTTATTGGCATTGCGGATGGCCATCGCCACATCACGCATAGCACATTTCCGGTCCCGCTTGCCCCAGCGCGACCGCGCGCTCGGCACCGGCCAGGACTTCGCTAGACCGGTCCTCGATCCGCCCCCCCAATCTGGCCCTCAATCTGGCGCGAGCGACTGGGCCAACCGCGGGTCAAATACGAGCGTGTGCGCTGGTAGGGTCCACGCCCGAGCTTCCGCCCCGTGCGTGACAGGCTTTGGCAACCAATTGACGTGCACGGCTGGCGGAGCGACGCCTTGGCTGCGGAGGCACCATGACGGCGATTGCAGTTTCTGAGATCGGGGGCTTGGGGGCGCTCGCGCTCGTGGCCTTTCCGGCTCGGGGCACTCTTGCCCATTGGCGCCTCTTGCCCATTGGCGCCTCATGGCGCGCATCGCCTTGGCTTTAACGCATCGGCGGCGGCTGCTCAGGTCGGGTTCGGAGCCGGATCTGCCCCTATGCTAAAATCATCGATGTGGTAGTTAGGCCGAAGGTGCAGTTAAGCGCTTTTGTCAATCCTTGCGTGCCACTGTGACAGCGCCATCCCAGCGGCGGAGCCCGGAGCCGACATGACCCGTCAGCCCAAGAACGAAGCCTTTGCGCGCACCTCATTCCTGCAGGGTGCCAACGCCGCCTACATCGAGCAGATGCAGGCGCAATACGAGAAGAACCCCGGTTCGGTCAGCGATGAATGGCGCCATTTCTTTGCCAGTCTGCAGGACGAGCAGTCCGGTCGCAATGGCGGCAACGACCACGGTCCGTCGTGGGCTAAGGCGCGCGAGCCCATCGAACAGGAGGGCGATCGCGAGCTCCTTGGTGCATTGACCGGCGATTGGGGAGAGGCCGAGCAGCACATCCGCGCGCGGTTGCAGGCGCGCGCTTCCACCGGCGGCATTGAGCTGAGCCCCGCCGCCTCGCTGCGGGCCACGCAGGACAGCATCCGCGCCCTCATGCTGATCCGCGCCTATCGCGTCATGGGCCATCTCGCCGCCGATCTCGATCCCTTGGGCCTCAGCGAGCGGAAGATCCACAAGGAGCTGCGGCCGGAAACCTACGGCTTTACGCCGGCCGATCTCGACCGGCCGATCTTCATCGACAAGGTGCTGGGCCTCGAGATGGCCAGCGTGCGTGAAATCCTCAAAATCCTTCGCCGCACCTATTGCCGACACATCGGCGTCGAGTTCATGCACATCACCTCGCCGGCGCAGAAGTCTTGGATCCAAGAGCGCATCGAAGGCAAGGACAAGGACATCGTCTTTACCAACGAGGGCAAGAAGGCGATCCTCAACAAGCTCATCGAGGCAGAATCGTTCGAGAAGTTCGCCGACGTGAAATACACCGGCACGAAGCGCTTTGGCCTCGACGGCGCCGAGGCGATGGTGCCGGCGCTGGAACAAATCATCAAGCGCGGCGGCCAGCTCGGGATCAAGGAGATCGTCATCGGCATGGCGCACCGCGGGCGCCTCAATGTGCTTGCCAACGTCATGGGCAAGCCGCATCGCGCCATCTTCAACGAATTCAAGGGCGGCTCGTTCAAGCCCGACGACGTCGAAGGCTCAGGTGACGTCAAATACCACTTGGGCGCCTCCTCGGACCGCTCCTTCGACGGCAACAGCGTGCATTTATCGCTTACGGCCAACCCCTCGCACCTGGAGATCGTCGATCCGGTCGTGTTGGGCAAGGTGCGCGCCAAGCAGGACCAGCACGGTTGCAAGCCCGGCGAACGCACCTCGGTGCTGCCGCTGCTCATTCACGGCGATGCAGCGTTCGCCGGCCAGGGCGTGGTGGCCGAAAGCTTCGGCCTGTCCGGCCTCAAGGGCCATCGCACCGGCGGATCGGTTCACTTCATCATCAACAATCAGATCGGCTTTACCACCAACCCGCGGTATTCGCGCTCCTCACCCTACTGCTCGGACGTGGCCAAGATGGTCGAGGCTCCCATCTTCCACGTCAACGGCGACAATCCCGAGGCGGTGGTGCACGTGGCCAAGATCGCCACCGAATTTCGGCAGCGATTCCAGAAGCCGGTGGTGATCGACATGTTCTGTTACCGCAAGCACGGCCACAACGAATCCGATGAGCCGGCCTTCACCCAACCGCTGATGTATCGGGCCATTCGCTCGCATCCGACAGCCGTCGAGATCTACTCCAAGCGGTTGGTCAAGGAGGGCGTGGTCACCGACGCCGACGTCGAGGCCATGCAGGCAAGGTTCCGCGCCCATCTCGACGAGGAATTGAGGGCTGCCGACAGCTATCGACCCAACAAGGCCGACTGGCTCGACGGGCGTTGGTCCGACATCGGCTTCGCCGAGGACGAAGCACGGCGCGGCAACACGGGCGTGGCAATCGAGACCCTCAAGGACGTGGGCCGCCGCATCACCACCATCCCGCAGGATTTCATCGCGCACAAGACTATCCAGCGCCTCCTCCAGCGTCGCCGCGAGATGGTGGAGACCGGCACGGGCATCGACTGGGCGATGGCCGAGAGTCTAGCCTTCGCCACCCTGCTCAACGACGGCTTCCCCGTGCGCTTCTCCGGCCAGGACAGCGAGCGGGGCACATTCTCGCAGCGTCACTCGGTGCTGATCGACCAGGAGAGCGAGCGTCGCTACACCCCGCTCAAATACGTCTCCCCGAACCAGGGCCGCTTTGAGGTGATCAACTCAATGCTCTCGGAGGAGGCGGTGCTGGCCTTCGAATACGGCTACACGCTGGCCGAGCCCAACGCCCTCGTGATGTGGGAGGCGCAGTTCGGTGACTTCGCCAACGGGGCACAGGTCGTGTTCGACCAGTTCATCTCATCGGGCGAGCGCAAATGGTTGCGGATGTCCGGTCTCGTCTGCTTGTTGCCGCACGGCTATGAAGGTCAGGGGCCAGAGCACTCCTCGGCACGGCTCGAGCGCTACCTGCAGCTGTGTGCAGAGGATAACTGGCAGGTCGCCAACTGCACCACACCGGCCAACTACTTCCACATCCTTCGCCGTCAGCTGCACCGCAAGTTCCGCAAGCCACTGATCCTGATGACGCCCAAATCGCTGCTGCGCCACAAGCGCGTCGTCTCCGATTTGACCGAAATGGGCAGCGGCACCACCTTCCATCGCGTGCTGTGGGACGATGCGCAGTCGCAACGGGACGCCAAGATCAAAATCAAGCCCGACCGGCAGATCCGCCGCGTGGTGCTGTGCTCCGGGAAGATCTACTACGACCTCTACGAAGCGCGCGAAGCAGCCGGCATCGACGACGTGTACCTGATGCGGTTGGAGCAACTTTATCCCTTCCCGGCGCGGGCGTTGATCACCGAACTGTCGCGCTTCCCGCAGGCCGAGATCGTGTGGGCGCAAGAAGAGCCCAAGAACATGGGCGCGTGGAGCTTCGTAGAACCCAACATCGAATGGGTGCTGCAGCGTCTGGAGCCGCCGCGCACTCAGCGTGCGCGCTACGTCGGCCGTGCTGCCTCGGCGGCCACGGCGACCGGCCTCGCCAGCAAGCACCATCAGGAACAGAAAACTCTGGTCGCGCAGGCTCTCTCCTCTTGAGGTCGAAACAGATGTCGATCGAGATAACGGTGCCGGCGCTCGGCGAATCGGTGACCGAGGCAACCGTCGGCCAATGGTTCAAAAAGCCCGGAGATGCAGTCAAGGCCGACGAGCCGCTGCTCGAACTCGAGACCGACAAGGTGACGCTGGAGGTGCCGGCGCCGGTAACGGGGGTCTTGGCCGATATCGTGGTGCCGCAGGGGTCCACGGTTGCGGTGGGCGCGGTGCTGGGCAGGGTCCGCGAGCGTGACGGAGCCGCGACCAAAGCGCCGGCAAGCGAAGCCACCAACCTTGCGAGCGAGCCCGCGGCGCAACCAACGGCTGCTCCCACGCGGCTCGTCGCGACGCCATCCGCGCAAAGCTCGGAACGAAGCGGCCCCGGCGCGCCCTCGCCGGCCGCCGCCGGCAAAGGCGCCATGCCGCCCAGCCCCTCCGCCCGCAAGCTGATGGAGGAGAGCAAAGTTGCGGCCAACGACGTGACGGGCACCGGCCGACGTGGCCAGATCTTGAAGGAGGACGTGCTGGCGGCCGCCGCGCGCGCGGCCGCGTCCGCCGCACCGGCGCAAGCAGTTGCGCCTGCGACCTCGCCGCCAAGCACGGCCGTACCGGTGCCGGTATCACAGTCGCGCGCGCCCTCCGCTCCCAACGATGCCGCACGCGAGGAGCGCGTGAAGATGACCCGGCTGCGCCAGACCATCGCCCGCCGGCTCAAGGACGTACAGAACACGGCGGCTATGCTCACCACGTTCAATGATGCGGACATGTCCGCCATCATGAATATGCGCAGTCACTACAAGGACCTGTTCGAGAAGCGTCACGGGGTGAAGCTCGGCTTCATGGGTTTTTTCGTGAAGGCCTGCATCCAGGCGCTGAAGGAAATCCCAGCGGTCAATGCCGAGATTGACGGTCAGGACATCGTCTACAAGAACTACTATCACATCGGCGTCGCCGTGGGCACCGACAGGGGCCTTGTGGTGCCTGTCGTGCGTGAGGCCGATCGCATGTCGCTTGCCGAGATTGAGCAAGCCATCACCGACTTTGGCAAGCGCGCCCGCGAGGGCAAGCTCAGCATCGAGGAGATGCAGGGCGGCACCTTCACCATCTCCAACGGCGGGGTCTACGGCTCCGTGCTCTCGACGCCTATCTTGAACCCACCGCAATCCGGCATCCTGGGCATGCACCGCATCGAGGATCGGGCGGTGGTGCGCAATGGTGCGATCGTGGTGCGGCCAATGATGAACCTGGCATTGAGCTATGACCACCGCATCGTCGATGGCAGGGATGCCGTGACCTTCCTCGTGCGCGTGAAGGAGTGCCTGGAAGATCCACAACGGTTCGTATTGGAGCTATGAACGGCCCGTTGCCGGCGCGGTCCTTGAGGACGAGGCCGGTCTCCGGCTCCTCCATTGAGCACCGAGCATCGCCGTCAGGTTTGCATAGGCCTTCGCGCGAGGCGCATCGCGAAGGTGCAGCCCGCGGCCAGTCACCGCGGCCAGTCATCGCGGCCAGCCATCGTTGACCGCGCGAAGTCCCCGCCCACCCGCCACTGCGGTGCGAAGCGCTGTGCTCGCGCTCACCCTCGGCCGCCATCGGCCGGCAGCCGCAGGATGGCCAGAGCCATGGCCTGCGCGCGCCTCACCAAGGTGTCGACCTCCAGGTATTCCTCAGGGGTGTGCGCGTTGCCGCCGACGGGACCCACTCCGCACAGCGTCGGGCAGCCGACCGCGGCCGTGAAGCCCGAGTCGGCGCATCCGCCCGAGAACTCGCCGGCCACGGCGAGGCCGGCGTCCGCCGCGGCCGCCTGATAGCAGTCAAACAGCGCGTCGGCTTCCGGCGTGGACGTCACGGGCAGGAACTCGCCCCTGATCTCCAGCTTCGCCTTCGTGCCCGGTACCCCCGCATGGTCGATGATCTTCTGCACGGCCGCCAACATGTGCGCGCGCTGCTCGGGTCTGACGTAGCGCAAGTCGATTTGGCCCTCCGCCGAGGGCGCCGTGGTGTTGACGGACTGGCCGCCCCGCACGAGCCCGACATTGACGGTGATGCCGCGCTTCAGATCGGTCAGGTTGTGCAGAGCCACGATCTTGTGCGCCAATTCGCCGATGGCGCTGATGCCCTTCTCAAAGTTGCCGCCCGAGTGCGCCGCCTTGCCGATCACCTCAAAGTTTAGGAAAACGCCGCCTTTGCGTGAGGTCACGACGTTACCGCTTGGCCGGCCAGGCTCGGAGTTGAAAACGCAGCGCGCAGCGCGACCAACGCGCTCGATGATGGGCCGCGACGACGGCGAGGCGATCTCCTCATCGCTGGTGAACAGCCCAACCAGGGGCGCCGGCGCGCCGCCGAAGCGCTTGAAGGCCGCCAGCACGAAGGCGTTGAGGACCAGGCCGCCCTTCATGTCGGCCACGCCGGGGCCATAGGCGCGGCCGCCCTCCACCCGGAACGATCGGCGCGCCGCCTCGCCCTTGGGAAATACCGTATCGCGGTGGCCCATCAGCACGATCGGCCGCTCGTTGCTCGGCCTGTCATCGAGCCGAACATGGATGGCATCGCCGAACCGCTCATTGGCTTCAATGGCCGTGAGAAGCCCGTGTTCGCTGCAGAAGCGCACGAAGCGGTCGCCGACCGCGTCGACGCCGGACTTGTCGTAGCTGCCGCTATCGACATTGACGACCTCGGCCAATAACGCCAGCATCGCTTCGCTCTGCGCGGCAAGCCACTGGGTAATCTTCGCTTCGTGCGACGCCAATTTTGTCATCTGCTCACCCCCGAACTGGTTTCCCACCCTGCTGCCTGTGCCTTGACCTGATCGGAGCCAATGCCGCCCCCGGTCAAGCACTCGGCGAACGCGCCAGGCACTGCCGTCTCGCGCGGCAGAGCACCTCTAGCACGAGAGGATAAGACCCGTGCCATAGGCGTCATGGCGCGCGCCGCGCCAGCATCGTGCGCGGCACTGTTTGCCTCGGTCATGCGCCCCCTCAATCTCTGCCGATGCGACGCATGGCGCGGCTGGGTCGTGGGACATCCTGGACGGCGCCGACATGCCGCCCAAGCAGGCGAAGTGAGACACCGCGAACGTGTTCGAGGTGCGCTGGCGAAACGCACCTCAAAAGCCAGCCTGCCCTCAATCGAGCTCCAGGCCGTCCATGCCCGAGTTCTTGCGCACACTCGCGATCATCTCCCGCACCAACGTTCCCGCTTTCCTTGGATCGGCCACCTGCCTGACCTCTGCTCCGCGCCGCCAGCCCTCGCAAACGGCAATACGTCCCATGCCCGCCTGGATCACGCGGCCGGTGATGTCCTGTGCCTCTTCGCTGGCGAGATAGACGACGGTGGGCGACACCCAACTTGGATCGCGGAGCGCTTTTTCCTCTTCCGTTAACTGGCGCAGACCCTCGGTCATCCGCGTCAGGGCCGTCGGCGAGATGGCGTTGACGGTGACGCCGTAGCGAGCGAGCTCGCGCGCCGCGATGATGGTGAAGGCAGCAATGCCCGCCTTGGCCGCCCCGTAGTTGGTCTGGCCGACGTTGCCGTAAATGCCTGAGGTGGAACTCGTATTGATGATGCGGCCCTTGACGGGTCCCCCGATCCGCTTGCTTTCGTCGCGCCAGTAGGCCGCAGCGTGGCGCGAGGGTGCGAATGTCCCCTTCAAATGCACGCGCATCACGTCGTCCCACTCGTGCTCTTCCATGTTGGTAAGCATTCGGTCGCGCAGGTTTCCGGCATTGTTGATGAGCACGTCGAGCCTGCCAAAATGGGCGATCGCCGCGTCGATCATGGCTTTGGCACCCTTCCAGTCGCCGACGTCCTCGCTGTTGGCGATGGCCTCGCCGCCACTGTTTCGGATCGCAGCCACGACCTGGCCGGCGGGCGAAGCGTCCCGGCCGGTGCCGTCGACGCCAGCCCCGATATCGTTGACGACCACCTTGGCACCCGACCGCGCCAGCAACAGGGCATGCTCCCGCCCCACTCCCCGTCCAGCGCCTGTCACGATGGCAACCCGCCCTTCGCACAACCGGCTCATGTCACCTACCTCCCGTCTGATCCCGCCGCTGCCACAAACGAGAAGCGCGTCGGCCATGTCGTTTGTTTCGGCAGCATGGCCATCGCGGCGGGGGCTTGGCAAGCGCGGCGGCGATTGGACGTGCGAATGGGCAAACGCTGGCGCCCGTCAAGGAACATCCAAGCCGGTCGCAGGGCTCGGTTAGCCATTGCGACCGTAAACGGAGCGTCATGGTACGGTGAATAGCATCTCGAGCTTGCTCCGAGCACCAAAAAGGGCACAATGAGGTTCGGAGCGGGCCCGGTAGCCACAGTGCGACCATGAGCAGCGAGCGCACGGCGAGGTTTGGTATCTCTCTCTTCGGCCGTTTCCAACTGATTGGCCGTGGCGGCCCCATCGGGTTGACCAGCAAGAAGCACGCGGCCTTGCTGGCATACTTGGCCGCGACCCACCCTGCCGCCCACAGTCGCGAGAAACTGACGACGTTGTTGTGGGGCGGACACGTTGACCCGCAAGCGCGCCAGAACCTGCGCCAAGCCCTGTCGAGGCTGCGCCATATCCTCGGCAAGGACGTAATTTTGAGCAGCGCAGACACCATAGCGCTCGCACCTGGGTTGATTTGCTGCGACGTTCCCCGCTTTCAGATGCTGGTTCAACAGGCAAGCCGCGCCGCGCTCAGCGAGGCTGTGGACCTCTACAGGGATCGATTGCTGTGCGATCTGCAGCTTGCCGAGGAGGGCTGGACGCAGTGGCGCGACTTGGAGCAGGGGCGCCTTGAGGGGATGGCTCTCAACACGATCATCAGGGTTGGCGAGGAGGCGTTGACCCGCGGCGACCATGATCGCGCCGGCCTCCTCGCAAGGCGGGCGATCGGCATTGATGATCTGCGCGAGGACGCCTACCGGCTTTACATGCGCGCCACTGCCTTCGGCGGCCGCAAGGCTGAGGCGCTCCAGCAGTACAATCGCTTGCACGCCCGTCTCAGACGCGAACTTAACACCGAGCCCGACGCTGCGACACGTCGACTTGCGGGCGAGATCGCGGCTCGAAGGGAAGCCATCGCAGTGGCCCCGAAGCCGCCCCTCGCTTCTCCCATAAACGAGCTCGTCCGCACCCATGCCGACTTGGCGGGATCCGCTCCGCGCGCCGTGCTCGCCTTGGATGATGCAGCAGCCGAGGACGGCCAAGCCACCGGACCACTGAGGGCCGCGGGCGACCAACTCGTTGAGCTATTCAACGCGCGCATCGTCGATTGTACCGGCAACCAGCTGCTGCTGGAATTTTCCGATCCTCGCTCCGCCGTACGTGCAGCCCACGCGGCCCAGGCGCACCAGCTGCGCATGTCGGCACATGCATCGACGTCAGGAAAGGCAGCCAAGACGATCGCGTCCCGGCTTTTGCCGCTCGCCGCGCCAGGTCAATTGCTCGTCTCCGACGAGGTTCGCGACGCGCTGACGGACGAGCTCGATGCCAAGGTCGAGGACTTGGGTGAGTACGACCTCGGCGCCGGCGCCATGCCGGTGCGCGCCTACCGGGCAGAACCGCCTCAAGCGAGCACGGCTAGGGAACGGCGCAGCGCTGCGCGAATATTGCCGGCGATCGCCGTTGTGCCGTTCAGCGTGTCCAACGGCGGCGGCAACGAAAAGATCATGGGGCAACTGTTGGCGCACGAGATCATCGCGCACCTGTGCCAGGCCAAGGAGTTCGACGTCATTTCGCGCCTGTCGACCCGCGTCTTCGCCGGTCGCAACGCGAGCGTCGCCGACATCGGCGCCTGGTTGGGAGCCGACTATGTCCTTTGGGGCAACTGCGAGATCCGACGCGACGATCTGTACGTGAGCTTCGAGCTGGCGAACACCTCTTCGCAAATGGTGATCTGGGCAGGCAGCCGAGTTGCGCCGCTCAGTGCCGTGCGCGAGGGCTACGGTGATATCGTCGCCCATATTGCCGCCGAAACGAGCGCATGCGCGTTGGCGCATGAGCTCCCTCGGGCGCGATCACAGCCTCTGGAAACCCTCGACAACTATTGTCTGATGCTGGCGGCAATCAACCTCATCCACCGCACCCAACCCAGCAGCTTCACCCACGCGCGCAGCCTGCTTGAGCTCCTGACCGAACGATTGCCGCATCATCCCTTGCCGCAAGCCTGGATGGCACAATGGCACGTCATGAAGGTCAGCCAGGGCTGGTCCGACGACGTGGCCGATGAGGGGCGTCTGGCGCTCGACTGTGCGCAAAGAGCCCGCGACAGCGATCCCAATTGCTCGATCGCCATCGCCATGGACGGCTGGGTGCACACGCATTTATTGAAACGCTTCGACATTGCCGCAGAACGCTTTGAGGTGGCCGTTGAGGTCAATCCTAGCGATTGCATGGCGTGGCTGCTGAAGGGCACCATGCATTCCTTCCTGGGCCAGGGCGAGGCGGCCATCCAGGCCGCAGAACGCGCATTGCGGTTGTCCCCGCTCGACCCCCGCCGCAGCTACCATGATTGCCTGGTCGCTTCTATCTATTGCGCGGCCAACCAATTCGATCGCGCCATTGACTTGAGCAAGCGCTCATTGCGCGTGAACCGGCTACACTCCTCCACGCTGCGCACGCTCATCTGTGCGCTGGCTCTGTCCGACCGCATCGATGAGGCCCGGCAGGTGCGAGCCGAGCTCATGAAGCTGGAACCCAAGCTCACGGTCAGCGGCTACCTGGCCCGGCATCCTGCCGCCCCTTTCCGCACGGGCCAGGCCTGGGCCCGAGCCCTGCAGCAGGCCGGCGTGCCCGCCTAGCTGCCCGCCACCCTGGCGTCGCACCCAACCGGGAACAGAGCAAATCGCGCCCTGGAATTACGACCCGAGAAGGCCGGCGCCGCTTTTCGCAATTTAGCGCTCACCCTCACGCCGCGCGCGCCCCGCTGATCGGGCGCATGCGGGGCGGGGCGCTTTCTCCAACGCTCACCCGACGCGGCTCTGCCCATGGCCCCAGAAGTGGCGCTCGATGCGCGCCGACCAGCAGCGGCAATCCGCCCCACAGTCATTATCCGCAACGCCCATCACCCACTCAGCGCGAGGCGTGCAAGCAAGCGTCAAGGGATCGTCAATGCGCCGTTGACGGCCAGTTGATGGAGGTTGGCTACGGATCTCCGCGTCAGGTGGTCGGGAGGAACGGCCGGACGCTGCTGGGTCCGCAATTCAAGCGTTGCGCAAGCCCAGTGCGACGTTGCGGGCTGCTCGCTCTCTCAGCGGGCTTGGGAGGTGTTGCATGCTCGAGATGCACGCATGGAGGGACGCCCTCATCCCGATCGGTCGAGGACGGCTCGACTGCTTCCTCGCCCACTTGCTGCGGCTGGGTCCTGCAGAGCGTCTGCAGCGGTTCTGCCATCAGGTCGACGATGCCGGATTGCGCGCGTATGTCGCCAGCCTCGACTTGGCGCAACGCAAGGTCATCGGATGCTTCGAGGGAGAGCACATGCGCGGCGCCGCCGAACTGAGCGCCCTCGGAGCTGCCCCCGTGAGACTGGTCGAAGCCACCTTCTCGGTCGAGAAGGGCTGGTGCGGGCAGGGCGTGGAAAGAGCTCTCATCTTACGCGCCATCACCGCCGCTCGCAGCATGGGAGCGCGCCAGCTCTTCCTCGACCACCTCGGAGCGAGCGAAGTCTTGCGCCGTGCGGTTGCCCAATTCGACGCCGACATGGTGTTCGGTGACGACGATTGTAGGGCTTGGCTCCCGTTGACCCCGGTGTGATCCCAGCGTGACGGTTCAATGCACCCCACGACAACACCCCGCGAGATTTAAAGCGGCCGAACGCCTTCAGAGTTGGTGCTGGACGGAAGCGGCGCGGAGCGTGCTATCGCCCATAGCCGCACTCCCGCGCTCGGGCGTCACCGGTCCATAAAGTGTCGAGCGCTGGCGTGGGGTTCGTCCCTGTCGTCGGATCAGGTGCTCTAGGTCGGCGGCGCTGATCTCCTGTCCGTGCATGGCTCCGGCAGCCCGCGTGATCGATTCGTTCATCAGCACACCGCCGACGTCGTTGGCGCCGGCGTCTAGGCATAGCGCTGCCCCGTCTGGGCCCATCTTCACCCAAGAGGTCTGGACGTTTGCAAACGCCGGATCGAGCGCCAGACGGGCCACGGCGTGCATCAACACCGCCTCGCGAAAGGTTGGTCCTCTGCGCGATTGCCCCTTGAGGTAGATCGGCGCCTCCATGTGAACGAACGGCAACGGCACGAACTCGGTGAAACCACCCGTCCTCTCCTGCAGCGCGCGAACGCGCAGCAGATGGCGCGCCCAATGCCGATAGCCATCGACGTGACCGAACATGATGGTGGCTGTACTCTTGAGACCCACCGCGTGGGCAGCTTCCATCACCTCGAACCATTCGGCCGTGTTGATCTTGTCGGGACAGAGGATGGCACGTACCTCATCGTCGAGGATCTCCGCCGCCGTGCCGGGAAGGCTCGCAAGCCCTGCGTCCTTGAGCCGGGCAAGATAGTCCTTGAGCGGCAGCCCCAACGTGTCCGCCCCGGTGCGGATCTCGAGCGGAGAGAATGCGTGCACGTGCATCTCGGGTGCCGCGGACTTCACCGCCGCGACGATCGCAAGATACGTCTGGCCGGTATAGCTTGGCTTGATGCCACCCTGCAGGCATACCTCGGTGGCGCCGCGCGCCCAGGCCTGCGCGGTACGTGCGGAGATCTCCACAAGATCGAGGTCATAAGGTTTGTCGCGATGGCCGAGGTTGTGCCGACCCTTGGAGAAGGCGCAGAACTTGCATCCGTAGGTGCAGATGTTCGTGTAGTTGATGTTGCGGTTGACGATGTAGGTGACCGTATCGCCGACGCGTCTGGCGCGCAGCTCATCGGCGGCGCGACAAACGGCAGCGAAGTCGGCCCCGCGTGCATCGAAGAGCGCGACGATATCGCTCTCGTTGAGAGGCATGCCGTCACGGGACCGTGCCAGCACCTGCGCCACAGGCGGCGACAGCGGGGTCTTCGCCTGCCGCACGCGTGCCACCTGCGGCGCGGGCAATTCGCAAAGGCCGCCGGGCGCCCACCCGTCCTCGCGCGCCAACCCCGCCGCGTCCATGTGCCGTAGCGTGGGCGTGATCAGGGCCGCATCAAGCCAGCATTCCGCTCCTGGCGCTGAAACGGAAGGCCCGAATGGAGGACCACGCCGCGATGGCGGACGCGACGCCGTCGATTGAAGGCTGGGCTGTAGGCCATCGCTGGGCTCTGCGACCCGCCCCGGCACCAGAAATTCAGGATAGATCGCAAGCCGCTCGACCAGAGTGCGACCGGCGCGTTCGGTTGCCCGCGCAAGATCGGCCAGATGCGGCCAAGGCGCCTCGGGGTTCACGTGGTCGGGCGTCACGGGCGATACGCCACCCCAATCATTGATGCCGGCGCGGATGAGCTGCGCCAGGCCGTCGGGCTGCAGATTGGGCGGCGCCTGGATGGTCATGGCCGGCCCGAACAGGAGGCGTGCCACCGCGATCGTCCAGACGTGATCCGCAAGCGTCGGCTCCGCCGCGCCGCTCATGCGGGTGCCCGGCTTGGCGCGGAAGTTCTGGATGATCACCTCCTGGATATGCCCATGCCGCTCGTGCATCTGGCGGATTGCCAGCAGCGCCTCGATGCGCTCGGCGCGCGTCTCGCCGATGCCGATCAAGATGCCGGTGGTGAACGGAACGCGTGCCCGACCGGCGGCCGCCAACGTCTCAAGCCGCACCGCGGGCAGCTTGTCGGGCGAGCCGAAGTGCGGCCCACCTCTGCGGGAGAGCCGCTCTGCCGCGGTCTCAAGCATGAGGCCTTGCGAGACCGATACCTTGCGCAAGCGCGCAAGCCAGGCCTCCTCCATCACCCCCGGATTGAGGTGGGGCAGCAGGCTCGTCTCTTTCAACACCAGCGCCGCCGACCGCTCAAGGTAGTCCAAGGTCGACGCCGCGCCCAACTGCTCAAGTGCATCACGCGCGGCCGCGTAGCGCCGCTCGGGTTGATCGCCAAGGGTAAACAGGGCTTCCTTGCAGCCGGCTGCCTGGCCGCTGCGGGCGATGTCCAGTACCGCATCGGGAGAAAGGTAATGGGGCGCGCCTTCGCGTGGGGCGCGCGCGAAGGTGCAATAGTGGCAGACGTCCCGGCACAGCTTCGTCAGCGGGATAAACACCTTCTTTGAGAAGCTCACGCGCGTGCCATGACCGGCAAGGCAAAGCCGTTCGGCGAGCACTGTCAGGACACCGAGGTCCTCGCATTCGGCCAACGCCATCGCGTGGAAGGGCGACAGGCGTCGCCCGTCGGCGGCGGCCGACAGCGCATGGCGGAGGGCTGAGGACGTCATTGGCCGTTCCCTTGCGGAGTTGGTTGCACTTGGCTGGCGATGCGGTAGGGCGCGATGAAAGCGTAGCGCTTGCGCGCCCCCGCGTCACCCAGCAACCGGAGAAGGTCGTCCGGCTCGTCGATATCACGGGCGAGGCCCTCAAGGTGCACGACGTTGACGTCAACCCGCCGGGCCATGGCGCTTGACACGTGCCGGAGATAGCTGCCCGGCCCATAGCAGGGCGCGATGGCAAGCGGCGGCGCCAGCAGGAGACCGTTCGTGCCGTCGTTGTCGTGGGACGGCGCCAGCGTAACCCCGACTTGCTCGCCGCGTGACTGGAGGAGGGTTTCGAGTTCGCTCGAGCTGGTCAGTGGAACGTCGGCCGGGAGCACGAGCACCCGGCGGGCGCCGCGCGAGCAAGCATAGGCCAGACCGCTGGCGATGGCGGCGTTAAGCGCGGCGAAGCCCGGTTGCTGGCGGGGAAGTTCTGGAGGAACTGGGCCGGCTTGTTGCCCAAGCTGTGGCCCAAGGTCAGATCGAGGTTCGTGCCCAAGTCCTCCCTCAACTCCCGGCTCAAGCCCGGATCCAAAGTCGGGTCCAGGTTCCGGCAGCACGCTGGCGCCGTGGCGTTGCGCCAGCACCGCCACGCGCTGATCCGCCGTCACCACGGCGATCCAGTCCACACCGCGCGCCCCAACCAGCGCCGCTAGAACATCCTCAAGCATAGCGAGCACCAGCCGCTGCCGCGCCGCATCGGGCAATACCGACGACAGTCGGCGCTTGGCATGGGCCAGCACCTTGACTGGAACGATGGCGCACGTGGTACCGGAGCTCATGGCGAGGCTCTCAGGCCAGCGGGGCGCTTGTCCCTAAGCCGACGGCAGAAGGCCATGCATTGCTGCGCCAGGGCCACTTTGTCGTCGAGCGAGCGCATCATGGTGTTGGTCACGACCGCGTCAAGGCCCACCTCCTCCTTGAACGCCCGGTCTGCGCTGTCGATGACGAAGCCGTGGATCAGGCCAGCGTAGTGCCGCGCGATGGTGCCGGGGTCAGGCCTCAACGCCAGCTCGGCCATGATCTTGGCCGTTGGGCCCTTGACGGCTTTGCCGCCAATGATGGGTGAGACCGCCACAATGGGCGCGCCGCTCGCCCGCATGACGTCGCGGATGCCGGGCACGGCTAGGATCGGGTCGACGCTAAGCCATGGGTTCGACGGGCCAAGGATAATGCCGGCGAGATCCGGGGCCGAGAGCGCATCGATCACCTCGCGTGTGGGTCGCGCCGCCCCAGCACCCTCAAAGCGGGTGGCGCGCACGACCGGCCGGCATCCATCGCGCACGAAGTACTCCTGGAAGCTGAGCGCACCCCCGTCGGTTTCAATGACCGTGCGGACCGGGTCATCGCTCATGGGCAGAATGCGCGCTCGCACGCCCAGCGCCATCGCTTGGTGCGCCCCGATTTGGGTGAGCCTCGCGCCGGCGCGCAGGCGCCAAGTGCGGTCCACGTGGGTGGCAAGGTCGCCGTCGCCCAACTGGAACCAGGTCGGTTCCCCGAGTTCGCCAAGGGCGCGCATAAAGGTCCAAGTTTCTGCGCGCCTTCCCCAGCCGGTCGCCTCGTTGAGGATGCCCGACAGGGCGTAGAGAACGGTGTCGAGATCGGGCGAAATGTAGAGCCCGAGATGGGTGAAATCATCGCCCGTGTTGACGATGACGGAGAGTCGCTCGCCCAAGAGCTGGGCGAGCCCCTCGGCGAGCTTGACACCACCGCTGCCGCCCGACAGCACGACCCAGGTGCCGGCCTCCGATGGCGGGCTGCTCATCGGAAAAGGTCCTCGGCCTTGGGCCGCACCAGCGCCGCTGCCGAGCGCACCTTGGCGGTCCACTCAAGCCCGCGAACGAGGGCAGCGGGGCGACCCTCGGCCGCCTCGCCCATGGCCAGGACGGCCATCGCCGCCACCGCGTCGGCGAAGGCAACCTCCGTCACCTCCAACGGCCGACCGCTCAGATCCTTCTCCCCGCGGCGGTCCCACAGCGCCGGTACGCCCGCTGCGCCGATGGCGATACCGACCGTGCCAAGCCGCCACGGCCGACCGACGCTGTCGGAAATGACGACGCCGACGTCGGCGCCGAAATGCCCATCGAGCCGATCTTTGATCCGTTGCGCGCTGGCGTCCGGCTCGGCCGGCAGCAGCAGGGCGCGCCGCCCGTGGTCGGCCACTTCCAAATTGGACTGATCAAGACCAGCATTGGCCAAGATCAGCCCCTGCCGGGTGGCGACGATCAGCACGTTCGGCTTTACACGGATTACCTCCACCGCCTCGCGCAGGATCGCCTCCACGAGGCGCGCGTCTTTGCCGGTGATCTGCGCCAGCTCTCGCGCGCGCTCACTGGGCTCCAGCGCCGGCAAGTCCACATAACGCCCCTCGGCCTTGGACACGATCTTGCTCGTCACCACCACGATGTCGTGCGTGCGCAGCGTGGTGGCGCTGCCGGCAAGCGCTTCTATCAGCAGCTCGGCCAGGTCATCACCGGGCTGCACCTGCGGTATGCCACCAAGCGTCACGATGGTGAGCGGACGGTCGCTCAAGGTTTTCTTGTCCATTGCCCAGGTGTTGAAGCGCCGCGGTTGCGCGGCGCCTTACGCGCCCTTGATGCCGGTGATGCGAATGCCAGCGCCATCGACCTTATAAGCACGGTTGATGCCGATGAGCACGGACGTCAATGCCTCGGCTGCCACCGAGTTGGCAAGGGCACCGGCATGAATACCGCGCAAGCCCACCTCGCGCGCCAGGCCCAGAACCACCTCGCGATCCTTCGGATCGTCGCCGAACACGAGCACGTCGCAATCGATGGCCTCATCCAATTGCAGCTTGTGCGCCGCCACGTTGTGGAACGCGGCCACCACACGCACGCCCGGGCCGAGGCGCTTTTGCGTCGCGAGCGCCGCCGACCCTTCAGGCGGCATCTGCGCACGGGCAACCCTGGGTGGCACCAGAGGCACGGTTGTATCGACGAGGAGCTTGCCCGCCACATGCGGGGCAATCTCCTCGAGGATGGCAGCGTGGCTCGCCCACGGCACCGTCACGAACACGATTTCGGCGGACTTGGCGGCCTCGGCATTGCTGGCGCCGCGCGGTCGCGTGCCCGTCGCGCTCGCCGCCAGGGCGCTCGCGGCGGCCTCCGCCTTGGCTGCCGAGCGCGAACCGATGATAACGGCATGGCCTGCGCCCGCCAGACGCCGGCCGAGGCCGGCACCGAGGGCACCGGTGCCGCCGATGATCGCGATCGTCGCCTTTCCCGCCACGCCCCGCTCCGCACTACAGCTGCATGTCGGTGAGCGGGACCACGGAGATATCGGCCGCCTCCAGGGCCTGGCGGATGGCGCCGGCGACGGCCACGCCCGTTGCCTCGTCGCCATGCACGCATAGCGTATGCAGCTTGACCTTGATGCGCTTGCCGCTCATGGCAACGATCTCACCGTCCCGCACCATCCTGAGCGCCTGTTCGGCCGCGGCCTTGGGGTCCTTCAGCACGGTGCCGGGGATCGCGCGCGAGGCCAGGTTGCCGTCATCTGCGTAGCGCCGATCGGGAAAGCCTTCGAGCGCCATCGGCAGACCCAGCTTTTCTGCTGCCTTCTGCATCTCGGTCCCATAAAGGGCAACGTAGATGATGTTCCTGTCCACCGCCTGGATGGCCCGCCCGAGCGCCATGGCATAGGCCGCATCCTCGGCCGCCATATTGTTGAGTGCCCCGTGCGCCTTAAGATGGGTGACCTTGAGCCCGGCGTAGGCCGCCATGGCCTGCAGGGCGCCGATCTGGTAGGCCACCATCAGTTCGAGATCTTGCGGCCTCATTTGGATGCGGCGGCGGCCAAAACCCCACAGATCATTGAAGCCGGGATGGGCGCCGACGCTAACGCCCAAATCCTTGGCCAGCATGCAGAGCCGATGCATGGTGTTGGCATCACCGGCGTGAAAGCCGCACGCCACGCTGGCGGACTTGATGACCTTCATCAATTCAGCGTCGTTGCCGATGTCGTAAGCGCCCCAGCCCTCGGCGATGTCGGCATTGAGGTTGATCATGGCCATCGGTGGACCCCTGGCGAGAGAAGATAGATTATGCGCCCGGCGGCGGGGCCACGCAATTGGTACTATCTATAGGAAGACCATACAATGGGCGCCGTGCCGCCTTGGGCGGCGCCTTTGATCGATCGTGAGGCGCATGCCATCTGCTCCGCAGCCGCGGTTTCTGCCCGCAGGGGATACCGCTTTGATCGTGGAATTCGGCGACCGTGTCGATTGGCACCTGAGCGCGCTCGTGCTGGTGCTGGCGCAGAAGCTTGAGGCGGCCAAACCCACCGGCGTCATCGAAGCCGTGCCGACGTTCCGATCGCTCATGGTGCATTACGATCCGCTTGCGACGAGCCACGCGGATTTGCAGCGCGCGATCGCTGCGCTGCTGCCCGGCCTGGAGGCCCGATCGATCGCCGGCCGGCGCTGGCGTATTCCCGCCTGCTACGATCCGAGCCTTGGGCTTGATCTCGCCGAGGTCGGCCGCCGCACCGGCCTCAGCCCCTCGCAAGTGGTCGAGCGGCACAGTCAGACGAGCCAGCTCGTCTATATGATGGGCTTCCTGCCGGGGCTGCCCTACCTCGGCGACCTAGCCGAGGCGTTCGCGCTGCCCCGCCGCGAGAACCCGAGGCTCAAGGTGCCGTCCGGTTCGGTCGCCATCGCCATGTCCATGACCGTCATCTACCCACAGGAGAGCCCCGGAGGGTGGCACATCCTGGCGCGCACGCCAGTGCCGCTGTGGCAAATGCGCAAGGCCCCGCCGGCCTTGCTCGCCGCCGGTGACCAGGTGACCTTTGCGCCACTGTCGCTCAGGGAGTACGAACGCATGCTGGCCAAGGCCGCCGCGGCCGAGCTTTGCCTGGCGCCCGAGGGCCCGCAGCCGCAGGGGCGCGGGGCATGACGGGCGCCTTGCGCGTGGTGGCACCGGGCCTCATGACCACCCTGCAGGACCTGGGACGGCCGGGCTACCAACGGCTCGGCGTGCCCGTCTCCGGTGCGCTCGATCAACTGAGCTTCCGCGCCGCCAATTTGCTGGTCGGCAATGGCCCCGGTGTCGGCGCGCTGGAGATCGCTTATCAGGGGCCAACGCTCAGTGTGGATGCCGACAGCGTCCGCATCGCCATTGCCGGCGGCCATGCGCCCATCGACATCCTGCAGCCCGGCGGCGAGGTCAGCCGCAGCCTTGCCCCGTTCCAAAGCGGGCGTCTCGTAGGCGGGGAGGTGTTGCGGATGGGCGCGCTCACCGGCAGCGCCGTGGCCTATCTTGCCGTGGAGGGCGGCTTCGATATCGCGCCGGTGCTCGGCAGCCAGTCGACCCTGACGCGGGCTGCGATCGGTGGGTTCAAGGGCCGCGCCCTCCAGGCCGAAGACGTGTTGCCCCTGAAGCAAGCGGCGGTGGCCGAACGCGACGAATGCATCCTGGCAGCGCTCGATCTTGCCCCTCCCAAGCGCGTGCGCATCGTGCTCGGACCGCAGGACGATCACTTCACGCCCGCCGGCTTGCGCACGCTGCTCACCAGCACCTACACCGTTTCGCCAGCCACGGACCGCATGGGTATGCGGCTCGAGGGGCCACCCCTTGAGCACTCGAGCAGGGGCTACGACATCGTCTCGGACGGCATCGCCCTCGGCGCGATCCAGGTGCCTGGCAACGGACTGCCGATCATTCTGCTGGCGGACCGCCAGACAACCGGCGGCTATGCCAAGATCGCTACCGTCGTGTCAGCAGACATTCCGACACTGGGCCGCCTGGCACCGGGCGCAAGCATCGCCTTTGAGGCGGTGGACATCGCAGCTGCCGAAGCCGCGGCCCGACGGCTTGCCCGCGACATCGCCGCAATGGCGGCGAACGTCGCCTCGGTGCGCCGCCCATCCGATATCGATTGGAAGCGTCTGATGGCGGAAAACCTGGTGAGCGGCGTCGTCAGCGCGCGCGAGAGCGGTGAGGGCTGATCGCATGGCGCAAGCGCCTTGCTTCGCCTCCGGCAATCCAGGCCACGCCATCGCAACGGAGGACATCCGCATGGCCAATCGCGCACGCCCCCGCACCGACGCCGACAGCCGGGTGCCGCGCTATCTGCAGGTGGCATCCGTGCTGCGCCGGCGCCTGCGCGACCGGCACTGGCCGGTCGGCGGCCGGATCGCCACCTTACAAGCGCTGGAGCGCGAGTTCGGCGTTGCCCGCGTCACGGTGCGCCAGGCCATTGACCTGCTAGAGGGCGAGGGCCTGGTGAAGTCCTTCCAGGGTCGCGGCACTTTCGTTACCCGCGCCCCGGAAAACGACCGCTGGATTCAGCTTGCCACAGACTGGGAGAGCCTGATCGCCCCCATACGCGAAAGCGTACCGCACTTTTTGCCATCGGGCGAGGCGCCGCCGCCGCGCATCGAACAAGGCGATGGCACGCCGGCGGCGGCTTACGTCTTCCTGCGCAGCATCCAGGTTCAATCCGGCCGCCCCTACGCGTCCGCGCGCGTGCACATCGCCAGCCACGTGCATGGCCTGGCCCCCCAGTCGTTCGCCGGTCGCGCCGCGCTGGCCGTGCTGGCGGAGATGAAGGACCTCGCGCTCTCGCGCGCCCACCAAACGCTGGCGATCGCCACCGCCGACATGGAGACCGCGCACACCCTGGGCATCGCGCTCAACGCTCCGACGGCGGAGGCGCGCTGCGTCGTGACGGATGCCGCCGGCGTGGTCATCTACATCGGCGAGATCACCTATCCGGGCGACTGCGTGCGTCTCAACATCGAGCTGATCGGCGAGCGTCAGGCGTGAGCGCCGACGGGGGCGCGCCAGGCTCACTTTGCTGTGCCGCTGCGCGCCAGAAGACTGCCGAGAATGCCCTGGGGAAGTAGCACGATAAAGCACACCAACAACACGCCGTAGATCAGGTTGTCCCATCCGACCGCGGCCGTGCCGAAGCCGATGCGCAATGCCTCTGCCAACAGGATGGTAATAACAGCGCCAACCGTCGGGCCGAGCGCCACATAGATGCCTCCGACCACAGCCGCGAACACCATCTGGAGCGACACCGAAATACCGCTCACCGTGTCCGGCGAGATGAACATCTGATACTGGCCGTAGAGCGCACCGGCGAATGCGGTCATCATGGCGCTCAGCACCGTGATCTTGAGCTTCTCGGCCGTCACATTGATGCCGGCCGCGGCGGCGGCATCCTCATCCTCCGAGATCGCTTCCATAGCGTGGCGCAACATGCTGCCATCGACCCGGTACCAGACGAGAAGGCCCAGCGCCCATACCAGGAGCGCAATGAGGTACCAGGTCTCCTTGTCCACGAATTGCACAGCCGCCAGCACGCTGCCTTTCGTACGCTCCGGGGTGTAACCGAGCGAGCCGCCGGTGAAATCTCGCGTGGCGGTGATGACTTGCAGCACGATGCCCGACAAGGCCAGCGTCACCAGCGCGAAATAGTGGCCGATGATGCGGAAGCGAAAGCAGGGATAGCCCACGACAATGGCCAGCAAGCCGGCTGCCAGCAGCGCCAGCGGAATGCCGATCCACGGCGAAACGCCAAGATGGTTCCACAACAGCGCCGTGACGTAGGCCCCCACACCCATGAAGCCGCCATGGCCCAATGACACCAAGCCGAACCGACCCATGACGGACCAGGACGTGTAGGCGAACGACCAGATCAAGATGAGCACCAGTACATGCAGGTGGTAGGGCTGCCTGTAGACGAACGGCAGCGCGACGAGGGCCAGCCCGATCGCCGCGATGATGAGTTTGCGGGCGGTCACGAGCGCCTCGTCAGCAAACCCTGCGGGCGCGCAAACATCATGAGGATGAAGAACGCAAAGGCTAGCACGTAGCCCCATTCCAGGTCCGAGTAGAGGCCGCCGAGCGAGATGATCTCGGCGAACACGAAGGAGGCCACAAACCCGCCGATGAAATTGCCAAGGCCTCCCAGCACGACGATCATGAAGGTAATGGGTCCAAACGACAGACCCACGAAGGGGTGGACGTCGTATTGCAACACCAACAGGCAGGCCGCCAGACCCGCAAGCGCGCCACCCAGCGCCGAGGTCACGAGATAGAGCCGCCGCGAGTCGACGCCCATCAACACCATGATCTGGCGATCCTGGGCGATCGCACGGATGGCAGTGCCGATATAGGTTCGCGTCATGAACAGGTAGATCGTCACCATGCCGGCAACGGCGGCGAGGAAGGCGAGCAGGCGCGCATAGCTAAAATGCATATCGCCGATCGCCAGCACCGGCAGACGAATGCCGAGGTTGCGGAAATCGATGCCAAACGCCACGGTGGCGAAGCTTTGCAGGAAGAACAGCACACCGCCCGTGGCCAAGAGTTGGTTGATTGGCGCCGCGTCGAGCAACGGGCGGATGACGATGTAATGCAGCAACAGGCCGAGCACGGCGACAAGAGCGATGCACATCGGTGCGGCGAGCCACATCGGCAGCCCAAAGACCGCATAGGCGTAGTAGAGGCCGTACATGCCGATCATGATGAGCTCGGCATAGCAAATCCAAACGACGTCGATCACGCCGAAAATGAGGTTGAGGCCGAGGGCCATCAGGGCCAGCACACCGCCGAGCAGAATGCCATTGACGACAGCTTCCAGCAGATAGACGTCAAAGACCTCGAAGATCGCGAAATTCACGATGGCGCTCCTTCAGCGTGCGACGCCGCGGCGAGCTTGTGCAGCGCCGGGACCTCGGTGCCGAGATAGACCTCGATGACCTTGGGATTGTTCGCCACCGCTCCGGGTGATCCCTCGGCAATCTTCTCGCCGTGATCGAGAACGATGACGCGATCGACCACACGCATGAGCACGCCCATGATGTGCTCGACCCAAATGATGGTGATGCCCATTTCGTCGCGAATGCGACGCAGCATCTCGGCGGCACGGCTCATCTCGTGCTCGTCGAGCCCGCCGAGGCTCTCGTCGGCCAACAGCAGTTTGGGCTCGGTCGCCAGCGCCTTGGCGAGCTCGAGCTTCTTGAGGCCGGCCGCGCCGAGCCCGCCGACCTTCGCCTTTGGGTCGATCGGCAGGCCGACGACTGCCAGGGCGCGCTCGGCCGAAGCCTGGGCCTTGGCCCGGCTGTGCCGGCCCTGGCCGTAGTAGCCGGCAAGCGCCACGTTGTCGAAGAGCGAAAGGCGGCGGAACGGCCGTGGGATTTGGAAAGTGCGGCCGATGCCGCGGTTGATGATCTGGTGGGGGGCAAGCCCCGCAATCTCATGACCGTCGAACACGATCGAACCGGCGGTCGGCCGATAGGTGCCCGACAGCACGTTGAAGATCGTGCTCTTGCCCGAGCCGTTCGGGCCGATCAGCCCGAGGATCTCGCCGCGCGCGACCTCGAAGGAGACATTGTTGACGGCCGCGAACCCGCCGAAGCGTTTGACCAATCCTTTGACGAGGAGCACAGCCCACCTAGTCCCGCTCGCAGTTATTTCGGCGAATAGGTCGTGCCCGCGGGTAACGGCAGAACCGCCTCGCGTTGCGCCTGGCTCTTGGGCCATACCACGTAGGATTTGTCATCGACGTATTGGGTGATGACCGGAAAGGCGCGCAGGTTCTGGCCGGCAACAGGCGACCCCTCGTCGGCGAACTTAACGCCGAAGCCCAGCATGGTGCCGCCTTCGGCCAGATCGACATCGAGCGCCGCCTTGCGCAGCGCATCGGCATCGATGCCTCCATATTTTTTGATGGCCCGCGGCAACACCTCGGTGAAGAACACGTAGCTGTTGGAGGCGGCCATGCCGACGTGCGCCGAGCGGATCGTGGTCTCAGGCTTGGCCTTCAAATATTCCTCGCCCACCATGTCGATGAGCGGCAGCAGCTTGGGGTCGAGCATCTTCTGGTTGGTATTCCAGATCGAGATCGGATCGACGTTGAAGAGGTAGTCAACGTCCTTGCCCAACCCTTCCTTGAGCTTGGCGTAAACACCATAGCCGGCGCCGTGACCGATGAGCGCGCTGAACTTCAGGCCGTTCTCGCGCGCCTGGCGATGAAATAGGGTGATGTCCGGGTTGTAACCGGTATGGAAGATGACGTCGGGCCGCGCTCGCTTGAGCTTGGTGACGAGTGCCGACAGATCCGGTGCAGTGGCCGAATAGCCCTCCTTCAGCACGAGATTGAACCCGGCTTTCTTGGCTCCGGCTTCATTGCCCCTGGCAACGTCGACGCCATAAGCGCCGTCCTCGTGAATGATGGCAACGCGCAGGTCCTTGGGGTCCTTGCCGAACTTCTCCTTGGCGTTCTGGGCGATGAAGTCCATCGACAGCTCGCCGAACTGCGCGCCCGAGGGCTGCACGCGAAACACGTATTTCAAGTTGCGATTTTCGAGCACGGCTGAGGAAATGCATGTGGTGATCCACATGAACTTCTTGAGCTGCTCAACGCGCGCGGCAACCGGCACGCATTGGGCCGAGGAGAAAAAGCCAAGCACCATATCGACCTTCTCTTGCTCGATCAGGCGCACGGCTTCGTTGATCGCCACATCGGGCTTGCTCTGGGCATCGGCGTAAATGGCCTCGACTTGATAGCCTTCGACCCCGCCTTGCTTGATGAAGTGGTCGATCATGATCTTGACGCCGAGGTAATGGAGCTCGGAGCCGCCGCCGGCAAGGGGACCGGTCAAATCAAAGATGACGCCGATTTTGAGCTTGGGTGCGGCCGAGGCCGGAAGCGCCAAAACGAGGACGGCCAGCACCGCCACGAGGCAACCCATCAGACGCTGCCCCGGGCGCGCCAAGCTCATGCGCAGCACCATGCGATCCTCCCCTGATCAGGCCGCCCGCTGCCAGTGATCAGCCCCAATGAGATGGACGGGCAACGGCAAAGTCAAGCATCCGATGCCCGCGCCCAGCGAAGGGGCGCGCCGGGGCCTGCCGCCCGCTTCTGCCCATCATCCGCCCGTCATCCGCCCGTCATCCGGCCGCCATTGGCCAGCAGATGGCCAGCATTTGGCCAGCCTTTGCTCCGTCGTTTGCTTGGTCTTTGCGAGCCGCCCCCTCGCGTCCTTGTTCCGGGCCAATGGGCAAAGTCTGTGGCACAGTTCTGGGCAAGGGGCCCCCTCGGCCCCGCCAGGTGGCGAAGGCGCGCGCCAGGCGCCGGTGGTTCAGCCCACGCCAAGATAGATGCGCTGCACGTCCGGGTTGTTGAGCAGTTCGCTGGCGGGCCCGCTGAGCACGCTGCGACCCACCTGCAGCACGTAGGCGTAGCTTGCCACCTCGAGCGCCAGATCCACCGATTGCTCCGCCAACAGCACGGTGAGCCCTTCCTTGTGCAGGCGCAGGAACGTCTCGTACATGGTCTCGATGATGGCCGGCGCCAGCCCCAAGCTCGGCTCGTCGAGCAGAAGCAGCTTGGGCTCGCTCATCAGCGCCCGGCCCACGGCCAGCATCTGGCGCTCCCCGCCCGACATGGTGCCCGCTTGCTGCTTGCGCCGCTCCGCCAGCCTCGGAAAGATCGCGTAGACGCGCTGCAGCAGATGTTGGATGCGCCCCTTGTTTGCCACCGGGGTCGCGCCGAGGAGGAGGTTTTTCTCCACGCTCTGCTGCACGAACAACCGCCAGCCCTCGGGTGACAAGGCCAAGCCCTTGCGCACAATGGCATAAGCCGGCTCGCCGGTGATGGCGCGACCCTCAAATTCGATCCGACCCGCGCTCGCCGCGACGATGCCGGCGATGGCGTTGAGCGTTGTGGTCTTGCCCGCTCCGTTGGAGCCCAGCAGCGCCACGATGCTGCCCGGTGCCACCTCAAACGACACGTCGGCGACGCCGATGAGGTCACCGTAGCGCACCTGCAAGTTGCGGACCACGAGCAGCGGCGCGTTCATGCCGCGCCCCCGCTCAGCTTGGCCGCGTGGCGCTTGCCCAAATAGGCCTCAATGACGAGCTCGTGGCGGGTAACTTCGCTCGGAGTGCCGCGCGCGATCTCGCGGCCCTGGTGGAACACCACCACGCGGTCCGCCAGCGAGACGATGACCTCCATGATGTGCTCGACGATGACAAGCGTGATGCCGCGGCGATGGATCTGCCGCACCAGGTCGATGCCAGCGCGGATCTCGGCCGGCGTCAGGCCGGCCATGGCCTCGTCCAGCAGCAACACCTTGGGATCGCTGGCGAGTGCCCTGGCGATCTCAAGGCGCTTGCGGCCGGGCGTCCCGAGGCTCTTGGCCGAGGCGTCGGCGAAACCTAAAAGCCCCACCTCGCCAATCACCGTGAGCGCCTTGTCGCGCGCGGCAGCGGCAGCGTGGTGGCGCAGGAAGGCACCGATCATCACGTTGTCGAGCACCGACATCGATTCGAATGTCAGCGGCACCTGGAAGGTGCGGGCGATGCCGAGACGCGCGCGCTGCTCCGGCGTCAATCGGGTGACGTCGCGCCCGTCGAAGTGCACCGTGCCGGAGGTCGGGCGGAGATCGCCGGTCAGGCAGTTGAAGAACGTGGACTTGCCGGCGCCATTGGGTCCGATGAGCCCGAGCACCTCACCTTCGTTGACCGCGACGGAGGCATCGTCGACGGCCTTGAACGCGCCGAAGGCCATCGTCAGTCGACTGGCCTCAAGCAGCATGGCTGGGCTCGGTTTCGGAGGGCTTGCCCGCCGGCCGCATGCGGCCGGCGAACAGGGCCAGCAATCCGCTCGGCAGGAAGCGCGCGATGACCACGATCATGGCGCCATAGACCACGAAAGTCAGCCCCGCGCCTTTGCCACCGAGCAGACTGTTGGAAATCTCCTCCAGCGGCACCAGGATCAATGCCCCCACGAGCGGTCCAAACAGCAAGCCTGCCCCACCGAGCGCGGCCATGATCAGCATCTTGACGGAGATCAAGATGCCGCAGCCCGACTCCGGATCGATGAAGCCGAACATGATGGCATAGAGGGCGCCCGCCACGGCCGTAAGGCCCGCGCTCAGCATGTATGCATAGAGCTTGTAGCGACCGGCCGCGACACCGAGCGAGCGGGCGGCGCGCTCCGAATCCTTGATCGCGCGCAGATAAAACCCCATGCGGCTCTTCTCGATGCGCCACGTGCCGAACAGGATGGCCGCCAACACCGCAAGAAAGATGTAGTAGTAGGGCACTGCCGAGGTGAACGACAGATCAAGCACCGTGCGCGGGACCGCCGGGCCGGAGATGCCCTGAGCGCCGCCGAGCCATTCCCAATTGGTGACGAGCACGCGCACGAGTTCGGCAACGGCGATGGTGGCCATGCTGAAGTAGTGACCCGACAGGCGCAAGGTCGGCACGCCGATCAGCGCGGCGATGAGGATCGCCACCGCGACCCCAATCGGCGCCCCGGCGACGGGCGGCATCCCGAACTGCGCGTAGCCCGCCAGGGCGGCGTAGGCACCCGCACCAAAGAAGACGGCATGACCCACCGACACTTGGCCGGCGTAACCACCGATCAGGTTCCAGGCCGATGCCCCGATCGCCGACAACACGACGAGGGCGCCCAGGCGCTGGTACACTTCCGAACCCGCCACCAAAAGGGGGTACAGCAGGGCCAAGGCAGCGAACAGCAATAGGGGGAGAGAGCGCCGCATCATGCCTTGCCCATCAGGCCCTGCGGCCTGGTCCAAAGAACCAGCACGAATAGCGTGTAGACGATCACGTCCTTGTACACGGGACCGATCATGAAGGCGGAGACCGCTTCGATGACACCGATCAGCAGTCCGGCCACCAGCGCGCCGGGCACGCTGCCGAAGCCGCCGAAGGCCACTGTCACAAAGGCGACGATGGCCAGGGTCTCGCCCACCGTAGGCGAGGTGTAGAAAAACGTGGCGATCAGCGCACCGGCAATGCCGGTTGCTCCGGCGGCCAGTGCCCACGCCACCGCCTGCATGCGCTCCGGGCGGATGCCCATGAGCTGGGCGGCGGTGGCGTCTTCGGCGACGGCGAGCATGCGACTGCCGAGGGCCGTGCGCGTCAGGATCAGATGCAGCGACAGCGTGACCAGAAGCCCGATCGTGCCGGCGAGCAGGCGCGGCGCATCGACCCGGATGCTGCCGAGGACGAACGGCGGGCCCAGGAGGCTATCGGGCAGCGTTTTGAAATTGGCACCGAAGTACCAGAACGCCGAATAGCGCAACAGCAGCGCCAGGCCGAACGTGCCCAGGATCTGCGCCAGCATCGGACCCTTCATGATGTGGCGCACGAGCAGGAAGTAGCTGAGCAGGCCGATCGTCGCGAGGACCACCGCGGCGATCGGCACCGCAGCCGCGGGGCCGCCGCCGAACGTGGTCCACACGAGAAATGCCGTATACATCGCCAGCATGACAAAATCGCCATGGGCGAAGTTGATCACGTTCATCATGCCCCAAATGAGCGTGAGACCGGACGAGAACAGCGCATAGACCGCGCCGATCAGCAGGCCGCTCACGATGACTTGCAGCAGGATGGAGGACATGGCAACAGCGGGTCTGCGCTGCGGTTTGCGGGATGCGGCCCATTTGGCTGGCCGCACCCGCCATTGTCGACGAGTTGCAGCCGATTACCAGCCTTTGTACGGCAACTTCAATTCGCCCACCGACTTGTCCTTGGGCCAGACGGGCACATACTTGCCGGCCTGCATCTGCGTGATGAGGCTGGAGGCCAGAACGTTTTGCCCCTTGTCGTCGAACTTGACGCCGTTGTAGCCGGTGATCACCTGGTTCGCCTTGAGGTCCGTCGCCTTGAGCGCGGCCTGGATCTTGGCTGGTTCGGTAGAGCCCGCACGGTTAATGGCGTCCGCCAATATCAGCATGCCCTGCATGGCGCGGGCGGAGGGATCGTCCAGGTCGTTGCCGGTCTTCTTTTTGTAGAGGTCGTTGATCACGGCGCTCACCGAACCTGGCTTGCCAACCGCAAACGAGGAGCGATTGACGAGGCCGTCGACCAGGGCTCCCGATGTGGCCACAAACGAGGGATCGTTGAAGCCCGCGTCGTCGGCGATCATGATCGCGGGCTTCCAGTTCAGGTCCTTCATGGTCTTGGCGTAAAGGATGGCATCGGACGTATAGGAGATGAAGATCACGACATCCGGGTTTTTCTCTTTGAGCTGGAGCACTTGCGGCTGCACGTCCGTGGTATTGGCCGAGTAGGGGATCACCTGCGTGATGTTGAGGCCGTCTTTGGCAAACTGCTCCTTGATGACGCTGGCGACCGAATTGCCGTACTCGGTGTTCTCGTTGACGACGGCGATGGACGCAGTCTTCTGACCTGCCGCCTGCTGCTCCTTGAGAAACTCAGAGTAAGCGCGGGCAAAGTCGCCGGCGACTGGGGTAGCTCGGAAGAACCACTTGAAGCCGCGTTCCGTCAGGTTGGCGGCAACCGATTCCGGCGCCATAAACGGTATTCCGTGCCGCTCGGCCATGGCGCTGGTGGTCACCGTGATGCCCGATTGGTAGGCGCCGATGAGGGCAACAACCTTCTCCTCGGTGATGAGGCGCAGCGCCTGGTTCTGGCCAGCCGCAGGCGTGCCCTGATTGTCCGCGAAGACGACCTCGATCTTGGCCCCGCCGAGCCTCGGCAGACCCTTGCCGTCGGCCAGCGGCACGTCCTTCAGATCGGCATTGCCATTGTTGATGAGATCGACGGCGAGCTCGATGGCCGCCTTCGAAAAGCCGCCGGCACTTGCCGCATTGCCGCTCAGCGGATAGATGGCGCCGATCTTGACCGACTGTTGCGCCGCTGCACCGTGCGCGCTGCCCAAAGCCAAAAGCGCCGCGCCGAACGCCGCCAACGCACCTTTTTGCCAGAACATTCCACCTCCTCAAGCTCACGCTCATTCCACGGTTCGATTGCGGATCGACTATTGGCCTCGCTCGCCGCGGTTGCGGACTATGACACACGAAAAGCTCGCCGGTCCACGCCAGCACGGCATGGTTTGGGCTGGCCCACTCGCGGCGCCCACAGCGGAGGCTCCCAGGGGGATTTCCCCGCTGGGCAGTCACCGGCCGATTTGTTAGACTAACAGCGACTGGCGGGAGCCTCGGGTGTGGGACATGCTGCCGTCGTCGAAGCGCTGTTGGTCCGTTGAAGGAATGCCGCCTAGCCCAACGTCCCACGGGTGCGCCCGAAGGGGGGCAGACAGCAAGGCATTTCACAATGGCAGGGAGACGCCATGAGGACTGTTCCAGCCGGGCGTGTCCCGGACCTCGCGCACCATTCGCGTTCCACGCCAGATCCCATTGCGCTCCGCAGAGCTTACGGCCCTAACGACGGCGCCGGGAGGCGAGCTCGCCGGCACGGCAACGGCCGAGACACCATCTCGCCGGCCTCGAGGGCTGCGCTGTCGATCGGCAAGACCGCGGCCTGCCGGCCGGCGCAACCAACCCCGCCATTAAACATCGGGCAAAGGTGAACCCATGGGTATCTCTCAAACGGGTGTGAAGCTGGCGTTGGCTGCAGCCCTGACGGCGGGCGCCATAACGGCCGCGGCAGAGGCACCCAAGCGCGGCGGCATCCTCACGTACATGATCCCGGCGGACGGGGGGCCGAGCCTCGACGGCCATCGCGAGACCACCTACGCCGTCCTCCACGCGACGGCGCCCTTCTATAGCGTGCTGATCCGCGTCAATCCCGACAATCCCGCCTCGACCACCGAGTTCACGTGCGATCTCTGCCGCGAGGTCCCGACGCCGACCGACAACGGCCTTACCTACACGTTCAAGATTCGAACCGGCGTGAAATTCCACGATGGGTCACCCCTGACGGCGCAGGACGTCGCCACGAGCTGGAACAAGATCGTCCATCCCGCGCCCGGCGTGGCGAGCGCGCGCGAGAACAACTTCGTCATGGTGGACACCATCACCGCACCCGACGACGAGACCGTGGTTTTCAAGCTTAAATTCGCCACCCTCACGTTCCTGCCAGCGCTGGCCGATCCCTACGCCTACATCTATTCCAAGACGGTGCTCGATCGGGACATGCACTGGTATGAGAAGAACATCATGGGGTCGGGGCCCTTCAAGCTCGTCGAGTACCAGACCGGACAATCCGTGAAGGGCGAGCGCAATCCAGATTACTACCACCCTGGCCAGCCCTATCTCGACGGGTTCGTTGCCATCTTCGCCCCCAAGCAGTCGGTCCGTACGGACGCCATTCGGGCCGACCGCGCGGCGCTCGAATTCCGTTCCTTGCCCCCGTCGGCGCGTGATCAGCTGATCAAGGAGCTCGGCGACAAGATCAAGGTACAGGAAAGCGACTGGAACTGCGGCAACGTGGTGACGCCCAACCACCAGAAGAAGCCGTTCGATGATGTGCGCGTGCGCAAGGCGCTTTTCCTTGCCATCGATCAATGGAAGGGCGCAGCTGCGCTATCCAAGAT
The DNA here is from genome assembly GCA_036558085.1 of Hyphomicrobiaceae bacterium. Classification (GTDB taxonomy): domain Bacteria; phylum Pseudomonadota; class Alphaproteobacteria; order Rhizobiales; family Hyphomicrobiaceae; genus AWTP1-13. The sequence continues at coordinate 80,788 of DATBGH010000026.1, forward strand.
CGCCATCATCCGCACGGTGGGCAGCATCGTCTTCCCGGGCTCGCCTTTTGCCGCGACCAAGGAGGAGCTGCAAGAGCTGAGCGGCTACTGGCCAGACATCGACAAGTCGCGCGCCGAGGCGCGCCGGCTGTTGAAGGAGGCAGGACAGGAGAACCTGACGTTCGAGCTCCTCAACCGCAACGTCGACCAGCCCTACAAGATCGTTGGCACTTGGCTGATCGACGAATGGAGCAAGGTTGGCATCAAGGCGGCGCAGAAGGTCGTGCCCACGGGCCCGTGGTTGGATTCGATGCGCAGCGGGGATTTCACCGTCGCCCTCGAGGCCAACTGCCAAAATATCGTCAATCCCATTGCCGACGTGGGCCGCTGGTTGCCGCACGAAGTGCAGCGCGAGAACTTCGGCTACTTCTCGGATCCGGAGATGATCGACATCTACAATCGGATGCTGCGAGAAACCGACTTCAAGCAAGCTCGCACGCTGATGCGCCAGTATGAGACACGCATCAACCAACAGGCACACCAGCTGATGGTCACCTGGTGGTATCGCATCGTTCCCATGCGCTCCTATGTTGAGGGCTGGAGGATCTCCCCCAGCCATTATCTCAACCAAGATTTGGCAAACGTCTGGCTCGATCGGTAATGGTTCGCTACGTCATCAAACGCGTGGCTCTCGTGATCCCGACGCTATTGGGGGCGGCGGCGCTGGTGTTCGTGCTGATGCGGCTCATTCCAGGCGACGTCTGCGTAGTGCGCCTTGGATCCAGCGGTGGCACGTTCGATCCCAAGGCCGTCGCGCTGTGCCATACCGAGCTCGGCATGGATCGCCCGGTGCTGGTGCAGTTTTTCGACTTCGTCTGGGGCTTCCTGCACCTCGATTTTGGTACCTCCATGTGGTCCGGTGCGCCCGTCACAAGCGAGATCTGGGCGCGTCTGCCAATCTCGCTTGAGATCGCCATCCTGGCCACCGTGATCGCCATCGCCATCGCCATTCCCCTTGGTGCCATCTCGGCACTCAAGCAAAACACCTGGATCGATGTCGTGGTGCGCATCTTCGCCGTCGGCGGTATCGCCACACCGTCGTTCTGGCTCGGCATCGTATCGCTGCTGATCGTCCTCGACGTCACCAGCGCACTGTTCGGCGCGCCGTGGATGCCGCCCATCGAATACGTGCCGATCTGGGAGGATCCGCTTCGCAACCTGAGCATGGCGTTCCTGCCGGCGGTTACCGTGGGCTACCGTTACGCCGCCGTCAGCATGCGCATGACCCGATCGGCGATGCTGGAGGTCATGCAGGAAGACTACATCCGCACCGCGCGCGCCAAGGGGCTGATCAACAAGCTCATCATCAACCGACATGCGCTCAAGAATGCGTTGCTGCCGGTGGTGACCTTGATCGGCATCGAGTTTGCTTTCCTCATCGGCGGGCTCGTCGTGACCGAGCAAGTGTTCAACCTCAACGGCGTCGGTCGGCTGTTTGTGCAGGCAGTGCAGAACCAGGACTACACGCTCACTCAGGCTTTGGTGATGCTAACCGTGATGGTTTTCGTCGCCTGCAACCTGATCGTCGACCTGCTTTATGCCTGGCTCGACCCACGCATCCGCTTCAGCTGAGGTAAGGCCCCTCATGGCGACCAACACTGGCACGATTGGGCTCCCGGCGATCGCCGCTGACGACGTCGGGTCGCAGCGAGCCTCGCGCACGCGCCGACTGTTTCGCTTCTTCCGTCGCGAGCTCTTGGGCACGTTCGGCCTGCTGTTGGTGGTGGTGATCGCCGCCACCGGCCTCGGCGCCGAGCTGCTGGCGCCCTACAACCCCACCGCCAACGACTTTGGGGCCATGATGGAGGCGCCCAGCTGGCAGCATCTATTGGGTACCGACCAGTTTGGACGGGATCTGTTGTCACGCATCATCTTCGGCGCGCGCACGGCGATGATCGTCGGTCTCTCATCGGCTCTGGTCGGCGGCACGATCGGGCTCATCATGGGGGTTGGCAGCGCCTATTTCGGCGGCAAGACCGATCTCATACTGCAGCGCATCTTCGACGTATTCATGGCATTTCCCTTGATCATCATGGCGCTGGCGGTGGTAGCGATCTTCGGCACGGGCGTGCAGAACGTGATCATTGCCATCACCATCCCGCTCATTCCTCGCTGCGCCCGCGTCGTGCGCTCCTCCGCTCTGGCGATCCGGGAGGTGCCTTATGTCGATGCGGCACGCGCGCTGGGCTTCGGCCATATCCGCATCATTCTCTGCCACATGGTGCCCAACGTGATGGCGCCGTTCCTGATCATGGTCACAGCCTTCGTCGGCCAAGCGGTGCTGGCGGAAGCGTCGCTGTCGTACCTGGGGCTAGGGGTGCAAGAGCCGGTGCCGGCGTGGGGCCTCATGCTGCAGGGCGGAGCGGAGGAATACGCCTCATCGGCGCCGTGGATTGCCATCTTCCCGGGTGTCGCGATCGTGCTATCGGTCCTCGGCATCAACCTCTTCGGCGATGCCTTGCGGGATACGTTGGATCCAAAACTGCGCAAGCGGTAGGCCGGGGCGATGCCTCACGACCCCTCCCCGGGCAAGTCCCACCAAGGCCTTGCCGATGTCAGGTGAAGGGCACCACCCCTGCCAGCTGGCTGGAGCGCACCGCCAGCACCTTGCAGAGCTCGCCCATGCCGGTCGGAGAGATCAGTCGCTGCACGCCAGCTTCGATCCCACCGGCCTCCCGGGGGTTGGCCGCCATCAGTCGGGCGGCGCGCTCCACCACGCCAAGGCGGCCGAGGAACTCGGCCTGCGTGATCGGTCCGTCGGCGCCTAGGCCGGCGCTGCGCGCCTTATCCGCCAGGCGCGCGAAGGCAACGTGCGCCGTGAGATCGGCCCGGCCGGGGCGGCTCAGCGGATCGACCCAGGCGTGGCGATGCACGGCTTGCAGCGTGTCGCCCGTCGCCCAGTGCATCGGTCCGTAGTCGATGAAGAGGGCAACGAGGGGCGCCTCTCGCCGGGCCAGCGCGGCAAGCAGCTCCTCTTCCCCATCGCGCAGCTCCAAGACGGCGCCGGGCAGGCGCCGGGCCTCGGTGCCGACGTGCGTCGCCGGCCCAACCGCAAAGCGCAGGCCACCGCCCCCCGCCACATCCACCACCCGCTCGTGCCACTTCCCCGCCTCGCACACCAGTTGGCGGATGGGCAGCGCGTCCAGAAACTCGTTGGCGATGACGATCGTGGCTCCCTTTGGCACCGTGCCGATCGCCTCATGCCATGTGACCGCGCAGTCATGCCCCTGCCGGCGGCCGTCGGCAGGGCTCGTGAGGCACGCCAGCGTGCGCCGTTGCGCTTCGCGCATGGGCGCACTCCGCTCGATCAGATGCACGCTGGCCGCGGCCAGGAAGTGCGGGATCGAGCGCGCCGCACGCAGGGCATCGCGCAACAGAGTGCCGCGCCCAGGCCCCAGTTCGACGAGGTTGACCGGGGCAGGCGCACCCATGGTGCGCCAAACCACCCCAGCCCACAGTCCGATCAGCTCGCCGAACACCTGGCTGATTTCGGGCGCCGTGACGAAGTCGCCGTCGGCGCCAATCGTCGCCTGGCGTCGCCAGTAGCCGTGTTCGGGATCGGCGAGGCAGCTGCGCATATATTCATCGACCGGCAGCGGACCTTCCCGCTCGATGCGCGCGCGCAGACGCGCAAGCAGCGGGCTGTCGCTATCAGCGCTGGACATCGACTGGTTCCCGAACGCGCCGGACGGCGGCACGGATCATGAGCAAGCCGGCCAGTATCATCGGCAACGAATAGAGGATGCCCGCAGTGAAGGGACCGATGGTAAAGAGATGTCCGGCGTCGGGCTCGCGGAAGAGCTCGCAAAACGACCGGGCGAGGCCGTAGCCGACCAGGAAGGCACCGGCCGTCAACCCGGGTCGGCGCAACGCGAACTTGCGGTGTGTAAGCCACCGCAAGACCACAAACAATAAGATCCCTTCTGTGCACGCCTCATAGAGCTGACTAGGGTGGCGCGGTATGTCGCCTGCCTCCGGTACCGGAAACACCATCGCCCAAGGCACGGTGCTGGGTCGACCCCACAGCTCGGCATTGATGAAGTTAGCGAGCCTGCCGAAGAACAGGCCCATGGGGGTCGCCGCCGCGGACAGGTCCATCACGCTCCATGGGTCGGCACCGATGCGCCGCGCGAACAACACCATGGCGACGATCGAGCCCAACAGCGCGCCGTGAAAGGACATGCCGCCGTTCCAAACGGCAACGACCTGCAATGGATGGGTGGCGAAGAACCGCGGCTGATAGAAGAGGACGTAGCCCAGGCGACCGCCCAGCAACACGCCGACCGTCATGAACAGCAAGAGGTCGTCCACCCGCTCGGGCGCGAATGGGCGCTTGTCGCTCGGCCAAAGCCGACCCTCTTCAATCAACGCCTTGACATAAAAGCGCCCGAGCAACAGACCTGCCACATAGGCAAGGCCGTACCACTTGACCGCGAGGGGCCCGATCCGCAGGGCGACGGGATCGATGGCCGGGTAGGGGATGGTGAGGACGTCCATGGGGCGCAGCTATCGGCCGGCGTGACGGCTGTCAAGGAACCTCGCGCAGAACCCTGCGCGCGCAACGTCGGCCCAGCCACTCTCTGTCAGGCAAGGCTCAGGCAAAGAGGCTTCGGCCAAAACCTGACGGGCCCTCTGGTCGAGGGGATGGCTTGATGCCCGCCTCCACCATCATCATAGTAATCCTCACGCTTATGATAACAGCCGGCAGCGTGCGGAGCGGTGCGCACGCCTGCCAACCCAGCAGGCAGGCTCCATGACCCAGACCAACAACCGGTTTCTCGACGAGTTCGCCAAGCTCATGACCGATGCGGCCGGCGCGGCACAAGGGATGCGCCGTGACTTCGAAACCATGGTGAAAGCGCAAGGCGAGCGCCTGTTGCGCGAGCTGGACGTGGTGCAGCGGGAGGAATTCGAGGCGGTAAAAGAGATGGCCACCAAGGCGCGCGAGGAAAACGAGCAGCTCAGCGCTCGCCTGGCGGCGCTCGAGGCTGAGCTCGCCGCGTTGAGGCGACAGCCCTAGCCCGCCGCGCCCGCGGCGACCGTCATTTTGGCTGGGCTCGGGGTGCACGCATGGACTGAAAATGGGACTGAAAGGTGCGCGGCACGGGGAGGCAAGGTGCGCGGGCCCCCAGGGCCCCTCGAGGTAATCGGGGGCCAGCTCAGTAAATGGTTTCCTTGAGACGTTGTGGATAGGTCCGGTCGTACTCGGCGCCGTCGATGGAGCCCTTGCTCAACGCCGCGATCATCTCTCCCGGACTGGGAAGCTCGGAGCGGTCGATCTGCGCCTGCGGGCTCCATAGGCGCGAGCGCACGAGCGCCTTGGGACACTGCGTATAAACCCGGTCGGCGGTCACCACCAGCACGCACTTGGGCAGCTTGTCGTTGATGGCGAAAGTGGCGTTGAGGTCCGGATCGACGACGATCTCGGCCCTGCCATTGATGCGCAGTGTCTGGCCGATGCCAGGGATCATGAAGAGCAAGGCGATGCGGGGGTCGCGCACCAGATTGCGCAATGTATCGACGCGGTTGTTGCCGCGCCGGTCCGGTATCAGCACCGTCTTGCGGTCGCGCACCCGCACGAAACCAGCAGGATCGCCACGCGGCGAGCAGTCCATGCCCTCCGGTCCGACCGTAGCCACCACCAAGAACGGCGCCTTGTCGATGAAGGCCTTGTAGTGGTCGGAGATGTAGTCGATCTCCTTGGCAACGGCCGCGCCGACCGGCTGGCCGTACATGGCGTCGAGCTCTTCCAAGGTGGTGATGCGGTGCATTGGCGTCTCCGGGCAAGGCTGACGGTCGCCTGCGTTCAGGGCTAGGATAGGTCGCCATCAAGGTCAAGGGCGCGGCCGGGCCCAGCCCATGTTGGAGTGCAGTTTGCGAGGTTCAGGGTTCGGGCCCCCGTGTTCAAGCCCAAGTTCGGGCCCATGTCGGGCCGATGTTCGGGCCCAGTGTTCAAGCCCGGTGTTCGGGCCCGGTGTTCGGGCCCGGTGTTCGGGCCCATGTTCGGGCCCATGTTCGGGCCCGGTGTTCGGGCCCATGTTCGGGCCCGGTGTTCGGGCCCATGTTCGGGCCCGGTGTTCAAGGCGCGGGCCCGACCTTTAGTCCTTGGGGCCCACGCGGAGCCTGCCCATGCCAATTGCACCAACCGCCACGCCGCCGTTTCGTGCCGAGGTGATCGGCAGCCTGCTGCGCTCCCGCCGGCTCAAGGACGCGGGGCGCGCGATGCAGGAGGGCCGCCTGCCGGCCGGCGACTACCAGGCAATCCTGGAGCAGGAGACCGCCCGCGTGATCGCCCGGCAGGAGGACATCGGCCTGCGCGTGGTGACCGACGGAGAACTGGCGCGTTCCTCGTGGTTTGGCTTTTTCTTCGAAGGCCTCGAGGGCTTCCGGCTAGAGCCCTCCCGCTTCAAGTTTAGAAACGCCGAGGGCGCAACCTTCGATTGGCCGACCTGCGTGGCGCAGGCGCCAATCAGCCGCCGCGGCCCCATCACCTTGGCCGCCTTTGAGCGCGCCAATGCTCTGGTCCGACGTGCGCTGGTGAAGGTGACCATGCCGGCGCCCAGCGCCTTCCATTTCTTTCGCCTTGGCGGCAGCGTGGACGCGCACGCCTATGGCGACGTGTCGGGCTTTTTCGATGACCTCATCGCCGTCTATCGCGCCGAGCTCGCCGAGCTCGCCCGTGCGGGCTGCCGCTATGTGCAATTCGATGAGGTGCCCATCGCCATGCTGTGCGACCCAGAGGTCACCCGACAGGCCCAGGCGCAGGGCGGCGATCCGGCGACCCTGTTGGCGAGCTACCTTTCGCTGTTGCGACGGATCGCCGCCGATCCTCCCCACCCCATGCGCGTTGGGCTGCACCTGTGCCGCGGCAACTTCCGCGGCCGCTGGATGGCCGCGGGCGGTTACGAGCCGGTGGCGGAGATGCTCTTCAACCAGGCACCCGTCGACACGTTCTTGCTGGAATATGACAGCGAGCGCGCCGGCGACTTCCGGCCACTGCGCTTCCTGCCCAGGCACAAGACGGTCGTGCTTGGCCTCGTTTCCTCCAAGAGCCAATGCCTGGAAGACCAGGATGCCTTGCTGCGCCGCATCGACGAGGCGGCCCGCGTCGTGCCCGTCGATCAGCTCGGGTTGTCGAGCCAATGCGGCTTTGCCAGCGTGGCCGGCGGCAACGCCCTGACCGAGGAGGCGCAGTGGCAGAAGCTCCAGTTGGTGGTCGATACGGCGCAACGCGTCTGGGGCGTGGCCTAGCCGCTGGCCAAGGCCGGGCTGAACATGAGATCTTCTAAAGGGTCTCCAGCCCAGGGTCTCCAGCCCAGGGTCTCCAGGCCAGGGTCTCCAGGCCAGGGTCTCCAGGCCAAGGTCTCCGGGCCAGAGTCTCCGGGCCAGAGTCTGCGGCCAGGGTCTGCGACCAGAGATCTCAACAGGGTCTCATGACCGGGTTTCAGGGGATCCGCCGGAGGCGCGGCCATGACGGGCCTTGGCGGAGCCGCGGCGGCTGCTCTAAGATCCACCTCGCCCACGGGCAGAGAGGACGATCACCGCCAAGAGTGACAACCTCGCCGTCGCAGCGTGGGGTCTGGGAGGGTTCTTTGATGCAAGCCGGTCGGCTCCATCGTGCTCGCGCCTATGGGCGTGCCTGTCAACGCGCCGCCACGTCAAGGGCGGGCTGATGAATTTCACGCCGGCGTCCCAAGAGATCAAGGCTGCCTCGGTTCAGCTGTCGGTTGCTGGCGTGAGCAAGCGATTTGGTGGGGTCACGGCTGTCGAAGATGTCTCGATTGAAATTCCCAAGGGCCGCGTCCTCTCCATCATCGGTCCGAACGGGGCGGGTAAGACGTCGCTCCTCAACATGATCTCCGGCTTCTACAAGCCCGATAGGGGCCGCATCCTACTTGACGGGCGCGACATCACGAGGAAGCGACCGAGCGAGATCGCCGCGCTCGGCGTGGCGCGCACATTCCAGAACATCGCGCTGTTCGGCGGCCTCACCGTCCTCGACAACCTGATGCTCGGTCGACACGTGCACATGCGCTCTGGCGTCTTGAGGTGCGTCCTCTACTGGGGCCTGGCCCAGCGCGAAGAGGTTCGCCACCGCGCGGCGTGCGAGGAAATCATCGAGTTCCTCAAGTTGCAGGATCTGCGCCGGCAGCCGACCGCCGCGCTCGCCTACGGCCTGCGCAAGCGTGTCGAGCTCGGACGCGCGCTTGCGCTCGAGCCCACGGTGTTGCTGCTCGATGAGCCAATGGGCGGCATGAATCAGGACGAGAAGGAGGACATGGCGCGCTACATCCTGGACGTCAATCAGGAGCGCGGCATCACGGTTGTCCTTATCGAGCACGACATGGGCGTCGTCATGGACATCTCCGACCACGTGGTCGTGCTCGATCGCGGCCGCAAGATTGCCGAAGGATCGCCAGCCGACGTGCAGCGCAACCCGGCGGTGATCGCCGCCTATCTCGGAACCACCCAAGGGAGCGCGCCAGCATGACGTTCATCGCCGATGCCGCCACCGACACCCTGCCGAAGCTGTTGCGGCGGAACATGAAGAAATTCCCCCGCCAGCCAGGAATGCGCGAGAAGGACGGCGGCATTTGGCGCACCTACACGTGGCGTGACTGCTACGCGCACGTGGGCGATTTCGCGCGCGGTCTGGCGGCCGCAGGCTTCAAGCGCGGCAACAAGCTCTCCGTGCTCGGCGACAACCGCGCCCACCTCTATTGGGCACAGCTGGCAGCCCTGTCGCTGGGCGGCATGTCCGTGCCGCTCTATCAAGATTCGATCGCCAGCGAGATCGCCTTCGTCCTCGACCACGCCGAGGTATCGGTGGTGGTGGCCGAGGACCAGGAGCAGGTCGACAAGGTGCTTTCCATCGCCGGCCGGCTGCCCAACCTCCGCCTCGTCATCTACGAGGATCCGCGCGGGTTGAACGCCTACGACCAGCCCATCCTCAAGTCGTTTGCCGAGGTGGAGGCGATGGGACGCGACTTTGCCGAGCACAACCCCGGCTATTTCGAGCGCGAGCTGGACATGGGCCGCGCCAGCGATGTTGCCGCGATCGCCTACACATCGGGAACCACCGGCAGGTCCAAGGGCGCGCTGCTGAGCCACGCCAATATGATCGCGACCTCAGAGATCTTCCAAAAGATCGAGCACCTCGTTCGCGGCGACAATTGGTTGTGCTATCTGCCGATGGGTTGGGTCGGCGACATGACCTATTCGCTGGGCACCAGCATGGTGTCGGGCGCGACCTGCAACTGCCCGGAGAGCCCGGAGACCGTACAGCGCGACTTGCGCGAGCTGGGGCCGACCATGTTCCTGGCCCCGCCGCGAATTTGGGAAACCATGCTGACGGGCCTGCAGGTCAAGGCCGCCGACGCCTCCTGGCTGAAGCGCAACGTCTATCGGCATTTCCGCGAGCTCGCCGAGCGTCGCGAGCTGCTCAAGGCCGACGGCAAGCCGATTCCGGCCTGGACGCGGTTGGGCTATCGCCTGGGCGAGATATTGGTCTTTGGCCCCGTGCGCGACCAGTTGGGCCTGCGCAATGCACGGGTGTGCCTGACCGGCGGAGCGCCGTTGGGTGCCGACACCTTCCGCTTCTTCCGTTCGTTCGGCGTCAACCTCAAACAGGTCTACGGCTCAACCGAAGCCTGCGGCCTCGTTGCCCTCCAAGGCGACAACGAGGCCGATCCCAATACCGTCGGGCGGACCGTGCCGGACACCCAGGTGCGCATCGCCGAGGAGGGCGAGGTGCAGGTCAAGGGCCCGGGCGTGTTCTTGGGTTACTACAAGCAGGACGAGGCCACGCGTGCCGCGTTGACGGAGGACGGCTGGCTCAAGACCGGTGATGCCGGCCTGTTCGACCCGCGCGGCCATCTTGCCATCATCGATCGGGCCAAAGACGTGGGCAAGCTGGCCGACGGCACGCCGTTCGCCCCGCAGTTTATCGAAAACAAGCTCAAGTTCAGCCCCTTCATCCGCGAGGCGGTCGCCTTCGGCGACCAGCGCCCATTCGTGGCTGCCATGATCGCCATCGACATGAACACCGTTGGCAAGTGGGCCGAGGATAGGAGCCTGCCCTATACGAGCTACCTGGACCTGTCGCGCAAGCCGGAGGTGGCACGCCTGATCGTCGAGGAGGTCACCAAGGTCAATGCTACCCTGCCCGGCACGAGCAAGGTCCGTCGCGTCGTGCTGCTCAACAAGGAGCTCGACGCCGACGACGCCGAGATCACGCGCACGCGCAAGGTACGGCGCGGCTTCGTCGCCGAGAAGTACGCGCCCGTGATCGGCGCACTTTATGACGGCGCCAACGAGGCCCAGCTGATCATGGAGATTACCTTCGAGGACGGCCGCAAGAGCCAGCTCACTTCGACGATGCTCGTGCACGACATCGCTTCGGCCGAGCCAGTAGGCTCCGGTCGCATGGCCGCGTAGATGGGATCGCGCGTGCGAATGGCGTCCTCGCCAGTTAGCCACAATCGTCCCGGCCCAGACCCGCAGGCGGGAAGCAGCAGCGCGCTGGCAGACCGGCAATTCGAGGAGACGGGCTGATGTGGGATGAGCTGGAGTTTGCGTTTGCGCTCCTCGTCAGCGGGCTCTCGATTGGGCTCATGTATTCATTGATCGCCCTCGGTTTCGTGCTCATCTACAAGGCCACCGACGCAATCAACTTCGCCCAGGGCGAGTTCGTGATGCTGGCCGGCTTCATGGCGACCACCGCCCTCGCCGCCAACATGCCGATCTGGGCGGCCATCGGCGTGGCCATCCTGGGCATGATTTTGCTGAGCTTCGTGCTCGAGCGCACCGTGCTGCGCCCGCTGCTGGGTCGGCCGGTGGTGGCGGTCATCATGGCCACCATCGGGCTCGCCGCCATCCTGCGCGGGCTGCCCCCGATCACGATCGGCGCACAGACCAAGGCGTTGCCGCTGCCCATAGGCGATGATCCCATTACGTTGTGGACCGCCGTCATCCCGCCGGTGCAGGTGGTGGGCGTCATCGTGTCGGTCGCCTTTCTCGCCGTATTCACATGGTTCTTCCTGAAGAGCCGCATGGGCATCGCCATGCGCGCCGTGGCCGACAATCAGCAGGTGGCGATGGCCATGGGCATCAACGTGGAGCGCTATTTCGCCATTGCCTGGGCGATGGCCGGCGTCGTTTCCGCGCTCGGCGGCATCATCTGGGGCAGCATGCTGGGCGTCGACACGCAGCTATCTCTGATCGGGCTCAAGGTGTTTCCAGTCGTCATTCTCGGCGGGCTTGATTCGATCGTCGGCGCCGTCGTCGGCGGACTGATCGTCGGCGTCGTTGAGAGCATCGCCGCCGGCTACCTCGACCCGTACGTGGGCGGCGGCACCAAGGACTTTGCGCCCTATGTGCTGATGATCTTGACGCTGATGTTCAAGCCGTACGGGCTATTTGGAACGCACCGGATCGAGCGCGTGTAATAGGAAACGGATCGACCACATGCTGCATCGGGAGTCCGGCGTCTTCAAGACCAGCTATGCGGCCGACATGGCGCTCTACCCGTTGCCGATCGCGCGATGGACGGTGGCCGCCATACTGCTGATCTTCGCGGTGGTGCTGCCGCTGTCGCTGCAGGAGTACTATCTCTCGGTCATCAATCTCGTGCTCATCGCCATCGTGGGGGCACTGGGCCTCAACATCCTCGTCGGCTACACGGGTCAGATTTCGGTCGGGCACGCCGCCTTCATGTCGGTCGGCGCCTATACCGCGGCCAACCTTGCCGTGCACTTGCACCTTCCCTTTTGGGTGACGCTGCCTGCCGGCGGCTTGATGGCGGCCCTCATTGGCGCAATTGTCGGCATCCCCAGCCTGCGCATCAAAGGCCTCTATCTGGCGATTGCCACGCTCGCGAGCCAGCTCATCATCGAGTGGGTGATCAATCACACGCCCGCCATCTCTGGCGGCGCTCAGGCCTCGATCGAGGTGCCCCGCCCGACCGTCTTCGGCGTCGAGCTCAAAACCCAGGGCGAGCTCTATTTCTTCCTCTTGGCCTTCGCCGTGGCGGCGGTGGTTGCCACCCTCAACATCGTGCGCAGCCGCCTCGGTCGCGCCTTCGTCGCCATCCGCGACCAGGATATCGCGGCCGAAATCATCGGCATCAACATCTTCCGCTACAAGCTGCTGTCCTTTGCCATCTCCTCCTTTTACGCCGGCGTGTGCGGCGTCCTCTACACCTACTATTTCGGCATCGCCAATTACGAGGCGTTCCAGATCGTCGTCTCCATCGACTATCTAGCGATGATCATCATCGGCGGTCTCGGCTCCGTGCTCGGCAGCATCCTCGGTGCCATCTTTGTGACGATGTTGCCGATCGCCATCCGCATCGTCGTCGAAGCCTTCGGCGGCTATTTCTGGGACACGGCAGCGCTTTCGGCGGTGGCCGCAAGCATGCGATTGATCATCTTCGGTCTTCTGATCATTTTTTTTCTGGTAGTGGAACCGGAGGGGCTCAATCGCCTCTGGCGCAACATCCGCAATTACTTTCGGGTCTGGCCATTCTCGTACTAGGATCAGTCAAAAGCAGCAATGGACGCAAACGAGGAGAAACACATGTCGAAGCGAGTGAGACTTGGGATCAGCCTCTCCCTCGGCCTCATGGGACTCATGCTTGGCCCCGCCATCGCCCCCGCCCAGGACAAGGAGGTGATCATCGGCCTGCAATGCGACCGCACCGGCGCTACGCAGATCGTGGGCACGACGCTCTGTCCCGCCTATCACGATTACATTGCCCTCGTGAACAGCAAGGGAGGCATCGAGGGCTACAAGATCAAGGTGATCGAGATCGATAACGAATACAAAGTGCCGCCGGCCATGGAGTCGCACGAGCGCTTCAAAATGGAAGGTGCCATCATCGACGGCGTCTATGGCACGCCGCAGATCGCCGCGCTCAACAAGAAGCTTGAGGAGGACAAGATTCTCGGCACGTCGCCCGGCTTCGGCACCGCGGCGGCGGCCGACGGCAAGAAGTACCCCTACACGTTCCCCATCGCCGCTTCCTACTGGTCGCAGGGTGCGGCCGCGGTGAAGTACGCCAAGGACAAGCTCGGTGGCAGTCTCAAGGGCAAAAAGATCGCCTATCTCTACTATGACAACCCCGCCGGCAAGGAGCCGATCGCAGTGCTCGAGGACCTTGCTGTCAGCGAGGGTTATGAGCTGAGGACCTTCGCGGTGCCGGCGCCCGGCGTCGAAATGGCAGCGCAGGTGCTCGATATCACCGGCCGCTTCAAGCCCGACTACGTCATCACCCACCTCTTCGGCCGCTCGCCGTCGGTGTCGATCAAGGAACTCAAGGGCAAGGGTTTTCCCCTGAGCAAGGTGGTCGCGCTGGTGTGGGGTGCAGCTGAGGCCGACATCAACGCCGCCGGCGGCTTCGGGGCCGCGGAAGGCTACAGCGGCATGCAATTTGCCGGCGTGGGCCACGAGTACCCCGTGATCACCGAAATCAATGCCATGTACAAGGCGCAGGGCAAGGAGCCGCCCAAGGAGCAGGCCAACTCCGTCATCTACAACCGCGGGGTGTTCCAAGCCGCCGTCCACCTCGAAGCGATCCGCAACGCCATCAAGGCCAAGGGCGGCGGCAAGCCAACCGGCGAGGATGTCAAGAAGGGAATGGAGCAGATCAAAGACTTCACCCTCGGCGGGCTCGTTCCGCCCCTCAATATTACCCCTGAGGACCACGAGGGCGGCGGCTGGGTGCAGATCTGGACCATCAAGGGCGGCAAGTTCGAGAAAGCCACCGAGTGGTTCCAAGCCTACCGCGACGTCGTCAAAAAGCACATCACCGCGATCAACTGAGGCCGCTGCGGCCTGCCACCCCCCAAGCTCGCGCCAGCGGGACTGTGGGGTGTGGCGGGCGACGGCAAGAGCAATGGACCCCGTGGAAGCCCGCCCGCCGGGCTCCCACGCCCTACAGCCAAACGAGCCATGCTGTCGATCAACAACATCGAGGTGGTCTACGACAGCGTCATCCTGGTGCTGCGGGGTGTCTCCCTTGAGGTAAAGCCCGGGGCGATCACCACCCTGCTCGGCGCCAACGGCGCCGGCAAGACCACCACCCTCAAGGCCATTTCCGGTCTCCTGCATACCGAGCGCGGCGAGGTGACCAAGGGTACCATCACGCTTGAGGAGAAGCGCATCGACGGCCTGCGCGCATTCGACGTGACAAAGCTTGGCATCGCCCAGGTGTTCGAGGGGCGGCGCGTGTTCGAGCACCTGACGACGCAGGAAAACCTGATCGCCGGCGGCCACATCCAGCGCCACCAGCGCAAGATCCGCGAAGGCATCGATCGTGTTTACGGTTATTTCCCGCAGCTTGCCCAGCGACGCGATCAGCTCTCGGGCTACCTCTCGGGCGGCGAGCAACAGATGCTGGCGATCGGCCGTGCCCTGATGTCGGAGCCCAAGGTCATCCTGCTCGATGAGCCCTCACTGGGCCTCGCACCCATGCTGGTTGAGGAGATCTTCAGCATCGTCGGCCGCCTGGCGCAAGAGGAGAAGCTCGCCGTCCTCTTGGTGGAGCAGAACGCCACCATGGCCTTGGCCGTGGCCCACCGTGGCTACGTCATGGAGAACGGGCGCGTCGTGCTGGAGGGCAATGTCGAGGCCCTGCGCGCGAACTCCGATATCCGTGAGTTCTATCTCGGCCTCAACGAGATCGGCTCCCGCAAGTCCTACCGCGACGTCAAACACTATAAGCGCCGCAAACGCTGGCTTTCCTGATGCGGCCAAGCCCATGGCCGCCCGGCGACGGATTGCCGGGTCGCGTTGCGTACACCGTGCGCCATCGCCCGTGCGGACCCTCAGGTGCGGGCTCTACGGGGTGAGCATTTGCATCGCGTGCCGGACAGGACTACCTAAGGGGCGGGGAGGGGAAAATTCACGCGCCCAACGACGGAGGCAGTTAATGCTCTCGGTGTTGGATCGTCACGTCCAGGCCTGGCACTTCTGGACCGCCAATGCCATCGCCGTGGCGTGGTTTGCTGGCATGAGTTACGCCACACAGGCGGCTTTGCCGGGCGTGAAGCTCTTTCGCTGTCCGATCGGGCTGTGCTTGGGCTACTACTCACCGGTAGAACTGCATGCAACCCTCACCAAGATCGGCAAGAACGGTCGGGAGTTTCTCACCGAGACGTTGCTGCCGCTCGACATGGTGCTGCCGGCATTGCTGCTGGTGGCGCTGACCGTTACCTACATCTGGTTCAGCCGGCCGGATTCGCCGGCCGGCGTACCCCTGAGCCGGGGTGCCCGTTATGCTCTGTTGTGTGTGCCACTCCTCTACTGCGCGGCGGACTACGCGGAGAATTGGACGTTGGTGGAAGCGCTGCAGGCCTACCCGAACATCCCCTACCGCCTGGCTCGCAGAGCCAGCATGCTCACCGCCGCAAAATCGCAGCTGATCGTGGCAGCGCTCGGCATCGCCGTCTCGCTGGCGATCGCCGGCTGGGGTTTGGCCCACCACTGGCGTGACGGCTGGCGCGCCCGACGCTAGCGGGGCGGGTCTCGCCTACTTGCCCGGCTCGAGCTCGGCAAACACCTTGCGCGCGGCGCGGAAGCACTCGACCGCCAGCGGCACGCCGGCATAGACCGCGATCTGGTGCAGGATGGCCTGGATCTCGTCCTTGCTCACGCCGTTCCTGAGCGCACCCTTAAGGTGCAGCTCCCATTCGTGCATTCGCCCAAGGCAGGCGAGCATGACGAGGTTCAGCATCGAGCGCGTCTTCTTGGGCAGGCGCTCGTCGGTCCATACCATGCCCCAGCAGTATTCATTGAGGATCTCCTGAAACGGCGCGTTGAACGCATCCGCCGTCGCCAGCGAAGCGTCGACATATGCCTCACCCAGCACGGCCTTGCGCATGGCCAAACCCTTATCGCGCAGCGCCTTGTCCATACCTCGTCTCCCAGAAGGCTGTGGTCCACGGCAAATTCTTGTCAGCGTTTTGCCCGCCGCTCAAGGGCAGTGGCCCCTCGCAGCGCCGGCAAGGCCGCGGCTGGGGAACAGTCAGGCCCGAGGATGCGCCTTGTCATAGACGGCCAGGAGACGCGCGCGGTCGACCTCGGTATAGACCTGTGTGGTCGAAAGGCTGGCGTGACCCAACAGCTCCTGGATCTGGCGCAGATCGGCTCCCGCGGCGAGCAGGTGCGTGGCGAACGAGTGTCGCAGGGCGTGCGGTGTCGCGGTGTCAGGGAGCCCAAGGTCTGCCCGCATCCCCTCCATGCGCAGCTGGATGACGCGCGGACTGAGGCGGCCGCCTTTGACGCCGACGAACAGGGGACCGTCGCAAGACAGCGAGTAGGGGCACAACTCGATGTAGCGTGCGATCGCCTGCTGCGTGACCGGGAGCACGGGCACGAGCCGCTCCTTCGCGCCCTTGCCGGCTATGCGCAAGACGTCGCGGCCGTCGAGCGGGGCGTCTCGGCGCGCCAGGCTCAGCGCCTCGGAGATGCGCAAGCCCGAGCCGTAAAGCAGCAACAGCACGGCACAATCGCGCGCCACGGTCCATTCGAACCCGGCGTCTTCTCCAACGCCGGTTGCGGCGGCGGCCTTTTCGACGGTGAGCGGCTTGGGGATGCCATGCGGTACCCGGGGCATAGCCACCTGCAGCAGGGCACGGTTGCGGGCGATCCCTTCTGCCTCGAGCCAACGGAAGAAGGCGCGCAGCGCCGAGAGGGTGCGCGCCAAGGACCGACCTGACAAGCCTGCCCGGCGCCGGCTCGCCATGAACGCGCGCAAGCGCCTGGCATCAAGCGCGACAAGATCACCGAGGCCGGGAGCCTGCCCGAGCTCTCCCCGCAGCCAGGCGAGGAGTTGGCGAAGATCGCGCTCGTAGGCGCAGAGCGTATTGTCGGCCGCACCGCGCTCGTGCGCCAGATGGATGAGCCAGCCTTCTGCCGCGCGGCGCGTGTCGACTTCGAGCGGCACCTCGCCGTCGTCGTACATTCCCTCAAGCGTCGCCATGACGGTTCTCACCAGGCCATAACGCGCACGCTTGCGCCAGCATCCACGCGCAACGGTTAAGCTAGTGTAAAGAAGCATGGCGCCTATCGCCTAGCAGACCCCTGCAGCGGAGGCTCGGCACGTCGCCATCATCGCGGGTGGCGAGTGCCCCTAACGCACTTGTCGTCTTGTGCCAGCGGGTCGCCTCTCCGCGCAAGGCCCCACGGGCGCAAGCGTCGACGGAGGCACGGGGTGAGGGAACAGCATACAATGCCGCGCGTCAGAGCGTCCCCGCGGTCCTGTTCGCCCAATCCACGGGCTTTCTCAGCGCCGGGACTCAGCGCCGGGATTTCTTCAGCCTCAATGAGGCCGAGCGCAAGACGGCCAAGCCGTCAAATTCTAAGCGTCAATTGCCAATGCGCGGGCTGAGCGGCGCCACCGGGGTCACCCGCTGCATGGGGGGCGCCATCGGCGTCGGCGCCACGTACGGGCGCGCCGGAGGCGGAGGCGGTCCGCGCCCCCAGGCATCGAAACCCAGGGGTGGCTGAGCTGGCGGCTGGCTCACAGCCGGAGGCGGAGACGGCGGCGCCGAAGGCGCTCGCTGGGCCTGAACCGGCCCCGCCAAGGCGAGGATTGCAAGGGCGAGCGCGATGAAGGCGAGCGAGCCGCGCGTGAGCAAGGCAGCCCGGGGGCTAGGGTTCGCGATCGCAGGGTTTGGCATGCTGGTCATGTAGCGCATGGAGTGCACCCTCTCAAACCGTGGGCACATCGGTGAAAAATGGGCACGCGAGCCGCCTTGCGCAACTCCGGGCGCAACTCCAAATGGCCCATGCGCTGCTGGCGCAGCTCTGATTAAGATCGGCTCAAGACCGGCGCCCGCATGGCCCTTCGCGCCCTTCCCTGGGGTCGGGTGGCGCTGGGATTGGCAAGGCCACCCCCCCCAGGGGATGCCAGGGATCGTCCCCCAGGGAGCGTCAGCCGCGGACCTGTGGGGACCCTACCGCTTGCTCAGGGCGCTTGCTCAGGGGTTTGCTGCCAGGTTTTCCTGGGCTTTGCTGTTTCTCGGATTAGTTGGTTTCTCGGGTTACTTGGGACCTCTGTGGGATTCTTGGGACTTCTCCAGGCCACGGGGAAATTCTTGCGGGGCGTCTGGAGATCCTCAAGATGTCCCCGACTTTCCTCTGGATCTCGGCCCCGCGTTCCTGCCACCCTTGAACGTTGCTGCACCGCCCCCACATAGAGATTGTGCACGCCGCTCGTGGGTGCACACCGCGCTGCCTGGCCTCTTCGGCAGGTGAGTTCCCTGGCGCCACGCTAGGCAGAGCACAACGTCGCTTCTATAGGAGGACTTGTGATGAGACAGATAGATTTTGCCCCCCTCTACCGCTCCACCGTCGGCTTCGACCGTCTGTTCGACATGCTGGAAGGCGTGTCTGGATTCGACGCGGGCCCGACCGCCTATCCGCCCTATAACATCGAGCGGCTGGGCGACGGCGAATACCGCATTACCATGGCGGTGGCCGGCTTCAGCGAGGATGAGCTCAAGGTCGACGTCAAGGAGCAGACGCTCAACGTCCGCGGCGAGAAGAAGGCCGAGGACAAGGAGCGCCAGTTCTTGCACCGCGGCATCGCCACGCGCGCGTTCGACCGGCGCTTCCGCCTCGCCGACCACGTCGAGGTAAAAGGCGCGGACCTCAAGGACGGTCTGCTCCACGTCGACCTGGTACGCAACGTGCCTGAGCGCCTCAAGCCACGCACGATCGCCATCGGCAACAGCGCGACCAAGCAGGTCGAAGCGAGCGCCAAGTAACTCGCGCAGTAACCCACGCGAGAGCTTGCAGTAAAGCGACGGGCGCTGCACGCGTGGCGCCCGTCTAATGCTGTCCCGCGAGCCTCAGCCACTCCTCTTCCGTCAGGACATTGACGCCGAGCTCACGCGCCTTGGTGAGCTTGGAGCCGGCGTCCGCTCCGGCGACGACGTAGTCGGTCTTCTTGGAGACGGAGCCCGTCACTTTGCCGCCCAGTCGCTCGGCCAGCGCCTTGGCTTCCCCGCGCGTCATCTTGTCCAGCGTCCCCGTGAATACGAGGGTCTTGTCGGCGATGGGCGAGGCCGCGGCGGTCGTGCGTGCGACGGGCTCGACGGTTACCTCGGCCACCAGCTTGTCGAGGGCGTGCAAATTGTGCGGCTCGGCGCAGAAATCGACCAGCGCTTCGACCACCGTCTCGCCGATGCCCTCGATGTTGTCGAGATCGCGGTAGGCCTCGCTGTCTTTGCCGCCCTGCGCAGCAGCCACAGCGGCGGCGCGGAATGCCGCTAGCGTGCCGAGCGATTTGGCCAGGTCGCGCGCGGTTGTCTCGCCGATGTGGCGGATACCCAGCGCATAGATGAACCGGTCGAGCGGGATCTTCCGGCGAACCTCGATTGCCTTGAACAGGTTCTCGACCGATTTAGCGCCATAGCCCTTCTTTTGGGCGAGCCGCTCTTGCTCGGGCAGACGCGCATCGCGCAGGGGCAGCGTGAAGATGTCGGCCGGCTGCTTGATGCGGCCTTCATCGTAGAAGGCCTCGATCTGCTTTTCGCCCAGCCCCTCGATGTCGAAGGCGTTCCGCGACACGAAGTGCTTCAATCGCTCCTTGGCCTGGGCCGGGCAGATGAGGCCGCCGGTGCAGCGCCGCACCACATCGACGCGGCCCGTCCTTTCGTCCACCTCCCGTACCGCGGAGCTGCCGCAGGCGGGGCAGGTCTGCGGCATTTTATAGGGTTTGGTGCCCTTCGGCCGCTTCTCGAGCACCACCCCCAGCACCTGCGGGATGACATCGCCGGCCCGGCGCACAACGACCGTGTCGCCGACGCGAATGTCCTTGCGCGCGATTTCCTCTTCATTGTGCAGCGTGGCATTCGATACCACCACGCCGCCGACCGTCACGGGTTCGAGCATAGCAGCGGGAGTGAGAGCCCCGGTGCGTCCGACTTGGACGCTGATCCCATTGAGCTTGGTCATCGCCTCCTGCGGAGGAAACTTGTGGGCGAGGGCCCAGCGCGGCGCCCGCGAGACGAATCCGAGCCGTCTCTGCCAGTCGAGGCGGTTGACCTTGTAGACCACGCCGTCGATGTCATAGCCCAAAGATGCCCGCTCTTCGGCCATTTCCCGGTGGAAGCGCAAGATCTCCCGTTCATCCCCGCATAGTCGCATCAGTGGATTGAGCGGCAACCCCCAGCGCCGGAAGACGTCGTAGGCTTCCCATTGCGTGGAAGCGGGTGGCGAGGGCGTAGACACCCCCCAGCCATAGGTGAAGAAGCGCAGCGGTCGGCGCGCTGTGATGGAGGCGTCGAGCTGGCGCAGGGACCCTGCCGCCGCGTTCCTCGGGTTGGCGAAGACCTTGTCCCCGGCGGTTGCCTGCGCCGCGTTGAGTTTCTCGAAATCGGCGTGCCTGAGATAGATTTCCCCGCGCACCTCGATGAGCTCGGGCACGCCCCGCCCCGCCAGCCGCCGCGGCACCTGCTGCATCGTCATGACGTTGGCCGTGACATTCTCGCCCTCGGTGCCGTCACCGCGCGTAGACGCCTGCGCGAGCCGCCCGCGCTCGTAGGTAAGCGAGATGGAAAGCCCATCGATCTTCGGTTCAGCCGTGAGCTCGACGGCTGCATCCGCGGCAAGCCCCAGGAAGCGGCGCACGCGCGCTACAAAATCGACCACGTCGTCGTCGCTGAAGGCGTTGCCGAGCGACAGCATCGGCACGGCATGGCGCACTTTACCGAAGGCCTCCACCGGAGCCGCGCCCACGCGCTTGGAAGGACTGTCGGGGCGTATGTGCTCGGGAAAACGCGCTTCGATGGCGGCGTTGCGCTGACGCAGAGCGTCGTAATCGGCGTCGCTGATCTGCGGCGCATCGTCGGTATAGTAGAGCCGGTCGTGGCGGGCGATGTCGCGCGCAAGGCGCTCGAGCTCGCTCTTGGCTTCCGCAGCCGTGAGCGCGTCGACGGCTTTATTGGAGGCGGGCTTGGCGATCATGCGCGCGAGACTGCCTCCGCGGCGCCGCGAAATCCAGTCCTATCGGCGCACTTCCGCCTGCCAATCGGCGCTGTTCTGCGCGAGGCCCAACGGCGGCTTGGCGGGTGCGCTCGACACGGGAACGTCGCTTGGCACGCGCGGAGCGGGCATGTCTTCCGGCGCTGGCAGGCCCGGCGAAGGTGGCTGGGGTTTGACTTCGGGCTTCGTCTGCGAGCCTGGCGTGATTGCCTTGACCGCCTTGCTGAGCCAGGTGCCTTGCGTCACCTGCGGACTGAGGCCACCGGACTTCAGTAGGGCGTAGGCATGGCCGTACCAGTCCGAGTTCGGATAGTTGTGACCGAGCACGGCCGCGGCGGTCTGCGCCTCGGTGACGATGCCCAGCGCCATGTTCGCCTCCGCGACCCGATAGAGGGCCTCCTCGACCTGGCTCGTCGTCTGGTATTCGGTGATGACGGTCTTATACCGATTGATGGCAGCGACGTAATTGTTCTTGTTCTGATAATAGCGCCCGACGGTCATCTCGGCCGCGGCCAGGAGATCTTCCGCCAGCCGGATGCGGTTCTGGGCCTGTTTGGTATAGGGGCTGTCGGGGTAGCGCTGCACCAAGGTCTTGAGCTCCTCCAACGCCTTGCGCGTGGAGGTCTGGTCGCGCATCGGGTCCTTGATCTCGTCGAAGTTGGCAGAGGCAATGATGTGGTGAGCGAGCGCGGCGTCCTTGGTGCCGGGGTGCAGGGTGGTGTAGCGCTTCGCCGAGGCTATCGCCTCGGGATATTTGCCCGCCTTGTAGTAGGCGTAGGCTGCCATGACGATCGCCCTGCGGGCCTCCGGAGCGTAGGGATGATCGCGATCGAGATCCTCAAACTTCTTGGCCGCATCGGTGTAAGATTGGTTGTTGAGCAGGCCTTCCGCGAAGGCATACATCTTGGCCGGCGGATCCGGATTGAGCGCTTTGGCAGCCTCGTTGTTGCTTGAGGCGCAGCCGGCCAGCACGGCGCCGAGGAGCGCGCACGCGACGACGGCACCGTGCGACCTTCTCGTCGCCCTCAGTGCGCGCGCGATCGCTTGCAATGCCATGCGCCTTAAGTCCCCGTTGGCCGTCCCTTGGTGCCCGTAATCGCTGCCATTAATCCCGCCAGGCCCCCCGAGGCAATTCCACGACCCCTACCACACGCGCCGCAGCTCACCAATAGGATGCCTCAGCGCACCGCCGCCACCGCGGCGCAAGCCTCACTCCAGACTTTGGCGTAATTTAGAGGGCTCTTCGTTGGATCGGGAAAATCGACCCACTGTTGCCGAGACGCCCTAGCTGCGATCAGCTCCTTCCGTTTGGCATTGCGCGCCCAGGCTGAGCGACCCGGCTCAGCAGTGGGGTTTGGCTCTTAGGTTGGCTCTGAGGTTAGCTGGGGGTTAGCTCTGGGGGTTAGCTCTGGGGCCAGTTTTTGCACCAGTTCTTAGGCCAGTTCTGGGACGAGTTCTTGGGCGAGTTCTTGGGAAAGCTGCGGGTCCGTTTCCCCCTCAGGTGCGATCGGCGGCGTAATTGACGGCCGCGGTCCCGACCGAGACGTCGACGGGGACAGCCTCGCGCACCCAAGGCGCCCGAACCATCGTCCATGCGTCCGCGTCCGCCAGCAGCGTTTGTACCACCCGGGCATTGAGCCGGTGGCCGCCGCGCACCGAACGATAGGACCCCAACATGGGACCTCCAGCCAACGCGAGGTCGCCCATGGCATCGAGGACCTTGTGGCGCACGAACTCTTGCGGGTAGCGCAGGCCTTCCGCATTCATGATGCGGTCGTCGGCGAGCGCGATGGTGTTGTTGAGGGATGCGCCGAGCGCCAATCCAGCCTTCCACAGGCTCTCCACGTCGCGCATGAAGCCAAACGTGCGCGCGCGGGCAATTTCGTTGCGGAATTGGCCGGCATTCATCTCAAGCGCCATGCGCTGGCGACCGATCAGCGGCGTTGGAAAGTCGATCTCGACGTCCAGATGGAAGCCCGAATGCGGTGCGAGCTCGCCCCAGCAATCACCATCTTGCACGCGGATGGGCTTCAGCACCTTGATGAATTTGCGCGGCTGGGACAGTTCGCGGATGCCGACTTCGTCGATCGCTTCCACAAAGGCCGCCGCGCTGCCGTCCATGATCGGCACCTCACGCGCGTCGATCTCCACATAGCAATTGTCGACGGAAAGCCCGCGCAGGGCAGCCAAAAGGTGCTCCACCGTGCCGACGGTGACGCCCGATTCATCCCCCAGCACCGTGCACAGGGTGAGGTTCTTGACGTAGCGAACATCGGCGGGAATTTCCGCGATGATGCGCCCGCGCTTGCTCACAAGAAAGCGGTAGCCGGTATCGACCTCCGCCGGATGCAGCACCATCGAAACTGGTGCGCCGCTGTGAACTCCCGTGCCGGACAGCTCAATCTCGCGGCCAATCGTCGTCTGGCGCGATCCGATAAATCGCTTCGACATTGTGCGATGTCCCTCGGTCCCCTCGTCGGCGCAGACCACCCGGTGTTGCCGAATGCTCTGGCCCCCGTCCCGTCACCCCTCCGCGATCGCCCCCCCGAACGCTTGGACCCACCCGTTATTTGGTCCATCGGGCTGATTCGCTTGGGTTTATGAATCAAACGATAGGTGCTGTGCGGACCGGGGACAAATCACGGTTTCTTACACTGTGTTACCGCGCCGCCGCACGACACTGTTGACATGCTTGAGTTGCTAACGCTTGCTGCGACCGAAAAACACCGGAAGATCAACTTCTTCTCGACTATCACCGGCACTATTTGTACTGCTCGAATGCTTCGGCGTCTGGCCCTCGCCAGACTGGCGCCGGCCCAGGGCTCGTCCCGTCAAGCGGCGCAATAGGCTCCCCTTGTTCGCCGGTGATTCGGCGTGACGTTGATACACGAACGGCGCATCGGCCGCCATACGTTGTGTGGCGCCAGTGCGCGCCTTGGCCCAATACTCGCGCTGGGCATGGGGAGGAAAGTCTTGCACGCTCAAGGGCGGCCGCGCCTTTCCAGGCTCGCCCTTCTCCTCGACCCTTTCATCGATCCTCTCATCGAAACTGGGATCGAGCCTGGGGTCGAGCCTGGGATCGAGTCTGGGATCGAGCCTGGAATCGAGCCTGGGATCGCTTCTGGCGTCAAGCCCGTCGCGGGTCTCAGGGCCCCGGGCGTGGCCTAGCGGCGAGAGGGCGGGCGGGCGCTCCGTGATGTAGACGTTGCCGGGACGCCAGCCCTCCGCGGCGGCCGCATCGGCCGCTGGCGGGCTCAGTTCGCGTTCGGCTCCCTCCATGGCCTCGCTCAAGCGCAGGCGATAGTCGTGGGGTTGCGGGGCGGGGGGCGGGGAGGCGGTGCCCGCGCGCGGCGCCCAGGCGTTCTCGCGGGCTGGGCGCGCTTGCGGTTGGCCGTGGCCCATGCCGGAGGCCACGATCGAGACGCGCACCTTATCGCCGAGCGCGTCATCGAAGGTCGCCCCAACTATGATGTTGGCATCGGGGTCGACCTCCTGGCGCACCCGATTGGCTGCCTCGTCCACCTCCCACAATGTCAGGTCGCGACCGCCGGTGATGGACAGGAGCAGGCTCTTGGCGCCCTTGAGCGAGGTATCGTCCAGCAGCGGGTTCACGATCGCCTCCTCGGAGGCGACAATGGCGCGCTGTTCTCCCGAGGCTTCCCCGGTGCCCATCATGGCGGTCCCCATGCCACCCAGCACCGTCCTGACGTCGGCAAGATCGAGGTTGATGAGACCCTCCTTGACGATCAGGTCGACGATGCAGGCAATGCCCGAATAGAGCACCTGGTCGGCGAGCACGAAGGCCTCCGCGAACGTGGTGCGATCGGTGGCGACACGGAACAGGTTCTGGTTGGGAATGATGAGCAGCGTATCGACGTGGCTCCTGAGCTCGCCGATGCCCGCTTCGGCCACGCGCATGCGGCGCGAGCCCTCAAACTGAAACGGCTTCGTCACCACGGCCACAGTAAGGATGCCGAATTCCTTGGCGATGCGCGCAATCACGGCGGCAGCCCCAGTGCCGGTGCCGCCGCCCATGCCCGCGGCGATGAACACCATGTGACAGTCGGCGACGGCGTTGCGGATGTCCTCAACCGCCTCCTCCGCGGCGGCCTCGCCGATTTCCGGCTTGGAGCCGGCGCCGAGGCCCTCGGTGAGATTGGACCCGAGCTGGATCTTCTTCTCCGCGCTCGAGGCTTCGAGCGCCTGGGCGTCCGTGTTGGCGACCATGAATTGCGCGCCCGTGAGCCCGGCGGCGATCATGTTGTTGACGGCGTTCCCGCCGGCGCCACCCACGCCGATGACGGCTATGCGCGGTCTCATGTTCCTTGCGCCCTTCAAAAGCTCTCGCGGAGCCATTGTCCCATACGCTCTAGATAACCCAATGACCTTGGCCCGTGCCGTTCCCAGTACATGCCCGCGCTGGGATCGAGTGCGACCTGCACCAGCCCCGTAGGAGTGGCGAAGGCGGCGTTGGCAAAGGACGCCAACATGCCATCGACCGGCTCGATCTGCGCCACGCGTACGGGCCGCGCCAACAGGTCCGCGGCCCACTCGACCAATCCCGCCTGCTGGCTCGCTCCGCCCGTCAGGACGACACGCTTGGCATGGCGCGACGCTTGCGAGCGCTCGAGCCGGCTGGCAACTTCGCCGAACAAACGCAACATCCGCTCGCGAACGATGGCGCGCACCTCGCCCTTGGTCGTCCGCGAACTGGTCCCGGTCTTTTCGTCGGCAAGCGTGTAGGCGATGCTCTCTCGGTCATCGCCCGCGGCGCCGGCCAAGGACACATGATGCTTTTTGATTCGTTCAGCTTCGTAAACGGGAGCCGACAAGGCCTGCGCCAAGTCAAGAGTTGCGTGCCGGCCTCCGATCGGCACCACCTCGCACGACAACAGATGTCCTTGCCCGAAGGCGGCAAGCGATGTTGTGCCTGCACCAATGTCGAGACAGAGCACACCGCGCTGACGCTCCTCGCCGGTGGTGGCGGCGAGGGCGCTCGCATAGGGCGCTGGCACGAGGCCCGCCGCCGAGAGGTAGGCACGCTCCACGACGTGCATCATGTTGCGCAGCGGAGCATCGTCTGCCGTCACCGCATGCAGGTCGGCACCCAGCTTGCTGCCGGCGAGCCCGAGCGGGTGGCCGATGCCCCCCGTGCCATCTAGCCGGTAGGAGATGCAATTCAAGTGCAGCAGCGTGCGCCCGTCGCGTTCGGCGTGCTGGTGCGCCGCCGCCATCAACCGCTCGATGTCTGCCGCCTCGACCACCCGTCCCTCGACACGCGTTTCGGCCGTGAACGTCGCCGATCGCAGCCGCCCGCAGGCCACCGCCAACAGCGCGCTCTCCACCGACGTTTGCGCGCCCCGCTCGGCTTGCGCCACGGCTTCCCGCACCGCTTGCTCCGTCTCCTGGAGCGCGAACACCGTACCGCTCTTCACCCCGCGCGAGGGGCAAACCCCAACCCCCAGCACCCGAACCGCGACTTCGTTAAGACCCACTGCCGCCCGCCATTGCGGCACCGCCACGATCACGCAAGCAACCTTGCTGGTGCCGATGTCCAAGAGCGCGATGACATCGTCCGAACGTCTGCTCGATGCCAAGCTTCCACGCACGCAAACCGCTCCAAGCTCTGCTCAAGGACCGCCGGCCACTTTGCGGGCTGCCAGCTCCATGGTGCCTTTGCTCCCCTCCGGCGCGCGCACCAGCGTGCGCTCTTTCACTCTGACATCGATCTCGACCGCACCTGGCCCGCGGGCGTCCGCAATCAGTAGCCAGCGCGCAATCGCTTCCGCTTCCCCATACGCCGGCAGCTGCACGCTTCCGCCATCGACGAGCCGGAGCACCCATCGGCGTTGCCCGACGCGTTCGGCAATTTCCACGCGGCCCATCAATTGCGGATGCTCGGCCAGCAGGGCATAGAGACCGGCCGCCTTAGCGGCGGCACCGTCACCGGCCACGCGCGGCAACGACAGCATTGCATCAGGTGGAACGGCTGCAAGGACACGGCCGGTGGCGTCGATGAGGAACGTGCGCCCGTTGCGACGCCAGACGGCAAAGGGCGAGCGCTCGAAGATGCGAACCTCGAGGCGATCGGGAAGCACGCGCTCGATGCTTGCCCGCTCCACCCAGGGCAGGCGCTCGATGCGGTCCTGGGCGGCACGCGCATCGAACGCCAACATCGTGTGCGCGTTCTCAAAACCGATGGCATCGAAGATGTCGCTGTCGAGCGTATAGCGATGCCCGGTCACCGACACTTGGGTGAGGCCAAAGCCGGCCAGCTCCACCAGTCGCTCGATTTCGGCCATGGCCGGTGCCGGCGAGTTGAGCGGGCGCGCCACGCCGGCAAACGCCAGGGGGGCAACGACGCCGAGCGCAATCAGGGCCAGCGCCCGCGGGCGGAATTTGCGGCTACGACCGCGGCGCGGTCGCGTTGCGCGTCGGCGGAGGGGACGGGCTTCATTCAGGACCGGCCGGGGCGCTGGCGATCGGCTCGCCCGCCTCTCAACTTCGGCTCCGGTCCCTACCTGTTGCAACTGGCCTCCTCGACCATCCAGCCCACTAGCTCGGTAAATGTCAGTCCAGCATGCGCCGCGAGCTCGGGAACGAGCGAAGTTGCGGTCATGCCCGGCTGCGTATTGACTTCTAGGCACACAAGCTCGCCCGCGCTGTCGTCGAAGCGAAAATCCGCGCGGGACACGCCGCGGCAGCCCAAGGCTTTATGGGCTGTCAACGTTAACTTCTGCACCAATTCGTAAACATTTGGTGAAAGGCGGGCGGGCAGGACGTGCAGCGAGCCGCCATCGGCGTACTTGGCTTCATAGTTGTAGAAGCGCAGGCTCGCATCGGGCACGATCTCGGTGACGCCGAGGACGCGATCGCCCATCACTGCGCAGGTCAATT
The DNA here is from genome assembly GCA_036558085.1 of Hyphomicrobiaceae bacterium. Lineage (GTDB taxonomy): Bacteria > Pseudomonadota > Alphaproteobacteria > Rhizobiales > Hyphomicrobiaceae > AWTP1-13. The sequence goes on from DATBGH010000026.1 coordinate 108,715, forward strand.
CCTTGCCGGCAATGTAGCGCTCGGCCAGCAACCAATCCCCGAAGGACCAGCCAGGATCGGTGAGCTCCTGGGGAGGATGAACGTGGTCCTCGCGGACGATGTAGACGCCGACGCTGGAGCCTTCGGCGACCGGTTTTAGGACGTAAGGCCGCGGCAGCACGTGATCCTTGGCCGCCTCCGACCGGCGTACGACCTTGCCGTCGGCAACGGGAATGCCCGCCGCATGCATGACGCGCTTGGCGCGGTCCTTGTGCATGGCCAGCGCCGAGGCGAGCACGCCGGAGTGGGTGTAGGGGATGCCCATCAGCTCGAGCAGGCCCTGCACGCAGCCGTCCTCACCCCAGCGACCGTGCAGGGCGTTGAAGCAGACCTCGGGTCTCACCTCGGCCAGGCGTTGGGCAAGGTCGCGCCCGGCGTCCACGCGCGTGACCCGGTAGCCAAGGCTCTCCAGCGCCTGGGCGCAGGCTGCGCCAGAATCGAGGCTCACCTTGCGCTCGGCGGAAAGGCCACCGAGGAGGACGGCGACGTGGCTTACTCGATGCGCTGCCAAGCAACAATCATCCCTGCGCAAGAGCCTCTAGCAATGCCTCACCCGTGGGGTGACCGGACTGTGGCAACCCCAAGCGGATGATCTCCCACTGGAGGGTTATGCCGGACGCCTCGCGCACGCGCCGACGCACGGTCTCACCGAGACGCTCGATGTCCTCGGCCGTGGCGTTGCCGTCATTGATCAGAAAATTGCAGTGCATCTGCGAAACTCTGGCACCGCCCACGCTGAGACCACGGCAGCCCGCCTGATCGATCAGCCGCCAGGCGCTGTGGCCTTGAGGGTTCTTGAACGTGGAGCCCCCGGTGCGGTCGCGGATCGGTTGATTGGCCTCGCGATACTCGGCGACCTCCTCCATCTCTTTCAGGATCTGTGCCCGCTCGCCGGGCCCGCCCTGGAACAGGGCCTCGGTAAAAATCCAGTCGCCCGGCACGCCGCAATGTCGGTAGGTGAGCTGCATGGCAGCGCGCGGCAGCACATGCACGTTGCCGGCACGATCGACGGCACGGGCCTCGACCAACACATCTTTGGTTTCCCGACCGTGTGCGCCAGCATTCATGCGCAGCGCTCCGCCGATCGAGCCAGGTACACCGCGGTAGAAGGCCAGCCCCGCGATACCGCCATCGGCCGCGGCGCGCGCCACCTTGGCATCCGGTACCACGGCGCCGGCACGCAGCCGGTAGTCCGGCTCGACCCCGACCTGCGCAAATCCTCGACCAAGGCGGATGACCACACCGGGCACCCCGCCGTCGCGCACCAAAAGATTGGAGCCAAGCCCAATGACGACCACCGGAATTGCGTGCGGCAGGTGCGCAAGAAAGTAGGCAAGATCAGCCTCATCCGACGGCGTAAACAACAGTTGTGCGGGTCCCCCGACACGGAACCAGGTAATGTCCGCGAGCGACGCGTTGCCAATCAGCCGCCCCCGCACCTGGGGCATGCGTTGGGCAATCTCGGGCCGCAGATCGGGAAAGCTCATGCTGCGCCCCCGGCGCGCCTGGGCTCGCCGGCAAGCCACTGGGGCAATGCGTGCGCCCATTCGGTGCTGTTTCCGGCCCCAAAGCAGATGACGACATCGCCGGCGACCGCGAAGCTCTTGAGCGCGGGGGCGATCTCGCGCTCGTTTGCGACCGTGGTGACGGCGCCATGGCCGGCGGCGCGGATCGCCCCGGCGAGCGAGGTGTGGTTGACGCCTTCGATCGCCGGCTCGCCGGCGGAATAGAGCGGCGTAACGATGACGCTGTCGGCGTCCTTGAAGCAGCCGGCAAACTCATCGAAGAGATCGCGCACGCGCGTGTAGCGATGCGGCTCCACGACCGCGATGACGCGACCGCCGACAGCGGTTCGGGCGGCCTTCAGCACGGCAGCGATCTCGACGGGATGATGTCCGTAGTCGTCGTAAACTGCCACTCCATTCCACGTGCCGGTGAGCTGGAACCGCCGCCGCACGCCGGAGAAACCGGCAATAGCCTGGCGGATGACATCATCGCGGATCTCGGCTTCGGTCGCCACGGCAATGGCTGCAAGTGCATTAAGGGCATTGTGCTGACCGGGAATCGGGATGCTCCAGCCAGCTAGAGAGCGCGCCCCGCCTCGCACGCGGCCCCCAAGCTGCGCATCAAACGAGGTGAGGGGACCCTCGAGGCGCACCGATTTCAAGACAAGGTCGGCTTTGGGCGAAACCCCGTAGGTCAACAGACGGCGACCGTCACGGCGCAGCTCCAGGCGCTCGACCATCGCCGCGGTCACGGCGTGGTCCAAGCAGGTCACCGCCAAACCGTAGAAGGGGATGTTGCGAAAGAAGGTTTCGAACTCGCGATGCATATTCTCGACCGTCCTGAAGTAATCGAGATGCTCCGGGTCGATGTTGGTGACGACGCCGATCTGAGTCGGCATCTTGATGAAGGTGCCGTCAGATTCGTCCGCCTCGACGATCATCCACTGGCCGTCGCCGAGGCGAGCGTTGGAACCCCATTCATTGATGATGCCCCCGGTGATGACCGTGGGATCAAGGCCCGCGACATTGAAAATGTGGGCGATCAGCGATGTTGTGGTGGTTTTGCCGTGGCTGCCGGTGACGGACACGGTCGCGTAGAGCCGCATGAGCTCGGCCAGCATCTCGGCGCGGCGGATGATGGGCAGGCCGCGCTTGCGCGCGGCCTCCAGCTCGGGGTTGGTGTCCTTCACCGCGGTCGACATGACGATGAACTTGGCACCCACCAGGTTGATGGCATCGTGGCCGACGAACACGCGGATGCCCTTGGCGCGCAGACGGCGCACGTTGGCGCTGTCCTTCTGGTCGCTGCCCTGCACCGTGTAGCCTTTGGCGTGCAGGATCTCGGCAATGGCGCTCATGCCGATGCCGCCGATGCCGAGAATGTGCACAGGCCCCATCTCGCCAGGCATCTGCATCGGTTGTGGTTCCCTCGATCCTTCGGCCAGCGTTTGCGGCGGACCTTTACGCGCTTTTTTGCCTGCTGCCTATCAACTCCTCGACCAGGTCGGCGAGCCGCACCACGGCATCGGGCCGGCCTTGGCGCTTGGCCACCGTCGCCGCCTGCGCCAGCATATCCGGCGCCCCGAGCAAGCGAGAGATCGCCCCGGCAAGGCGCTCGGGCGTCAACTCCTTTTGCTCGATGCACCAGGCCGCCCCCAACTCGGCAAGCCGCGCCGCGTTGTTGAGCTGGTCGTCGTCGATGGATTGCGGTAGCGGCACCAGGATGGCGGGGCGGCCCATGACCGTGAGCTCGGCCACGGTGGAAGCGCCGGCGCGTCCAATGACGAGGTGCGCCTTGGCCATCTCTTCCGGCAGATTGGCGAAGAACGTAGCCAGATGAGCGCGCACGCCGATGTCGTGGTAGGCCGCCTCCACCCGCGCCAGATCTTCCTCGCGGCACTGCTGCACGACGAATAAGGTCTCGCGCAACCCGTCCGGCAACAGCGCCAGTGCAGGGGGCAGCGTATCAGAAAAAAAGCGCGCGCCCTGGCTGCCACCGAACACCAACAGCGAGAACGGCCCCTCGCGGCTCGGAGCCTGATAGTGTCGCGCCGACCAATCGATCACCTGGTCGCGTACCGGGTTGCCAGTGAGGCGCGCCCGGCTGCGCGCCGGCCCCTCCAGGTGCTTGGTCGGCTCAAAAGAGGTAGCGATGGCGTTGACGCGCGTGGCAAGCATGCGATTGGCTCGGCCGAGCACGGCGTTCTGCTCGTGGACGGCCGTGGGGATGCCGCGCAGGCGCGCCGCGACAAGGGGGGGAAAGGCTGGATAGCCACCGAAGCCCACGACCGCGCCCGGCCGTACCTCGCCCAGCAGCCTGAAGGCTGCAGCGACGCCCCGCAGCAGCATCGAGCCGGTCCGTGCCGCTCCCAGCAGGGATCGCTCCGCCAGGGTTGCGGAGGGAACACGGTAGACGGCACGGGCGGGAAAATCGGCTCCGTAGCGATCCCCGCGCTGGTCCGTCACGAGGTCGACGCCAATCGCACGCCGCCCCAGTTCCTGGGCGAGCGCCAATGCGGGAAAGAGGTGCCCCCCCGTCCCGCCGGCTGCCAGCATCACCGAGCGAGCGCTCACGACCTTTGCCGTTCCCATTGGCGTTTCACACGCTAGGCCTCGACAAGAATTTTGGCTTTTTGACGCGCGCAGGGTCTGGGCGCTGGCGCGTAAGCGCCAGCAGCATGCCAATCGTGAGGCCGATTGCCAGCATGGAGGAACCTCCGGTCGACACGAAAGGCAGCGTCATGCCTTTGGCCGGCACTAGTCCGACGTTGACGGCCATATTTATCATCGCCTGCAGAACGAAGAGCAAGGCAAGGCCGGCGGAGGCCAGCGACGCAAAGCCGTCGCTGCGTCCGACGTGGCGCCCAAACACGCGCACCACCACCAGCACGAACAGCGCGAGCAGCACGAGGCAGGCCAGGACGCCATACTCCTCCCCAATCACCGCATAGATAAAGTCGGTACGGGCGTCGGGCAGAACGGCCTTGATCGTCCCCTCGCCTGGACCTTTGCCGAAAAAGCCGCCCTCGATGAAAGACTGCAGCGCGCGGTCGGCTTGGAAGGTGTCACCGATGCCGGGGTTGAGGAACCGATCGATGCGCAAACGCACGTAGCCCAAGCTTAGGTAGGCGCCGAGGAGGAGAGCGAGGAGGCCTGCGAGCAGGGCAAAAAACCATGGTAACGGCCTGCCAGCGAGCAGAAACAAGGCGCTCCAAACGAGGCTCAGCAGCAGCACTTGACCGACATCGGGCTCAAGCAGGAGCAGCACCGCGCATGCGAGATAGAGCGCGACGGCCATGGTCATGGTCGGCATGTCCGGGCGCCGTTCGCCCTCGGCCAGCAGCCACGCCGAGAGCACCACGAACGCCGGCTTGGCGAACTCGGAGGGTTGCAGCGAGTAGCCGCCGAGCTGCACCCAGCGCCGCGCGCCGTTCACTTCGGTGCCGACCGTGAGCACCATCACCATCAGCATGAACGCAGCAATCAGAGTGACAAGTGCGAGGCGGCGCACACGCGGCGGGGAGAGGAAGGAGACAGTGAGCAGGATGGTAATGCTTGCCAGCGCGAAGGCAGCATGCCGCTCGACGAAATAAAACGTCGGCAGCCCGCGCTTGATGGCAATGGAGGGGCTCGCCGCCAGCGACAACAGGAGGCCTGCACTGATGATGACGAGAACGGCGGCCAACAGCGCGCGATCGACTGTGAACCACCAATCGACGAGCAAGCTCCGCTCGGCCCGCGACAGCCTCATGGCGAGCCTCCCACCTCGACCCGAGTTCCCGCTCCCCCCGTTTGCTGGCGCGGCGATGAGCGCCGCTCGCCCGCGCTTTTCATGGCCCCTCGCCCCGGCGCAGCTTGATGCCAGGCAGGGCGGCCACGAGCCCCCGGAAATGATCGCCGCGAACCTCGAAATTGGGGTACTGATCATAGGAAGCGCAGGCCGGGGACAGCAGCACCACGGGCTCGGCGGCGGCACTGGCGGCCGCGTCGCGGGCCGCCCGCGCCAACGCCACTGCAAGCGTGTCGCAACGCTCAAAGGCGACCTTGCCGCTCAACGTGGCCGCAAACACCTCGCTTGCTTCGCCGATGAGGTAGGCGCGGGCAATGCGCGCAAAGAGCGGCGCCAGATCTGAGATACCGCCCTCTTTCGCCCGACCGCCCAGGATCCAGAAGACGTCACCCGCGAAAGCCGTGAGCGCGGTGGCGGTACTGTCGGCGTTGGTGGCCTTGCTGTCGTTGATGAAGAGAGTGCGGCCCAGCCGTCCGATCTCCTCCAGGCGATGCGGCAGGCCCGGGAACGTCCTCAGTGCGGCTCTCACCTCGCCCACCGAAAGCCCGAGCGCCAACGCGCAAGCGCTGGCGGCAAGCGCGTTCTGGATATTGTGCCTGCCGCGCAGCGCGCCCACGCCCGCAAGATCGGCGAAGGCGCCACGCACACCCGCTGCGTTGGCAAAAAGTTCAGTCCCCAGCCCATACCAGCCTTGGGACACCGCCTCGCGGGTCGAGACAAGCTCGACGTCGCCGCCGCCGAGCCGCAGGCGCTCGGTGACATCGCGCGACCAGCGGTCGTCCTGCCCGATGACGGTCCGGCGCGCCCGCTCGACGAGGCGCGCCTTCAACGCGGCGTAACGCTGCATCGTGCCGTGGCGGTCGAGATGATCGGGAGAGATGTTGAGCAGCACGCCGATGCTCGGTGCCAGCGAGGGTGTCAGCTCGATCTGGAAGGAGGACATTTCGATGACATGGACGCGCTGGGCGGCCGGAGGTTCAAGCTCAAGGATGGCGGTCCCGATGTTGCCGCCCATCTGTGCGTCCCGCCCGGCCGAGCGCAGAATGTGGGTGAGGAGCGCCGTCGTCGTCGACTTGCCGTTGGTGCCGGTGATGGCAACGAAAGGCGCGTCTGGTGCGGTCGCCCACCTCTGGCGACAGAAGAGTTCGATGTCGCCGATCACCTCCACGCCCGCCGCGCGCGCCATGTTCACCGTCCAGTGCGGCGCCGGATGCGTTAGCGGCACGCCCGGTGCGAGCACGAGCGCGGCAAAGGAGCTCCAATCGGCTGCGGCCAGATCCTTGACCGCAGCGCCACTCGCCGCGGCCGTCTCTCGACTGTGCGCCGTGTCATCTCCAGCCACGACGGTCGCACCGCCCGCGAGCAGCGCCCGGCACGTGGCAAGGCCGGAGCGTCCGAGGCCAAAGACGGCCACGGTCCGGCCTGCGAATGTGGTGACCGGGGTCATCGCCCCAAGCTTACTCCGAGTCGCCTCCGGGAAATCCACCCAAGCGGATCCCTAAGGACCCGCCGGATCATGGCGCCGTGGCCGGCGAGGGGTTGGACGCAGCCGCGGGCCCGGCCTTGGGCGAGCCGCCTTTGCGACCATCGCTGTGACACCTGTTGGCAATACCGCCCCAATTGCCGCAAGCTTATCCCGGCACGTTTTCCGCCTTCTCAGCAAGGCCGTCCATGCCCTAGATGCATGCCCTAGATGCGGGAATGGATGCTGGCGCCGCCGCGAGGCGACGCCGTTCCGGCCCGGCTACCAAGGTGGCCTGCAAAATGGGCTCTGACGAGGACGGCGCGCATAAGGCGCGGCTCGCTGCACTCACGGCCGAGGCGCGGCGTGATCTTGCCCGCATCGCCCATCCTTCGATGCCCTGGCTGGAGCCGCAGGCCGGACCGCAAGGCAAACCTGCGTTCGACGTCCTCATCCTGGGCGCTGGCCAGAGCGGGCTTGCCATCGCCTTCGCGTTACAACGCGCGCAGGTCAACAACGTGCTTGCCATCGACAAGGCCGAGTACGGACGCGAGGGCCCATGGTCGAGCTATGCACGCATGCGCACGCTGCGCAGCCCCAAGGACTACACAGGGCCCGATCTCGACGTACCAAGCCTCACCTATCAGGCCTGGCACGAGGCCCGCTTCGGGGTGGAGGGCTGGGCCGCACTCCAGACCATCCCGACGGAGCTTTGGGCTTCGTATCTGTTGTGGGTGCGCGAAACGACCGCGGTTCCCGTCCGCAACAGATGCGAGGCCTTGGCTATCGCGCCTGCGGTTGACGACCTCATCGCCGTCACGGTGCGAAACGACGGCGGCGGCCGCGAAACCTTGTATGCGCGCAAGCTGGTGCTGGCGACCGGACAGGAGGGCATGGGGCGGTGGTGGCTGCCCGAATTCGTGGCGAGCTTGCCCACCAGCCGCCGCGCACACGCTGCCGACACCATCGACTTTGACGCGCTCGCGGGCAAGGTCGTCGCCGTGCTGGGCGCCGGGGCCTCCGCGCTCGACAATGCCGCCGTCGCCCTCGAGCACGGGGCCGCGGAGGTGCACACGTTCTGTCGCCGGCCGGTGCCGCAGCTCGTGCAGCCCTATCGTTGGCTCACCTTCACCGGCTTCTTGCGACACCTGTCGGACTTGGACGATGCCTGGCGTTGGCGCTTCATGAGCACCATTCTGGGTCTGCGCGAAGGCTTTCCGCAGGAGACCTGGAACCGGTGTGCCTGCCATCCCAACTTCCATCTGCACACGGCGGCACCCTGGCTTGGTGCGCGCACCTTGGGTGAACGGGTGGAGGTCGAGACGCCGCAAGGTCCGTTCGTTGCCGATTTCCTTATTTGCGGCACGGGTGTGGACATCGATTTCGCATACCGGCCGGAACTGCGGGCCTTCGCTGCCAACATCGCGACGTGGGCCGACCGCTACACGCCACCCTCCGACCTGCGCGATGACCGCCTTGGCCGCTTTCCCTATCTCGGGCGCGACTTCGAATTGCTCGAGAAGGTCCCCGGCACCACACCGTGGATTGGCAACATCCATGTCTTTGCCATCGCCTCCACCATGAGCTTCGGCCCGTCTGGATCGTCGATCAATGCTATGACCACAGCAGTGCGAAAGCTGGTGGATGGCCTCACGCGCGGGCTCTTCAAAGCCGATCTGGAACGCCACTGGCGATCGCTGCTTGCCTATGACGAGCCGCAGGCGGTGCTCGGAGCGTCATCGAAAGCCATCGGCACGCTTGCGACCTAGTGTGCGCATCGGCAAGTCGCACTGGCATGGACGCGCGTGAGCGCAACGCTGCCAGTCCACGCCAATCGAGCAGCAGGTCAAAAGCGCTCACAACAGCGCGCGGCGACCATCGAGTTTCGAAGCCGATGGCGGCATCGCTGAGCCCGACAGGGTGGCTCGCCTCGACCAGCGCCAGTCCCACAGGCAGTGGGCAGCTATGCCGCGCGACCGAGATGAGCAACGGCAGGCGTTGCAACGATCGTTGCCTCGTCATCAAGGTGCCTGACCAGCTCCGCGTGGGAAGATGCAGACCTGCACGCTGACGGCTGCGCTACAAGCCCGCTTGCTGCAGAGCTGAACGCCCTCAGGAGGCGGACTGATCACGTGGACGCTGGTCGGAGCCGGTAAGCGGGGCAAAGCCCCACGAGAACAGCGGGCGGCCGCCATCGCGTGTGACATGCACCACCTCTTCCAGCCACATGCGTTCGTGCTCGCCGCCCGGGTAGAGCAAATGCACGGGCACAACCATGTTCTCCTCAAGCGCCCAGTCGCCGTTGGGGCGACCGTCGGCCAAAGTCTGTTCGATGTCCATGTGGGACAGTCCGAGGCCGTGGAAGAAGATGATGGCCGAATCGGGGTCCGCCACGCCGGCGCCGCGATAGACCTGGCGGGCACGCGCTTGCAGCTCGCTGATCCGCGCGCCTGGCCGCATGGCATCGAGCAGTGCCTCGCACGCCTGCGCCGTCGCCTTGGCAAAGCGGCGAGCGCCGCCCGCGGGGGCGTCGTCGACCACCCACGTCTTGCCGCCATCCCAGCAATAAAGATCGAGGGTGCCGTGGCAGTCGAACATGACGTGGGTGCCGGGCTCCACGGCATCGTCTTCAAGCCCCGTGGCGAGGGTCAGGGCCGGATCGGACCCGCGTGGATGACCCCACACCATGGCCGCTGGATCGCGCACGAAACCGCCGAGATGGGTCACGGCCGCGGCATAGGCCTTGTTCAGGTCGCGCCAAGTGGCGCCCTTCTGCCAAGTGGCCATGGTGCGGCGGATGGCCATTTCATTGAGCCGCGTTGAGCGCTCAAGCAACATGAGTTCTGAATGCGTCTTCACCGCGCGCGCGAACATCAAGGGATCGTAGCCGTCGACCAGCTCCATGCCCTCGACGCCCAGACGGAAGCCGACGCCCAAATCATCCCACGCGACACGCCCGCCATCGAGCCTTAGCTCCTTCAGGGCCGCGCGCATGGCGGTGGCCATATCGAAGGCATAGTGCCGGCGTGAGCGCTCGATCCAGGGCGCATGGGTGGCGCTCCTGGGGATGAAGCGATCGATGTCGGATTGGGAGGGCGCGAGGTCGAGCGGCATCATCACGGCACGGAACGGTCGGATGTCCTCCACCCAGGTCGGCTGCTGGAGAAAGGTCGCCAGATAATAGTCGGCAACGATAAGCACCGGCTGCTCGGGGAGATGGCGCGAAAGGATGACGGCGTAGGGCCGCGGCTCGTCCGCCTTGTGGGCAACCCCGTTAAAACCCGTCAGATAAAAGACATTGTAGGGGAGCGTCGCGACGATACCGTCGAGGCCGCGCGCACTCAGCGCGAACCGCAAGCGGTCGAGATTGCAAAACCGTTTTGGCAGCACAACCCGGGTGAACGGTCCGACGGCCGGCGGCAGTTCTATGGGTGCCATGCGTTTCTCCCAATTGTGACGGCGCCGGTGCGCGGCTCCTCGTTCCGCCGCCAGCGTCACTCCTACAGTAGCGCGACCGTCGGCAGCCCACACAGGGCGCCCGGCATCCCGCGGTTTGCGCTGCGGGCAGTATCGACGCTCATCGCGCCAACCCTTGCACCTGGGCCTTGCACCGGGGCCCTGCACCGGGGCCATGCGTCGGAGCCTTGCATCGAGCCTTTGAGCAGGCGCACTAGGGCGCACACCGTGGCCCAGCCCCATGGGCTCGGGCTCATGGGCCCAAACCCTGGGCCCAAACCCTGGGCCCAAACCCTGGGCCTCGATGCTGCGGTCCTTGGCTTTGGCCGTGCGAGTTTTGACCCTGAGGGTCTGGGTCCTGAGCGCCTGGACCAAGCGAGCTCTGTTGCTGCGAGCTGCCAACGCCGCTTGCCCTAGGAGCCCACTTGCCGTGAAACTGGGCTGACGCTTCGGGGGCAAGGGCACCTCCATGCCAGGCTCGCGCCTCGTCACAGCGAAGAGGTGACGTCATTTCGTCCGACACAGCGCCGCAAGCCAAGCTTAGCCAACTGCAGGCTCGGCTGCGCGAAATCAACGACTTGGGTGCCGCCGGTTCGGTGCTGAGCTGGGACCAGGCGACCTACATGCCGCCCGGCGGGGCCAAGGCGCGCGCCAGGCAGGGCGCGCTGCTTGGGCGGTTGGCGCACGAGAAGGCCACCGATCCCGCGCTGGGCAAGCTGTTGGACGAGCTGCAAACCTACGCCCGCTCCCTGCCAAGCGAAAGCGATGCGGCGAGCCTCGTGCGCGTTGCCAGCCGCGACTTTCAGCGCGCCGTCAAGGTGCCGACCGAGTTCGTCGAACGCTGGCGCGAGCACTCTTCGACCTCCTTCGACGCCTGGACCAGGGCGCGTCCGGCCAATGACTTTGCGACCATGCGGCCGCTGCTGGAGCGCTCCTTAGATTTTAGCCGGCAGTATGCCGAATTCTTTGCCCCCTACGCGCACATCGCCGACCCGCTGATCGGCGACGCCGACGAGGGCATGACCGCAGCCAAGGTTCTGGCGCTGTTTGTCGAGTTGCGCGCGGCCCTGATGCCCCTCGTGCGCGCCATCGCCGATGCGCCAGCAACGAATGCACGCTGCCTCTCCGGATCGTTCCCGGAAGCGGCGCAAATGGCGTTCGGTCTCGCCGTTGTCGGGCGCGTGGGCTACGACTTCCAGCGCGGGCGGATCGACAAGACGCACCATCCATTCTGCACCAAGTTTTCCGCCGGCGACGTGCGCATCACCACGCGCGTGCGCGAGGACGACATCGGCGAGGCGTTGTTCTCTACCCTGCATGAGGCCGGTCACGCGATGTACGAGCAGGGCGTCGAGGCCACCCTTGAGGGTACGCCACTGAACTCAGGCGCTTCGGCCGGCGTGCACGAGAGCCAATCGCGACTGTGGGAGAACGTGGTCGGGCGCAGCCGCGAATTCTGGGAGCATTTCTATCCCTTGCTGCGCGAGACATTTCCAGGGCAGTTCGCGAACGTGCCCCTCGACGCGTTCCATCGCGCTATCAACAAGGTGGAGCGTTCCCTCATCCGCACCGATGCCGACGAAGTGACTTATAACCTTCACATCATGATGCGCTTCGATTTCGAGCTTTCACTGCTCGAAGGTCGGCTGCACGTGAAGGACCTGCCGGAGGCGTGGCGCGCACGCTATGCGGCGGACCTGGGCGTCGCACCCAGCAATGATCGCGAGGGCTGCCTGCAGGACGCCCACTGGTACGCCGGCGCCCTGGGCGGCGGCTTCCAGGGCTATACCATTGGCAATATCTTGGGCGCACAGTTCTACGCCGCCGCCCTGCGTGCACACCCCCACATCCCGACCGATATGGCGCGGGGGAACTTCGCTCATTTGCACGCCTGGCTCAGCGAGCACCTCTACCGGCACGGGCGCAAGTTCACACCCGACGAGCTCATTGAGCGTGCCACCGGCAGTCCAATGAACATCGCACCCTATGTGGCCTATCTGCGCAATAAGTACGGCGAGCTCTATGGGTTGGGTGCGATCAGCTCGACCTGAGCAGACGCGCCTGAGGAGACGGGTCTGAACCGACGGGCCTGCTTGTTCCCGTCCGGGGCTCAACCAGCGCCAGGTCCCAACCCGGCTCAGCCCACGCAGGCACCAACACGGGCGAGCCGCACGGTCACACCCCCTACGCCTGCTCCAGCCCCAGGGCGGTGCGGAAGCGGTGGGCGAGCGTGGCGCCGTCCTTTTCAGGCAGCGCCCAGGGATCCTCGGTGATCGCGACTTTGGCAACGGCAAGTACTGGTCCTGGTTGCGCGAACAGGAACCGCCCCAGCGTCGCCGTTGCTCCCGGCTCAGTCACCGTCATGACATCGCTGAAGCCGACGGACTTGGCGACGGCGGCGATATCCACGCGACCGGCGGTGAGGCCGCGTTGGCGACCGGTCTCGCCGAACGTCTCATTGTCGAGCACGAGCACGGCAAAATTCTTGGGTGCTTGGTCGCCGACCACGGCCAGCGAGCCCAATCCCATCATCATTTCGCCATCGCCGGTGATGGCAAGCACGCGACGGCCCGGCTGGGCCAGGGCCAGGCCGAGCGCGGTCGGCACCGCGAGACCCATCCCGCCCCAGGAGTAAAGATATTCGGGGCTGTCGCCCGCGGCGAAGCAATCCCACGTCGCGCTGCCAAGTCCGGTCGTGATCAGCGCCTCGCCGCGATGGCGCAGGAGCTCGGCAATGAACGCGCGGCGCGCGATTTTGTTGGGTGCGGCCGTCATTGCTGCCCGAACCCCTTGGCACCGATGATGCGCTGGCCCACCAGCACGGCCGCGCTGGTACGACTGTTGAAGGCGAGGTCAGCCGCCGCCGCAAAGGTCTCGCCCACCTCCTCGGGCCGATCGACGGGAAAGCATCTCACCCCCATCGCCTCCAGCACCGACCTTGCGGCCTGACCCATTGGCACCTGCCAAGGATTGAACTCACCCCATTGTCCGCGCATGGTCACCAGCATCAGACAGGGCGCCCGGTAAGCCAGAGGCAGACCCAGGGCGTTGATGCAGTTGCCAACGCCGGAAGACTGCATTGCGATCATGGCGCGCCGGCCGCCGAGCCAACATCCAGCGGCGATGCCGACGCCCTCCTCCTCGGTGCTTAGCGTGACGAGGCGGATCTTGTCGTCGGCCGCGATCAGATCGAGCAGATGGGTGAGGCCGCCGTCGGGGACGGTGCATACCAGCGTGATGTTGCGCGCTTCAATGGCGCGGAATACGTCGAGCGACCAGTGGGAGCCGGGGGACGACACGCCTACTCTTCAAGCCTCTCGTCGGTCACTCGCCTCAAGCGATGCGCGCCAGGTGTTCTACGGGGTGCATGTGGCCAAGCTCGCGCACACGCGCGGCAAAAGTGGCAGCCAGAGGCTCGTCGATGTCAAGTACGCTTTTTGTAACGATCTCACCGTAGGGTGGCGGGAAGATGAACTTGTCATAGCCCTCCGCGCCCTCGATGTAATCGAATAGCCGGCCCTTTCGCTCATTGGCGTAGTACACCACGAGCTTGCCGAGGCTGTCCTTGTACTCGAGGCGATCGATGGCGGAAAACAGCGCCTCCTCGCGCACGAGGTACGCCAGCCGCCGGCGCACATAGCCAACGATCGATAGCTCGTGCTCGCTGCTGACGATGCGCTGACCGATTTGGTGCAGGTTGAGAGATGTGGACTTGCCGTCCGGGTCGTTGCGCAGCCTTTGTGCGGCCGGCAACACCAGCGCCTCGTCGAGCGCCGTCTTGATCAGCGGGCCGTAGTAACGGTCGATGGCGCCCTTGCGCACCTGCTTGAGGCCTGCGCGCTGCAGGAAGAAGCGGCAGAAGTCCTCCGATGGCGAACTGGCCTCCTCCAACAGCGCGGTGCGCAAGCGCTTCTTGACGAGACGCACGTGGGCAAGCTCGGCGATTGCTTCGGGATCAAAGCTGGCCTTGGTCACGTGGATGAGCGCATCGAGCACCTCGTCGGGCACCCCGTTGCGCCAGACGCTCTCCAAATCGAGCGTAAGGTAGGGATCTTCGTCCATCGTATTGGCTTGGGTCGAGTCGACGAAAAACTCGAACACGATGCCATTGGTCAGGATGCCGAGCTTGGCGGTGGGAATGGAATTGTAGTGGGTGCGCATCTCATCACGTGCGCCGGCGAGATCAGCACTGACCTTTTTGCATTCGATGGCGATGACGGGCTGTCCATCGCGCAGCACGGCCAGGTCCACTTTGTGCGACTGGTTGGGGTCGGCGGCGTACTGCGGATAGACCTCGTAGGGGTTGGAATAGTCGTAGCCGAACAACCCCAGGATCGGCAGGACGAGATAGAGCTTGGTGCTCTCCTCGTTGCCGCAGGCGCTCATGAGGCCGACGGACCGCTTGGCAATTGCGCAAAGCCCGGCGCGCAATTCGTTCTCAGCGTTCATCGATGAATTCCCCCGCCCTGGGCGCCGCAAGGCGCCGAATCACACAGCCGCCGGGAATTTAGAGCACGGTCCAGGCAACAATCGAAGGCCCAGGGTGCGATCAACAGTGGATGGCGACGCGAGGGGCGCGACCACTGTGATCAGAGGGTTGGACGCAGTGGACCTCGCAAGCCATTATCGAGCGGCGCCGAAGCGTTCGAAGCGTCCAAAATCCAAACCGATCCAAAACCCAAACTGATCCAAGACCCACAACCCGAGGCAATGGGGCTCGAGCGGGCTGTGAGACACCCGATGGAGCGCCTGAGCGCGAGCCCCCACCGGGCGGCCCGCCGGCCGGTCCCAATGCGCGCCCTGAGCCCATCTTGGATGCCAAGCCCCAAATGCCGAGCGCCAGACGCCGAGCCCACGCCTCTGCGCCCTAAGCCCAACCTGCCAACCCCTGGACCTGCAGTGGACGAGGCGCCTCAGGCGGCCTTGACCTCGGCCTCCTCGGCGGCGGCACGCCGTCCTTTGGCGCTCTTGGAGAGGACCTCGGTGATGCGCTGCACGGCACCGCGCTCATCGAGCTTTTCGACCGCCGCGATTTCGCGCGCCATGCGGTCGAGCGCCGCCTCATAGAGCTGACGTTCCGAATAGGATTGCTCAGGCTGGCTCTCGGAGCGGTAGAGATCGCGCACGACCTCAGCGATGGCCACGAGGTCGCCCGAATTGATCTTGGCTTCGTATTCTTGGGCGCGCCGGCTCCACATGGTGCGCTTGATGCGAGCACGCCCCTTGAGGGTCTCCATCGCGCGTTTCACGACGCCTTCATCGGCCAGCTTGCGCATGCCCACGCTGGCCGACTTACCGGTCGGCACGCGCAGCGTCATCTTGTCCTTTTCAAACGTGATGACGAAGAGTTCAAGCGACATGCCGGCGATCTCCTGCTCCTCGATGCCGACGATGCGCCCGACGCCGTGGGCCGGATAAACGATCCATTCGTTGGTCTTAAAGCCGTGCCGCTGGTTGACGGGCTTCTTGCTGGCTGCGGCCTGGGCGGCAGCGGCCTGCTTGCCTGCGGCGGGCTGTTGCCCCGGCAGCATGGTCTTTTGCGCCCCAGACTTGGCAGCCGCCAGCGCGGCCGCTGGTTGTCCGAACTGCCGGGGTGGGGAAACGGGAGCCATGTCCCCCACCACGCGCGCTCCACTCTGCGCCGCCTGCGCGATCGGCCGCACTTGGACCCCGTGCGCGGCGGCGAGCTTGCCGGCCACGACGGGTGCCTTGCCGTGGGGCTTTTGGGGCACCGGCTTGGCCGCCGGCGCCGGGCGCTTCAACGGCGCCTTGCTTGCAACAACAGTCTTGGGCTTGGGCGCAACCTTGGCTGGGCCATGGCCGGGCTGCTCCTTGCGGGGCACGGCCTTGGCCGGGGACGGCGAGGGGCGGGCAGCCGCTTTGGGCGCCGCTTGCTTTCTCGCGTCGGCCTTTTTTGCCGCGCTCTTGCTCGTGGTTGCTTTCCGTACCATGTCGCTCGCTCACTCTGACCTAGAGTTCTCTACGGCTCTTCGGGCCCTGATCCCTGCCCGATTCGCCCGATGCATCCGGACCTCTTCCTCCAGCCCGCCTCTTCAGGACCCGCCTGTTCCAGCTCGGTGCCCCGGTCGACACCAAGGCGCACAAAAGCGCAGGCTCCCCGGTTTACCGGTCGTCCTCCTTTCCTCCATCTCGGCCGCATTCCTGACGGTGGTCTGTTCGCCCGCCAGGCCCTCACGCCGTCTTTGTCTGGCTTGGCTGCCCAAACTGCGCTGGCACGCTCGGTGCCGGTGCTGCAAGGCACCGTGCGCAGGGGTAAACCGCGTTCACATGCGGGCTTGGGTTCCGATTTTGTTCATGCCGCCACCAACCGAAACCCACCATAACACAAACTTCACGGACTTTGAAGGGTCCGCACTTGGCCTGCGCCAAAGCAGCCGTCGGGAATGCTTAAGTGGGCGTGATTCGGACCCACCGCATGCGATGCAACCATGGCGCGCAGGCAGATCTCACACAACCTCAACTTACCGTGCTCTTTACCCGCGCCAACGCGTTCCGTCGGCGGCGCACCACGAGAACAAATAGGAAACCGAGGCCCGAGGCTACGGTGTACATCATGAAGCCGTTGAGATAGCCGATCATGGCGGCCTGGCGGGTGATTTCCTTGGCGATCCTGGCAAGGCCCGGGACGCTCGCCCAATCCCAGCCGCCGGCCGCCCAGGGCAGCGCCAATGTGGTGTTGTAGGGGGAAATCATCTCCACCATCCGGCTGTAGTTGGCTCCGGTTGCGCGCACGATTTCGGCAATCGACAGCGAAATGAAGAAGCTCGAACCCAAATTGCGCAACAGGTGGAACACCGCCGAGGCCTCGGCCCGATCGTCGGCCGCCAGCGTGTCGAAGGCAACCACCGACAGCGGCACCCAGATGAGGCCGACCGCAAACCCCTGCACGAGGCTGTTCAGGACCAGGATCTCCATGGTGACGTTGAGGTCAAATGTCAGCATCCAGGCGCCGGAAACGACCTGCATGAGAAATCCCGCGCTCATGCCGATGCGGGGGTCAAGCCGGCTGGTGAGCGCCGACGCCAGGAAGCCTACGGTCATCCCCAAGCCGCGACAACCAACCACCTCGCCCACCAGCGCATCGGGAAAGCCTGCGTACTGCTGCAGGAGCGGCGGCAGCAACACCATGGGCGTAAAGTTGAGCATGCCATAGATCGTCACCAGCACCAGGCCCACGGCATAGTTGCGGTCGCAAAGGAGATAAAGGTTCAGAAACGGCGCCTTCGTCGTGAGGCAGTGCACGATGAACACGTAGAACGCGATGGCGGCCAACACGCACTCCAGCAAGATCTCGGTCGAGTCGAACCAATCAAGGCGAACCCCGCGGGCGAGAACCAGTTGCAGCGCCGCCATGCCCGCCGCCAGCGCCAGAAATCCCGTCCAGTCGAGCTCAATCGGGCGCGGCCTCGTATCGGCAGGAAGGACCAGGCGCAGGCCCAGATAGGCCAGCATGCCGACGGGCACCAGCATGTGGAAAGCCCAGCGCCAGGTGTACGCCTCGGCGAGGTACCCGCCGAGCACCGGGCCGACCACCGGGGCCACGCCCACGGCCATGCCGAACAGCGACAGCACCACGGGATGCTGACGGCGCGGAAACGTATTGAGCAAGATGGTTTGCGAGAGCGGCACGACGGGCGCTCCGGTAGCGCCCTGGATGATCCTCCATAGCACCAACGCATCGAGCGATTGAGCGAGCCCGCACAGAAACGTGGCGATCGAGAAGCACAGAATTCCGCTCGTCATCACGCGCTTGGCGCCGAAGCGGGCGACGAGCCAACCCGTCATCGGCGTCACCACCGCGGTCGCCAAGATGTTGAACGTCATCGCCCAGGCGATCTCGTCCTGCGTCGCCGACAAGGCACCTTGCATCTGCGGCAGGATGGTTGAGGTCGTTAGCAACGCCGTAGAATAGAGCGATGAGCCCAGCACCACGGCGGCTAGGATCAAATAGCGCTGGAGCGAGGAGAGGCTCTGGGCTGCATCGTCAGCGTTCATGCCGCAGGTCATGTCCCCGCGAATGGTATGTTATGCGATGGTAGCCTAGCTTACGACCTCGCCACCGCGCTATACAATGGGCCAATGTCGAATCCCGACGAACACATCGGTTTCATGATCTCCGATGTTGCCCGCCTCATGCGCACCGTGTTCGATCGGCGTGTGCGGCGGCTCGGCCTCACGCGCGCACAGTGGTTGGCGCTCACGCGCCTGCACCGACACCCCGGCGCATCCCAATCCGAGCTCGCCGATATGATGGAGGTGGAGAAGGCAACCGTTGGCCGCCTGGTCGACAGGCTAGAGGCCAAGGGCTGGGTCGAGCGCCGGGCGCAAGCCGGCGACCGAAGGGTCAACCGCGTTTATCTGACCACCGAAGCCGAGCGCCTGCACAAGCGCATCTGGCACATTGCCGAGACCACCGTCGAAGACGCCCTCGTCCAGCTCTCGCGGCGCGAGGCCACCCAGCTCCGTAAGCTGCTCGGCCGCGTCAAATCAAGGCTCATCGGCATGGCGGAGGCTCCCGTTCCGGAGCTTGCGGCAGGCGATCGGGATCTTGAGGCCATCGGCTTTAAGGCAACGGCGGCCGCGCGCCAGGCCGGCGCGCAAGACGAGCGCATTGGCCCATGACGATGGCCCCCATCAAGCTGCTGCGCGCGCGGCCAATTCCCCTCGTCATCGACTGGCGTCGGCATGCGCGCGCAATCCTACTCTTGGGCGTGCCGGCGCTCGTCGTCCTCGCCGCGCTCATGTTCTGGCTGATGGGCGGGCGTTATGCCTCGACGGAAAATGCCTACGTCAAGTCCGACATCGCCCAAATTGCGAGCGAGGTCATGGGGCGCATTGCCGAGCTGAGCATCCGCGACCATGCCGTTGTCGCCGAGGGCCAGGTGCTCGTGCGGCTCGATCCCGCGCCCTACCAGTTGACGCTCGCCAAGGCCGAGGCCGAACTCGATGCGGCGCGTGCCACGCTCGAGCAGTTGAAGGCAAGCCTGCGCGAGACCAAGGCCGAATACAAGGAAGCCGAAAGCCGGATGCTCTATCTGGAGGTGCAGGCCAAGCGACAACACGAGCTGGCGGCACGCGGTGTAAGTCCGGCGACGAAGATCGAATTGGCCGACAGCGATGCCTTGCAGGCGCGCGACCGCGTCGGCATGCTGCGCGAGCGAATCGGGCGGGTTCAGGCCTCGCTCGGCGGCAACCCCGATTTGCCGACCGACAGCTACCCGCTGGTGCGCGAGAAGATCGCCTCGCGCGATCGCGCCGCGCTTGACCTCGCCTATACCGAGATCAAGGCCCCGCGCGCCGGTACGGTTGTCAACTTCAAGCTGCAACCGGGCGAACAGATCAAGGCGCAGACGCCGCTCTTCTCCATCGTCAGCGACCGGCGCCCCTGGGTGGAAGCCAATTTCAAAGAAACCGACCTCGGCAGCGTATCCGTTGGCCAGAAGGCGACGGTGGTCCTCGACATCTATCCCGACATCACCTGGGACGCGGAAGTGGAGAGCATAAGCCCTGCCACCGGCGCCGAATTCGCCATCCTGCCGCCGCAGAACGCATCGGGTAACTGGGTTAAGGTGGTGCAGCGGCTGCCGGTGCGGCTGCGGCTCATCGAGCGGCCGGGTGAGCCGCCGCTGCGTGCCGGCATGACGGCCTGGGTCAGCATCGATACACAACGCTCCCGTAGCGTGTTCAACCTGTTTGGCGGCGGATCCGCGGTCGCGGCAAAACCGCAGTGATTGAACATTGCGCGCGCAGGTGCTAGATCACTTTTTGTCGACCGCGGAGATCGCGTGAACATGAAGGTCACAGCGCCCGAGGAACCCATCAAGGTGTACTGGCAGCCTGGCTGAACCAGCTGTCTGCGCACTAAGGAGTTCCTTGGCAAACACAACATTCCGTTCCTGTCACGCAACATCCTCGCCGATGCGGGTGCGCTTGAGGAGTTGCAGGCTCTGGGGACCCGCCAGCTGCCGGTGATCGCGCGCGGCAAGGACTGGGTTAACGGTCAGTCGCTCAAAGAGATCGCGCGGCTCGTCGGCATCGACCTTGGCACCCTCAAACATCTGCCGCCACAAGAACTGGCGCGACGTATCGACGTCGTGCTGGACGGTGCGGCGCGCTTCTTCGCGCAATTTCCCGAGGACCGTCTGGGCGACCAATTGCCCGGCCGCCCGCGCTCCTATGCGCAGCTAGCCTGGCATCTCTTCAACGTAGTGGACGCCTTCCTTGAACACGAAGCGGGCATCCCGCTGGCAACGACGGCCTACAACCGCGTGCCTCCGGCGGGCACGACGCGGCCCGAGATCCTCGCCTATGGGGCAGAGGTGCGACGGCGGTTCAACGCTTGGTGGCAGACCGCCGACGGGCGCACCCATTGGAATGACAAGGCCAAGGTCTACTACGGCGATGTGAGCCGTCATGAGTTTCTGGAGCGCACGACCTGGCATGCAGGTCAGCATTCTCGCCAGCTCATGTGGGTGCTCAAGGACAAGTTTCAGATAGCGCCTGATCGCCCCATTGATCCCGCCACCTGGCAGGGGTTGCCGATGCCCGAGCAGGTCTGGGACAGCTGATCGCGCGCGCCCGTCCCGCCTCGAGCTGCGATCCGTCCCTTCCCACGCGCTCGCGCATGCAAGCCCCGTGACCTCGGTCAGAGCGCAAAGTGGCGCTTCATCTGGGCGCGATTTTGTGGCGGGGGCGGACATTGGCGGTGCCGAGGCCGTCCTGACCGCGGCGACCGACCATTGCCGAGAAACAATCTCCACCACAGCCAAGGCATGCCGCCTATCGCGGGGTGCGGATCCGCGCCCGGCCAATCGACCCGGCGTGACGTGGGCGGCGAGCAGCGCAAGGAAGCCGAAGGAAGCCGTGCGCCACCCCGGGTGCATCGGGTACGGGGCGCGCGCCAAACTTTCCCAAAGGCGCGGGAAGGCGCAGGGCTCATCGCCGCTAGCCAAATCGTTTGCGGCTCGCCTCCAGCACGTCCTCGTAAGTGCGCAGCCCCGTCGTGGGTGCACTGACGAGCACGGCCATGTTGCCAGGCTTGTGCTCGTTCCTCCACATGCGCATGTGCGCCTTGGGGATCTGCTCCCACGGGAAGACTTCGGACGTCGCCGGGTCGACGCGCCGCTCCACGACCAACTTGTTGGCCTGCGCCGCTTGCAGGAGATTGGCGAAGTGGGAGCCCTGCACGCGTTTCTGGTGCATCCACAGGTAGCGCGCGTCCATGGTGAGGTTATAGCCGGTGGTGCCGGCACAGATCACCACCATACCGCCGCGCTTCACCACCAGCACGGAGACCGGGAACGTCGCCGCTCCTGGATGTTCGAATACGAAATCGACGTTGTTGCCCTTGCCAGTGATCTCCCAGATGGCCGCGCCGAATTTGCGCGCCTCCTTGAACCAGGCGTCGTATTCGGAGCTGCCGACCTTCGGCAGCTCGCCCCAGCAGTTAAACTTCGTGCGGTTGATGATGCCGCGGGCGCCCAGCTGCAGGACAAAGTCGCGCTTGTCGTCGTCCGACACGACGCCGATGGCGTTAGCGCCGGAGGTTGCTATGAGCTGCACCGCCATCGAGCCCAGTCCGCCGGATGCCCCCCATACCAGCACGTTCTGGCCGGGTCGAAGCACATGTGGCCTGTGGCCGAACAGCATGCGATAGGCGGTGGCAAGCACCAACACGTAGCTGGCGCTCTCCTCCCAGGTGAGATGTCGCGGCCGCTCCAGCAGTTGCCGGTCCTGCACACGACAGAATTGGGCGAACGAGCCGTCGGGCGTCTCGTAGCCCCAGATGCGCTGGCTGGGCGAAAACATGGGGTCGCCGCCGTTGCACTCCTCATCGTCGCCATCATCCTGGTTGCAGTGGATGACGACCTCGTCGCCGACCTTCCAGCGCTTCACCTTGGAGCCGACCGCATAGACCAGGCCGGCCGCATCGGAGCCGGCGATATGGTAGGGGTTCTTGTGTCCATCAAGGGGCGAGATAGGCTTGCCGAGGGCGGCCCACACGCCGTTGTAGTTGACACCGGCAGCCATCACGAGAACCAACACGTCGTGGCTGTCGAGTTCCCATGTGGGCACCACCTCCACCTGCATGGCCGTCTCTGGCGGCCCGTGTCGATCCTTGCGGATCACCCAAGCGTACATTTGCTTGGGCACGTGGCCGAGCGGGGGGATCTCGCCGATGGCATAGAGATCCTTTACGGCCGCCACGGCAGCCGGTGCCGCCGGCGTTTCCTTCGGCCACTGCTCGTCCCTGACCCTCGGAGGCTTGACACCGGTCTCGGCTCTTGTCCGCACAGCCATTGGACCCACTCCCAAAGACGGAGGTTGCATATGGGCCTCATGGGCCCTGCATGTTGCAGCGCAGAAGAGTCCAACAGAAAACCAACCGGCTCAAGCGAATTTTTGTGCGCATGCAGCATAGGCGCTAGCGCCGTCTTGACGGCTGGCGCCTACCATCAACGCTTGACCTTGCGAAACCGACGCTCTCGGCGCGACGGGGCCGCAGCGCCCTTGGGCCGATAAGGCGCTGATTTGCGCGGCGCGGCCTTCTTCATCAAGCGGCCTTAGTCATAAAAACTGTGTCGCTCACCCTCTCTTCGTCGGTTTCGTTTACCCATTTCTGCACATTTTCTCGTCCTCGCGTTCGAACGTCTTCTACGGGCCGAGCACTTCACCGAGGCGCTCGACCGGTGGCCGATGGCGACGCTGCCGGCAGCGATCCTGGCACCCTTTTTGGCACGGCATTGCCGGCCGTGCCATGGTGCACGACCGATCCGGCAATCACCAGGCGTGAGCGCGCCCTCTCCATGCGGGCGAGCCCTCGCCACATGGAAAGCTTCGGCTTGCGCGGGCGTTTACTCCCGCTAGGCTGGATATCTCGCGGCTGCGAACAAGGAGGGGTGCCATGGCCCGGCGCAAGCGGTCAGTTCCGGCATCAGGCCCAGCATCAGGCCCGGCATCAGGCCCAGCATCAGGATCGGCAGCAGGCCCGGCAGCAGGATCGGCATCAGGCCCGGCAGCAGGATCGGCATCAGGCCCGGCACCCGGCCCAGCACCCGGCCCAGCACCCGGCCCAGCACCCGGATTGGCCGAGCGCGACAGGCCCTGGCTCATACGCACCTATTCGGGACACTCGACCGCACGCAAATCGAACGAGCTCTACCGCAAAAATCTCGCCAAGGGTCAAACCGGCCTCTCGATCGCCTTCGACCTGCCTACGCAGACGGGCTACGACCCAGACCATGAGCTCGCCCGAGGCGAAGTGGGCAAGGTCGGCGTGCCGGTTTCGCACTTGGGAGACATGCGCACCCTCCTTGACGGTATTCCGCTCGGACAGATGAACACGTCGATGACCATCAATGCCACTGCCGCGTGGCTGTTGGCGCTCTATGTTGCCATCGCCGACGAGCAGGGCACGCCCCGGGCCAAGCTCACTGGTACGATCCAGAACGACATCATCAAGGAGTATTTGTCGCGCGGCACGTATGTGTTTCCACCCGCCCCGTCGCTGCGACTGACCAAGGACACGATCCTCTTCACGTTGCACGCCATGCCAAAGTGGAACCCGACCAACGTCTGCTCCTATCACCTGCAGGAGGCCGGTGCCACGCCGGTGCAGGAGCTTGCGTTCGCACTTGCCACGGCGCGTGCGATCCTCGATGCGGTCAAGCGTTCGGGCGAGGTAGCCGCTGGCGAGTTCGGGGCCGTCGTCGGCCGCATCTCGTTCTTCGTCAACGCGGGGCTCAGGTTCGTCACCGAGATCTGCAAGATGCGTGCCTTCACCGAGTTATGGGACGAGACTGCGACCACCCGCTACGGCGTTACCGACCCCAAGCATCGCCTCTTCCGCTACGGCGTGCAGGTAAACTCGCTGGGTCTCACCGAGCTGCAAGCGGAAAACAACGTCTACCGTATCCTGATCGAAACGCTGGCCGTCACCCTGTCACGCAATGCGCGCGCCCGCGCCGTGCAGCTGCCGGCCTGGAACGAGGCGCTCGGCCTGCCGCGGCCCTGGGACCAACAGTGGTCGATCCGCCTGCAGCAGATCCTCGCCTACGAGACGGACCTGCTCGAATACGCTGATATCTTCGAGGGATCGAAGGTGATCCGCGCCAAGGTTGACGAGCTCAAAGCGGCGGCCGAGGAGGAGCTGGCGCGGATTGACGGCATGGGTGGGGCGGTGGCCGCCATCGATTACATGAAGCACGCTCTCGTCGAAAGCAACACCAAGCGCGTACGCAAAATCGAATCGGGTGAGCAGATCGTCGTGGGCGTCAACCGTTGGACGGAGACGGAGCCCTCGCCTCTGTCTACGGGCGAAGGCTCCATTGAAGCGGTTGATCCGGCCATCGAGAAAGAACAGGTCGAACGCCTACGCGCATGGCGGGCCGCGCGCGACGGCAAGCTTGTGGCGGCGGCGCTGGCCGATCTGGAGCGCGCCGCTCGCGAGGGTCACAACATCATGGAGCCGTCCATCGCCTGTGCCAAAGCCGGCGTGACCACTGGCGAGTGGGGCACGACGCTGCGTTCCATCTTTGGCGAATACCGCGCACCCACCGGCATCACCGCGGGCGTGGCCACCTCCGCTGGAGGCCTCGAGGAGGTGCGCGGCGAGGTGGAGCGCGTGTCGGCCCGGCTTGGACGGCGCATCAAGCTCCTCGTCGGCAAGCCGGGCCTCGACGGCCACTCCAACGGTGCCGAGCAGATCGCCGTGCGCGCGCGCGATTGTGGCATGGAGGTAGTCTACGAGGGAATAAGGCTCACCCCGGCGCAGATCGTGCGCGCGGCGGCCGAAGAATCAGTGCACGTGGTAGGCCTCTCGATTTTGTCGGGCAGCCACGTGCCGCTGGTCGGCGAGGTGATGAGCCGCATGCGCGAGGAAGGGCTCGACGATGTGCCCGTAGTGGTCGGAGGCATCATCCCACCGGAGGATGCGGCCACCCTGAAGCGTCTGGGCGTTGCCGCCGTCTACACCCCCAAAAACTTCCAGCTCAATGCGATCATGCGGGAAATCGTCGGGCTGGCGGCCGGCCTCGCCGAGGCGGCATAGCGCTAGCTCCTGGTCGTCGTGCCAGGTCAATTGCGGTCCATTCAACGCGGGCATGACCATGGATCTGGGTGCTCCTCGATCCAGGTCCCCCTGACCTCGGCCGACCGGGCTTGCGTGTCCCGTTTGGTCGACTGGTGACATTGGCTGAGTGGCTTCAACCGACCGACTGCGCCCCAGGCCCATCAGCCCACCCGGAGCACGTTTGGCATGCCCGGGCCGAAGGGATGGATACCCTGTGCCGCAACCCAAGCGCGCCCCGCCTGCCGCCCTGCGGGGCTGCCGCATCTGTGCGATGCATGATAGGACAGGGCCTGGGAGAGCCTCGGCGCCAAGCGGTCACTGGGTGACACCACCGGGGTGCCACAGGGGCCAACAGTTGGGCGATCGAGGTGCAATAGGATCGACCCAGAATGACGCCGCCAAGGCCTCGTCGCGAGCGCCTTGGTCCGTCGAATATCAGCAAGCCGCCATTAGACGGCCTGGGGAGGAACAATGAGCTATCCGCGCATCTATAACGCCGCGGTCGACATGGTGGACCGCAACGTCGCCGAAGGTCGCGGCGCCAAGCCTGCATTCATCGATCCCGGCGAGACCCTGACCTATGGTGAGCTACAGGTACGCTGCAACCGGATGGCCAACCTCGCCGCAACCTACGGCATCGAGCGCGAGACGCGCATCGCGCTGCTCTTGCTCGACACGGTGGATTTTCCCGTAGCGTTTTGGGGTGCCATCAAAGCCGGCGTGGTACCGGTATGCCTCAACACGCTGCTCACCTCCGAGCAGTACGCTTACATTCTCGGCGATAGCCGTGCGCGCGCGCTTCTCATCTCCGCTGCGCTGCTGCCCATCATTCAACCGGTGCTCGGCCAACTCCCGTTTCTCAAGCACGTATTCGTGTCGGGGGGTGAGCCCCCGCCCTTCGCGCTTTCCTTCCGCGCCGAGCTCGAGTTGCAGGCGTCGCAGTTCGCGGCCGCCGATACCTGTTGCGACGAGACCGCGTTCTGGCTCTACTCGTCGGGCTCGACGGGCATGCCCAAGGGCGTCCGCCACGTCCATTCCAGTCCCATGGAGACGGCGCGGCTCGCCGGCCAAGGTTGTCTTGGAATACGTGAGAACGACCTCCTCTTCTCCGCCGCCAAGCTGTTCTTTGCCTACGGCCTCGGCAACGCCATGTCGTTTCCCATGTCGGTCGGCGCCGCCGCTGTGCTGCGGCCGGAGCGACCAACCCCCGAATCGGTCTTCAACACGCTGCACGCCTATCAGCCGACGGCCTTTTTCGGCGCGCCTACGCTGTACGCGGCGATGCTCGCCTTTCCGCAGGGCACGCCGGAGAACTGCTCGAAGCGCCTGCGCCTGTGCGTCTCCGCCGGAGAGGCGCTGCCCGCCGAGATCGGCAAGGCGTTCCGCACCAAATTCGGAGTGGACGTGCTGGATGGCGTCGGCTCGACCGAGATGCTGCACCAGTACGTTTGCAACAGTGCCAATGCCCTCAAGTATGGAACCTCCGGCAGGCCTGTGCGGGGCTACGAGATCCGTCTCGTCGACGAGCATGGCCGCGATGTCGCTGACGGCGAGGTCGGCGAGATGCTGGTGCGGGGACCGAGCGCCGGCGAGGGATACAGGAACCAACGTGAGAAGTCGCGCGCCACC